>JAFGKD010000067.1 GCA_016928775.1 Candidatus Zhuqueibacterota bacterium | reverse complement strand
TTAGACCAAATAGAAAATATCCGAGAGTCTCTCGCGGGAGGCGATTCGCTTTTCCATATAAAGGCTTAACTTAATGACATTGAGTTAACACTATATTAGTTGTATGGAGTCTACCATGAAAGCTTTTATGTTTATATTTTTGCTACTCATAGTACCTGTATTGTGCTTTGCCCAGACCCCGACCTTGTACAGAATACCCGCCGTACAAGAAGCCACGGCAGGATCGGAGTTTGATGTCACGATATATCTTCGTGATTTGGCAGGCGGAACTCCGGAAGCGGTGATGCGAAGTTTTACCGTAACCTTGCGTTACGACACTTCGATTTTGGATGTGGTGTCAATGACGGAAGGCTCCTTTATGAGCAGCTTTGGCAACACCTTTGTCTGGACTGATGCGGATGACGCAGCCGGAACAGCTCAATTCGATTGCGCTTTATTGTCAACACCATTTGCTTACGGTTCCAATGATTTATTCACAATTCGATTTTCCGCGTCCGCAAATGGCACTGTTTATTTTACATATGATAGTGAACCCGAGCTAAGAGATGGCACTAATTACCCAATAATATTTAATAAAGATGCCCAATTATATATCCAGCCCGACTATACCGCTCTGAGTGGCGGGGGGGAACAGTGTACGCTGTCAGCGATGATCGAAAGTGGGTATAATATTCGTGGTATCAAGATTATTCTCCAATTTGATCCGACTCTGGTCAAGGTGGTTTCCATCTCTAACGGTACATTTATGAGAAAATCCGGCTATAGCACTTTCAGATTCACAGATATTCGCTCGGATGAGCTGGAATATAATGAATCGATTCTCTCACCAGCCGACGTTGGTGAATCCGGCGATGGCACGCTGTTTTCCGTCACCTTTGAGTCATTAACCGGCGTCACCGGTCTGTGTCCAGTGACCTTTAAAACTGTCGGCGATCAGTATCAGATCACCCGGCTCACCGATCCGGTAAATCAGATATTGGGATATAGCCACGAAGATGGCGAGATCGAAATCGGACCTATTGGAATTGATCTTTATTCCCTGTCCGCAACCCGGCACGCGGAGCATGTCCTGGTCGAATGGAGCACTGCCGGCGAAACCAATACGGCTGGATTTTTTGTGCATCGCGCGCAACCCGATGGCACCTATCAACGTTTGCACGGCGCTGTGATCCCCGCTCGCGGGCATGCGCACCAGGGTGCACATTACGAATTCACTGACGTCGACAATGTTGCAGAAAATGTGACGTACAAGCTTGAAGAAATTTGTAACGATGGCACGAGCCATTTTTACGGTCCCGTCGCCGTCCAAGGGCTATCACAGGTCAACGATACAACGCAGCCAAAAGACTATTGTATGGTGTCGAATTATCCCAATCCATTTAATCCCGCAACAACGATACAATACCATCTGCCGGCAGCATCGCACGTGCTTTTGACGATCGCGGATGCGCAGGGACATCTGATCAAGACAGTACAGCATGGTTTTCAGGATGTCGGTTTTTATGAAACGATGTGGTATGGGACGAACGAAAACAGTGAACCGGTGGCGAGTGGTTTGTACATTTATACATTAAAAACAGAAAATTTTACAGCGCATGGTAAAATGCTGCTCATCAAATAAAATATCCCGGTAACGGTGATTCTTTGGAGGACAACCCGATCATGACTCTGATAAAACTATTTTCAGCTCTGCCATTTGTTTTCTTGATAGCCGTTGCAGGATGGACCCAAAATCCTGTAGTAAAAATTGATCCCGCCAGCATAAGCGTCGATGCCGGCGAAACATTCACGGTGAATGTCGCGATTAACGACGCAGATAATCTTCGCGGTATTTCCGTCAAAGTGGAATTTGATCCACTGATTTTAGAGGCAAATAAAATTTCTTCTGGTGGCTTTTTATCTGGTTTTGGGCAGACCTTTTCATTTTCTGATAAAAATAATACCGAAGGCTGGGCGCAATATGACGAGTCTATTCTCGGCAGCGGCGACATGGCGCAAGGCGACGGCATTATATGTAAAATAGATTTTGAAGCGCTTGCCAATGGCGTTTCTGCGCTCACTATTGTTACGGCTGATCTGCGTGATCGCGACAACATGCCTGTCGAGGCTGAAATTCAACATGGCACTGTGATGGTCGGCGGCTCAGCGGTTGTTGTGCAGATGTATGCCGCCCTGGAAGGTCCTTTTGATGCCACAAATGGTGTCATGCGAACACAATTGTCAGAGCGCAATCTTGTCCCATCCACTTCTCCCTACAGCAGCGCGCCGGAGACCGTCAGTAGCGTGCCGGATAATGTCGTCGATTGGGTGCTCGTGCAATTGCGCCAGACACCGTCGGGTTCTACAATCGCGGAAAAATCATGTTTTCTGAAAAATGACGGCACGATTGTCCAGGCGGACGGCCAGGCGAATCTGACATTTTGGGATGTGGAGGAGGGCAGCTACTATCTCGTCCTGGCACACCGAAATCACCTGAGTCAGATGAGTGCCAATGCCGTCGCCCTGAGCAGCATTGCCACCGAGTTTGATTTCAGCGCATCCACATCGAACATTTATGGTGGACAAGCAAAGCTGCTCAATGCCAGTCCGCCTGTCTATGGTCTCTACGCCGGCGACGGCGAGAAGAATGGACAGATCAACCAGATGGATGTGAACGGTGTTCTCGAAAATCGCGATACTGTCGCTTATTCTGCTTTTGACTATAATCTCTCCGGCATCGTCACCGTCGGCGATGTCGATTATGCCGACAATAACGGCGGCACATCAACAAACGTACCGGCGAATTAGGAGGTGAATATGAGAACGGCTAATAAAATTGTGATGGCGCTGGTGCTTTTAACGGCGGTTGGCCATGCCGCGGTTGCAGATTTGAGCATTGAAAACGAGCGCGTGGAAAATAATGTCTATAAATTTGAAATTTCGATCCAGCGAACCGACGCCTGGTCCAGCGACGGCCTCGGGCATGCGGATTTTTATTTTAGCTATAACGACGCCGGTTTGTCCAATTCAGTGAACGTGACGAACCTGCACCCGGCCATCAATGGCAATACCTCGTATGATGTATCAGGAAAAATAAACGGCGGACTACTGCAGGTGAAAATTGTTTACTCGGACGGTGGTGGTTTGCCGTGGTTGCCGGCATTAAATCTTGCTGAGCAGATCTGTACCGTTGAAATCGCTGTAACCGACGGCTCGCAAAATTCCGGGATCGAATGGGATGCGATCAATACCGGTCTTTTAACTACCGACCTGGCCTCCATCCAGGAGACGTATCAGGGCTCTGGCGACATTCCGCTGCCGGTGGAGCTGGCATTTTTTTTAGCACAATATGTTGATGGTGTGGTTGACATCACCTGGCGCACCGAAAGTGAATTTCAAAACTGGGGTTTCAATATCTATCGCACCATCGCTGAAAATGATCAATATGAACGAATCAATCCCTCGTTGATTCAGGGTGCCGGTTATTCGACCATGCCGCGGGATTATAGATTTATCGACGACAGGATCGAGGAGAATACGATCTACCTTTACAAACTTGAGGATGTCGATTTGGCCGGCAACACCCGGGACTATGCGCCGGTGCGCGTGCAGACCGGCGGGACAGCGGTTTCACCGGTAACTGTCTACGCCCTTGAACAGAATTATCCGAATCCGTTCAACCAGGGGACAACGATCTTTTTTACCATCGAAACCGCTGAATCGGTACAATTAGTCATTTACGATCTCGACGGCCGCCTGGTCAAGACTTTGGCGGATGGCTATTTTGACGCCGGGCGGCACGCTGTTGTCTGGGGCGGTCTCAACGAGCGCGGGCAAACAGTGCCAAGCGGGAATTTATTCTATGAGCTGAAAACACGCGGATTTCAGCAGTGTCGAAAACTCATTCTTTTACGATAAAAAAAAAGCCCGCATCCGATTGGATGCGGGCTTTTTTTTTACAGTAAATTTCTCGCCAAATCCGGTAAAAAAATATAAAGATGCAGGATACGGATCGAATCGCCTGGGGAAAAATCTGCTCTTGTAAAGACGGGACTCATCCGTATATATGCGTTTGATCTGTTTAATTGTATATTGATTCCATCTTTTTAGTTATCCACATAGTAGTCGTGGCACAAAATGTGGATAACTTTGTTCTTTGAACAGGTTATATCCAGAGGTTGAGGATCCGACCCGTACAACAACTCTGCAACATCGTGTTTTTAGCAAAGTTTTTCGGTAATACAAAAAGCACCTTAGGACTTGGTTTATTTGCTTGTATCAATAAATCTTTATCCACATCAAAAAAATTTGTGTAATCCGTGGACCAATGTCCACGGATTGCACGGATTTACACGGACTAGAAATAATTTTCAAATCACATTGATCCGGATAATCCGTGACATCTTGTATTTTTAGCAAGATTTTGATCTAAATACTTTACAACAAGGCTGCGCTATGCAATCCGTGTCATCCGTGTAATCCGCGGACCATTTTGGTTGCGGCCTTTGGCCGCGCT
>JAFGKD010000066.1 GCA_016928775.1 Candidatus Zhuqueibacterota bacterium | reverse complement strand
ATTCATGTCGTACAAGATCATAGAGATTTTTTCTGTTTTTATTCTCTCTTTTGCTGTGGTCATCATGCACGTTACAAGCTAAAGAGACGTGCTGTGCCGGTGTATGAGTCGATAGAGATATTGCAACAAACGCTCGACATAAATGTCGAGCTACCGTAGTGCGATATTTATGTCGTACAAGATCATAGAGATTTTTTCCGCTTTTGGTCTCTCTTTATAAAAAGAGCTGACAAAGTTACGGAGCTAACATGGATACAGATCAACATATTTTTTATCGACGAAATCTACCGCATATTCTTCCCCCTAAAGGTTGTTTTTTTGTCACTTTTCGTCTTTACGGTTCGCTCCCGTTTAGAGTCCTTGATCGTTTCATTCGTGAGAAAGAAAAAGCCCTGGCAAATATTCCGAAATCGCTTTCTCCCCAAGACTATCAGAAACGAAAATACAATCTCGAAAAGTATTATTTCGCGCGATTTGATTCTTTGCTACACAAAACAAAATACGGCCCCACCTGGCTCGCTCAAACACATATTGCCGATATTGTCGTACAACAAATTTTTGCGTACGACAATGGCCGTTATAATTTGCGTGCCTTTTGTATTATGCCCAATCATGTTCACCTTTTGCTTGATGCTATCAGAAATACTCCTGTTACACCTAAAAACGAACGAGGAACAACGATTTTGTATCCATTGACAGATGTGTTGCGCCTTGTCAAAGGCAGCAGCGCAACACTTTGCAATCGAGCTTTAGGACGCCGCGGCACTTTCTGGGAGCATGAAAGCTACGATCACGTGGTGCGGAATGAGAATGAATATAATCAAATTGTTGCGTATATTATCATGAATCCAGTAAAAGCCGGACTCGTTAACGACTGGCGGGATTGGTCTTACACTTTTTGGGATGAGATGGACCAACCGGTCGACATAAATGTCGACCTACGCTCGACATAAATGTCGAGTTACGGTCGAAATGAATGTCGAGTTACGGTCGTGCGACATTCATTTCGCACACAAAACAGACGAGAAACGATAAACAAGGAGAATCCATGAACAATTTCACTATTTTGACGCTCTCAATTTCGCTGTTTTTCCTGGCTGCTTGCGCGCCAGAACCCACTACCCCCGAGAATGCCCTGCAGCACTATCTCAAAAACAAAGACAAATCCTTTTCCTGGGAGCTTGTCGAATCGTTCGAAAGCGGATCAGCTACCGCCTACACTATTCACCTCACGTCGCAGCAATGGCGCGAGATCATCTGGACACACCAGCTTACGGTGATCGTTCCACCGGTGGTGAACCATAGCGGCGCGTTGCTGTTCATCACTGGCGGCAGCAATACCGATGGCAAACCCAATTTTAAAAAGCATGATCACGAAACTATACAAATGATGACACCTATTGCCGAAAAGAATCACGCTATTGTCGCGGTGCTGTACCAGGTGCCCAACCAGCCGTTGTTTGGCGATTTGACCGAAGATGAGATCATTTCTTATACCTTGCATAACTATCGCCAGGACAAAGATTTGACCTGGCCGCTGTTGTTTCCCATGGTCAAAAGTGCTGTACGGGCAATGGATGTTGTGCAAGCTTTTGCCAAAAAAGAGCTTGCAAAAACCGTGGATAAATTTGTCGTCTCCGGCGCTTCAAAGCGCGGCTGGACCACCTGGCTCACCGGTGCCAACGATCCGCGAGTGGTGGCCATTTGCCCCATGGTGATTGATGTCCTGAATATGCCGGTGCAAATGGATTATCAGATCGCCGTGTGGCAGGATTACAGTCCGCAAATCGAAGACTATGTCAAGCTCGAAATCCCGCAAGCTGTCTCCACACCGGAAGGTCAAGAGCTGGTGACCATGATTGATCCCTATTCCTATCGCGAAAAACTGACGATGCCCAAAATGATCTTTATTGGCACCAATGACGAGTATTGGCCGGTGGATGCTGTCAAGCATTATATCAACGACATCCCGGGCGACAATTTTATTCATTACACCGCGAATGCCGGACATGGTCTCGGCGATGGCGAAGAGGCATTGAAGACCTTGAGCGCTTTTTTCGCCGAGACGCTTGAAGGTGTCAAGCATCCCGTATGTTCATGGGGAATATCCGAGCAGGGCAATGGGCTGTTATTGTTAGTTGATGTGGAAGACATGGCGATGCATCGTGCAGTGCTCTGGACGGCCGAATCAAAAGACCGTGATTTTCGCGATGCTGTTTGGTTATCCACGCAAGTTGCGGGAGAAGGTGCTCCGGAGGTGCACGTTCCTGTCGATTATCCCGCACAGGGATACAAGGCGTTTTACGTTGACGTTTTCTACGAGCACCCAAACGGAGGAGAGTACGCAAAAAGTACCAGAATGTTTGTCGCTGATGCGAAAGAGTTATTTGTAAATTGAATCAGGATGCAGGCAAAATATAAGCCACTGAGACGCGCCGTACGACAAATCTGCAACATTGTGTTTTTTAGCAAAGTTTATAAGCCACGGATTTTCACGGATGAAACACAGCTAATATCATTCATTTTAATCTTTTTTAACCTCCGGCCCCAAACCTTTCTCGAAGCAAAGCCGAAAAATCCGTGCTCAACCGTGTGCATCAGTGACTCAAAATGTGGCTGCCGCCGAAGGCCGAGCACTGAAAATCCGTGGCGAATTAACGAAAAGTGTTCAGCCATGACTGCAAAGCCGGATTTATTTTATTGCTTTTTCGAATTTTGATATTAAATTAATTTTAACATTTTCCCTTTCTTCTATATTCATTCGTGTCGTACGAATGCGAGGGCGCAGTTGAAATCCACAATCAAACAGGAGGTTGACATGAGAAAGTGGCTACTTTTTCTGATTTTGATGTTTGTTGGTTATGTGCTGCACGCACAGGATGAGTCAATCCTGTGGCAAGATTCGTTTGACGATGAGGAAGAGTTTCCTCTGACCGACGTTGGCTGGTTTTTTTATTGTGATGGAACCATTCCAGGCAACGAGGTGAAACAGTTAGATGGCCAATTGTACATCAAATCCGGCAATTTTGAGAACCGGGCGGCTGTCGGGATTGCTCAGACCAATGGAGTCTACTTCATTGAGCTGGAAAAATGTGAACAGCCAACGTCGGAGTCAATCGAGGACATCATCGCGGACGATTACAGCAGCCCCAATCAGGAGCTCACCTTTCAAGTCAAACTAAAAACCATCACATCCTCGATATTTCTCGTCGGTACGCGCGCTATTCTCGATCCATCACAGGTGAGCGCCGATCCGCAACAGTCACCCGCTTATGTCATCCTGTCCAATCCGCTGGAGAGCAAGATCGGCATCGCGCGCTATGATGAACCGGGCGCCGCTTTTGATCCGACGACATGGACCTACTTTGCACCGCTCGTCGATTTCACTTTTGAGATGGATGTCTATTATTCCTACAAACTTTATCTCAGCGAAGGCGACATGAAACTCAAAGTATGGAAAGGTGCCCTGGAAGAAGAACCAACCGAATGGCTGCTCGAAGGTGTTGATCCAGATCCCAGAGTATCAGGACACTCGACCATCTTTGCGCTTTTTGGCCAGCAAACCGGCGATGAAATTTACATCGATAATGTGACCATGCGCCAACCGGGAGGGTCGACTGTTCAAAAGAAACATCCCGTGTTTGAGAACATGGACCTGGCGCTGCAGCAGAATTTCCCCAATCCATTCAATCCGTCAACTGAAATAACCTACCTTGTTGAAAAAGCCGGTCTTGTCACCCTGGATGTCTACAACCAGCGGGGAAGACGGATCAGACAACTCGTATCCACTCAACAACAGGCTGGGCGCTATAACGTCGAATGGAACGGCACAGACGATTTCGGCCTTGTGCAACCGAGTGGTATTTATTACGTCAGACTCTGTTGCGACGAGCGATCGGAAATGATCAAAATGACGTTTCTTAAATAGTCGGTGATCGCTGCTTGCAGCATCAATGTGCTTTTACTCTGCAATATTCCAAAATCTTGGAGGAAAAAATATGAGATCAAAGCTCTGGCTCTGTTTTTTTGCTGTCTTGTTAATGCCACTTTTACTATGGGCTCAGAGTGTCGGCGACATTCTGTGGCAGGATAATTTTAATGACGAAGACTCGTTAGCACGCTATGAAGTGGGATGGTTCTACTATGACGAATCGGATAACTTGATGGGCGCTGTGGTTGAACAGCGGGAGGGCGCTCTCTATTTTAAGCAAGGCTCCTTCGGCATCCTCGCCGCGGTTGTCGCCGGTACGAACGGCGTGCCGGCCCTGGAAACCGATGAAAATGACGAACTGACCGAGGACACCAAACAGGATTTGATCAGCAATGATTTCAGCAGCCCGAATCAGGAGGGCACGTTTCAGGTGAATTTTAAAAATATCACCTCATCCTGGTTTATTGTACCCACGCGCATGCTCCAGGATGATGATCTCACCGACTCGGATCCGCGCGAAACACCGTCCTATCTGATCTTCATCAGCCCGCTTCAAGGTACGGTGGGATTGGCCAAATCACTGGAAGAGCAATACGCCATGCTGGATCCAACCTTGTATGACTGGTTGACCGATTTTGCGGCGTTTCCCTTTGAGCTCGATGTCTTTTATTGGGTGAAATGGTATCTCTATGAAGGCATTTACAAGGTGAAGATTTGGAGTGGCGAGCTGTCGGATGAGCCGGACGCCTGGCTGATTGAAGCGGAAGACCCCGAACCGCGCGTCACCGGCATGTTCACCTATTTCGGCTTGCTCAGCGATGAGCCAACCGCGACGGATGAGATCCTGATCGATAATATCGTGCTGCGCGAGGTTAAGGAAGGATCCGCTGTAAGAGCGACAGGCGATGTTTCTCCAGTATCGTTCAGGTTGCGGCAAAATTACCCAAATCCCTTTAATCCCTCGACCGAGATCGTCTACACCCTCGCACGCGCCGGTGATGTCACGCTCACCATCTACAACCAGGCGGGACGACTAATCCGGGAATTTTCGTACGCGCAGCAACAGGCCGGAGAGCACGTCGTGCTCTGGAACGGCGCGGACGCCGCCGGTGGTGCGCAATCCAGCGGACTTTATTATGCCCGTTTATCGTGTGACGGTCTGGCGCAAACCATAAAAATGGTTTTGCTGAGGTAAACATTTTGTAGTTTTAAAAATAAAGCCACTGATGCACACGGATGAGCACGGATTTTTCGGCTTTGCATCGAGAAAGTTTTAGGACTAGAGATAAAAAAATTAAAATGAATGATATGATCTGTACTACAAATCTGCAACATCGTGTTTTTTTAGCAA
Source organism: Candidatus Zhuqueibacterota bacterium (assembly GCA_016928775.1). Taxonomy (GTDB): domain Bacteria; phylum Zhuqueibacterota; class Zhuqueibacteria; order Residuimicrobiales; family Krinioviventaceae; genus Kriniovivens. Next base: position 289 of record JAFGKD010000066.1, on the reverse strand, counting down.
AGTTTTTCGGCACTACAAAAAGCGCCTTAAGGACTTGTTTATTTACTTGTATCAATAAATCTTTATCAACATCAAAAATATCCGCGTAATCCATAGACCAATGTCCGCGGATTGCACGGATTTACACGGACTAGAAATAATTTTCAAATCATATTGATCCGGATAATCCGTGACATCTTGTATTTTTCGCAAGATTTTGAAATAAATACTTTACAACAAGGCTGCGCTATGCAATCCGTGTCATCCGTGTAATCCGCGGACCATTTTGGTTGCGGCCTTTGGCCGCGCT
>JAFGKD010000065.1 GCA_016928775.1 Candidatus Zhuqueibacterota bacterium | reverse complement strand
CGATCGAATCACCGGCGAAACGATCTGGATACTCGGTGGGGAAAATAGTGATTTCGCGTTTGTTAATGAAAATCTTGAATTTTCTCGCATACATGATGTACGTCCGGTACCTGGTCAACAGAATCATTATACATTGTTCGACAATGGCCGCGACCGTAGTAATGGACCGCAGTTCTCCAGAGCTGTAGAATACAAACTGGATCTGGATGCCAAAACTGCCGAGAAGGTCTGGGAATATCGCCATAGTCCTGATTTATATTCATCCTATTGTGGAGGCACACAGCCTTTTAAGAATGGCAACAGATTTATTAGCTGGGCTAATAATGATTACTTTAATGAAGTCAATTCCAGCGAGGAACTGGTCTATGAAATGTATATTCCCGGCTTTAGTTGTTCACGTGGTCGCCGTTGTGAGTGGGAAGGAAAAATGTTACACCCGTACCTCATCCTGGAAAATATGAGTTCTATAATTCGACTCATCTTTAACAAGTTTGGCGATCCCAATGTGGCCTATTATAATATTTACGCGGGCACGAACAAAAACTCACTGGCCTTTTTTGACAGCACAAAACAAACTTACATGGACATCGATGCCCTCGATTTGGGTGACGGAGCGCGATATTTTTTCAAAGTGACTGCTGTTGATTTTCAAAATATTGAAAGTGAAGCCTCACAAATCGAAAATGTGACTATTCGGGTGATAAGGCCTGGAGAAAATGCGGTTCAGAATGGCGATTTCCAGTCAACAGATAACTGGCTATTGCGTCGAAGAAGTGGTGCTATAGCCACCGGCACAGTGAATGGTGAAGGTTATTACGAGATCAAAATAACCAATGGGGGGGCAAATCTCGATGCTGTTCAGCTACAACAGGACAATCTTTTGGTTATGCAGGGCAAAGATTATATCTTTGAGTTTGATGCGTATGCCTCAAGCAATCGCGCTATTGATGCCCAGATCACATCCGCTGACGATAATCAGAATAATTATGGCAAAATCTCCACCACCGGCTTAACAAGACGGCCTCAACACTTTCGTTATACCTTTCCCATGAGCTATCCCACTGATACCGAAGCGCGGGTGGTTTTTAACTGCGGTGGTAGTGCGGGGGATGTTTTCATCGACAATGTATCGTTGACCTATAAAAACAGTGACAATACGCTATCACCGCTTCCCTCCCCGTGGCAAAGTCGCGATATCGGCTCACCAGCAATTCCCGGCGAAGCCGGAATGCGCGAGGAAAAGTTTCTCATCCGCGCCTCGGGAAATGATATCTGGGATCAAAGAGATGCCTTTCATTTTGTTTATCAAGAGCTGGAGGGCGATGGCGAGATTATCACGCGTGTCTATTCGCTCGAGGAAAGTGACCCCTGGTCAAAAGCTGGCGTGATGATGCGTAATTCTTTACAAGCATCATCCAGCCACGCGATGATGATTTTATCCGCTGACAACGGTGCGGCCTTTCAGCGCCGTGTAGAGGATGGGGGTAATTCCACCCACACCGCCGGCAGCCAAACCGAGGCGCCGCACTGGGTGCGCCTGGTTCGCAAAGGGGATGTGTTCTCCGGCTACGAGTCCTCGGATGGTTTGAACTGGCAACTGGTCGATTCCGAAACCATCGATATGCGAGACAGAGTGTACATCGGCTTGCCGGTGACCTCGCATAATGACGACGTTATTTGTCAGGCGCAGATTGATCATGTCACATTGATCGGCAAAACGACCTTTGCCGGAAATGAAAAAACGATTCCGCGTGACTTTTATCTGTCGCAAGCCTTTCCGAATCCATTCAATCCTGTAACCACCATTCACTATGATCTGCCGCTCGATTCAGAGGTGTCGATTGTCGTTTATGACATACAGGGTCGTCGCGTACGCACCTTAGTGGATCGGCGCTCAACCGCTGGTTCGTACAATGTGGTATGGGACGGCACGAACGACGGTGGCGAGAGCGTAGCAAGTGGAGTGTACCTTTATCATTTTAATGCCGGGATGTATAGTGCGGTACACAAGGTGACCTTGCTCAAGTAGGAGATGGGAGAAAGGAGCAGGAAGAAAGGAAAAGGGGGGAGTCCAGGGTAAAAATTTGACATCTGGGATCGCTGTTCTTCAATCTGCAATCACAAAAAATACGATGCAAAAGTTGCCATTGTCGCGGTTTAACCGTACATATTAGCAAGTAACGGGGAGGAGCAAATGAAATGAGCAACTATTGAATCCTGCTACAAAAGCATTGTTTTAAATGAGGAAAAATTATGAATAAAAGTTGTTCCGTATGGCGAACCATAGGTGTGATCTGCTGTCTTTTGCTTATTCTTTTTTTATCAACGACGCTTCTGGCGCAAGCACCAATACATTATGGCGACCAGAACCGAGCTGTGTTGGAAAAGTTGCAGAATATCCCGTCACGATTGCAGCATGCCGTCACTGAACAACAGGCAGGACTTGTCGCCAAAGTGTGGTTGCACTTGTGCCCTGATTTGGGAGAAAATGATTATTCGATAGATTCGATCCTGCCGATTTATGATACGCCGGCATCGCGGGTGCTTGGATTTGTCGCGCATCTAAAACCCCGGGGTTTTGTCATCATCGCGGCTGATAATGAGATCCGACCTGTCGTCGCATTTTCCGAAATCAATAATTTTAGTCTCGATGAATCGCCGGACAACATTGCGTTAGCCATGTTGCGCGTTGGTCTGTCGCTCAAGCTCGCGGCCCTGGAAGCCGACGTTGTCATGACGTTCGAACGGACACGTGCACGACAACTGTGGCAAGATTTTTTTGCACGTATCGATATAAACGGAACAATTGTACAAGATGGGAACAGCACAACCGCGGACGGATGGGATGTGGAAGCTGGTCCATTTGTGACGTCCAGATGGAGTCAATCCACGGCCTGGGGCAATGCTGTATGGAACTATTACACACCGCCGTATGGAGCCGGCAATGCAAACAATTATGTGTGCGGCTGCGTTGCCACGGCCATGGCTCAACTGATCAATTATTATGAATGGCCGATCACGGGCACAGGTTCGCACACCTACACCTGGAGTGATGGTAGCTATACGCAAGACCTCAGCGCTGATTATGGCGCTACCACTTATGACTGGACAAATACCCTTGATAATTATTATACATCTACCACCCTGGCGCAGCGACAAGCCGCCGGTCTGCTGACTTTTCATTGTGGTGTTGCTGTTGAAATGCAATATGGTGCCGGCGGATCGGGTGCCTATACATCGGATGTTGCCAGCGCGCTCAGTGATTACTTTCGCACCTGCGGTCGCTGGAAAGATAATGATGGTTCGACATTTTATGACCAGCTGTACGCCACGATAATCAACCAGAGACCCGGGGAGTTGTCTATTCGCGATAATACCGCTGGCGCCGGGCATGCCATCGTTGTTGATGGTGTACGCCATAATATCGGTGAGACCAAATATTACCATCTCAATTTTGGCTGGGGTGGTACCGCTGACGGCTGGTATGACATCGCCAATTCATTCGCCGCCGGCGGTTACAACTGGGATGAAGTCACCGGTGTAGTTATGGATGTGATTCCATCACCTGATTTAATCGATCCAGGAACAACAATTGCAAGCACAAGTTACAATGTCACCTGGCAAGTCGCATCGCTACAGAATGCCGACAAATACGAATTACAGCACTCTTTTTATCCATCAACATTAGCCACCTTTTTTGACGGCGCCGAGGATGGTTTCGATAACTGGACGGCATCGATGACCGGTTTTTGGAGTCAATCAAGCTACCGCAAAAAAACAGGCGACTATGCCTTTCAGGGAAAAATTCTAAAAGATGGCGTTTGGCAGACAACCTCAAAAATGACCCTGGATAGCAATGTCAAACTTGATGCGACGTCCACAATTACCTATTCCTGGGGCACCTATTATGCCTACACACCGTATTTATATGTCGAAATCTCTAGCGATGGGGCTTCCTGGTCACAGTTGCGAGCGCATCAGGATACCAACAATTCCTTGACCTGGTATGATGAAACCATTTCCAGTGCGGAACTGTCCGCCTATGCCGGCAAAGCAATACAAATTCGTTTTACCATGCAGGGCAATAGCACATATGGTTTCGCGGAGGCTGGTTTTTATGTCGATGATTTAACGATCAATAATTGTATGATCCCGGATGGCTGGACAACGGTTAATGAGAATATCCTGTCAGAGTCATGCCAGGTGACAGTTGCCGGAGATGGTGATTATGCCTACCGCGTTCGCGCCTATGCCGATGGTGACTGGCGTTGCTGGTCGGACATTGAGGATGTGACCGTCTTGCAGCCGCCGACAACACAAGCCACAGACATCACCTGTACCGAACCCGGCGAAGGTCAGCTTTGCCTAAACTGGGCACGGGGAAATGGAGACGGCAACATTGTCTTTATGCGCCCCGGCAGCACGGGCCAGGCCGCTCCGGTTGATAACGTCTATTACGCGGCAGATGCCGAGTTTGGACAAGGCGATCAGATAGGCAGCAGCGGCTGGTATTGTGTGTATAACGGTTCAGGGACGACAGTTACCGTCTCTGGCCTGGCCTCAAGCAGCGAATATCGAATTCATGTCTGCGAGTACAACCTTGGCTCTATTATTTACAATAGTAATTCCTCTTCAGGAAATCCTGTCACCGCCCAGGGGCCGATTGCTGTTGAGTTGATCTCATTTATTGCATGCTATGCTGATGGACAAATCCTTGTCGAATGGACCACCGTCTCGGAAATCGATATTGCCGGTTTCAATATTCTGGTGAGCGACAAACAGGATGGTTCCTATGGCAAACTCAACAAGACTTTGGTCAAATCCAAAGGTTATGCGACATCCGGTTTTACATATCGTTTTATCGATAACACCGAATTAAAAACCAAACGCTGGTACAAACTCGAAACCGTCAATCTGGATGGCAGTTGCGACATCAGCGATCCGGTAGCTGTTTCCAACAGCAGTGATGTCGGACAGGAATTCAGGCCAAAGCAGTTTGCGCTGTTTCAGAATTATCCGAATCCCTTTAATCCGGAAACCACGATTCGTTACGACTTGCCGGCAGCCTTGGATGTTACGCTGGTGATCTATGACCTGAGTGGACACGTCGTGCGCACCCTGGTACACGGGGAAAGACCGGCCGGCGCGCACAGTTTACTCTGGGATGGCCGGAACGATGCTGGTCTCGCAGCATCGAGTGGATTGTATCTCTACCGGATACAAGCGGGCGAGTTTAGGCAAGTGCGCAAAATGACATTTCTCAAATAAACGTAGTGCGACATGAATGTCGCACTATACCAATATGCATTTTACAAAATCATCAATTCAACAGCGGAAGCGCCTAATGCTATTGGGAGGCAGTATATAGGATCTCTGCCCGAATACCTAAGGGTTATTTCTTCTGCTTTGTGTGCAATGAATGTTGCTTGATGATCGTGCGCCATGAATTTAGTGCGACATGAATGTCGCACTACGTTTCTTATAACTGCAGCTTACTTTTGTAATACTCAATTCGCTCACCAATCTGTGCGCACATCTCCCTTTTTTGCTTCGCTTGTGCGACGGTCAGCGCCCGTTCTGCGTTGATAATCGCCTCCTGATACCGGCCGCATTCGGAATATGCGGCTGCCAACAAATCCAGCGGAACTTCGGATTGAAAATGAGTCAGCTCACACGCTCTTGTCGCCAATTCCACCGCCCTTTCGCCGTCGCGGAGGGCAGGATTTGGACTCATCACCAGAATCGATGCTAAACCGATGAGTCCCGGGAGGACATCTTGTTTTAAATATAGCGCTTTGTTGTAGCAGTTGATGGCACTTTCAAGCTCTCCCTGTTTAAAGTAATTCGCGGCGAGGTTGCAAATAGGTTCGGGATTTTCCGGATCCGCTTTGATCGCTTTTTTATAATATATGTTCGCCTGATCCAGGCGATTGTAGGTTGTGAAAAGATTACCAAGAGCAAAGCTGGAATTCTCCTTTTTTAGAGACTCTGCCTTGGCCGCATATTTTATTGCCTGACGTCTATCGCCCTGTTGTAATAATAGTTCAATTAAACAAAAGTAACCCTTGAAACTTTTTGGGTAAAGTCTGACAAAATCCTTGAAATGATCTATTGCCTCGGCGATCTCTCCCAATTGTTCCCTGGCTTGGCCCAGGACATAGTAGGCTGTGGCAAATTCATTGTTTATGCTGATGGCTTTATTCAGATATTCAATCCCGTCCTGGAAATTTCCTTTTGCGCATAATACCTCACCCAGCTGTACAAGGGCGTTTACGTTTGCGGAATCGAGTTGAATCGCTTTATAGCAGTAATGTTCTGCTTCATCGAGCTTCTTTTGTGCGGCAAGCACTACGGCCAACTGGATTGTGGCATCCAGATTATTCGGATTGAGGTGCAACGCCTTTTTATATTTTTGCTCGGCCAGTGACAGATCTTTGCTGATCAAAGCTTCGTTGCCGGCGCGCAGGTAGGAATTATCCGTGATGAAATTTTTCTCAATTGTTTTTATCGCTGCCGGTTCAACATAAACAAATTCGGGGATATTGGCAGCCATGGTTACACTGGTGAACTGCTTGAGCAGCACCGGTGGGGAACTGAAACCAAGACTATCGATGTGGGTCAGAAACAACTGCGTATAAGCGGAATTTTGTTTTGATGAAAATACCAGCCATTTACTGTTGGGCGACCAGCTATGCCATGAATTCATTCTCTGCGTGTTACATCGCATTCGACGCGCCTCGCCACCTTCTGCCGGAATGATATACAGCTCACTGTCCGGCTGAAGCAGCATATAGCTTTTTGCTTTACAAAAAACGATCCATTTTCCATCCGGGGAATATTTTGCAAAAAAGTTGCTCATTCCGTTACGTGATGCTCCTTGCAGCGGTTCCGGCATGCCTCCTCTGCCACCGTTAAAGGGAATCCTGTACAGATCAAATAGAAATTCTTTTTCTCCCCGAAGAAATTCCTCACATTCCTCCGCCGTCAATAAAACTTTGTCATTATTATCCAGGTTTTTCAGTTTGTAAGCCCGGCTTTTTGCAAAGACAATAAACCTACCATCGGGACTCCAGGAGGCATTGCTTTGCACATAATCTGGATTGTCCGCACCAGGGAGGGAGTAAAATTCTTGCGTCGCACGGTCATAATAAGCAAGGATGCCTTTGATGGGGAAAAATAACTGTGAAAAAGCGAGATCCGATTTCGGCACAAAAACGGAACGATCTTTGACCGTGCTGATGACGTATCTTCCATCAGGGGAAACCTGTGACAGGAGTCCAAAGGTGTTTACGTGATCATTTCTTTTATAATCACTCCAGGTGATGATATTGTCTTCAGAGAGGGTGATCGTCTGTTGTATGGCGGTAAAAGCGTAGGAGCCTTTATCATTGGCATAATCAACATCCAAACCCATCATTCGGCCTTCTAAAGAGAATGAATGACAGTTGCCGCAGACCGGCATCTTTTCCAGTACAACCGGCGGTTGTTGCTCGTCCGAGATACAACCGAACCGCCAGAGAATTTTAGAGGGATCTTTGACAGCGCTTTCAAAGGGCAAATTCACCTCACGATAAAAGATTGGGGCACCCACCGAGTCTTTTGATGTTAAAAAGATCAGATCACCTTTCGAGTGGATGCTTTTGAAATTCCTGCTGTTAAAGCCGAACAGTGAGAGACGAACGTGATGTTCCAGGGATCGCACCTTGATATCTTGCCACTCTTCCTCGGTCGGTTCCCATTTCGGATGTTGAACAAAGGCATCTATCGGTGGTTTGCCGTCATCAAAAACCAGATGTAGCAGCCACATGTCCGTATTTTCGGATTCATCCTGCCATACAAATGTTGGCGCTATAATTTCCGGTGGAAACCGGGTTTCATTTTGCGGGTAGGATATAAAAATGGGTGTGTATTGATCCGCTTTATCAAGTGACGCAAGAATCTTTTCAGCAGGAACTGATTTTTGTTTAACAAGGATCGAATAGCCCGTCACAAAGGAGAGTATGGTAATTAAAAGCAGGCCGGCATAGATGGTTTTAATCCTTTTCATAATATGATCTCACTGCTTTTGGTATTATCATAAACAATCCACACATACGCATTAGTTTAGGTGTGAAACGTGCAATCAGGCAAATTGTTGCCTGGCACATTAAAGTGCCAGGCACTTAAAGGTTTTAGCTTGAATGACCGGCGCACAAAATGTGCTCGTCGAGTAAGAGCCAAACTTTAATGCCTGGCACATTAAAGTGCCAGGCACTTAAAGGCTTTATCTTGAATGACCGGCGCTCAAAATGTGCTCGTCGAGTAATAGCCAAACTTTAATGCCTGGCACATTTAAGTGCCAGGCAACAATCCTTATTTGAGCAGCATCATTTTGATGGATTGTCTTCGGTTGAATTGTTCCAACACCGAAACGTAAAGACCACTCGGCAAATTGGACATGTCAACGTTGATCAAATACGAACCCATGTCACGATATTCATGATTGATTAAGGAACGAACCAATTCACCACGCGAGTTGTAGATACCGAGGCTCATAGTGCCGCTCCGTTTCAAATCAAAGGCCATCGTTGTCCTCGGATTGAACGGATTCGGATAGTTCTGATGTAGCGCAAATGTCTTTGGAACCGTCTCCGGTTCATTTGTCTCCACGGCCTGATAATTCTCCCATAGCCAATCCAGTTCTGCAAAAATGCTTTTGCCGACAATCCGGGCGCCGTGCCAACTGTCTCCACCGCCGTTTGCCGGCCCGGAGTGTGCTCCGGCTTTGTCCTCAATATACCCGTCAAAGTCGTAATCTACCCAATCGTCGACATCCCAACAGCAGGCATTAAAAGGAATGATACCTCCGATCAATTCGGGAAAGTTGAACGTTCTTCCATTTGCATCAATGTCGGCAAGCTCTGCCAAATTGATCTTTCCTTCAAAAATATAACCCTCACCCGTGTTCCACAATTTTCCAAAAAGGGTTGTATTTTCCGATTTTAGCGACTGGTTATGTGGCTCCCAATTCCAAATTCTGATGGTGTCCAGATCTGAATCCCAGGTAATTGATAACTGCATCTCAAGCGAATCGTATACATCGGTTGTATAACCGGAGCCCGGATGTGGACAAGTGTCAAAATCGCCCTGGTCATAGTTGCCGATATACAATTCCATGACATCATTCCGCCAGCCTGCCGAGCCGGTGCCAACAACAACACTTGGAACATCATCCATGATATCGGCTGCAAAGTAGAGATTCTCTTCGTCCCACATAAACATTTGCCGACCGGACAAATCATAGTTGTCGAGGGGAAACCAGCCGCGGCAGCGCGCTGTGTCGGTAAAGGCAGTTTGATTGTAATCCAGATTAAACGCATAAGCCCAATCATCAAAATTGCCATCAAGCACCACTTCACCGGGTGCTTTTTGAATGTAGGGCTGACAGCTCTGCATGAAAGGACCACCGGGACGAACACCGCGAATTTCGGTCGCCTGATAGCCGGGACCGATACCTGATGGAGGATTGTGATCAGCGGAAGAGGCAGAATAGCCGTCAAAATCGTACTCATCCCATTCATCGACATCGTACAACGTTGTGGCTACAGGTATGTACATACCTTCTGCAAATTCGAATACATTACCAATTGGAGAGACCAGTTCAGCAAGACTAATCTGTCCTTCGATAATATATCCGTCTCCAGTGCCCCACAACTTGCCAACCATCTTTGTTTCATCAGATTCAATACTGCTATTAAATGTGTGAAACTCAAAGATTTCCGTCGTATCCTCCTCTGCATCCCATTGGAACGAAAACTGACACGCCCACTTGCCGTCATTTTCATCCGGCCACATCTTTGACGTCCCGTTGACATAATCCGGCCAGGGCTTGTTCGGACCAATATCCCAGTTACCGATATAGAGCTCAAAACAGTCGGCTCGCCATCCTGGCTCCGGAATCACACCAGGTATATCATCCATGACGTTGCCGGCAAAATAGAGATAGTTCTCGTCCCACATGAGCATCAGATATCCCGACTTGTCGACATCATCGTATGGAAACCATGCATGACAGCGTGCGTTTTCCGGCATGGCACCCTGATGATGATCCCAATGAAAATTATAGTTCCATTCGTCCAATTCCCCGTCCACGGTAATGGGTTCGTTCGCTTTCCAGATATAGGGCTTGTAATACGGCCCCTGAGCGAATAGCAGTCCAGTGAACATAAACAGGACAAAAAGAACGTACAGTTTTTTTGCCATCGTCTTTCTCCCTTTTTAGGATTGTTCACAGCTGGTGCGTTTTTGCAAGCGCTTTTTTTAAGTACTACGATGTTGCCCGTGCACCTCCTTTCCTGTTTTTGGGATTTTTGATTTCGGCCTCATGATATGAGTGCCGGCGGTTGCTTTTTATCCAGTGTGCTCTATGAATACAATTGTAAATGGTCCTACTTTAGCAGCGTTATTTTTATGGTTTTTGTAAATAGTACGCTGTTGTTCTTAATATTGAGTTGGCAAAAATAAATGCCGCTGGCCGCGGGCACACCCGATTGATCCCTGCTGTCCCAGCTCACGTGGTGGAATCCGACTTGCTGCAGTGTCTGAACCAGTGGGCGTATTAATCGACCATTGCTATTGTAAAGAAACACCGTCACATGCGAGGGATCGAACAACTGATAGGTTATTTTGGTCTCCTGATTGAAAGGATTGGGGTAAATCTGAATCCATTCAAAATTATTTGCCGAGTACTCCGAATTGGGTACCGAAGATTCGATAGGCTGTTTCAAAGACACATTGTCGATGGTAACATCACCATTCGATCCTCCAACGCTAAAAATCACGACAGCTTTGAAATCCGTTGGCGCATTCATGGTGAACGAATAGACAAAATGTTGCATCCTTTCGCTCAACAAGGTCGGACCGATTTTGCCAAAATTACGAGATGTTTCGCCCTCTTTGGTTATATAAGCCTCTATCATTCTGTCTTTATCCGACCGGGCGTCGAACTCGAACCGATAGTCTCTGCCCTTGACAAGTCTCAACTTTCCCTGCGACAACTGGATATTGTGAAAATCTTCACCGCCATTCTGGATGTCAAAATGGAATTGCCCATCACTGTTCACAGCGCCCGTGGACTTGGCACATCCATTCACCGCGAAATTCCAATAGTGCAACCCGTCGCCAAACTCGGCGTTCGAAACCATATTTTCGCCGGCCGTGCAAAAATTTACAAAAACACATTCCTCGTTCGAAAATGGACTCTCGTGTCCATCTTGATTTACCGCTGTGACGCGAAAATAATAATTTTGTTTATTTTCGAAATCATACAGATTTTTCAAGGTCTGCTTGCACGTATCCACGACAGCGGTTGGATGAGGTGTTTGATCCGCATAAATGTTGTAATAGTCAACGTTTGAATCGCCAAACTTGTTGAATAAAAGCGTAATCTGGTTGTCATACGGCTCAACAATCAAGTAAGGTTTTCGCGCCATGCCATGCCAGTCAAATCGGTAAATTCGGTAACACGTGAGGGGATTTTCAAATACCATTTCAAACACTTTTTCTCCAAGCGGATTCACTTCAGTCGGCTTGGGCAAATGACTTTTTGCCCAATTGACCAGGGTATTGCCGTTTGCCAGCCTCTGCGCGTTGCCCATCCACGAGGCGTATTTATCCGGCGTATCACGGAATTGCCACACCAGGGTTGCCGTTTTATTCTCCGTATCCAGCTCGTATTCAATCGCTCTCGAAACCGGCGGTTGATGCAAATTGCCGTTATCAAACACCATATATCGCCCGTCTCCGAGGGAGCGGATATCATGCTGGCCAGAAAAGCCGTTCAGTGGATCATCGACAAATGTAAATTGATTATGTGCACCTCCTAACCGCCATATGATGCCGCCGGTTTGACGGTTAATTTTGGTGACCTCTCCGAGATGCCGGCTGGAGATCAGTATATGACCATCCTCGTCAATATCGACGGCATTTATGTGCGGAAATCGAAGGGAGGGCATGCTCCAATCTTCAATAACCATATCTGCGATATCGAAATAATCCCAGGCGCGCCAGAGAAAAATCAGTTCACCCTGTTCGGTGAATTCCTGGATCACACTGTGGCATACACTCGCCGTGGGGTGACCGCCGGTAACATATTCCGATAAATTGACTTGTTCCTCCCGCGTGCCAATCAATAAATAGTTGCCAGACTCGAGCAGTTTCAGATCATGATAGTCGGTGTCATAACCGTAATCGGCGTAAAACGAATCAACGAGAGTGAATGTCGTATCAAGGCCGATAAAGCCGTTGCCGAATGAGTAACCTTCTTCTTTCTGAACGTACATAGTCATCATCTTGTTGGAGTGCACTTTGAAATCATAGCGCGGATAGGGGGTTTTTAGGTACCAGAAAGGGTAGCCCTGATTGTCAAGAATCAAAAGGAAATTCTCCTTGCCCGTTGCGCTCAAAAAAAGATGATCCTGATACGGATTATCCGAGACCAGGACTTTGTACTCAGGAAAATTGGCCGGAACCGATACACCGTTCGGCAATTGTCGAAAAGTTCCTGATGATGGAGAATCGCTTGTCGATGAAATGGAAGCATGGTTTGGGTCGGCGCGCTGCGAATCGATCGTGTTTGTGGCAGACATGGATTCCGACACATAAAAAATGTATTGAAAGGAGGTTGTCCGGGAGTGTAATGATTCGAATTCAGGCTTTATGCGAACCGTCACGGTTTCGCCGAGGTGGAATGGCCGCACGGGTTTGCAGATGACGGTACGGTTATCCGATGCGAGGTAAATCCGGCAGCTATATTCACCAGCTTGACTTCCATAAACGTTGAGACATGAGGATAGATTGATCATGTTTAATGGAAATTCGTCCTGAAAACGGAATAGTATCGGCGATTGGGGCGAGACATATTTCGCATTTGGTTTCGGCGATAGATACTGATAGCCTTGCAGTTGGTTGCCAAATAGTGGAACGGCGCAAATCAGAGCCACCAGGAGTATCCGCCAAACCGGTCTGTTTGACGCATGGTCATTATTAGAGTAATTGTCAATCAATTTTGTGAATGTTACAATTCTCTTGCATTTTTTTCCTAAAATGAATATACATTATGATAAGCAAATTAAAAGACATTGTCAAAAAAATACTTGATATTTTTGTAAAATGGTTTATATGCACGCATTGAAATCAATCTTCTGCTAATTATTCTGTCACTTGACATTCGCCAAATGATTCTGTATAATAGATAGCTCCTTGCTAATGTTGTTTTTGATCGCCAAAGTCAAACACGCACAATACTCTCACCCAAATTGAGGAGTTTTCCATGACTCGCAAACCCGTTTTCTGGATTATTTTTGTGCTGCTCAGCGCAATAGCGACTGTCTTTACATTCCATTTTTTTCCCCGAGCTTTTCCGCTAGTCAATCTCACCATCAGCATGAATCGGCAGCAAGCGTTGGCAGAAGCTGAAGACCTGGCAAAGCAGCACGATTGGGGTCCGACCGACTTTCAGCAAGCAGCATCCTTTTCTCTGGACGCTGAAGTTCAGCATTTTGTCGAGCTGGAAGCCGGTGGTGTTGAACAATTTAGTGCGCTGCTCGATGGAAAACTCTACTCACCTTACAAATGGATTGTTCGCCATTTTCGAGAAAATGAAAAAATCGAAACCATTATACGCTTTACACCGGATGGTCATTTTTATGGATTCAGAGAGCAGCTGCCGGAAAACGTGCCTGGCACTTCTTTGAGTGTTGATTCGGCCCTGACCATTGCCGAGGCTGGCGCCGCTTTATGGGGCATCGATCTTTCACCCTATACACTGGTCGAAAAGTCGCAGGAAAAGCGGATTGGTGGCCGTACAGATTTCTCTTTTATTTACGAACGTAACGACGCTAAATTGGGTGACGCCCCGTATCGTCTTGAATTCGAGGTGAGTGGCGATAAATTAACCGGCTTGCGGCACTTTGTCAAGGTGCCCGAGGCATTTCAGCGCCGCTACCAGGAGATGCGCTCGGCAAACGATACGATCGCATATGTGGCGCTTTTTATCATTGCCGTATTGTACGTTATCATCGGCCTGGGCATTGGAATCTTCTTTTTGCTCAAGGAGCGTTGGCTCAAATGGCGTACGGCCTTGTTTTGGGGCTGTTTTATTGCGCTGCTGCAGGTTCTTGTGCTCCTTAACGAGTGGCCGCTGCTGTGGATGTCGTATGATACCGCTTTATCTTATAACAGCTTTTTCATGCGCCAGATTCTGCAGCTATTGACCGTGTTTTTTGCTGAAGCGGCACTTTTAACGCTGACATTTATGGCGGCCGAAGGATTGACCCGCAAGGCGTTTCCAAATCATGTCCAGCTGTGGAAAATCTGGCGTCCGGAGGCTGCGAGCACGAAACCGGTTCTGGGATTCACGTTGGCCGGTTATCTTGGCATCACGCTCTTTTTTGCTTTTGATGTGGCGCTCTATTTTTTGGCCACCAAAGTGTTTGGCTGGTGGACACCCTCCAGCTCTCTGTTTGAACCGAATGTTCTCGCGACCTATCAGCCGTGGCTATCATCGGTCGCGACGTCGTTGCACGCCGGATTTTGGGAGGAATGCCTGTTCCGCGCCGTTCCCATCGCCGGCGCTGCTCTGATTGGTCGCAAGTTTGGTAAAGAAAAACTCTGGATTGGTGCAGCGTTTCTCCTCCAGGCTGTCATTTTTGGCGCCGGCCACGCCAACTATGCTACACAACCTGCCTACGCACGCATTGTGGAACTCATTCTGCCATCGATCGGCTTTGGACTCATTTATCTCGTTCTGGGATTGCTGCCCGGCATTATTTTGCATTTTGCCTATGATGTCGTCTGGTTCGCCTTGCCATTATTTGTCTCGTCTTCGCCCAATATCTGGGTTCAACAAGCCCTGGTTGTTATCTTTACTCTGGTTCCACTATGGATTGTTGTCTGGGCGCGGTTGAAGAAAAAGTCATTTGCAAAGCAGGTGCCGGCTGACTTGAAAAACAGTGCTTTTACACCGCCACCGGCCAAAGAAAAGCCATTGCTCGAACCGGAGGGTATTGCACCGTCACAAGTGAATAAAAGTCGCAACGTGTGGCTGATGGCCGTTGGTATCGCAGGGATTCTCATCTGGGCCGGATTCACAAACTATGACAATCTGGCGCCCTCACTCAGAATGAGCCGAACCGAAGCTGAAAATTTGGCGCAAACGGAGATGCGTCAGCGTGGTATCGAGCTCTCCTCCGCGTGGAAAACGCTGAGCCGGGTCGAGGCGCCATTGAATCAAAATGATCGTTTCATCTGGCAGGAAGAAGGCGATTCGGTGTATCGATCGCTCATGGGCTCTTATATTGGCAGCCCCTATTGGCTGGTTCGTTACGCCACCTTTGAAGGCGATGTTGCCGACCGCGCCGAAGAGTATTCGGTTAAAGTCATGTCAAAAGATGACCTCGCTTTTTCGCATACGTTGCCGGAAAAAGCGCCGGGTGATTCATTGACCGAGCAAGAAGCGCGAGGCATCGCTGAACAGGCATTATCGAATACTTTTGCAGTTGATGCGTCAGCCTTAAAGCAGGTGTCTGTTACCCCGTCCAAATTGGATAATCGCAGTGACTGGGAATTTGTGTGGGCTGACACCGCCGGACATCCTCTGGCTTCTGGTGAATGCCGGCTTGTTATTCAGTTGGCTGGCAGCGAGGTGGTACGAACCTACCAAACAGTGCATGTACCTGAGGAGTGGAGCCGCGCGGAGCGTGAACGAACGAACCTGATCAATATTCTGGATATCGCCTTTGGTGCGATACCCGTTCTGCTCCTCGCCATCGCGTTTGTCTTTGCTATCGTCTATTGGAGTCGCAAACAATTTGATGTCAAAATATTCATTAAAATTGCTATTGTTCTTGGCGCGATAAATCTATTTCGTTTGTTCAATTCGTGGCCAAGTGTGACCTCCATGTTTATCACCGCCGCGCCGTGGGAACATCAGATGCTGTTGGCACTTATTTTTTCCGTTCTCGGCGCCCTTTTTGTCGGGGCAAGTATAGGGATGATCAACGGTTTTATCAAATCCCTGTCGGCTCGGCTCACGGGCAAGCCGGCGATATCACCGCTCGCCGCCATCGGTGCCGGAATTTTTATTGTGGCCGTACTCACAGCCATCAGCAATTTGGCACCTTCACTGGTTCCCCGCTGGGCGAATTATGACGGGCTCAATGCCAGTTGGCCCATTCCCGGATTGGCGCTCGGATTCGTTCCGAGATATTTTATGATGGGCACTGTTTATCTGCTCATAGCTGCAGTCGCGGATCGTTTCACCCGTTCCTGGACGCGGAACAAAGGCCTGGCTACGCTCTTTTTCATTTTGTTAGGCTTTGCTCTCGCAGATGTCAGTGCGTCGGGAACAATTCTTTTTTGGCTGTTGAGCGCTTTGGGTATGGGGATATTACTCTGGTTGAGCTTTGTGCTTGTCCTTAGACATCGAGTATCCGTGGCGCCCTTTCTCTACCTGCCCGTACTCCTTTTACAAGGTGCGAAGGGCTACCTTGATGCCGCTTTTCCTGGTGCGCGTTTCGGCTATCTCTGCGGCATCGTCGTGCTGATCGTAGTGGCTTTTGTATGGGAAAGATGGCTGAGACGAGCGTAATGCGGCATATATCCACACGCCAATAGCATACGCCAGGCATTCTTTTCATTATTGAAAAGTCTGAGCGTGCTGATAAAAACTATCGTATCCAAGGCACTGATATGGGTCTTGTCACACTCATTGTCACAGTTTTTGAAGGTCTCGGCATCATTTCTGCGCTGGTGGCACTTTTTTATCCGCGCACGTCGCAGGGCGCCATTGCCTGGATCATTGCATTGCTGGCCATACCATACATTGCGGTGCCCCTGTTCTGGATTTTTGGGCGGACAAAATTTCATGGTTACGTCAGCGCACGCCAAAAGGGTGATTCGAAATTGGCGCATATCGCCGAAAGACTGCGACAAAACGACGAGAATTTTGATAATTTTCCAGCTTATTTTCAGAGCCGGCTGTTAGCGCTGAAAAAACTGGCAAAATTGCCATACACGCACGGGAATGAACTTCAGCTCCTGGTTGATGGTCACAATACCTTTGACAGTATTTTTGCCGGTTTCGCCGCCGCCCGACATTATATCCTGGTGCAATTTTTTATCGTGCATGATGATCAAATCGGTCGGGAGTTCAAGCATCGACTTGTGCAAATGGCTCGAGAAGGGATTCGCATATACTTTTTGTATGATGAAATTGGCTGTCGCATGCTGCCACTGGCATATTGGCAAGAGATGCGCTCCGCGGGAATTCATGTCAGCTCTTTTCATTCTACCCGCGGAATATGGAATCGCTTTCAAATCAATTTTCGCAACCATCGAAAAATTGTCATCGTTGATGGCCACACGGCCTGGATCGGTGGCCACAATGTTGGCGATGAGTATCTCGGGCGCAGCAAACGTTTTGGGCATTGGCGGGATACACATATTCGTATCAAAGGTCCTGCCGCACTCGGGGTGCAGCTTTCTTTTGTTGAGGATTGGCACTGGGCGACGAACGAACAGTTGTTGAACCTCTGCTGGCAACCAGAAAAAGAGAAAAAGAATGGTCATACAGTATTGATCATACCATCCGGTCCAGCGGATGAATTTGAGACTGCCAGCCTGATGGTCCAGCAAGCGATCCAGGAAGCAACCGAGCGATTCTGGATCGCCAGCGCCTATTTTGTCCCGGACGAAGGCGTGATGCAGGCTTTGCGCCTGGCTGCTCTGCGCGGCGTTGATGTGCGTATTCTCATTCCGGATACGATCGATCACTATTTGCCCTATTTTTCGGTATTCTCCATCGCCGGTGACATGATCAAAGCTGGAATTCACATCTACCGCTACAAAAAAGGCTTTTTACATGAAAAGGTTTTTGTCGTCGACAATGCCGCTGCTGCGGTCGGGACAGCAAACCTGGACAATCGTTCTTTTCGCCTGAATTTTGAGATCACGGCCATCTGTCTCGGTGACAAATTTGTTGCGCAAGTCGCAGCAATGCTGGAAAAAGATTTCGCATTTGCGCGAAAAATGACCCTGCGTCAGGTCAACCAGCGACCGCTGTGGTTTAAACTGCTGTCTCGCGCCGCCTATCTTGCCGCACCAGTGCAGTAACGATTTCAATCATCTCACACGAGGTTCATACTTGAATACAATCCACTTTTATTGCTTCCACAAAAGTGGCTATTCCTACATTTGCTTGCAGCCGACAGAAATAGAGACCTGCTGATTAATACAACCAATAAAAAAATTCGGATTTTTTACGATAACTTGTCTGGTTATTTTCACTTTTATTATGCCGTCCGGCAGTTCATTCGCAGCCAATGGGTTGAAGGCCGGGTGGAACTGGCACCGCTGCGCAATTGGGCGCCGGAAGGGACACGGTTTCATGTTGCTGTTCTTGTGAATAGTGGCAACGCCTCTGCGGCTAATGGTAGTACCTGACAATTCAATCGGACGAGATGTTCCGGAGGTTGAAGAACGGTATACCATTTATCGCGACGGCACGGTACTTCGCCACATTAAATACTTTCCCAAACTTGATGCACTTTTTCGCAATTGGCACGAGCTGACCGAGCTTATTGCCGTGGCCGGCACACAGTCCAACCCGGAAGATCACCTCAGGTTCCCGGCATTCTATCAGTTTTGTCATTGGCCAGTTGGGCTTGAGCCCTATCTGGAACCATGCAAAACGCACGGCACCTAAAAAGCCCAGGTGTCGCATACCAGTCTCATAGGCGCCAGCGTCCATGAGGGACAGGATTGGCAGTCACATTATTTAGCGGATGACCGGGGCCGACGTTATCGCGAATGGGTGTCATTAATGTTTCGCTTTTACAGATAAGTCACAAAGTCCAGAATGATGTCGATATCAGAATTACTAAAAGTGAAACCAACACCATTGAGCAGCCCAGCGATCTCTATCTTCGTTCAGGATTGTTCCTGGCTCCCAATTATCCAAATCCGTTCAACTCTCACACTGTCATTGAATACCATGTGCCGCACACGGCTTTTGTTACACTCAAAATTGTAAATTCCGCAGGTCAAACAGTTGAGACACTTGTTAACGCTATTCAGGAGGGTGTATGCTTGTACGGACGAATCTTTCTGAGAAAATAAAGATATGTGATCTGGGTGCAAATGCCACCGCACGCGTTTATACAACATCAAAAGAAGCGAATCTGTTGGCGAGTCGGCAAAAAACCCTGGCCACCACCATCCCGGCCCGATCTGTTGGATGGCCAGCACATTATCGCCGTTGACGAGCAGCGACTCTAATGGCTGATCTGTGATTGCAAAGTACTCTGGTTGCCCGCCTTGATACATCTGAGCTTCATGCGGATTGTCGGCGAAATCAGGATGGCCAGGCGGATTTCCCGGTGTGCCGATGTTGGCACGGGCAATTTCGATGCCGTTGATAAAGGCAACAAACGCGTCGTCATAATCTATACAAAAAATGAGATCGCCAATAATCGAAAGGTCTTCAATAAAAAAATGACGCCGCATGTAAAGGCTGATGGTTGGGGAAATAACGGAGACATCATCGCCATCATCGTAGCCGATGCCGCCCGGCCCATGTTGCCCGGAATTGTCGTTATAGTCAAGTTGATTCCATTGCTGATCCGGCTCGCCATTGGTAAAATAGCGCCATGCATCACCGGCGTCAATGAGCATTTCCCAGTGATCAACGGGTTGGGTTTCAGCGATCTGGCTTATAAAAAGAATGAATACTATTGAAAAGAAAAATCTCATGTCCACCTGTTTTTGGCAAAATGCCGCGACGCATCACTGCAACTCGGACGAAGCGCGGTAAGCGCCGGCGCTTATTGATAAAATATAGACACTGCTCGGCAGCGTTTGACTGGCCTGAGGCGTGCCATCCCAACAAAGCGAATGCTGCCCGGCTTTTTGCAAACCGGATAACAGCGAACGCACTTGTCGTCGGGTCATATTATAAATGCTTATTTCCACCTGTGCCGGCTCTGGAAAAATATACGAAAATTTTGCTTTAGGATTAAAGGGATTTGGAAAAGTAGCGTTTAAAGCAAATTTTTCCGGCAGGCTCTGTCTTGAACCAACACCGGCAGCTTTCAATGGGATTTGATTTAAAAAAGAAAAAATAAATGGCAGAATGATTAAAGAATTTTATGGATGTTGTCATAATGATTCTGCCAAATAATTATTCTGCTCTTCAATGTAGCCTTGGGATCGAAAACCATTTATGAGTAAAAAGCAATCGTTAATTTTTTTTCACATATTTTTAAAAAATTGCCATGTTATACTGTCCGTGCCGACACTGGACAGCTCAGCAAATAATCTAAAAGCTCATCCATCCAGCATGTAGCTAGTCCGATATATTTATCCGCGCCGCCATAATAGACAAACAAGGTGCCGTCGATCACAACCTTTCCACACGGAAAAACCACGCCCGGATAAAAGCCTTCCAGTTCGTACAGTTCTTCCGGCTGCAGCAGCCAGTCACGACTGCGGTGAGTGAGCTTGGTCGGGTTTTCGAGGCCCAGTAACATGGCGCCGATGCGGTAACGTTTATCCGGGCCGACGCCATGATACAATGTCAGCCAGCCATGATCTGTCCGGATGGGCGGCGTGTTGCCGCCGATTTTTTGCTCCCAGTCTGCGCTGCTTTTGGCGAGAATGCGGCTGTCATGTAAATTCAACAGATCCGTCCCGGAGGCAATCCAGATTGATGGGTAATCAGAACCATAATCCTTGCCGACCAGTTCCATGGGGCGATGCAGCATATAAAATGTGCCGTTAATTTTTTCCGGAAACAGAATGACATCCCGATCATCGAAAACCGGATTGGTGAGGCGACCAGCGCGATAGAATTTTTTAAAATCTTTGGTAATGGCTAAACCTGTGCTGGTTTTGTTGTGGCGCAATGCTGCGGGGAATTCTGGCGGCAAGTCGTCGGGCACATTGGGTTGGCCTGCTTCGTTCAGCCAATAGCGTCCCGGCGGAAACGGCCGCGCAGCATAGGTGATGTAAAAATAGTCGCCCATTTTGACGATGCGCGGATCTTCCACGCAACCAGCGTCAAATCCGCTTTCGGCGGGCGAAAAAACCGGTCGATCAAAGTGTCGCGCAAAATCAAAGCCATTCTCACTGACTGCCAATCCCAAATAGATCTTGTGGTCGTTTTCATCACCGGCGGCGCGATAGAGCATGTAGACTTTGTGTTGCTGTTCATCATACCATACGCCGGGATTGGCGGTCACCAGATTTTCCCAATCATTCTGAGGATTGGGAGAGAGTATCGGATTTTTTGCATATCGCTGTAATTTCATTCGCTTCAGCTCCTAACATCAAATTTGTACATAAAAATCAGCACCAGTTCTTCAGGATAAACGGCTATTCCGCGGGCGGGAGATTTTTATACCAGAATTTGTAGAGTCCGGCCAGACTAATAAGGAATACAATCAAGGCATGCCAAATCGATTTTTGATGCATGATAAAAAGAATCGGGATCAAAAACATGGATACGATCCAGATGAATGCAAACGGCAGCGCCAGCAGATCGTTGCGGTGTTCCTTTTTCATCGTCTTGACTGTTGAATCATCAAGAATGGGGCGCAGCGGCTTCCAAAAACCAAACGGCCGGGTGATGCGGTAAAAATTCTCCAGGATGTTTCTGTCCGTTGGCGCCGAAGCAAAAGTGCCGATAATCGCGGCCACAAGGCTGATCAAAGTGAGTCCGACGAACTGCCACTGTTCCGGCAGGCTCGGCCAAAACGCGCGTTGCAGCACAGCGGCCAAAACGCCAACGACCATACCAGCCGCAAAACCGGAACCGTTAAAGCGCCACCAGTACAGGCGCAGCACCAATGGCACGGACAAGCCGGACCAGAGGCCCATCATAATCCATCCCCAAATGTCGTTGATGCTTTGGGATGAATAGCCCATGTAAAAAGCGAGCCCAACGAGAGAGACTGTAAAAGCATAAATCGCTGCCAGGACCTCCTTGTTCGAGGCGTTCGGCCGCCAGAATTTTTGATAAATATCGCGCACAAAAAACGCGCTGGTGCGATTGAGCGTCATGTCAAACGTCGACATGGTGGCAGCGATGAGCGTGACCAAAATAAGTCCGCGAATTCCGGCGGGAACTATGGACAACAGTACGGCCGGCAAAATGCGTTCGGCATTGACCGTACCTTCGTAACTCAAAAGCTGCATTTTGAGCAGCCAGTTTTCGCCAAGCAGGGATTTGAGTCCTTCAACAAGTTCTGCCGGATGTTGTGCCGGTTGGTTGATGATGCTCGCTAACAGGGCGGGCCACTGGCTTTTCTGTACGGCAGGAGCATAGTCCTTGACCAATGCTGCGGCTTGCGACAGGACATCAAGGTTATCAAAAAGACTGTGCACCATAAAAATGCCGAGCACGGCGAAACCTGCCATCATAAACCAGCGGCTGGACATGAGGGTGGCCCACAGGGCTGTCAATTTGCCGCATTCTCGTTCGTTCCGCGCAGCAAAATAGTGCGGCTCAAATCCGGAGCCAAAGCCGGAGACAATATTTTTCAGAATGAGAAACATGGTGAATATGAGCAAGGTCTCATAAATTTCGTATCCCGCCGGCATGTCCGCCAGTTTTTGCGGAAACGCCGTCGTCCATTCGCGCACACCGCTGATCGATGTCGCCAGATTGGCGAATTCTGCCCCATCGGAAATTTGGTTATAAGCAGTAATAGAGATATAGACGATGCCGATGATAATCAGCGTGCATTGCAGCAGATCGCTGAACACCACACCGTAAAAGCCGGATGCCACCGTATAGATCGTTGCCACGCCAATGACAATCAGTGCACACTGAAACGGCGACAGCGGGATGAACATGCAGGCAAAAAGTCCGACGCCTTTGACCATATAGGCCAACATGCCAATGGCAAAAATAATCTGACTCACCGCAAACGAGGCACGGGCGAAACGTCCGCTGAGGCCATCGCCAAACCGAAAGGTCATCCACTCGGCGCCGGTCATGAGTCCGGAACGCCGGTGCCACTTGCCGGTCCAGAGCATCATAAAAATGAGCGATAAATTGGCACCCCCGCGAAATTCAATAAACAGACCGCGCGGACCGATAAGGTAAAGTAACGAGATGATGAGCATGGTGCCGGTCACATCCAGCGACCAGCCCATGCCGGTGACGCCGAGCATCCACCAGGGCAGGCGGTTGTTGGCGAGAAAATAGCTCTCCAAACTGCCCGAGGCTTTTTTTCGCAGAATCAGACCCAAAGTGATGAGCACGCTGAAATAGGCTAAAAAGATCGCGTAATCCCACAAACCAAGACTTTGCATAAACAGCTCCGTAAATAACTTGCAATTTTCCGAAATAATAATTCAAAAAATATTTTGCTTTCTGCAAAGCGCATATCACCCCCGGGTGTGCATATGAGGCGAAACACACGAAAAAATCTGCCGAGCAACATTTATTTCAACAAGGTAAGTTTTAGGTTGTCAACGGCACCTCGTGCGTCATGCACAGACACGATATAGACGCCGGACGAACAGGCGTATCCCGTGTGATCCAAACCGTCCCATACCACCGTATGCTCGCCCGCTCTGTTCTCGACCTCCAGGTTGCGCACCTGTTTGCCGGTAATGGCATAGATCGTCACGAAAGCTTTGCCGGCAACAGGAACAAAAAACCTGATCATGGTTTGCGCATTAAAGGGATTCGGAAATGCTTGCACATCAAAGTGATCGGGCACAGTTTCGGTTTTTTTTCTTACACCAGCCGCGACGTCCTCCAGCGCCTGTAGGAGCAGTTCCTGCATGTCGGATTCGTCCGGTTCGCGATTGTTGGTTATGACAAAGTTTTCGTACAGGCTGTTGGCGCGCGCGTAATAATCGCGGTGCGTGTAATAGATCGGCTGCTTGATGCCACGGTCGTTGATCATCCAAAAGCCCCACTGCACACCATCCCGGACTTCATTGTTGTACATTTCCCAATAGAGTACAAACGGGCAGCCCAGTCTCAGGCCGGCTTGCATGACATTGCGGCTGCGCCTGTCCTGGTCTTCCGGACTGGTTGCGCCGTCCGGCCGTCCATAAGGATAGCCGTACTCGCCAATAAAAACGCGCCGTCCCGGTGGAAGCCCTTCTTTCGCTGGCAGATATTTTTCAATAAAGCTGATGGTGCGATTCAGACTGGAATATATCTGCGAATAACTGGTGGAGCCAATCGCATCGTAAGATGAATAGCTCACATAATCGACAGTGGTGTTGGGTAACACCTCGGTGGTCAAGCTCGGCAGTCTGCTATCCAAAGATTTGACCACCAAATTGACTTCAGTATATTGATATATGTGCACATCGGTATTCGTTACGTCTTTTTTTGCGTCCTCGATAGCCAGTTGCCGCGAATTGAGCCAGTCGATCATGCCGCTGACCTTGAGTGGTGGCAAAGGATTTTGATTGCGGTTATAATCATCCACCAGATGCCAGTCGCCCTCCCAATGACCGATATAAAACACCTTGCCGGTGCCGTTGTAGCGTTCCAGCAGTTTTTTGCTCATGGCATAAACCGCATCATATTCGGCCCGGCCTTCCGCCGGTGTTTGGCCGTTGAACCAGTCGGATGGCCCATACACCCAGAGAAAATAATAGGTGAAATCCATGTCCAGAATGGTTTTATACGGCTCGGCATCCAAACGGTTGATGAGCGGCGCGCTGCCGCCCAAAGCAAATTTGACAATGTTCGTTCCCATGGCGCGAATGGCGCGACTCGACTCAAGGATTTTGTCCTCATCTGTGAACCAATATGATGGACCGAACGTCTGCGTGCCAAGGCGGAAATTTAACGTCGCCGGGATAATTGCCGACGGGCGGGTTGTTGTTGCCTCGAATTGAACGGGCTCGGATGAGTTGCCGAATTGATCCGACGCGATAATGGAAAACGAATATGTTGTTTCCGGCTGCAGTCCGGTCACATCAACCGTGGGGATACGCGTGAAGCGCAGACGCTTTCCATTCATCGAGACCTGATATCCCGATACAAGACCGTTATCCTGCGACGGCGTCCAGGTGAGCTGCAGCGTCGTTGGCTGCGCCCAACTGACATGAACATTGGACGGCGGTGTTGGCGGTTCATTGTCCGCGCTGCCGAGGACCTGTTGTCGCAGGTCATCAAGGTACCATTCATTGCCGGCCTGCGTGCCCAATAAATCGATAAAAATCACCATGCGGACAAACTCGCCCTGCGGCTCATTGGAAAAATCAAACAACAGCTCGTCCCATTGTCCCGGTGTTGGTGTTTTTTCAATGGTGACCGAAAAGGTGTTGCCGGCATTTTCAAATTTATAGAGGATTTTACCACCACTCGGCGGCGCAAGCACTTTGAGCGAATAGCGCGGATTTTGATCAAAATTGGCCGGTTCATCCAGATCAAGGTAGAGTAGATCCCATTGACTCGGCGTGGTGGTAAATAGGCCGCAGCGGGCAGAGCTGTTGACATCGTCCGGCAACGGATTGTCGGCCGTGACCAGTGTTCCCGGATTATCCCAGTTCACAAAAACAGTTTCCCAATCGGATAACATCTGCCATTCCTGTGACAAAACGGGCAGACCAACCAACAACAGCAAAAACGTGACATTTTTCAAAAGCATATTAGAATTCCAAATTAGTGAGCCAGGTTCCGTATGTGTTCATTCAGCCAGGAGACGGCCGCGACGCGAAAGAGTGAATCCGGCAGTATGACGTTGTGTTGCTCCTGGAAATGACGCAGCCACGTCACGCACCATTCGTAATAGTTCTTGTGACTCGTGTACACCGGCTGCTCGACGTTGGCGCTGTCAACCATCCAAAAGCCGGCATGGCGATTATTTTCAATCACGTTATTATAAAACTCCCAATAGAGGCAAAATGGCGTGCCCCATTCCAGCGCAGCCTGAGCAACAGCAAGACTCATGATATTCTGTTCGTTCGGCGTTTGCGGATCGCTGTCGCGAAAACGGCCAAACGGAAAACCGTATTCGCCAATCCACACGCGCTTGCCTGGGACATTGGATTTTGCCTCCAGTTTGCTCTCGATATAATCCAAAACCGGCCACAACTTGACGCGCGCGTCCTCTACCGTTGAAATGCCGCCAAGACTTTCGTAGCAGGACCACGATACATAATCCGGATTGATAAAGGGCAGCACATGCGACGTCCATGCCACGTCGCCGTCCATGGATTTACGGACAAGATTGACTTCCGTGTAATGATACAATTGAACATTTTTATGCGGCGTCTGCGCTTTCGCATCGTCGACCGCTTTCTGGCGGATATTCATCCAGTCAATCGTGCCCTGCAACCGCACGGCTGATGGCGTTTGGTTTCTGTTGTAATCGTCCACCAAATGCCAATCGCCTTCCCAGTGGCCGATGTAAAATACTTTGCCCGAGCCGCTGTATTGCTGCAGGAGCGTGGCGGCCAGGTTATAAATCGCCTCGTACTCCAGCGCCACTTCGAGCGAATCCATGCCATCGATCCAGTACCAGGAATCATCGCGCGGATAGGCCCAGAGATGGTAATAGGCGAAATCCATGTCGAAAACAGCTTTAAAGGAGGATTCGTCTGTCACCAATTCGCTCAATGTGTATTCGCCATCCGGCGTGCCGGGATATTTTTTCGTGTCCAGCGATATTTTCAGGATATTCGAATCCATCTCGCGAATGCGGCGTGCGGTCTCGACCAGGTCGGTGTCATCGGAAAACTGATACACGGCGCCAATGGTTTGCGTGCCGAGCACTGTATTGTAAGATGCAATAAAATCCAAAGCAACGGGTTTTGCAGATTGTGTACAATTCATTTTCGTCAAACAGAAAAAGAGTAAAAGCGCCGGCGACATCAGAATCGCCGGCCATACATTTTGGGATTTATGCATTTTAGCCGTCAGCGGTTTAGCGAACAAGCATCATTTTATTGGTCAACGTGCGGGATGCGCCATCAATACGAGTGCTCGCGCGATAAAAATAGACACCAGACGCAACCTGCCTGCCGTTCATATCCAGGCCATTCCAGTTGATCGTGTACGATCCGGCCGCCATTCCGCCATCCAGCAATTGATTCACCAGACGACCGTTCACATCAAAAACGGCCACCGACACCTGAGCGTGCTGCGGAATGCTAAAGTGAATGGTTGTGTTAGGATTAAACGGATTGGGATAATTTTGCGCCAGCGTAAACGACGTCGGCGCTATCTTTGTCGTTTCAATGCCAGAGGCCGGCGCCGCATCCGGGCTGAACAACACACTGCCAAAATGATCCATATTTTTGGTTGTCAAAATGCCTTTACCCCAGCCGGAGCCCTGAAAAATCAGGTTATCTCCTTCATCCATATCCAGCGCCAACAGAGAAAGGCGCGCCACGCTATTCTCGACAATTTCAGGACCAAGATCACCCCAGTACGGATCAAAAGCGATTTCCCATGTCACGATCGAATAGTCGGCATTCGAATCATCCACGCGGCACAGAATGGCCTTGCTATCCTCAAACAGACCATCATTGACAAAATAATACGAGCCGCTGCCGTCCGCCGGCAGCATTTGCGTGTGGGCAAAATTATGCGTTGCGACCATGGGGCGATGAAAACGCACGGTATCCTGAATGTAACCAAAATTATTGCCGATACCTGTACCACCGTCCACACTATCCATGGGACGCGTGTGCAAACCGAGCTGAATACAATCGTTGTTCCACACATTGGATTGCGGCTGGAGATCGTAATAATCATCATCGATCACCTGAATGGCCATGTAAATGAGGCTGCCGTCCCATAACATTTTGAATTGAGCAAATTGATCGTACTGGCCAAAGTAGGTTTCGGATTCGTTGTCATAGATTTCAAATTCCGTATGCGGCGAAATGATCTCATACCACTCCATGGGCGTATAGGGAATTTGCTGCCACACCGGATCGTTGTCGACATCGCCGTCGATGGTCGGCGTGCCCTTGTAGCAGGTATATTCGTGAATCACATCACTCAATTCAAGTTTATCAAACGGCGCATCATCACGAATGGTTTCCAGACCTGTTGGGAATGGACCGCTGCTGTTTGCCGGCGGAAAATCCTGGCCCCGGACCGGTCTGTTCAGGAAAAAAATGGCCGAAATTAGCATAACAATCGTTTGTAAATTTTTCATCTTGACTCTCCTATTTGGATTGAAACAGCTTAAAATAACGTGCCCTTTAATTCGAACAAAGAGCACGTTATCCGATTAGAACAACATGGTTATTTCATCAAGGTCATTTTTTGCACCAAAAAATGATTTGTTGTCGCACCGTGCGCCTCAAGTTGATAAAAATAGAGACCCGAGGCCGCCGGTTTGCCGGTTGCTGTATTGCCATTCCACTCAACCGAGTGTGTTCCGGCGTCGAGATGGTGCGAGACAAGCTTATGCACCAGCACGCCGGTCACGTCATACACGGCCAGCGTGACATTGGAAGCAGTCGCAAGCTCGAACTCGATGGTAGTCAAGGGATTAAAGGGATTGGGGTAATTTTGCGCCAGTTTGAAATCAACCGGCGCTGCAGCATCGCTTTCAACTTTTGTGCCGGGAATGGCTTGCGAACTCCACAAGACGCTGCCATATTTATCCTGCGTTTTGCTCCAGATGCCCTGGGCCCATTGCGCCACGCCTTCGAGCGTGTCATAATCGCGGTCGTTTGCCATAATAGAGAACATTTGCGATTCATCAGGGTAAAATTCGTCCCAACGGACAAAAGCGATTTCAAAATATTCAATGATCATCGAATCCGTTTGTACCAGCGTGCCGTAAATGGCTTTGCCGGCGGCGGACGGAATGCCGGAGTCGCAATTGCCGACAGCAATGTCCAGCTCGGTATTGGAATTGAAATTATTCATCCAGACATTGTACGCTTCTTCTTCGAAAATTTGACCAAAACCGATTTCGGCGCCAGGTGCTTCAATCTCAAACTGCAAAGTCGGACGCGCGTCAAATTTGACCTGATAGGCATCGTTCTGCCAAATGTTTCCGTTGTTGTCGTACGAGTCTTCGACAAAGCTGTAATCGTCGTCAAAGCGTTTGACGGCGAGATAAATATGTTCGTCATCCCAAAACAGCTTGAACCAGGCGGTAAGGTCGCTCCAGCCGTTCCAAATTTTCGGCTCGCACTCATCGCGGAACAGCGTGCAGCTTTGTGACCAGTCATTAAAGCCCCACGATTCCATGAGCGTCCAGGGAATCTGGTTCCAGACCTCATCGTTTTCGATCTCGCCGTCGACAACAGGTGATGCTTTGTAGGCCGTGTATTCGTGCAGAATGTCGTTCGGATCATTCATGTCGACAGGGGCATCATTTCTTACTTGCTCAGTGCCAAACGGCCACGGACCTGGGAGCTCAACGGGCGGGAATTGTTGCGCTGCGACAAATCCACACAACAACAGCATGAATGCAACAATGATAGTAGAATTTTTCATGAATCATTCTCCTTTTAAATAAAATGTCAAACAAATGGTTAAACGTTTTATCAATCAAAATATAAAAATTACGGACATACGTGTCAAGTATTTATTTTGCTATGCTGATATTGATGGGTAAACAGGAAGTGTATTTGAATAAAATAATCAGAGGCTGGAATTACAAATATTGAATAAAACGTTTAACCTTATTTATGCGGAGTCCCGAATGACCAGTTCTGGCTTGAAAGTCCTCGTCTCAAACGACTTGTCCGGTTGCTCAAATCGCTGCAGCAACAGCTCGATAGCCGCTTTTGTCATCTGCTCAAGCGGTTGGCGCAGCGTCGTCAATTTCGGCTGCACATAGGAGGAAAACCACAGATCGTCAAATCCCACCACGGCAAAATCATCGGGAACATGATAACCCAGTTGTTGAATTTTGGTGACAAAACCAGTGGCGACATAATCGCCGGCAATGGAAAAAATGGCCGTGGGTTTGTCCGCCAGGTTGTGAAAATAATCCGCCGCCAACTTGCCATGCTCCGGCGTAAAACGATCGACAAAATAAATCTGTTCATCACGCAGGGATTTTCCGGCCTCAGCCAGGCTCCTGCAAATCGCAGCCAGCCGAAGATTCATCGTGTCCGAATCCTGACGACAACTGATGACGCCGATATGCTCGTGTCCTTTTCTCAACAGATATTTGATGGCCATAGAACACGCATTATCGTTATCGAGCGCCACGCAGTCAATCCAGTCCATGTCATTCTCATAAATCACCACCGGCACGCCGATGCTTTTGACAAAATCTTTATCTTCCGGCTTTAGATCAAAAGCCTTATGAATGATGCCATCGACGCGGCCTTCGCGGCCGATTTTGTTATAGAGTCCTTGACGCCAATCGACAAAAGTCTCGTACAGCACAAGATCATACGGTGTCCGGCTGATCAATTCGGACAAGGCTCTCGTCGTTGCGGCATTTATCGGTTCGCCAAGATCGGATATGATCACGCCAATGGTGTTCGTCGAAGAACCGACCAGACCTCTCGCCGCCACATTCGGAACATAATGCTGCTCCTCTGCTATTTTTTTTATTTTATCGCGCGTTGCCGGACTGATACGCGACGGTTTGTCGTTCAAAACCAACGATACGGTCGCCACAGACACGTTGGCCATTCGCGCTATGTCCTTGATGGTTATTTTCGTCATTTGGCTTCACATCCTGAGTTGATTCATCCATAAAATCCGGCAGGGAATGTGATTTCCCATCTCGTACCGGCCATCCTTATTTCAGCAGCACCATCTTTCGCGTCGCGCTAAATAGCGTCGTTTTGGATTTTACCTCCAGACGATAAAAATAGAGACCAGCCGCCATCGTCTGTCGCTGCTCGTTCTGTGCATCCCACACAACATGACAGACGCCGGGCTGCCGGATTTCATCCACTAATGTCCGGATTTTCTGCCCCAGGGTGTTATAGACTTCCAACGTGACGTGCGCCGCTTGCGCGAGATCATAGTCAATGCGAGTCGTGGGATTAAACGGATTGGGAACGTTTTGGTTCAGGGCAAAAGTTGCCGGAACCGTCGATGACATTGATTTTTCCGCGACTTTGGTCGGCTGGCGCACTGCCCATTGTATCGCGGCATCGAGCAAGGCAAAACCGTCGTCAGTCATTTCACCGGCAGCCGAGTTGGTCGCAAAAAAACCGATGCGCGCTGCCGGCGCTGTGCCGTTCACCATAGGCGCGCCTTTTTCGTAAGCAAAGAGGGCTGGTTTATCCGTACCAACAACAGTAGCAATAACATGCGCTCCTTCACTGGGCTGGCCGAATGACAAACTGGCTTCCTGGCGCAGCACCTGTATAGTGTCGCCTTGCAGGCCGGCGGCCAACGGATGCAACGTGTTCTGCAGAACAATATACTGCCCGCGTTCCCGGCCGAAATCCGTGCGCGTCTGCGAGCCGGTCATGCCCAGATCATCATAAATATAGGATTCACAACAGATGAGCGGAATGTCAGCGTCCTTGAACGTCGCTTCCGAATCACGCGAGCCAATGGATTCCGAGATAAAAATGAGCGCTTTGCCGTCCGCGTCGGCAAAAGTTGCTGTTTCGCCGCTTTTGAGCTGCACGCGCAAACCATTGTTATCTTCCAGCTGCTTTTTCAGGACAGCGTCATTGCCGAGGTCATCGGGATCGCCGGTCAAAAACAGCACCTGCGGTTGCGCACCCTCGTAAATGAAAAAGCGCACCGGTTGCGACCGCGCGCGCTCAAAATCATCATCAATCGCCACGGCCGTGGCGATAAAAGCGCCACTGTGCGGCGGCGTCCAGGCGAGTGACCAGCCGTCACTGCCGTTGTCATCCTGCCCGATTATTTTGCCCCCGGCATAAAAACGAACAGCGGCAACCGTGCCGTCGCTGTCCACTGCGGCAGCCGCAAGTGTGATCGATGCATCGAGATCAAAAAGGCTTTGGCCGACGGGTGCGATCAGACTGACGGTTGGTGGTCTGTTTGGCGGATTGCCGGCATCCAGGTGAAATTGACCCAATCCCCAGCCGCTCGGATCGCGGTTCATCTCGTCGTTTACATTATTCCAGGATAATTGCGCCCAATCGGTATCGGAATCAACATCATTCACAACGATCTCGAGCCCGATCAATTGCTCGTTTTTTGGCGCCAACTGCACACTTTGTAGAGAGATGCGAAATTCCCACGAATAGCCGGTCTCATATAAAAAAGAGCTGGCCTGCACCGCCAGTCCGGATGTCTTTAGATAACTGGTGTCCAACGGTGTCGTAATGAAAAAATCATTGGCATCCATAAAACTGTTTTTCTCATTGCCAAAGTCGAGTAAAAGTGCGACGCGATCGCCGTTATCCAGCGCAACCGGTTTGTCGTCCTGTACATCGACGCGAATATAGAGATTATTTTGGGTGTACAGCGCTCGAAACTGCGCGGAGATGTCACCTGGATCGCTCACCGTGCCAGAGACGACATGCCGGATCAAATTCGACGGGGCACGCGCCCAAATTGCTTCAGCGGGATTTTCGAGATTCGGAGTCATTGGCGCATCCGAGGTGCTGTTGATCTCGGCTTTGGCCGATACATAGACAGGAGCGTGAGCGGTGGCTTTTTCTCCTTCTGCGTTCATTATTTCAAGGGTGACGGTATAGGTACCGGCTTTTGAATAGGTATGCAGAGTCACCGGAACCGAAACACTTTTGCTTTCGCCATCACCAAAATCCCATTGATAAGTGCTAAAGGGTGTTCCTTGCGGATCGAAGGAAGCCGAAGCATCAAAAGTCACGATCAGCGGTGGCAAGCCGATCTGCGGCGACACGGAAAATGTCGCCGTCGGCGTTCCGCCGCCTGTGCCGTGCAGTGTGTTGATCGATTGTGCCGCCAGGGTGATGGTCACAGCACCATCGACGGGTGTGAGATTTGTGTTGACCGTTTTGTAGTGGCTGCCATCCCTGGATTCAATGCAGGTCAAGGACTTGTTCGGCACTCCGGTCAACACAACTTCTCTGGCCGAGCCGCCGGAATTCTGCAGAATAACGGCAAACTTGTCCTCCATTTTATGTTTAAATGCCGTTGCAAGTACTGAATTTGTTGTTGATCTCGAATGAAGCATGATGCTCCCCGGATTCATAAAGTCATAAAAATGTTTGTTGGCATAACGATAGGGACGACTGCTGGTCGGAGCATCGCCATACCACAACAGGGAGCCCTCTGCCTGTGCTACCGTGTACATTTTGAAGAGCAGCGTACCCGTTTCGATAGCGTGCTCCCACCTGGCTTTGACAGCGCTGTCCAGTTGCCAGAACTGGTTGTCATAGTCGCATTCGCCAGCAAAATTTGGCAAGCCGGTGGTCGCCGTCCATTCAGCCCAGGCAGCCAGCTCGGCATCGTGTCCGGTCTGCCACCAGTAGCCGTGAAAATCAAAGCCGGCGATATAATCGATCACACCGGTCGTTTCATAAATGCGTCTAGCCTGTTCCAGCTCAGAGGGGTAGGCTTTGTGCAGTGCGATAAGCCATTTGGTCGAGAGATTCCGGTCCCGAAAACGCGCACCCGCTTTTAAAATGATCTCTGCCTGCTCCTGCACGCTCAAGGCAATTTGATAGCCGCCCCAGCCGTTTTCTTCAGCTATGCTGGGTTCGTTTACCGAGACATATTTCGGTTCCACGCCATATTTTTCTTTGGCTCGGATCAGGTAGGTGGTAATCGACTCGACAAATTCGTCAATATTTTTTATCCTTCGCTGTGAATCGTTGCCCGGATTTTTTACATTCCAGTCCGCGATATCCCAGATCGCCAGCCACAGATCGTAGCCACTGCCATCCAGATTCTGCAAACGGTTGAAAGAATTGGCCACGCGCCCGGCATCGACAAAGTTTGGCCAATTGATATTCTGCGCATCGCCGTCATCATTGGCCGGTTCCCACTCTTCGAGGGGCATACCGACGCGCAATAGCTGTGAATTGAGGTTAGTGAGCATGGTGGTGAATTTGGACGCTAACACTTCGCTGCCGCCGGTGCGATGATAGCCTTCGAAATTAATGCCGTTGCCAAGAATGGTTTGCTGTTCGTCGTATAAATCGACGTAAACAGTGTCAACCGCACATAAAAATTGCGAAAAGACGAGAAAAAAAAGTGCCGAAATTGTCGCAATCTTCACTATAATCTCCTCTGCTCGGTTTTATCACCTATTTTTTACAATGATTTTGAGTGCCTGGCACCTTCGCAAGGCCGAGCACCGGGATGGCCAATATACGCAAGTATCAGGCAGATCGCAATCTTTTCCCGACGTCCCGGAGGGTGGCGGCGTCAACTTTATCGATCGAGCCATCCGGCAGCGGCCCGGTGTTGAGGAGCAAATTGCAGTGGGCCTTTTCCGCCGCCTCCAACATCGATAGCACATCATCGGCACTTTTGTGCTGATTGTCGTCAGCTTTTTTATAGCCCCAAACGCGCGGTTGCAGGGTATCGCAAATTTCGTTGTGTCTGTTCTTGTTGCGTTCCCAGGCGATTTCCGGTACTTTTCTGAGCTCGGAATTTTCGAATCGATCAGCCAGCGAGTGACCATGCCGTTCCGGCGCGGCAAAATCTTCATCCCCGTTGGCGCCCTGTTTGGCCGAGATCAGTGTGTGTGGTTGCAGTGAGCGAACCAGTGCATAGGTTTCGGCAACAGGAAAAAGATCCGGGCGATGATAAAATCCCATAATCGGATCAAACCAGATGCCGGCTATTGGTCCATAGTGCGTCAACAACTCCCTGATCTGGGTGTGCACATAATCGACGTAAAAGCGAAAATCCTGGTCTTTTTTCCACAGATAGCGCGGTTCGTCAAAATCGTAGGCCGGACGCGCATTCTGCCAACCTGCCTCACGCGGATAAAAATAGGGGTGCCACCAGTCGGCGAAATAGGAATAATAGAGAAAGAGTCCCAATCCTTTTTGTTGACAAGCCTCGGACAGATCATCGATCAGATCGCGATGCGCAGGGGCGGCAACTGAATGATACCTGTGCTGCGCTGTGCCAAAAAGACAAAAACCATCGTGGTGTTTGGAGGTGAGATTGATATAGCTCATTCCAGCATCGAGCGCCAAATCGGTGATGTAATCAACGTCAAACTTGTCGGCAATAAATTGTTCCTTTAGGTTTGTTTATAATCCGTGAGATAGGACGGAACAGTCGTTCTCGTCGAGCATCTGTAAAGTGTCGAACTTGCAAACGCTGTCGCGCACGTCTTGATAAAAGATCGTCGATTCATAGGTACATCCTATTTGAGCAGTAAACATTTTTGAATTTGAATCTCATCATCCGTATTCAGGCGAACGAAATAGGTACCAGATGTAAGATTGGTCGCGTCGAAGGATATTTCATGCCAGCCACTCTCCCATATCCCATCATGCAATACATCCACCGATCGTCCGGCGACATCATAGACTTGAACACAAACACGATCTCGCTTCGGTACGCCTATTTTTATGGTTGTTGCGGGATTGAAAGGATTGGGGTAGAGTGGAAGCAGTGTCAAACGCGACGGATACGTCTCGGCTTTATTATTTATTGCGGTAAAAATCTTGACTTTCACCACGAGTGAAGCCCTTTTATCAAAATCGGTTGCTGCGATAATAAATTCTGACTCGTGCGGCTCGTCAGGCGCTGTACCCGTGATGCTAAATCCGTTCTGCCGCAGCCAGGTTGGGAGATTCTGGACATGCCATTCAATTGGATTGTCTTCAGGATCTGTGATGCTGAATCGATATGAAATGCTCTGTCCGGTCAGGGAGGCGATTGTTGTGTCGGCATCGATGACAGGTGCTGAATTTTTTATCACAAGGTGCAGGTCGACTGAATCAAACAACATGCCGGTATCATGGCCCAGGTCTCGGGCGCGCAATGTTATGGGAAAGTCACCGGATTCAATCGCCTCTCCGGTAATATACCATTTGCCGGTTGTCAGCCATTTTTCTTCCAGGCGAAGCCTGTCTGGAAGACGTCCTTTTATAATTTCCAGGACAGGCTTGTTGAGCCCACCACTCATTTCTATGACCTGTTCATAGCCGTCGGGATCTCGATAGATCCCCTGCTTGAGCGATGTTGTGAGAATAGTCAGGTGGTCAAACCAGTATTTTTTTGCCAATCGGCAATACATAATTTTATAGGGTGCCGAATCCCCCTGCGTCCAGACGACATCAAACGAATCAGCGCGAAATGTTTTATAGCAGACGCTGGGATAGTGCGAGGAACCGATTTCGCTGATCTCAATTGGCGGATCTGTTACGATATCAGCATACTCGGATTGGCCATAAAGAATGGTGCCGTCACTTTCCCACAGGATGGCACAACTGCGAGGATCAAGGATGACATCATCCACGCTCGGCCAGGTCATAATGTCGCTATTATAGGTGTAACCGCTGCGAAAATCGATACTTGATGAATTGGTCTCATAGTCTATGCTGAACAACTGAAACTGTTGTTTTGTCGGATTATCGCACCCCAGGATGATTCGGTTCAAAAAGACATAATCGCCGCTCGAACCCCATTCCGCCGTTCGAATGGAGGCAGAGGGATGTTCACAGCCGCCTAACTGCGGAAAAATTGTATTGACAAAAGCGATTTCAGCTTGCAGTTGCTCCCAAAACTCGCTTTCACTTTGAGGATTATTGAGAAAGAGCTGCCGGGCATTGAGGGAGAGGTGGTGAATCCCTCGCAAAAATTCTTGGTCCTCATTCCAAAACAGATTGACATAATCGGAGCCAAATTCCAGATCAGTTTGCAAAGTGGGCCGTGTGGCGGTGGCATTGAGCGCACTCACTGTAAAGATAGATGTCGCCGGTTCCAGGTTGCGATGGAATAATCCATAACGAATGGTGGACGTACTCGCAGCGATATTATAACTTTGAAACGCAAGATGCAAAAATTTTAGGCCCACATCAAGTGTTGGATAGCCGTGTTGTGCTCCGGGATTGCCAAAATAGATATCCAGGTCATGGACATTTGCAAGATCCGGAAGATCATCGGCAGGCAACATGACGAGTTTGATCACGCTTTCGTTCCATTTTGTATAAGCGATGTAGAGTGTATCGTTGTCACTGACAGCGATCGCTGGCGAATGTCCATCTCCCAAAACAAGATGTGATTTTGGTTGCCAATTTTTTCCATCGTCACTAAAGGCAAGTCGCACTACTGCTTTATCGGCCAGGCTATCCTCATACACAACGATCCGTCGTTGAGCCGCGGTTCTCACTATTTTTCGAGCGTTATTAAATGCGGTTGCATAGCGGGTCGATGATGTACCGACTTCAATGGCCTGGGCAACCAGGGCATGAACGAACAAAAGGGAAAAAAGTGATAGCTTTTTCATGATGTACTCCCCTTGAAGATATTAGATAACTTTTTGTTCCTCCGGGCGATAATCCTGTTCATCACCTCGAGGCTCCATATGAATTGTCGCTTCTATGCTGAATTGGTCGCGTATGGCCATTTCGATTTGATTTGTCAGGTCATGTGCCACCTGCAGGGTGTAATCTGATGGAAAGACGATATGAAAAGTGAGTTCTGTGTGATCACCGTATTCATGAATATGAAAATGATGCGTTTGGATCGATTCACCGCAAATTTGGCTGCACAGGGGCTTGAGCTTGTTTATAATCGAGCGATCGGCTTTTTTGCCCATGAGCGGATCTATCGAATCACGAATGATATAAAAGGCGGAATAAAAGATCAAAAGGGCTATGAGAATGCCCAGGGCGCCGTCAATCCACCAAATGTGGTTGCCGAGAAGAATGCCAATCAATACAAGGATTGATGATAGCGCATCGGTGCGATGGTGCCATGCATCGGCGCGCAAAGATTTCGAATTTGTTTTCCGCCAGGCCCAAAAGGCAAATTGCGCCAGGCTTTCCTTGACAAGAATTGACACAATCGTTACAAAAAGCGCTAATCTGCCAAAATGGACCTGTTCGTGCGACAGCAGACGGGATATGGATTCGCGGGTGAATTCATACGCAACAAAGGCCAAAAAAATGCCAATCATAATTGTCGTGATCAATTCGGCGCGCCCGTGGCCAAAAGGATGACGGTCATCCGGCGGTTTTTCAGAAACTTTGGCGCCAATCAGGACAAAAATTGACGAAATGGAATCTGATATCGTGTGCCAGGCATCGGCAATGATGGCAACTGAACCGGTAACGATGCCTGCCCAATATTTTAACCCAAAGAGCAAAATATTCACGAGTATGGATATCCTGCCTTCGTGTTTGACGAGTTGTTGTTTTGTCATGTCGCTGTGCTATTCAACATTTACTTTAATATCTTTTTATTTAATTAATCAAAATGTTTTGAGAGTGATAAATTCTTTCGTGAGATTTTTTATGTCCGCCGAAAATGATCAACACCTCACCGGTTTGCCCTCGCGTCCCCCACAGGTAATAGTTGTTGTGACCACAAATCGCTGGTGGCAAATGGTACAGATGTCGATAATAATCATTTGCACCGGCCAATAGCGCGCCGGCAGCAAATAGCAGCCATAATTTTGCATCGCCAGTTTTTATAGTCTTGATGAGGATATAAATCAATGATGTCCATGCGTTACCGGTGAAAAAAACAACGCATGCGCCTAATAGCGCTAATAAAAATCGAATGGAAAAGAGAGAATCACCAAAAAAGAATCGCCATATCAACAGCACTATAATCGATAAAGGAGGCTGATCCACATAACCCCAATCCGGAAAATTAGCGCAGGCGAGGTAGTAAAACGCATCGCGAAAGAGGCCATAACCACCCTGCGTGTTAACCAGAATATAGGTGAGGAATTTGACACTGGCCAAGAGGAGCAGAACCATCTGATCATTTAATAGCTGCTGTTTTTTCATGCCATTCCCCGCATAAAAATGCTGCGTTGCGATATTGAAATATGTGTGCGATTGGAAGCAACCGCACACATAAGATCAATCCTATTGCAGCTGCATTTTTTTGAACAACTCGTGCTTGTGCTTTTCAAGCTCGGGGTATTTTTCAGCGAACCTGGAAATCATATAACTATGGATTCGATCATTGGTGTTCGAACGCTGCAATATCCCGTCGGATGTGAGTGACAGTTTTTTCAAACCTTCATTCGTGTAATTTAGGTCCTCTCTGGCGCCACGAATAGCATAATAGTAGCCATTTAATTTCTTGAGGTTCGGATTGAGGGCTTGCATTGGGTTGGCTCCATTCACAGCCGTGATCTCTATATCAAGCCAAATCAGACTGTCCGGCACATCGGAAACAGTATAAGAATCATCATTGGTAACATAAAGCATTTCTTTTGATGTGGAATCACCTTTCGCCCGCCATGTCATTCCTACAAAAAAGAAATCTGTATTGGCGGGCCTCCGCCATCGAATATTAAATGGCGCCGTGGGAATCACCTCGGTTGGGGGATGCGAGATGATTGAAAAGGTATCCGGAATGGCGACACTGGCCGAGTCAACTTTGTTATTGATATTCAGCTTTAATTTGAATTGATCATCGCTATCATAGACGGTGTAGAGGTCATCCCAGCTTCTGATGCCAAAAAGAAATCCCCCCCAATAATAGGATGTCAGCGGCTGACTATTAATGTGCCCCTCAAAAACAGAGATTGAATTCGCCGGAGCCGCAAGCGTTGCACCATAAAAATAGCTATAGGAACTGGGATTGTAGCTCGAATTATAAATATAACCATATGTAAACATAAAATCTATCGACGCGACCGCTGTTTCGCCACTCGCTGCTGGTGTATTGTGCCACAAAGACTGCATCAGCTTGTCAAGATTGACCGGCTGTTCTCGCGGTGTTTTATTTTTGGAAAACGTCAAACTTTCCAGATCAAATTCAGTTTCATCCATACTATAGCCAAATAAATAGCCGTAACAACCCTTTATGTTCATCGCTGGATGTGAAATCGGACTAAAGCCTTTGAAACCGGCAACAACAATTCTTAACCTGGAATCCGTAGCCCATGGTAATTCGTCTAGATCTATGCTGAATTGTGTATCCTCCAGCTGGACATGTTTTTCAAAATCACCACTATTATAGAGTTCAATATCATAGAAATCCGCCTTGATATCTGTCCATTGCAGGTTTATTCTGTTTGCAATCAGCGTATCAACAGTGATTTCGAGTTGTGGCAGAGTTGCTATGGTGCCGCTGTAGCTGTTTTTTGAATCCGCAGCTTTGAAACCATATTGTTCGTTGGGCTCGAATGAAAAATCGAAATCGCTCTCTATGAAATAGGTGTCAGAATCCCAATGGTGCGTTTCAAGTGGAATAACAGTTCCCTCGTGCGACAATTCTGCTTGCAGCTCGTTATGATTTGGGTGGTTGAAAACTCGAGCATACACCCAGTAACGACTGGAGTCAGGATTATCCCAGTGTTTTTCTCTGCCAAGAAGGCCATAAATATAAACATTGTCTTTTTTTTGCGACGGCCCGCTTGGATCATCCTTTTCGCAATAGCACACAAAAAGCGAAATAAAAGCAACAGCCAACAACATGATTTTGTTTAAAGTCATGAGTTCCTCCATAATGCAAAAGTGTGCATGATCTGCTTTTCGTATGGCATAAGGCAGGTCTTTCTCGTTTTCCCCCCAGGTGTCGCAAGAGGGTCACATTGTTTGGTTGAAGAGCTGCAGATATCAAGCTGCGCAGTTTCAATGTACAAAATAGGGTGACAAAGTGCAACCAAAGTATGCCAACATGAGATACTATTTGACGAGCACCATCTTTCGTGCTATAGCTTGCGTCTCGGTTGTGAGTTTATAAAAAAAGATACCATTTGCATAATCAGAACCATCAAATGTCACGTCATGCGTCCCCGCCAGTTTTTCTTCATCAACCAGCGTTTCCACTTTTTTGCCCAATAGATCAAAAACAGCCAATTCAACTTTGGAAGAAACCGGAATTGAATAGCGAATGTTTGTCTTTGGATTAAACGGATTGGGGTAATTTTGCATGAGTGATACTCCTGCGGGCACAACTGGTTTTTTATTTTCGACAACGCTTGGTGGCGGTGTTCCTTTGGCCATAAAAACATCATCAATGTAAACGACACCCCAGGCAGGGCCCCATTGGTAGAGTCGCATCACCAGATCGATTCGATCAACGATTGTTTCCGGCTCCAATGGCGGACATTCGATATACATCTCCAGTCGATGCCATTCATCTGTCGGCATTGTTTCATCAAGCTGCTTTGGTGACCACGCCCTGCCTTCGGAATAACCCAGGTTGGATAAATTTTCTCCGTTAATATCCTTAAAGCTTAATTCAATCTGGACGTTAACCTCTCCGACAAGCGGATCATCACTTGAATGCATCACCCAGGCGCCCATGTAGAATGCATCGCCTTCGTGATAATAATTGACTGTATCGAATGCGGTGATACCCGTCCAAGTATAAAAGCCGCCCCAAAACCAATCATCCGAGAACGAATTCCAGTCCTGCGGAACCATTGCCACCGACCTTTTACCGCCATGGCTTATCGTACTATCGATCCATGTTTCTTCACCTTCTGGTGGCTCAATCGGTAAGTAAGCCCATGACCACCAACCACCATCCCAGCCATAAAGCTGGTCATCCGGATCTTCAACCCCGAAATCGCCGAGCGATTCCGGAGGCTCCATCCGCACTATTTTGACATCATCCACGTATACACTGCCTGGTGTGCCAGCACCGGTTCCGGTCCATTTGAATTCAACCGTGATTGCAGTCACATCTGGCGGACATTCCAAACCGAATGATAATTGCTGCCACATTCCAGCATTATCTGTAAAAGTAACTTTTTTTGCAGATTCAAACCATTCCTCTCCGGAAGACGTGGTTATTTTGCTTGCCAGATAGAGATTTTGTCCTTCTTGCAAAGGATCATCCAACGATATAAAAGTTTCAGCCACAAAACAGTAGAATGTGCCAGGCACCATCGGCAGTAGTTCATCGGTTATGCTTTTATAAAAAGCACCACTTTCGCCCGAAATCCTGGCAGCGTTATTTCCAGAATGTGTTATATCTGATACGATTTCCACTATAAAGTCACCACCCTCTGACCATTCAAACCAGCCACTTTTATCACCAGCCTCGAATCCGGGATTAATGATTGGCAGCTCTCCCGGAATTTGTGCGCTTGTTGTCGATACAAAAAACAGAAAAGCGCACAGGACACTACATGCTCTTTGCTTTCTCATGAAAAGCCTCCTTTTCTTTGTGATACAATGAAAACTTTCGCCCAAAAAGCTCGTCTGCCTGGTTGTGCAAAATTAGAATTTTAGGTTATAAAACAAAGATATTTTTTTGTATCTTTAGACGTCATTACAAAAATGAGGATAGTACGATGAGTGATAAACAAACGGCGCTGTATAAAAATCCTGATGCACCCATCCCGCAGCGCATTGACGATCTGATGTCGCGAATGACAGTGGATGAAAAAGTCGCACAGCTTTTATCGATCTGGGATTTGAAACAGCAGTTCATGACCGATGAGGGCACGTTTTTGGCGGACCAGGCGGGCGAGTTTATGAAAGACGGCATCGGCACGGTGTGCCGGCCGAGTGAGAACAGGCGTGGGAAAAATCTTGGTCCGCGCGCCAGTGCGGAATTTGCCAACGCCATGCAGAAATACGCGGTGGAGAAAACGCGCCTGGGAATCCCGATTTTATTTCACGAAGAAGCGTTGCACGGCCAGCAGGCGCCGGGTGCAACCAATTTTCCACAAGCGATCACCCTGTCCTGTTCCTGGGATATCGAGCTTGTCGAGGAGATTTACACGACGATTGCGGCAGAAGTGCGCGCCCGCGGTGGCCACCACGTGCTCACACCGGTTCTGGATGTCGCTCGCGATCCGCGCTGGGGCAGGGTGGAAGAGACATTCGGCGAAGATCCGTATCTTGTCGCTGAAATGGGAGCAGCAGCGATACGCGGATTCCAGGGAGGCAAAGGCCGGATTGATCATAAACATGTCGCCGCGACTGCCAAACATTTTGCCGCCCATGGCCAGCCGGAAAATGGCACCAATTGCGGGCCGGCCAGTTTTCCGGAACGTCTTTTGCGAGAGGTCTTTCTTTATCCCTTTGAGGTGGCGGTGAAACGTGAGGGTGTTCGCGCCATTATGGCGGCCTATCACGAAATCGATGGTGTACCGTGTCATAAAAATAAATGGCTGCTGCACCATCTTCTACGCCAGGAATGGGGATTTGACGGCATTGTGGTATCAGACTATTTTGCTGTGGATCAACTGCAGCAGTATCACAACATCTCCAATGACAAAGCCGAATGCGCGCGGCTGGCGCTCGAGGCTGGCGTTGATACGGAATTTCCGGACATGGATTGTTATCCGCATCTCAAAAAACTTGTGCAAGACGGCAAGCTGGCACAGGCGACGCTCGATCAAGCCGTCGAACGAATTCTTCGTTTCAAGTTTGAGCTCGGGCTTTTTGAGCATCCTTACTGTGATCCAGACCTTGCTGAACGTATCGTCAATTGCACAGAACATCAAAAATTGGCATTAAAAGCGGCGTACAAGTGCGCGGTGCTGCTGAAAAATGACAATCACCTGCTACCGTTGGACGTGAATAAAATAAAGTCCATGGCGATCATCGGCCCGAATGCCCAGGGCGTTCATTTAGGCGGCTACAATGACGAGCCGCGGCTTGGGATTGATCTGCTGGACGGGCTGCGCAACAAAGTGGGAGACAAGATCAAGATTGAATACGCCGAGGGCTGCCGGATAACCGAGGGTTATGCGAGCTGGTTTGCGGATGAGGTCGTTAAAGCGGATCCGGAAAAAAATAAAATACTGATTACCGAGGCTGTTGCGGTCGCAAAACGGACGGATATCATCCTGTTAGCGATCGGCGGCAATGAACAGACCTGCCGGGAAGCGTGGAAGTCCGATCATCTTGGCGATCGCGCCAGTCTGGATTTGGTAGGCGAGCAAAACGAGCTCGTGCAAGCGCTGTTGGCGACTGGCAAGCCAATCATTGTTGTGCTCAATCACGGCCGGCCGCTTTCCATTAATTATTTAATTGAACATGTACCGGCTATTCTGGATATTTGGTATCTCGGCCAGCAAACAGGCAACGCCGTCGCCGATATACTTTTTGGCGATGTGAATCCCGCTGGCAAGCTGACGACAACCTTTCCCCGCTCCGTCGGCCATCTGCCGGTCTACTATAATAAAAAGCCCTCGGCCAACCGCGGCTACTTGTTTGATGATAATACGCCGCTGCTGCCTTTCGGCTATGGTTTGAGTTATACATCCTTTAAATATACAAATTTACGGATCACGCCGGAGACCGGCGGTGTCGGTACGACAGCGAAAATTTACATCGATGTGAGCAATATCGGTGATCGGGAAGGCGATGAAATCGTGCAGCTCTATATACACGACAAGGTCGCATCTGTGACTCGACCAATCAAGGAATTAAAGGATTTTAAACGAATCCATCTCAAGGCGGGCGAGAGCAAAACAGTCGAGATGGTGCTGACGCCGGAAAAACTCTCTTTTTATGATGAAAATATGCAGCGAATTGTCGAGCCGGGTGAGTTTGAGGTGATGGTCGGATCGAGCTCGGTGGATTATCTCTCGACAGTTTATACAGTGATTTAAATACATCGTAAAGACG
Source organism: Candidatus Zhuqueibacterota bacterium (assembly GCA_016928775.1). Classification (GTDB taxonomy): domain Bacteria; phylum Zhuqueibacterota; class Zhuqueibacteria; order Residuimicrobiales; family Krinioviventaceae; genus Kriniovivens. Next base: position 12,702 of record JAFGKD010000065.1, on the reverse strand, counting down.
CATGAAAATTGCTTTTGTCCAGATGAATTGCCACTTTGGCCACATTGAAGCCAATCTCGCCCGCGCAGCGGAATTGATAGAGTCTGTTGCGGCCGATTTGTTCGTGCTGCCGGAGCTTTTTAACACCGGCTATCTTTTTCAATCCAGCGATGAACTACAGCAGCTCAGTGAATCCGCTAAAGACGGCCAAACCACGCGTTTTTTATCTCAGCTTTGCGGCAGAAAAAACTGTCACATCGTGGCCGGAGTGGCCGAGCGCGCCACTGACGGTGCGATCTATAATGCGTGCGTGCTGGTTGGGCCTCGCGGCTTTCTTGCAACCTATCGCAAAGTCCATTTGTTCGACACGGAGAAGCGCTGGTTCACCCTTGGAAACAAACCATTTTTTGTGGTCGATATGGGTTCAGCCAAAATCGGCATGATGATTTGTTTTGACTGGATTTTCCCGGAATCCATGCGCTCTCTGGCACTTTTGGGAGCGGATATCATTTGTCACCCCGCCAATCTGGTGATGCCCCACTGCCAAAAGGCCATGGTGACGCGTTGCCTGGAGAATAATGTCTATGCTATTACGGCGAATCGAATTGGCTCTGAGGAAAGGGGGGATGAACATATCGCTTTCACCGGCTGCAGTCAGATCGTCGGACCGCGCGGAAAAGTTCTGACCACTGCAACAGCCAGGGAGGAATGCGTGCGGATTGTTGATGTTGATGTCACTGCGGCGCGAGATAAAAATCTTAATTCACAAAATAATTTGTTGGCTGATCGTCGGCCAAATTTTTATACGTATTGAGAGCAACGAGTGATTTATGTCTATCTTTTTGAGCATCAAACGACTCTTCCAGCATTCTGCCGTTTACGGGATCGGGCATATCCTCAATCGTCTCATCACCTTTTTGCTCATCCCCCTCTACTCGAATATTTTTTCAACTGATTTATTAGGCGTTTATACACTGGTCTTTTCATACATTGTCATTTTAACGGTGATTTATTCTTATGGCCTCGACACTGCTTTTTTCCGATTTTATATTATCGACGATACGCCGCAGGCCCGCAATCGTATTTTTTCAACCGCGTATATATCCATTTTTATCACTTCACTCGCTCTGTCGGGTTTCATATATTTTTTGCGCGCGCCATTATCAGATCACATATTTAGCACAGACATTCATAATCTGCCGGTCAATCTGCCGTTGATGGTGGGCTTGGCTGCCGGTATCCTTTTTTTCGATTCACTGACGCTGATGCCGTTTCTCATCCTCAGGGCTGAGGAAAGGCCGGTGCAATTTATCTTTTTCAAATTCCTCAATGTGGTCATTAATTTTATCTGCAACATCGTTTTTATTCTAAAGTTTAAGATGGGTATCGAAGGTATTTTTATTGCAAATCTTGCTTCGTCTGCTATCACATTTGCGCTAATGGTGCCCACATCACTCGTCCATTTCAAGTTTATGTTTCACTGGCCGACCTTTAAAGAGCTTTTTGCCTTTGGTATTCCATACTTGCCGTCAACACTATCAGTTGGATTGATGGATACTGTTGACAAGATTATTTTGGAGGATCTTAATTCAGTCGATATCGTCGGCCTGTATGGACCGAATGCAAAAATGGGCATGTTCATGGCGTTATTTATTACGGCATTCCGGTTTGCCTGGCATCCGTTTTTCCTCTCCACATTAAAACAGGAAAACGCCAAAGAAGTCTTTAAAAAGGTGTTTACTTATGTCTTGCTAGCGTGCAGCTTTGTCTTTTTATTCTTTTCTCTTTTTATTAATGAAATAGTTCGGCTCCGCATCGGCAGTTTTACGCTATTGGGAAAAGAGTACTGGGAAGGGACGGTTGTCATACCCATCATTTTTTTGGCCTATATATTTTATGCAGCGTATCTCAATTTTATCATCGGCATCTACCTGGAAAAGAAGACAAAATATTTACCGTTTATCACTGGTGCCGGTGTATTAGGCAATGTTATCGCGTTGTACGTATTGATTCCACATATCGGTTTTGTCGGTGCTGCCTGGGCGCGCGTGATTGCCTATATGGTCATGGCGAGCGCGCTTTATTATGTTGGCCAAAAACTTTATCCGGTGCAGCGTGAATGGCGACGTATTTTGAAAATGGTGCTGGTAGTGGCGGCTTTGTTCTTTTTAGGTCGAGACGCTACGATCCCGATCAAGGCGGTCTTGTTTCTTTTATATCCGATTATCTTGTGGATTGTTCGTTTTTTTGAAAAAAGCGAATTGGCAACGATGAACCATGTGTTGCGTCGGAAAACGCCTGGAGTATAATGGGCGACAAAGAACTGCTGAAAATTTTTTATGATCAAGTGGGGGAAAAGTATCCAGAGGAAGAGTCCGTCTATCACACATTGCGTGGAAAACTGCGAAAAAAGTTTGTCATTAACTGGCTGAAACAGCAATCAGGTTCGCTTCTGGAAATCGGCACCAATCGTGGTATGTATCTGCAGCATTACAAAGGTGGTGCCCGTTTTGGTGTCGATCTCAGTCAAACTGTGTTGCGAACGGCGCATCATGAAAAGCCGGTTTTTTATGCGGTCGCTGATGCAGAACGGCTATACTGCTTTAAAAGCGGCGTTTTTGAGCGTGTTTTGTGCAGCGAGGTGATTGAACACTGTTTTCATCCAGAGGAGGTATTTCACTCTATTGCCCATGTCCTCAAGTCGAATGGAAGGGCACTGCTCACGACGCCAAATTACCGGCGCCAACGCCCGACATGGGTGGAACTCGACGTCATGACAAACTATGGCATCAAAAGCACATGGCAGGAAAAATATTTCCATACCGCCTATCGTCCGGAAGAATTGGCGGCGTTCGCCGGAAAGGCAGGTTTGGATGTGGTGCAGTGCGGGACATTGGAGAAAGAAATTAAATATGTCGCAAAAATCCCGGCGGTTATTTTGCTCGTCGGACGAGTTCTGAATAAAATGCTGAAATCACAACGATTTGGCATGTGGAATGAGGATCTTTTTCAAAAGTTATCGAATTTTATTTACCTGGTGACCCACTATACACTTTTCGAAAAATGTGCTCTTTTATTTGTGAAAGAGGGCGTGCGGTCATATATTATTGTGGAAAAAACATGACGATTTACTTTTGTGGCGCGATCGCCGGTGGACGCACTTTTTTGAGTACCTATACTAAAATTGTGCGATATGTACAGCATCTGGGACATACGGTGCCAACCGAGCATATTATCGAACCAAATGTGCTGGATTATGAACTGCAGTTGACGGCTGAGGAAATTTACCAGAGAGATATCGATTGGTTGACCGATTCGCATCTTGTCATTGCCGAAATTTCCAATCCGTCATTAGGTGTTGGGTATGAGATTTGTTATGCCCTCCATTCAGGCAAAAAAGTTTTGGCTCTGCACCAGCACGGTCTGTTTGTATCGCGTATGATCACCGGTAATCCGGATCCGAATTTGACCGTCCGGGACTATCAGACGGAAAATGACTGGAAAGCGATAATAGAGACTTTTCTAAGAACCAATCACGCGCTATAAAAGTTATTGATCAATAGTGCAAAGAATAGTTTGGTGACGCGAATTATTTTACATATCGATATGGACGCTTTTTTTGCCGCGATAGAGCAGCACGATTTTCCGGAATACCGCGGCAAACCGCTCGTGGTTGGTGCTGATCCCAAAGGAGGCACGGGACGCGGTGTTGTCTCGACCTGCAGCTACGAGGCTCGGCAGTACGGCATTCATTCCGCCATGCCCATCCGTGAAGCGTGGCGCCGCTGTCCTGGCGCGATTTACGTCTTTCCGCGCGGCAAACGATATGCGCAGGTGTCACAACAAGTTATGGCGTTGCTTGAGAATTTCTCACCGGACATTGAACAATTAAGCATTGATGAGGCGTTTTTAGACATCAGTACCAGCTACAAGATTTTTGGTTCGCCTGAAAAGCTCGCCCTTGACCTCAAAAAGCGGATTTATGATCAAATTGAACTAACCGCGTCGATTGGCATCGCGCCAAACAAATTTGTCGCCAAGATTGCCTCGGATCTGGAGAAACCCGATGGACTGGTCATTGTGCAAGAGGGCACGGTGAAGGAATTTTTGTTTCCCTTGAGTATTTCGCGACTATGGGGCGTCGGTAAAAAAACGCTGCCCCGACTCAAGCGGCTTGGTATCAATACAATTGGTGATTTAGCCAAATATTCACGTGATGAATTGTATGCAAAATTTGGTCAAGCCGGTCTGCATTTTTATCGTTTGGCTAACGGTATCGATGCGCGTGGCGTTGAGGGCGCCATTCGTGCGAAATCAATCAGTAAAGAAGTGACCTTTGATACAGATCAGAGTGATGATGACATCATCTTGAACACATTGCGTTATCTGTGTAATGAATTGGCGCGCGAGATGCGTCGGAAAAACTATCGCGGTCGTACGATTACCCTGAAAATAAGGTTGGAAGATTTTTCCACCTTTACACGGTCAAGAAGCCTCGATACATTTGTGAATCACTTTGATGATCTCTGGCAAAATATTGTCGAGCTCTATCGGCAATTCAACCGCCGGGAGAAGGTCAGGCTTGTTGGCGCGGGCGTTGCGCATCTTGAGCGAGGAGCGGGACAACTGGATTTGTTCGCCGATACACCGGAGGTCTCGGACAAAGTGGATGAGGTGATGGATGTGATTCGGGAAAAATTTGGTGAAGACGCCATTACTCGCGCGAGTATGCTGGATAACAGACATGATTCGCAGTGGATCCGAGACTGAGCAAATGGGACAACAACCGCCAAAAAGTCAGAAAAATAAACTATACCTGCAAATAATGAAAAAACTCAACCGCTTGCGGGCCATGTCCGTGCCCGAGTTATGTTTTCGATTCGCGCGTTATTTCAGAGATAAGCGAGACAAGCAGCGAGTTTTGCGAGGTGATGTCGATTCTCTGGCGCTTTTTATTGCAAAGCTCAATGGGCAAGCGGACTCATTGGAGGATAAATTCAGGGTTATCTACACTGCTTTTCACAACCGGCGACCTTTTCGCTGGCAAAAAAAACCTCGAGAACAATTTGTGGATTTATATCGGACACACTTTGTTAAAAACTTAAATTTGTGTGCAAAGGCCGCTGAGCGATATATCAAAGGCGAGTTCACTATCTTTGGTTTACCCGTTCACTTTGCCGAGTCGATTGACTGGCATTATGATCCGCTGCTGAAAAAAGCGATACCGCTTGTCTACTGGCGCGATATCGACTATTATTCCGAAAAAATCAAGGAAGTCAAGTATATTTGGGAATTGAACCGTTGCCAGCACTTTGTCACCTTTGCCAAGCTATTCTATCTGACTGGTTCGGAAAAATACGCCCGGGCACTTTTTGATCAATGGACGGACTGGATAAAAAAAAATCCGTATAAAATGGGCATCAATTGGGCGAGTTCGCTCGAGTGCGCATTTCGCATCATTTCATGGACATGGTCGCTCTTTTTTGTCCGGGAGAGTCAGCAGCTCAATCCAGGCCTCTATGCGCACGTGCTCCAGTCCATCCATCTGCACGCTCAATTTATCGAAGGGCATCTTTCAAAATACTCGTCAGCCAATAATCACCTCATCGGCGAAGCGCTTGGCCTGATTTATGCTGGCAGTTATTTTCCCGAATTGGCCAAAGCCGAAACCTGGCGAAATTTGGGTTTTGCGATTGTCTTTGATGAGCTGTTATCCCAGGTTCATTCGGACGGCGTTTGCAAGGAGCAGACGACTTTTTACCAAAAATATATTTATGATTTTGGCATTTTAATGCTTCTCGCAGCACACTATGCCTGCGTGTCTGTGCCACCCGAGGTCCGCGTTCGCCTGGAAAAAATGGCTGAATTTTATGTCGCACTGATGGATCAAAACGGTTATATCCCCAACATTGGTGATGATGATGGTGGGGAAACCTTGCGATTGGTAGAGGGAGAAAAGAATCGTTATCTGAGCGCATTAAGCACAGCTGCCGTTTTGTTCAGCAACACAAATTGCCGAAAAGTATGTACTGAATTGTCCGAAGCCACGCTTTGGCTCCTTGGTGAGTCGGCAATTGGTACATTCTCTCAGCTACGTGCGAAAAAGGAGAATCGCTTTTTCATCCATTTTAAATCGGGTGGCTATATCGTCATGAATCAGGATAAACCTGTTCCGCAAAAATTGATTTTCGACTGCGGTCCCCTCGGACTTGCTCCTATGGCCGCACACGGCCATGCTGATGCGCTTTCATTCACCCTGTCAGTTGATGGTACGCCTGTCCTGATTGACAGCGGTACCTACTTGTACCTCGGAGCGGGCCAGGATCGCGACTATTTTCGCAGTACGGCTGCGCATAACACGCTCACAGTTGACGACCGCTCGCAGTCCGAAAGCCTTGGTCCGTTTCAGTGGGGACAACGCGCGGAATGTACTGTAGAGGAAATAATCGACGATGGAAAAATCCTGCGCGTTCAAGCTTCGCACAACGGATTTCGACGTCAAAAGCTCACCCATCACCGCACAATTGAAGCGCGGGATGGTATGTGGTATTGCCTAGACCTAATATCCGGTGTTGGAAATCATAAAATAGATATGTATTTTCACTGTGCACCGTGTGAGACAAGCCGGCAAAACCAATCGGTGTCTGCACTTTTCCCGGCATTTACAGCGGAATTAACCTTTCATCAAAGTGATTCAGCTTGCCGGGAAGACATACATATCTTCACGGCATGGCATTCGAAAAGTTTTGGACAGCGCGAACAGCATCAAGTCATTCAAAGGCAGGTGATCGCGAATTTGCCACTAAAATTAGTAACAAGCATCAAGGTAAATGTATAGGCTTTTTAATCAACATCCGTTATTGATGTTCAGTATAATCGGCGCCCTCGTCGGTAGCGTGACAGCGATGTTTTTTAATCCGGCTATGCGCTGGGCGTTGCTGACAACATCGTCTCTGACCGGTCTGATCATCGGCGTGATTTTTCAGCAGACACATCAGCGCTCCGTCACCCGCCAATACTCGACAAATCAGGTTGTCTCGACGATTAAACCCGAGCTCAAGCCACTGCCTGAACCGGTCACCAGTCTTTTTCTTTATAATACATTGCATAATATAGCGGCATTGATTTTATTTGACACCATACGCGCGAGTGAAGTGGTTGATAATCTGGCCAATTTTGTGCGTACGATCACCGAGCTCAAAAAAACAGAACAGACCTATTTGGGTGAAGAATTTAAAGCCATTGAACTCTATTTGAATATTGAAAGATCACGCCTTGGCGAACGTTTGGTCGTTTCAAAACAGTTTTCACAGGAATGCTTTGAAATTCCTTTTCCGAGTCTGGCTCTTTTTCCGTTCATCGACGGATGTATTCGCTTTGGCGCCGAGTTGCAGATGAATCCGGTGACTGTCTTAATTTCATGCTACAAGGATAACGAAACAGTTGTGCTGGAGGTCGCCGATCATATTGATGAAAGCGACGGCGAAACATGGGAGGCAGCGAGTCGTGATGCTATTTTTGAAAAAACAAAAAAACGTCTCCTCAACTTTTATGGATCGTCTGTCAAGGTCTCAAGGCGACAACTGGAACCATTGGGTGAGCACATCACGATTCAAATACCCCTCAACAATGCCATGATCGGACGATCGAGCCGACATGAAGCATTGCCACATCAATCAGTGTAACAGATACGAGTGACTTTTGAAAACCGGAATAAACATATCCTTATGTGCTTTTTTACTGACAATCAGCTTTTTGAATAAAGCCGATGCCAGTATTCAGTTCTCGATGCGACGGATGTACGTCGTTACGGCTGAAACCCAGGAATATGTCAATTATGCTGATTATATATATGGGCATTTTGGCCAAAAACTCAGGACTTCCGAACGATTTAATTATATACCAGTAGATACCGTCCAAAGCCATCTCGGTGCGGTGCTTTTGGCTGATTTTGCATCTAAAATTGATATAGCGAAGCTGCTAAACCTGTGGCAAAGGATCGATTTGCAAGCGGTATTTTTTTTCTATCTTCATAAGCTCAATGGCGATTATCATCTGCACGTCGAGGCGGTTGAGTTTCCGAGTGATGTTTTTCTTGAGGAGCTGACTATTCCCCTCTCGTTGCATCCGGACGATGTAGCCGTAATTCTGAATCAACTTGAGTCTTTTGTCGATTTAATTCAATGGAAACGGCAGTGGTGGGGTTACAGTTTTCACGCAATGGAAAAAGGTATTCTCTGTCTCACGGATGATGTCAAACTGCCAAGATTATTAAACACTCTTCGAGGCACAATACGCGCACAATCGATCTTGAGCACATATAAACAGAATGAGCTGAGAAGCAAGGTTCTCTATTTTGATTACGAAGAATGGCCGTTGTCCCAGGAAAGTGCTGATTCTCTACTGCGGCAGACAAATGCACAGGCGCTTTTCACATTTACGCAGCAGCGCGACACAACTTTTCTCTATTTCCCGACAAAAGTTGGCAGAGTGTCCGCCCTGGAGAATAGCCTGCCGTTGTGGCTTCCTTACCCGGGATTTCAAAGATTCTCAATTGATGCGGATTCTTCCTACGGTTTTTCTCTGGGCAATGGTTTGTTTCCGCAAACTTATGGTGCCATCAGGCAACTTTTGTCGCGCTGGCAGCAAGGGGATGCAGCGCGCTCATTGCTTCTCAAAAATATCCAAAGCATTCAGAATTCGCAAATTGCGCTCAGCACTGATGACAGGCGTACCTTGGCCGAGCTTTATCAGGCGCTTGCTGCCCTCTACAGTGAATCGGACAGAGAGTTTGGCTGGATCAAGCTCAATCATGCTGCTTTGTTAAAAGAGATGGAGCAACTTGAGGCGAGTCTGAACGCTTCGCAAGCAGCGTTTGATAATTTTCAGCAATTCATGAATTCATACGGACGGCTCTTTGCGTTGCTGCAAGCCGGTGCTACGCTTGAAAAACTGGGGCATCTTGATCGTGCTGTTGAGACTTTTGGGAATGCGCTCACATTTTCTCAAGCAATTGCTGACGAACATACGACTGCGCAAATTTATTTTCATCTCGGTTCGATAAAGTTTAGCGAAAATAAATTGATCGAGGCATGGGATTTTTTTGACAGCAGCGCGGATAATTTTCTTCAGGTTGGCGATACCCTCAGAGTGGTGCAACTTTACACCAAACTTGGCGACTTGATGCGACAAAGCAATTTTCTGATAAAATCACAAGAATATTTGGAACGTTCGGTTGCGTTTAGCCGGTATCTGAATGACGATCGTGAACGAGCGGATGCAAGCTATCATTTGGCCGTTACGTTGAAAGAGCGGGGAGAAGTCGATGCAGCGTTGGAGTATTTTCAAATCGCTGGCGATTTGATGGAAATTTTATCCGATAGTATTGGGCTGGCCAACAGCGAAGAGCATATTGGCGATATTCTGTTCGATCGCAAACAATGGATCGACGCACAACAACATTTTGAATATGCAGCCCGATTCTACAAGTATGTTCCTGATATTGAAGGGATCATCCGATCGCTCATAAAGTCAGCTGATGCAGCGGTAAACCGGATGCGATGGATGCGTGCACAGAGTGATTATGAAGAGGCGCTGCAATTTGCCACACTGTATGAAAAGAGGGACTGGATTTCTATCATCCTCTATAAAAAGGGTTTGGCGCACGTTCGCGAGGGTCAGCTTGCGCTGGGGCAGGAAGAATTGGAGTTAGCCCGTCAGGGCGATGTCTCAAAAGAAGCTATCGACGCGTATATGAAAAGCTTTATTCGTGGACTTGAACAGGAACTTGAAAGCCGGAGTCAAAACAGTCGGCCATGACGCGTTTGCATAAAACACTCAATGCTCGTCTGGATAAAGCTGTTCTCGAATATAATATGCTTCAGGAGAATGATTCCCTGTTAGTGGCCATATCCGGTGGCGCCGATTCCATGGCCCTCATCGATTTGCTGTCACTGCACGTGTGGCATTATGCGAACAATTTGACAATGACCGCGGTCTATATTGATCTTGGATTTGGCGACGTTGCTGATGAGCGGTGTGCCAAAATCCGGACCTACTTGGACCGGTTGCGGGTTCATCACAAGATTGTGCGCACGGACATTGGTCCTTATGCGCATAGCGATGCCAACCGCGAACGGCCCTGTTTTTTATGCTCGCGACTCAAACGCAAGAGACTCTTTGAAACTGCCGAAGAGCTGGGGTGCAATAAAATTGTTTTTGGACACCATAAAGATGACATCATCGAAACCTTGATCATCAACATGGTTTGGGGCCGTGAGATCAGCACGATGATTCCAAAGCTTGCGGTTTTTCAAGGCAGGTATCACGTCCTGCGCCCGATGGTTTATATTGAAGAGGATTTGATAAAAAAATATTGTGCCGAGCGGCATACCCCGATTGTCGATCAAGCGTGTCCGACGGATGGGCAGTCAAAGCGACAATTTATCAAGGAATGGCTGAACGAACTGGAGGGCGAGATCAAAGGTGCCAAAGAAAACATATTCGCCAGTATGAAGCGGGTAAAGACTGATTATTTATTGTGACCCGACCGCAGCGACGATCGGGTCTTTTTTGGGGCTTATTTTATCAACGTCATCTTGCGAATTTGCGAATCAGTCGATGTTGCCAATTGATAAAAATATATTCCGGAATTGAGCTTGGAGGCGTCAAAATCAACTTTATAGACACCAGGTGCCTGCAATTCATTCACCAGCTCCGCCACCTGTCGTCCGCTGGTATCAAAGATGCGCAACGCGACATAGTCATTGTTTTCCAGGGCATAGCTGATAGACGTCACTGGATTAAATGGATTTGGATAATTTTGTGCAAGGTGAAATTTTGCTGGCGTTAAATTTGATAGTGTCTGTACTTTGGAATCAAGCGTATCTCCCAACAAATATTTAACCGCATTGAGAAAAAGTTTATCGCCAGCTTCTGTAGTATTTTTATAGCCTATTTCCAATGTATTGGAGCCTCCAGTTTCACCGAGAGCAAAAAACATCCGCCTTCCTTCGGGGAATTGGTCTGTATCATAATAAAACTCAAAAAAAGGCTCCCACTCAACGATCCATACACCACCCGTATCAGCGCGTGCTGCCAATAATTTTCCATAGCCGGGATCGATTATGGTCGGGAACGATGTCGTGGCCGCGGTCCAGCCAGTATCGAGTACGGCGATTTTGTTTTCTTCTATCATCGGCACATCTTTAAAGATATAATGCTCGGGTTCCAGAACTTCCAGCGTATCCACCACATCAACAATGCCACCGGTATTGAGCCACTGCCATCTGCTGTTTCTGACAATGTAGGCGGTTTGCATCAGTATGGGGGTAGAAATGCTATTCCATAATAAAATTTCTTCAAAATCGGTGGCATAATCACCACTATTGGTCGCTCGGCTAATAATAAGAAGATCGGCTGATTCATCCAATTCTGCAAGTTTGTAATCATCTAACACTGTCCAATACCCCTGTCCAGCGGCCATGGAATAACCATACTCATAATTCACCAGATAGCCGGCTTCTTCCAGAAAGTAGATCCATTCCTGATCACTCGGAATACCATCGCCATCGGAATCCTGTGCATCCGAAATCCAATATATTGTTTTGTCAGCTGCAAAACCGGTACAGCAAAAAGCCAGAAAAACTACTGCCAGAATGATGGTGATTTTTTCTATTGTTTTCATGTTGCTCTCCCACGTTTATTCGACGTAAAAATAAAATATGAAAACCAAAAAGCCCTGTTCAAACAGGGCTTTTTATCAGCTTCTTTTCTCGGTGCCTGGAACGAGAATGATCGGATTGTCGACAATGGAGAAACGTTTTTCAAAATCGCTTTGCGCGTTCGCAAATCCTTCCGGTGTGATATCCAGCTCACTCTCCAACATCTCTTCCCAGGTGACTTGTTTGCCGGTGTAGGCCGAAATGCGCCCCATGATGGCGGTCAGAGTTGATTTGGCCGTTTGTTCTGCTTCAACAATCTGGAATCCCTGGCGAATGGCCGCGACAAGATCAACGTGCTCCTGCACGTAGGGATTGAGTGGCTCTTGTTCTACACCATCGACCACCGGATTTTTCCACTCCCATGTGAGCTTGTTGTTTCTATTGTAAAATCTGGCGTAATCATGACTGATGTCAGCGTAACCGTTCGTGCCGATAAAGTACTCGGATACATTGTTGGCACATCCATAAATTTGACGACACATCGAGTGCACATGCCGGCCATCATCAAGGACAAAATCAACGCTAAAATTATCATACTGATCCCCGGTTACCCGCCGCTGGCGGCTGCCCATGGCCACAGCTTTCGCCGGGTAGGTGCCCATAAACCAGGCTGCAACATCCAGATTATGAACATGCTGTTCAACAATGTGATCGCCGGATAACCAGGTCCAGTTCACCCAGTCCCGAATCATCCATTCGAGATCAGACCAACCACTTGTATGATCTCTATACCACAATTGTCCCTGATTCCAATAAACATTGGCGGAGACGATATCGCCAATGGCGCCGCTCATGAGCCGTTTGTACGCCTCTATGTAGTGCCGTTGATGGCGTCGCTGCGTGCCCGTTACAACATTGAGTCCCAGGCTTTCCGCTCTTTTGGATGTCGCGATAATACGATTGGCACCCGCAGGATCAACTGCGACAGGTTTTTCCATAAAAACATGTTTTTTTGCATTGATTGCTGCCTCAAAAACCATGGGGCGAAAGTAGGGAGGTG
>JAFGKD010000064.1 GCA_016928775.1 Candidatus Zhuqueibacterota bacterium | reverse complement strand
TGTCATCAGTTTAATCGTGCACCAATGTCCGCGGATTGCACGGATTTACACGGACTGGAAATCATTTTCAAATCATATTGATCCGGACAATCCGTGACATGTTGTTTTTTAGCAAGATTTTGATATAAATAATTTACGACAGGGCTGCGCCGTGAAAATCCGTGGCTTTTAAACTTGTCTAAAAAAAACACGATATTGCAGATTTGTAGTACGGATGAGCACGGATTTCTATTTCGCCTTTTACCGCCGTACAACCCGCCTCCGATCTCCCGCCTCCCGTCTCCCTTTTCCTTTCTCCCTTCTCCCTTCTCCCTTTCCCCCTTCCACCTTCGACCTTCCCGCCTCCGGTCTCCCGTCTCCTTTTTCCTTTCTCCCTTCTCCCTCGTCCTTCGCCCTCTGTTCGGACAACTCGTTGACTCATGGGTATGGCCGGAAAGACTGCCGCCTCACTGCGGGACGAACACCAGGCGGAAGCCGACTCCGTAGCTGCGATCGCCGGGATCGTTGATGTTGCGATACGCCGACCGGCAGTTCTGCGCGTCGTAGGACCAGCCACCGCCGCGCAACACACGGTACGAACCGATTTCCGGACCCGTCGGATTTTCCACAATTCCTCTTTCCTTGTTTTCTTTATAATAATCACCATCATACCAATCAGCACACCACTCCCAGACGTTTCCCGCCATGTTGGCCACTCCCAGGCTATTCAGATTTTCCTTTCCGGTCAGCGGATTCTTTTCATCAACAGCATGCGCCACCTTTCTCTCCGTTTCACCGAACCAGGCAAACTCTTTCAACTCGTCCGCCGAATCGCCGTAAAAGTATTGTGTCCGTCTGCTCTCCGGACCGCCCCGGACCGCATATTCCCACTCCGCCTCGGTGGGCAGCCTGGCACCTAACCACAAGGCAAAATAATAAGCCTCCCACCAGGTATTGCCGATGGCAGGATGCGACTCTCCCCCGTAATTGGGATACTTTTGCCCCAGGGGAAAAGACGCGAGCATTTTATTGGTGACCGGGTGTTTTGACATGCAGAAACGGCTCAATTGAACCTCATGTGCCGGCCGTTCATCCGTCTCATGTTCATCGTCCCCCATCCAGAATTGTCCTCCTTTCACCTCGATCCATTGAAAAAGATTTCCGGCATCATCAAGCAATCTTTGTTGGCGTTGCGATGTCTTCTCCAATTGTAGCAATTGATAGATGATCCCTCCCGGCTGCAATGGCGACATTTTCTGTTTGTGCAACAGTTGCTCGGCATGATAAATGACCTCACAGTCCTTTTCTTCACATTCGATGAGCAGTATGGTCAGCGTCTCCTGCAGCAAACTGTGCCGTTCATCCTGTGGCACCAGCGGCAATGACTGCTCCAGCGAATCGATGAGCAGCAACTTTGCCTGATTACCTTCTTCCTTTTCTACAAGTGGCTTGACAAGTTTTTTGGCTGGAATGTGCACTTCGGTGGTCACGCGCAACGCCAGCGGCCGGTTGATCGTCCACAGTCCGTTTACCAATGCCATCACATCGTTGTCTTCCGGCAGCAATCCGGCGTACAGCCGCACCACCTCTTCCCAGTCCGGATTGGCGGCATGCCGGATGACAAATTCAAAAGACCTTTTATCCAGCAATGCCAGTGCGGTAAAATATTCCCACAGCGATCGGTGCACAAACGTAAAACCTTCCTGGGCGCGCTGTAGCAGCCCGGTCTGCCGCTGGATATCATCGAGAAAATCTTCGGTTTTACCTATTTCGTCAGCCGTGAGATAACGTCTGCCAATGACATTCACATGATCGACAGAAAAATCCGCTTCCTGCCATAGAAAAAAACGCAAAGAAATATCTTTTAGTATTCCCAATACTTGCTCATATTTTGTTTCCGACTTGACAAAAGAGCTATCGTAGCCACGCTGGAGCAGAAATATTGTACAGTTCGCATAGAGATCGCTGCGTCGCTCGATGAGTGCCGTCTCGCCGCCGCGCGCATAGGTGAAACAAATCATGCTGAGTAAAAAGGGATTTGTTGCCAATGTATGAATGCGTGGTCTGGTTTTTATTGTTTGTTTAAGAGCATTCATTTTTTTGCTCTGCTTGCCAAACCATCTATTGAGATAATCATCGATCAGATCATCGCCAAGACGCAACAGATCCAGGTGCCGGAAAGAAGGATAATCTTCCCGTCGTAACTTGATTGGCCTCGATGTGACAATAATTGTGCATCGCGGATATTTTTTCTTCAAAGCAACCAGCGCAGACCCGATATGTTCACTGATCGACGTCTCTTCGATTTCATCCAGTCCGTCAAAAAGACAAACCATCGGACTCTCGAGAAAATAGTTCGGCCCGGTCAACGTCTCATAACATATTTTAGTCTCGCTCTGTTGATTGATCTGCTGCAGAACAAACTCTTCAAGGGAATCATTTTTGCCAATGTCCTTGCAGCGCATATAGACGGGAATGCACTCTTTTACGCCGGACGCTCCCAGGCCGGCGAAATGGTGTACAAGATATCGCAACAGCGTTGTTTTACCACTGCCCGGCAAGCCGCGTATGAGAAAATGCCGCGGCCCGGCATCCGTGAAAAACAGTTCTGTGATGTTCAATGGGGGAGATTCTTTTATCTCGGTATCATCCAGCCAATCCTGCAGATTCAACAGCACAAAACCGCTCTCCATATCGGTCATGCGATCAGGGGCGTTATGTAAATCATCGTTGTCGTTCTGCCCCTCACCAAAAAGATTGATCCTGGAAAACCGCTCTTTGATGTTCCGGCAATATCGCTGAATAATCTGACGCTCATTTATTCTTTCCTTGTCTTTTCCGACGATAATGTGCTCACCTGGTTTAAAATGTTTCAGATAGTGAATCAAATGTTGTCGCACCAGGCGTTCAAACTCTGTTATATCCTGATAAAGCCAATACAGACCTTCTTTGGGGAACTTTTCTCTAAATTGAATGACTTGCTGATACTGCTGCACTTGAGCGGACGTTGCGAACCTGAACTCGGCATCTTTAAAATAGATCATAATCTGCGGCGATTCTTTTTCCTGCCAGCTCTTGTAAGCGTTGATAAATTCATGCTCCGTACCTGATTCGGCGTCCTGCGTCGGTGTGCCGAATCGCTTTGCAAAAATTCCTATCAGGATGTCGCACTGTGCTATATCCAGCACAGGATCGATCAATCCCTGCGGCCCCTTTTTGTGAAAACCGGGAAAAGCGTCCGTTTCCCAGCGCACGGTTTCGAAAAGCACATTATAATCGGCGGCTAATCCCTTGTTTAATTCCGCAATGACCAGCTCGACCCTGTCGCGTTCCGCCACAACATCATTTGGCGATGAGAGCACGATTCTGAGAACATTTTTACGCTTCATTTTGTCTTCTCGCGGTTATTTTACGTAACACTCTTTTTCTGAATAAAGAAACAGAGAGCCTTCGACATGCACATCCATGCACCCTACCGGCACTCTGTTTCGGGTGACTCTTTTTGTCGCACCTCGTGCGAACGGGACACCCATCTGTTCAGCGGCAGTCCTCCGACCATACCCATGAGCTGCGGGACGAACACCAGGCGGAAGCCGACAGTGTTGTTGCGATTGCCGGGATCGTTGTTGTTGCGATACGCCGACCGGCAGTTCTGCGCGTTGTTGTTCCAGCTACCGCCGCGCAACACGCGGTTCGAACCCACGATGGATGCCCATATCAAATCAAATTGCAAGCATCAGCTCCAAGATCAATTCTAAGCATATAACACAACTCTTTTTTATCACCTCTTCTATTTCACGTTTCACGTTTCACCTTTCACTTTTCACGTCTCACACATCCTGTACCATGTTTCCGATATGCATTCTCCGGTCTCCCGTCTCCTAACTTCTTCTGCCTTTTCTTTTTCACTTCTCCTTTCCACCATTCCACCTTCCGCTCTTCGACCTTCAGACCTTCGACTTTCCGACCTTTGACCCTTCTTCTGTCCCCCTCGTTGTCCTCACTCCGCTCGCTTGGCGCTGTCTCCCTTGCGCCTCGCTCACTGCGTTCGGACAACTCGTTCGCTCATGGGTATGGCCGGAGAACTGCCGCCTCACTGCGGGACGAACACCAGGCGGAATCCGACAGCGATGATGCGTATGCCGGGATCTATGGGGCTGCGATACGCCGACCGGCAGTACTGCGCGTAGTTGCTCCAGCCTCCGCCGCGCAACACGCGGCGCGAACCTTCTCCCGTTTGCCACGCCCTGCCATCTTTGGGGGCACCCTCGTAGTTAACATGCCATTCATCTTGGCACCATTCCCACACGTTGCCGTGCATATTATAAAGTCCCCACGCATTTTCGAGAAAAGAACCAACCGCAATCGTATTACCGATATACCGTTCTCCCTGAAAATTTGCTTGATCAGTTGTTAAGCTATCGCCAGTATTAAATTGTGTCTTGGTTCCGGCGCGGCAAGCATATTCCCACTCCGCCTCTGTCGGCAGACGGTATGATCCTTCGAATTGTTCACTTAACCAACGCGCATAGGCGTGAGCTCCGTACCAGCTAATCGTGGCAACCGGGTGATCCTTGTAGCCGCTGCGCACCGAAAATTCTTTTTCCTCTTGCATGATTTGACAATATGTGCTGTGCATATCAATCCATATTTCAACAGAATCTGCTGTCGTTTCATAGCTATTCAAAAAATCACAATATTGTTGGTTGGTTATTTCATATCTGCTCATGCGAAAACCGGCCAGTGAAACAGGATGCACCGGCTGCTCATTTTCCTCGCTGTATTTGGAGCTATCGCCCATGACAAACGTGCCGCCCGGAATCTCTACAAATTGCGCAGGTACTTGTTTTATCCTATGCGACCGCAACAGCGGCTCAAGAACGATGGTATTGGCCGTGGGTAAAAGCATCAAGAATATTACAAAAGTCAATCCCGCAGCAATCAAGCGATTGCGACGTCTCCGGCTATCATTGATATAACGCCGTAGCTCCGGATTCATTTGATCCTGAAATTGACTTTTATATTTTAGCACCTGCCGCAGCTCTCTGCCGCTCAGCAAAAACCTCGTCTGCTTGGCCCGCAGCCATATCTGATGACGTTCATGCAGCAGCCGATTGGCCTGTTCAGCCGCGGCAAGCAGCTCGCGCGTCAGTGATTCCAGCGCAGCGATCAATCGCTCATGCGCCAGCCGATACTTGCCGTCCGGCAGCTTTTCCAATATGCGCACAGCCGACGACGCCAGGTAATCAAGATTATGCTGTATGTGCTGCATGGGCAATTGCGCAAGCGCTGCCAGATCAGAGGCTGATTTGCCGGCTGCCAGCCGCTGCTGCGGCTGTTTGGGATCAATCAATCCCAATAACGCCTTTTCCATACCCGACTGTTCATGCTCAGGGAAGCCGTTTTCGAATTTTTCTCTCATATAAGTGCGTAACAATCCGGTGACTCCGCCGGCTTGCCGAAAACTCCCCAGACTGATGTCGCCGGCCGGAGCGTTGTACAATTCGCTCAACACCATCATGCCGATGCCGATCTCCACCGGCGAGACTTTGCCCTCTTCCGACATGCCGCGAATCATCTCCGCGAGCACAGCCGCATCCGGTGACAAGCCGCTTTCCGCAGCCAGAACGGCCATGACATCCTGCGCCTGCTGCGCGGAAAATAACCGCAGCGAATGCTTGGGAGGATGAAAATTGGCCTGCGTGCATTCGAAATCAATCCAGGTGGAGGCGTATTCTCTTCTGAAAGCAATGATCCACGTTGTTGTGTATGGCGGCTTTTGCGCGGCAATTTTGCTGAACAGCTGAAATATCTCCGGATGTTTTTCCGGCGACAACTGCTCCGCCTGGTCGATGATAATCACTTTGCGAACACCTTCACTTTGATTAAGCAAATCGTCAACCGATTCAAGCTTTGCCTTATCTTCCGGGCAAGCCGCCTGAACCGCTCGCAAAAGATCATCCAGTGCATTCTCAGACCGCGCTTCCCAGTAGACCGGTGTGATGCCGTATTTCTCCTTCTCCTGCAATAGTGTATACATCAATCCCGCGCGCAACAAGGACGTCTTCCCGGCACCGGATTCGCCCAACAGGGCCGTAAAGCAAATCTGCTCATCCAGCACCCATCCTAACAGTTTACTGATATCGGCTTTCCGACCCAATTGGGCGAATATCGGGCCGTCCATTTCGCCAAAGGCAAAAGGACCTTTGATGGCGCTCGGCTTGACGGTATCCGGAATTTCCATCCGGCTCGGACTCGCCTTTTTCCATATCCGCACAAAACCCCAGGCAAACGGCACAATACTCACAACATTCAGCAACCAGAGATAGTTTACCACAACGCTTGCGTTGACCGTTTCCAGGAAATTCTTGAGCACAGTTGGAACGATATTCGCGATGCCAAGACAAAGAAATCCGATCAAAAACAAAACCTGCTCACGCCTGCCATGCTTGACAATCCGAACGATATTCTCAACCTGCATCGAAAATTTATTGGTTTTTTCAAGCAAATCATTCGCCATTCGAAAATCTCCTCTTTGCTCCTTCGATTTTTCCCCCGCACGCCAATCACACAACGCCGTGCCCCCATAAACCTGCTTTCACCAAACAAACAACCGTCTCTACACAAAAAATCTATCGCCACCACTCCACCTTCGACCTTCGACCTTCCCCTCCCCGCCTCACTGCGGGACGAACACCAGGCGGAAGCCAATAATGATGCTGCGGCGGTCGGGCACGTCGTAGCCGCGAGCCGCCGACCGGCAGTGCGGCGCAAAGTCATCCCAGCTGCCGCTGCGCAGTACACGGGACGAATTGTCTCCCGTCTCCCAGGCGCTACCTTCCTTTGGCGCATCCTCGTAGTTATTATGCCACTTGTCCAGGCACCACTCCCACACGTTACCGTGCATATCATAAAGACCCCAAGCATTTGGCGGATAACTGCCAACAGGCATTGTGTTTCCGATGTATTGACCTTTTGGGTAATCTTTAAATGGAAAATTTCCATCATAATTTGCTTGCTCGGTCGTCAAATTTTCGCCAGTGTTAAATGGCGTTCTGGTGCCGGCACGGCAAGCGTATTCCCATTCTGCTTCTGTCGGTAGTCGACAGGTGCCGTTTAACTCTACACTTAACCAACTCGCGAACGCAACAGCGCCATACCAGGTAACAGCTACAACTGGATGATCTTTGAATCTGGATTCCACCATAAAATAGCGTCCTTTTATATAAATACGGCCTAAGCCATACTCTATATCCAACCATAAACCAGCCGAATCTTTTGCCATCTCATAAGAATTTAAAAAATCACAGTATTGCATGTTTGTAATTTCGCACTTGCTGATCCTAAAACAATCAAGATTCACTGTATGCACCGGAATTTCAGATTCATAACCATTTCCCGAAATATCGCCCATCTCAAACATCCCTCCTTCAAGCGCAACAAATCGCTCGCCCAACTCCTTAATGCGCTTCTCCCGCCGAATAGGATCGATAATATTGTGCTGCAGCATCGGCAAAAATAAAAAATAAAACAGCGATACCAGCACCACCGCAGCCGCAGGCAACGATCTGAAAATCAGCTTGTTATAGACCGGCCGAATCTCCTTCCTCGCCCATTCATCCGTAAACGTGCGACGGTAAATGGCGTTGCGTACGATCAGGTTGCCCATTGCGTCCGTTTTCACAAGTCCTGATAACTTGAGCGCGTTATGCAGCGGCGAGATGGTTTTATCAGCAACCGACTTTTTCTTGTAAATTTGCCGATAAAGCTTCAGCAATTGCACCATAAACCAGTCTCTGCTCACAATACGATCGCGAATTAATTTGAGATTGCTCTCTGATTGATTTGCCCTGGGTTTCAGGAAATTTTCTTCAGCCAATTTGTCAACAGTTTCTGCTCCTTTGGTGTCCGCTTTTTTAGCCGCGACAGCGCCGCCAAGCTTTTGTGTGAGATAAGGATGCCCGCCGGTCCAGTGCAATATCCGGCGCAGCAGTTTTTCTCCTGTTGCTGTATCCGTTGCCAAACCAACGGCCAGCGGTTTGGCCTCGGCAAAATCAAAATCTGTCAGAACAATGCTCTGTCCGATATTAAACGGTGTCCTGGTATTGTCTTTGATCAGCTCCGAGGGACTTGCACAGCCCAAAAGTACAAAAGTGATTCGCTTATACTCCGCTTTTAGCGCACGAGCATTATAACAGGATCGAATAGCGGCGAAAAAATCATCGCTGAACGGCAAGGGGATGGTACTGTCTATCTCATCGACAAAAATCACCACCGGGCCGCTGGTCTTTTCCAGCACCACATCTTCAATAAACTCCATGAGTATCTGCAGCGGCCCCAAATAACTTTTTTCATCCCACCAGACTTTCAGATTGATTGATAATCCCAGATCACGGTTTATCCGGTTGGCAATTCCCATATACCAGGACTCTGCCGATTGTTTTTCTTTTTGCCCGCCAATGTGGGTCAAGTCGATGTAGGATGTTTGAATGCCCTCATCCATGAGCCGTTTTGCCGTTCGCGCCACCAGGCTCGACTTGCCCATTTGCCGTGGCGTCAGAATATAGCAATAATCGCCCTTTTTGATGTGATCGTATAATTCCTGGTCGGCTTTGCGCTCAATATAGCTCGGTGCGTCCGGCGACATCGTACCGCCGGCGACAAAAAACTCCTGCTGTGTTGCATTCATTACAAGTGCCTCCGGAAAAACTCTTCGTACAGTCGACAGCGCAGGTCGACATTTATGCGGCTTTCCCCTTTAATCAGTCCCGCCGCTCGCAGCATCTGAAAATGCATTTCATCCTCGCATTGCCCCTTGCGGATAATCTGGCGCAGGCTCTTTTTGAGCACCTCATTCTGTTGCAGACACCATAAAAGACGACGAAGATGATCCCTGAATGGGCCATTCCCCAGCAAGGCGTTTTCAAACAAATCAGCAAACGAACATAAACGATTGACCAAAGCATATAGCGCTTGTCGTAAAAGATAGGGCTGTCCGCCAACAAAATCGATCAGCTCTTTTATTTCCTGTTCATCTTTAAGCACCGAGCTGTGCAGCCTGTTGAGTTGCGCGACCTGCTCAACAGTAAATTCCTGTAATTGTATTCTGGTGCCGACGTTAAAGGGTGATTGATTGATATTTTGAATCCACAGATACGGCTCGGTGGAATGGGCGATCGCCAGGTTAAAATTATTCCATACTGCATTTATGGCTCTGGAATTATGCCAGCCTCGAATCAGCGCAAAAAAATCATCCCGATAATCGAGTCCGAATAACTGATCAACCTCATCCATCAGAATCAGGATCGGCGTTGTGCTATTCGCGAGCAGCGCGTCCTCGATAAAATCGGTCAGGCTCTCTTTGGCGCCAAGCGCTTTATCCCAGTAATCTTCCGGTTTGTTGATCACTTTGAAACTTTTGGCGATTTTTCGCGCCAGATGCTCAAGACAAGTCTCCAGACTGTTCAGATGCCTTTGCTCCATCATCTGAAAATCAATATAACATGCCTGGATGTTGCTTTTGTTTGCCGCTGTTTTGGCGCGCGCCAACAGTGAGCTCTTGCCCATTTGTCGCGGCGCCTTGATGATGATTGTGCAGCCCTGCCGAACAACTCGCGATTCCACCATCGCATCCGATGCGCGCCTGATGTAAAAAGGTGAGTCCAGCTGCATGGTGCCGCTTTCCAGTTCCATATACGGCATAAATCGGGGATCCGCCGCCGGCAGTGCTTGTCCGCTCCCCTCCGTGGTTTCAAACAACTCCTGAATACCGGAAGCTGATAGTTCTTCCTCTTCTCTTTTGCCATCCAGGGGCAAGGAAAGCTCCTCTTCAATTGCAGCAAGAACCTGCGCGCAGATTTTTGCATAACTCTCCCCGCTCCTCCACAGGGCATACTGAATTCGATCGAGATAGGCTCCCAGGTCATACGGCAGTTCCCCGGCAAAATCAACACGAATGGGTAGTATTCGCATGGGCTTGATTGATCTTTGCGACAATTGATGCGCCAGTTTCACCTCCTGCCGCACCATGTCACTTTTAATGGATTCTGCAGAAAGCAGCACAATGAAAAACTCTGAAGCCCTTATCTGCTTGTCGATCACCTCCGCCCATTTGGCGCCGACAAGCAACCGGTTATCCACAAAAACCTGATGATCCCTGTCATGCAGATACTGCTGCAAAGAAACAGCTAATTCTTCATCCGGATTAACATGGCGATAACTGATAAAACACCTGCTCATGATCTCACCTATTTGTCCAACGGTCTATTTTTAAATAATACAAAAGATTGCCAATTAGCACAAGGAGAATATAGCGGCCAAACACTCCGGAAAACATGCATCGAGCGTTGCCAATCCCTTCTCCCGCAAGCGAGAGGAACAGGGTGCGGGTGAAAAGTCCCGCAATTTTCTGCTGACTCCCCCCTCACTCTGTCTCTCTCCCCCCGCGGGGGGAGAGAGGACTACTACTTTTTGTCAGTCTTGCTACTCGGTAAAAGCTCTTTTCAAAATGATGATTTTTTTTCGACCGACTCTAAATTTTAGTCACAATCCGCAAGACCGGAATCTTGCCTTTTTTTGCTATTCCTGCGCCCATTCATCACCACAGCAAATCCTTTCCACCATCCCGTCTCCGGTCTCCGGTCTCCTTTTACCTTTTCCCCTTCATCTTCGACCTTTCGACTTTCCGACTTTTGACCTTTTAATTTCCCGTCTCCCTTCTTCTTCCTTCTCTCCTTCCCCCATTGACACCCCAGCTAAATCCGCCACACCCCGCGCAAGGGTGTGCTCAAGTATCTGTTGGCTTGCGCGTCGCCGACAAACAGCTCTTTATCCGGGTCCCAGTGCAGCGTGCGTTTGAGCTTCATGACAATGTTTCCCACATGCGGGATGATGGTTGAATAGTGCCCGGTTTCAACCGGCGCTGCGGGTTCAATATGATATTTGATCGCGTCAATAAAATTTCGATAATGGTTATGGCTTTCGTAAAGATGAATATCGTCCGGCTTAATTTTTATCGACTGTAACGATTCCGGCCAGGTCTGGATATCACTGCCGTTGGTTGAGAGTGTTCCCTCACTGCCGGTGAAAGTGATCTGAAAGGCATCCGGCACGGTCTCACAGGTCAATTCCACACCATTGGCATAGGTGGCGCGAAAATGGATGTACTCAACCACGTCGAACAGTCCGTCTTGCGGATAAATGCCGCCCAGGTCCTCTATCTTCACGGGACCGGTCTTGTCACTGCCGTTTCCCCATTGGCATATATCAAACGCGTGCACGCCATTGTTTGTCGTCTGACCGCCGGAATAATCCTGAATAAACCGGAATGAATAGAGGCATCTTTTTTCATGATATGGCGCGTCCGGTGCCGGACCGAGCCACATGTCATAATCGAGCCAATCGGGAATGGACATGGGTTCCCAGTCCCCGCCCGGTGCGGTTCGGTTGTTGCCGGCCAGCTCAACTCGCATTTTCTGCAATTGACCGAGATAGCCGTTGCGCACCAGTTCGCAGGCAAAACGCGTGCTGCTGTCGGACCGGCGGTGCGTTCCGGTTTGAAAGACAACACCGTTGCGCCGCACCGCGTCCACCATGGCGCGGCCTTCTGCGACCGTCAAAGCGAGCGGCTTTTCACCATAAATATGTTTCCCCTTGTCAGCGGCGGCAACAGCCATAACAGCATGCCAATGATCCGGCGTGGCAATCATGACGGCGTCAATATTGTCCTGATCCAGTAATTCGCGAAAATCCACACAGGCGTTACATCCCTTGTACGAGCTGCCGGATTTGGAAGAATAGTAATCCTCCACGATTTTACGGGCGGCTTGTCGACCAAAATGATTGCCGTTCCATCCATGCTGGTACCAGTGTCCATATTCGTTTGTTTCCGTGACCGGATCGCACACGGCCACGATCTGCACGTCCGGTTGTCCCATAAAGTTACGCAGATTATTTGTGCCCATACCGCCGACGCCGATACAGCCCAGGGTAATACGATTGCTCGGCGCCTGTGCACCAAAAACAGTTGAAGGCACAATATAAGGCGCTGCAGACAGGACTGCCCCCATGCCCATCTTTAGAAATTTTCTTCGCTTCATTCTCTTGCCGAGCATTTTTGTGAATCTCCTTTTTGTTGAAAAGTGCGCATGTCAATTATGCGTACTAGAAATCTGCAACAGTGTGTTTTTTTAGCAAGTTTAAAGGCCACGGATTTTCACGGATGAAACACGGATAATAGCATTCATTTCAATCTTTCTTAACCTAAAGTCACATAGCTTTCTTGAAGCAAAGCCGAAAAATCCGTGCTCATCCGTACTCGAAATCTGCAACATTGTTTTTTTAGCAAGTTTACAAGCCACGGATGTTCACGGACGAAACACGGATCATATCATTCATTTCAAGCCTTTTTAGCCTCCAGTCCCAAAACTTTCTCGAAGCAAAGCTGAAAAATCCGTGTTCATCCGTGTGCATTGTGGCTCAAAATTTAGCTGCGCTATGGACAGCGCGAGGTTCTCGCTGGTTCACAGATCTCATTCTCCGGAAGAACCGAGCGCTTCCGGCATTTGATATTTCTCACGCGGCTCTCGTTTGATGAGTTTGTTTGCAGCATTGTTATTTGTAATTTTCTCCTGCAGACTGTCAAATTCGACCGTTTGGTTTCCGATTCTATGGGCAATGGAGGCAAGCAAAATAGTCGACAGAGAATTGTGCGCAAGCTGAATATCGGCATTGGGTTTTTGGCGAGACTTGACACAATCTAAAAAATTCCGGTAATGGTGCTCATCCGGGGGCCTGCCGTATAGCTGATCAACGACTTTGCCGCCCGAGGTCATCACCTGCCAGCCGCCGCCGTGCCGGCCAATGGTCATCATTAATTCTGAACCATACAGTTCAATACGCGTGGCATTTTGTGTCCAATAGGGAAATTCATCATTACGGCGGATGGTTGCCGTGGTCTTTTGCATATAGCGGGGATAGTTCGTCCCTTCCAGAGTCATTAATAAATTGTCAAAAGTAAACACCGCTGACTGTGTATCCGGCACGTCCGCATCATCTTTGTGGACGAAACGGCCTCCGGAACAAGATGTTAATGTGGGTATTGGAGGATCACCCAAAACGTAAAAGGCCAGATCAAATTGATGGATACCGTCGTCGGATAAATCGCCATTACAATAATCCCAAAAATAGAGCCATCCGTGACTAAATATTTTCTGGTGATACGGTCGATAAGGCGCCGGACCAAGCCAGGCATCCCAATCAAATTGCAGCGGCGCTGTGCCGGGTTCTCCCAGCCAAAAGGCATCCCCGGATTTTAGATTGTAAACCTTGACCAGGCCGATACTGCCAAGCGTGCCGCTTTGTACATATTCTTTTGCAGCGTGCACAAATGGCGCGCTTCGGTTTTGCACCCCGACCTGAATAATGCGCCCGTATTTTGCTCCGGCGTTTATCATCTGTCGGCTTTCCCAAATGCTGTGGGCGTGCGGTTTTTCGACATAAACATCTTTGCCGGCCTGGCATGCCCGCACCGTTGCCAGCGCATGCCAGTGGTCGGGCGTTGCAATGGCAACGGCATCAACATTTTTATCATCAAAGACCGTGCGCATATCCTTGACGCGTTTTGGCGTGCGTTCCTGGACATCCTGCACAAATTGAGCAGTACTCGACATGCGCTCCGCATCCAGATCACACAGATAGCTCAATTCTGCGCCTTGTTCAATCAATCCTCGCGCGACGTATCGTCCCCTGCCGCCACAACCAATCAAGGCAACATTGATGCGTTCATTCGCACCACGAATGGTATTCGCTTTTAAAAGCAGAGCAGGGGCCAAACTGGCTGTGGCAGCGACTCTGGTTGAATTCTTGACAAAATGTCGTCTGTTTATCTTTATCATTTGTGCCTCCTCATCTTTTGTTTTTGCTCTGCAAGTGTCCTGCTCATTACCGCTTAACGAAACAAACCATGGTAATGTTCGGAGGGCAGAAAAATCCCGCCGCTTTTTTGGTAAAATTCTTCGTCCAGATGAATCAAACCATGTTGTGCGGCCATCCATGACGCGTCGTGACACGGGTGGTAGCTTTGCATCTTTTTCCAGTTCTTGTAGTTTTGATGTCCGTTTGTTTCCAGCAAACCGAGATCCAATCCCGGAAACGGCGCCAGTCGGGCCGCCACGTTTTTGTTCCAGTCAACGAGAATCGGATTGACCGTCAGATCGGCGCACAAGCACGGCACGTTGTTTTCAAAAGCGACGTGCGCGATTTTCATGGACATGCTCAAGGTCTTGGCAATCGGTTTGAGCGCAATGGCTTTGTAGCCCATCTGAATTCGCTGTTGCGTTTCAACGTCCGTGTGCGCACTTTCGTCGGCAGCACAACGCACATCAAAGTCATGCACATCAATGTGGCTCTCTTCGGGAAACGGTTCCTCGATAAGCGCGATTCTATCGTATGCTCCGATTTTTTTCAGAAAATCCAAAAGTTTTAACAGGGTTTCCTTTTTTTCATACCTGCCGTTCGCGTCAAAATAATAGGGGATTTTTCCATCTTTTGTATGAGGTGTTTCAATGTGCCCGATGGCTTTGTGAATCGCCGCAAGTCGTGCCTTGTCTTTTTCCAGCATCTCCTCCTGATTTCCCGGCTGGCCGATTTTTATTTTCATAAAGAAATATCCCTGCCGGGCGGCCTGTTCCATGTCCGCAATGGGAACGCCGTAGGTTATGAGCGGTATGCTTGCCAGTTTTTTGTGGCGATAAGTAAAGGCCGAGCGATACGGATCAGGAATTAAATCATCAAAGGCCGAGATGTTATTTTCGTGCGCATAGAGCAGCCACGCTGCGTTGTCGAAAGCCACCAACGCGTTCAGTACGAATGTTTTGCGCAAATCTTTTACACCGGTTATTTCGACGCCGTATTGATAGACCTGTGTAAAGATTGAATCCAGCAGCGCAGCAGGATTCGTAAAAGATGTGTTTTCGACCATCTGAAGTGCTCTCTCGGTAATGGCCGCCATGAGCCTGTTGCCTTTACTCTCGCTAACAGAAGCAAAGACATCCGCATCCGACCACAATACACTCTGGGTGCCAAGTCCGACAAAATCCGCACCGTTTTCATTGCGCACAAGCGCGGCCGTTTGCCACAATTCCGACACATAACCGCCCTTGAATCCGAACGGTCTGATGAGTGGTTCGGCTTCGACCGCAAAATCAACATGAGTGATGCGTATCGCCTGCCGGTTCTTTTTCTTCCCGGAATCTGTTTTTGCATCGTTCCGGCATGTGAGATATCCCGTTCCCAAAGCAAGCCCGGCGGCGCCTGCCATGCCAAGAAACGTTCTTCGTTTTAATACTCTTTGCACGTGTGCTCGTTGTTTTAGCATGTTGATACCTTTTCATTCTGTCGCTTCGGTTTCCCCCCCTATCCAGGAAATTTATAATGAACAAGCAGCAAAAGTCGAGCGCTTTTGGCAGATTGTCCACAATCCGTTCCGGCGGGACAGGATATACTGATCGAAGCTGGAGAACAACGGCGTCACCTCCCGGTTCTTGCGTCTTTTCAGCCCGAGTCGGTTTGTTTTCTTTATAATTGTTTGCGTTAAATATAGAGATTTATTTATCAATAGAAACATCAAAAAATTTTAATTATTATCTGGCTTGTGGTCTGGCTCTGCGGTTCTGCCGGTTTATGTTTTTGTACATTGTTTTACTTTGTTTTCCCGATCCTTTTCATTATACTGAGTTCAGCTCCGAGCATCGTGCCTCCCCATTTTTATGCGCTGACCCCCCCTAAGCGCATAAACCGATGTTCGGAGTTTGTTTTTTGGAACATCAAACCATTTTCTTGCATTTCTCCCAATTTTTACTATTATTAAATCATCTTTATATACGCAATTATAAATCCGGCCATCATTATTTTAGCATTTTTAAGGGAGCCGCTAAAATGAAAAGTCATGCCTGGCAGGCAGGCATCCATTGAAGGAGAAAAGGCACAAGTTGGAATAGACCCCGGCCTTCGCCCATTGGCGTCAACTTGAGAGCTTAAATGATATCTTTGGTCAGCAGGCTTTCAAAGATTA
>JAFGKD010000063.1 GCA_016928775.1 Candidatus Zhuqueibacterota bacterium | reverse complement strand
TTGGTATCGCTCCGAACTGGCCACTATGGAATGCTTGAAAAAGATAGCTGGACATGTCGTTTCGATACACTATAAAGATGTGAATGCTGACAAAAAAGACGTACCGTTCGGCACCGGCGTCAACCATGCCGCCGATCAGTTGGCCGAACTCAAGCGCCAGGACTTCAAGGGCGTGATTACCATCGAGTATGAGAAATGGGGCGCCGAGCAGCACAGCGATTTATTGCAATGTGTCGCTTTTTTAAACCAAACCGCTGCTCAATTGGCGCCATAATAAGAGAGGCATGTGAGATTTCTACAATCTGCAAATCCGCTCGGGAATTTGGGACATACTAAACGATCTCGATTCCGCTTTTATTTTTAATGGCGAATGACTATTTTGCTTGTCAATCACAGACAGCGATTAACCGCGCGTGTTCACCGACGACAGACGAAAGGAACACTCTCGTGCAACGACGAACATTTACTAAAAATATGGCCATGTTGGCAACAAGTTCTCTTGCCGGAAATCTATCGGTTTTTGGGAAAGCTGAATTTGAAAAAAATGAGACCGTCATGACAGAAACCATTCGCCCGCGCGCCATCACCATGTGGGATTTCTCCTGGCTGGAACGGCGCTGGCCCGGCGCCGGCTATGAAGATTGGGATAAAGCGCTCGATGAACTCAAAGATCGCGGTTACGACGCCGTGCGCATCGATGCCTATCCGCATTTGGTGGCGGAAAATCCGCACAAAACCTGGACTCTCAACGAAGTATGGAACACGCAAATGTGGGGCAGTCCGGATGTGATACAGGTGCGGGTGCAGCCAGAGCTCAATAAGTTTATCGCCACATGCCGGGAGCGCAACATCAAAGTGGGGCTATCGAGCTGGTTCCGCCAGGATGTAAACAATATCCGGATGAAAATCGATTCGCCGGCGAAAATGGCTGATATATGGATCAAAACCCTCGATTCCATTGCCAAAGACAATCTGCTCGATGCCATTTTGTACGTCGATTTATGTAACGAATGGCCCGGCGATCTGTGGTGTCCGTTTTTTGTCAATGATCCGCCAGAACACACCTGGACGTATTGGCACACGGATAAATCGATGATGTACATGAAAGAGTCGGTCGAGCTGGTAAAATCCGCTTATCCTGATGTGCCGGTGTGCTATTCCTTCACCGGCGGTGTGCCGGCGTTGTATGCCGAAAAGGATTTATCGTTTTTTGATCTCCTGGAACATCACACCTGGATCGCGCAACTCAACAATGGCGAATTTGACAAGGCGGTCGGCTATAATTATGAACGGTTCGCCCCGGACGGTTACAAAAAGCTGGTACAAAATAGCGAGTGCGTTTATCGTGACCGTCGGGACTATTGGCTGCAGCACTTAATAGATGAAATCCATACTGTGGCAACGGCTGCCCGACAGGCGAATCTTCCGCTGATCACCACCGAATGTTGGGGCATTGTCGATTTTAAAGACTGGCCGGGATTGAACTGGGAGATCATCAAAGAAATGTGCGAAATCGGCGTCCAGAGCGCGGTGGCCACTCGCCAATGGATCGCCATTGCCACGAGTAATTTTTGCGGCCCGCAATTTGTCGGCATGTGGCGCGATGTTGAATGGCATGTGCGATTGACGCAAGAGATTAAATCCGCGCAAATTTTTCAAGATATGCTCAACAAAAAAATAGTCAATGGCTTAACGCAGAGCTAACTCATGAAGCCACGTCATTTCATTATTTTGTTGGGATTGTTGAGCTTTTCAAATACACGAGCACATTCCTCTCTCTTGCAACGTTCGATGATCTGGAGTCCCGGGGATGAGAACGCGGTGGTCTTTCGAAAAACATTCACCATTCCCAAAATTGGCAAAACAACGGCGTTTATTTTTGCCGATTCCTATTATGCTCTATACCTGAATGGCAATTATGTTTTGAGCGGACCCAGCCGCTTCGATCCGAAACGACCCGAATATGATGTGGTGCCTGTCACCTCTTTTTTAAAGCAGAGACAAAACACCATTGCGGTGCTGGTTTATGGGGGCATTGCAAACGGCATGCGCATGCAACATGCTCCCGGTTTTGCAATGGAACTCGTCAGCGATGACTATCAGATAATTTCTGACATCACCTGGACATGCAGCGGCAACACGTCTTTCAAGTCAGCCGTGGCAAAATGGCAAGGCTTTGACGAAACCATAGATGCCACCAACAGCACTGGCGATTGCCTGGGCGTCGGTTTTAATGATTCGGCCTGGCCAAAGGCCGTTTGCATAAACGGCAATTTGTGGGGCCCATTTTTTCCGCGCTCCATCCCCCTACTATCTGAAAAGCAAGTCAGATGCAAATTGCAATTGCCCGTTCAGGTTGATTCAACGTTGACCATCCATTTTGATCGCAATTATTTGTTGACCGCCGAGCTGAATTTTACGGCGACCGAAAAAACCGAGGTTCGGATTGGCAACACCACCTATATTGCCGGACCCGGCTCTCACTCGTTTCGAACATTTGATGCATTTGGCATTACCGATGCGTCTTGTAAGCTGTCAACGTCTGCGCAGATTACCATTCAAAACATGCGCTTTTTTAATCGCGTCTATCCCTTTGAGCGGCGTGGCACCTTTTCATGTTCGGATTCAGCTTTGAATCGTCTATGGGACATGAGTCTGCACACGCTCGAGCAGGTGACGGAAGACGGCTATCAGGATTGCCCCTGGGAACGCGCCGAATGGATGGGCGATGCCGCCGTGATCGAATATCCCTTGACGCGGGTAAGTCTTGTTGGAGAGGGGAATGTGCTGAGCGATCCGCGACTCATCCGCAAGATGATCCGGGACATTTCTCTCAGCGCTGACAGCAGCGGCCGTCTCAAAGCGCATCACCCTTCCGACCGGTTCGACATTCACGCGTACATTGAGGATTATTCGTGCCTGTGGGTGCAATCGCTGCGCGAGTATTACGAATTTACCGGCGATGCCGATTTTGTCATGGAGATGTGGCCTGTGTTAACCGGATTAATGAACTGGTTTCTAAAGCAGCAAACCGAAACCGGTTTAATCCGGGGGCGCGAATTTGTCATTGTCGATAATCCGCTCAAATATCAGGTCTGCGAAGGCGCAACGCTGAATGCCTTTGTCTACAAGGCGTTAAATGATGCCGCTTTTTTGGCCGGAATCGTAGGAGATGACGACAAGACCGTCTTGTATAAAAAAGCAGCCACAACCCTGCAACAGACTTTTAACACGGTTTTATGGAATGACAGTCTCAAACTTTTTAATGCGTCCACAACTTACGAACCCACATATCACTCAGCCTTAATTCCACTCGACCGGGGAATTATCGAGCCCGACAAAAAATCGTCGGTAAAAAAGTGGTTGCTCGATTCCATCGACAAAGCCTCCGAATCCATGATGACCTATACACATTTTTGGCTTTTTAAATTTTTGTATGCCCAGGACGAGCCGGAATGGGATAAGAAAGTCTTGGACCTGATCAAGGCACGCTACAAGAACTTTTACAACGCGGACAACATTGGCTTTACCGTCGCCGAAAGTTTTGCTGGTGACCGGCCTTTTCATAATTTCGGATCTGCCGCCGCCTATTTTATGAGCGCCAATATTCTTGGCGTTCACGTGAAATTGCCCCTCTCTTCCGATGTGCTTTTTATCAAACCACAACTGGGTTATTTGTCGCAAGCTTCCGGCACGGTGGTCACCGAGCATGGACTGGTGCATGTCGATTGGAAAAAGAAATTTGACGCTTTCGAGTTCTCGATCACCATTCCTGACAACAAAAAAGCCATCGTCTATCTGCCGGCGCCGTCGGGAGACATTAATTGTGAAATCAACGAAAAACCGGCGCAGTTTACCCGAGAACATCGGTATGCCGTGGTGGAACTGTCGGGCGGCCGATACAAGGGAATTGTGCGATAAAGAGTATTCAAATCCAAACATTCACACATTAATATATAAAAAATAAGGACAATAGCATGATTAACGTAAAAAATCATTTGATAAAGCTCATTATTACAGTTTTAATTTTGGCACATTCTCAATTTCTTTTCGCCTCCAGGTTGGTGGAGCTCAAAGTCATCGATAAAGACTATCTGCTGCTCTATTTCAAGAAGGCGATGTCGAGTTTGTCGATGACGATCTGGGGATGGGCGCGTTTGGCGGCACGCACGCGGAATCCTCAAACTCAAAACGGGTGCCCTATGGCCGCCGTCCGGACCTTGCCAACGCGACGGATGCTTCAAGCTGGATTTTAAAATCGTCTGACGATACGCGTTACGGGGACGCCGGGATAAATCCAATTGACTGTTTTCGCAAAACCCGGGTGAATGGTATGTCCCAGGGCAACTGGGGAAGCAATGACTGGATTTATGGGAGACGGTGAAAACAGAGATTATTCGGAGTTCCAGGGAAACGACGTTTACATATACGATGTGAATACAGAGACCTCTCAAAAAAAATAGGCACAGTTTCCTTCTGGAAAACGGCAAAAAAAGAAACACACTGGAACCTCACGGGCTCAAATGTCTGGACAGCGGATATCAAAGATTTTACAAAACCGGGGACGTACCGGGTTGCCATAGAGGGTGTCGGGTGCAGCGAAACGTTTGAAATTCGAGATGATATTTACAAAGAGCCGTTCAAAATTTCCGTACTCGGCTATTTTTACATGCGCATCGGCCAGGACAATATGGACATGAGACCTGTTCCCCGGCGGCCGCTATGGATTCAAGATCAATATCCGTCCACGTGCAAAATTCACATTACCGATATGCATCCCTATCATGCCGAGTGGAAAACCTTTAGCAGCGGGAGTCAGTGGGATACGGCGGCGGACTGGAAGCCATTCGTCAAGGCCGGCCAACCGACCAATTCCAGGGCCATCGGCGGCCATAGTGACGCGCTCGACTGGGATCGGCATTTGGCGCACGTGTCCAACATTTACGATATGCTGCTCGCCTATATTTTAACCGACGGCGTGCTCTCGGACGATGATTGTCGAATTGCGGAAAGCGGCAACGGCATTCCCGATATTCTTGATGAAGCCAGAAACGAAGTGGATTTATGGTTGAATTTGCGTTATGGCAAAGGCTATTCGCACGGCTTGACCAATCCGAGCAAGGAAAACATCCTTTACCAAGCCGACAATACACCGATCGCCGCCTGGGCCAATGCGCTGAACAGCGCCATGCTGGCGTATGCGTTTGACATCGCCGGGCTCGAAAATCTCAGCAAAACCTGTCTGGATTCCGCGGTGGTCGCTTATACCTACGCCAATACGTTGCCCGATCCGATGCTGGATACGCGTCAACATCTCGGACACATGAAATCCTTGATCATCTATCAAGCCAGGAAAAAAGAAGCGGATTTTGAGAATTCCAGGCCGTCGCGCCGGGGTTACGCCAACGATGGCTCTACGGCCTGGTTTCAAACCGTGCAGGATATGCCGCGAACGTTGATTGCCCACGCCATCACCGACGATCCGGTGGAAAAAGCAGAACTGTTGGATGCGCTTGTCCTTGAAGCCGACTGGGGTTTGAGACGCAATCCGATTAATACCATCCAAATGACAACGGCGACAACAAGTCTGGCCTCCAAGCGGAGTATTGAAAACTGCTACACCTCCGGACGCGATGACGGCACCCCGGGCTTGCATCCCGGGCATACGCCCTATTTGAACGCCGAATCCTGGGGCGGTGACATGGCCGGCAATAATCCGAAAAAGGTGTTTGAAAAATTTTATCCCGAGATCAGCTATTGGCCGCACGCCTCGAAATACATCAACAGCCGGTATCTGTGAGCCCATTCTGAATTTGCCCCCCGACAGACGATGCGGTTCAAAACGCTACTTTACGGTTATCTTTATGGCATTTCGAAAAGCGGCAGTGCAAAGGTTGGCCACTTTTTTGAGACAAAACCGGCGGAATTTGCTTTGTTGAGCAATTATCCAAATCCGTTTAACCAGAACACCAAAATTTGCTATCAGCTTCCTCACCCTGCTCATGTCAGTAGCAAAATACAATCTGATTCATTCCAAAATTATGGCGTTAACGCGAATCCCTGAATTATAGAAAGCATGGCTTTGCTTATCCTTTGTTGCAGCAGCCGGATCTGCTCCGAAAATGTTCAGAGTAAAGCGCTCTACGGATTATTTTTCTCATATTGTGTTTTCGCTACATAGCCGATGAACAGAATGAACAACGGTACAATGATAGCAAAAGCCCAGCTAAAGAACGCCGCTAACAGGCCGCCTGCCGCGACCGCTATGGTGATGATGAGGTACATTGACCAATGCTCATGTGCAAATTTGCCCAAATCATTAATGAGCGAGCTGATGCTGTCGAAAAAACCCATGGTAAGCCTCCTTTTTTTAGTTTATTTTCATCGCAACTATGCTAAAAGGTTTTCCCTACTGCGATTCCGAGCCTGTCGGTATTGCCGTAAATCCAGCCGTTGAAACCGAACAACCCGGTACCGACAAATACATCCCATCGTTCCTCAAGTTTGCTGTTATTCATGCCGACGCCGATATGGAACTTGAAGTTGCTGGAAGAATGCAGAGCAATATTCCTATATTTCCCGGCAAGTTCGTCATAGTCCTTTACCAAAACCTGATATTCGTCGTTGAGGCCGACCAGGTCGGTTGACGCTGTTTTGTACTCCATGGTCAAATCCACCAGATCGTCGGATAATTTACGATACTGCCCGGTGAGTTCCGCATACTCGGTCCTCAGTTGTTCATACTCGTCCAGCAGGGCGTTCGACTGTGTCAGTTGCTCCTCCAGCGCAGAGATTTCGGATTCATACCGTGATGCCGCTTCATCAAACACTTCTTTGGTAACCAGAAGCTGAATCTTGCCATCGATCATAATCTTATAAACCCCTTTTTCGGCGTTAGCGGAGATGACTTTACATTCCGTCTGCGCGTTAATGACAACCGGCAGTAACAGTACAATCCACAGTATCATTCGCATAGACCGTTCTCCTTTTTTTCAAATTGAAACAGTAACACTGAAAGCAACCAGCTTATGATTACTTTCACCGTCTTACCAGTTTACTGATTATTCTGTTTCTACGCCCGCCGCTGATCACTCCAACTCACGAAACGCCGCGCGCGTTTCTTCTATTAACGCCAGCGCACCTTCGCCGTTGTGGATATTTTTAAGCACTGCTTCCGTTTCCCGCTCAAGTCGATCTTTTTCCTTGGCTAGCTCCGCTCCGCGCGCATTTAAAGCTCCGGCCTGCTGATCCAGTTTTTCTTTCTCCGCCTGCATCCCGGACAGCTTTTTGTTCAGTTCCTCGACTTTTGCAGCCAGTTCCTTGCCGCGTTGTTCCAACTCGCCGGCTCTCTGTTGCAGGCGCTCTCTTTCGCGATCTGCCTCCTGCATACGTTTTTTGTTCGTGATCCGTTGGTACGCCTCATAGGCAATCACTGCCAGGCCTGCTGTTAACACGTACACCCGCACCTTCCCCGGTAGCACCATGCTGGCCACTATCAACAACAGTACGCCGACGATCAGGCCGCCGAAATCCTGTAAGAATTGCAAAGTTTCCATCGCTTACCTCCTGCTATCCCGCGCACGTTCAAGGGCGGTAATAATTTTATGCACCGGCCCGGACCCAAAACCCATGGCAATCCCGGTAAGGCCGGTACCCAGCCAGGGGGGAACGATGCTGTCAAACCAGCCAGGTTGCTTCATCGATTCTTTTACCAGTTCAAACGCGTTCAAATTGAACAGTGCGGCCAGCAAAACGCCCAGCAGTAGTGCGGCGATTTTATAACGTAGCTTGATCCCGTCACCGCGCAAGCTGTCGGCTGACACCGCGACAAGGCCTTTCTGATCGGGCCAAGCCGGCACCAGGTAACGCTGCAGCAGCATCAACTGCAGATTAAAAAAACCGGCATCGCCCCGCTTTGCGGCATCCAGGCGCTGCTCGACCGCATCGCGCACAGATTCAGCTTTGAGATTCCACTTGTCGGTGGAAGACCGTGCATCGTAGTAATCCTGTATGCTGCGCGCGATCTCTAGCAACCGTTCAACGCCAATCGCCAAAAAGATCGCCAGGGCAAGCAACAACACGGAATCCTGAATTATATCCATTGTCATTCCTCCCGCTAAGCGTAGATGTATTTTTTCTGTTTGAATTTTTCTATTTCATCCTGAATTAGATCCGATTCGCGCCAGGCATCATGATAGTGCCGGACAAGCTTTTCGAACTCGTTGTACGCAAAGTTCGATCCCGGGCACACTGTGTGCCCGGGCAGCGCCTTTCGATGCGGCAGAATACAGTTGTCAAAGTCAAGATGAATAGCGTCGTAAAGATAAATCCAAAGCGCGACGACGCGCGCGCCAGCGTGCAGCTGCGCTTCGGTCGGTTTCTGGTTGCCGTAACGGCCGTCCGCGTTGGAGAACTTGTCGTCGGGTTCAGTATGAAAATTGCCGTGAAAAGCGATACCCAGGCTGCGGGCGTTCCGGCCCTTGGTGTGATTGCCGTAACGGTCCCAGCGGCAAAACGGCTGGATCGTCCCGTCCGGCATGATCACGCAGTGATAACCGGTAAGCCATTTTTTCTTGATCAAAAACTCATCGACAATGTCCTGAAAACTCGCGGCGCTGGACATCGCGGTGTGGTGAAAAACAGCCAGGTTCGGATCGCCGGGGCGCTTGTGCTGAGTATCGAGTCCAGCCGGGTTCACACCGCCCGTGTAAGGAATATCCTTCCATAAATGCACGTCTTCCTTTTTCTCTTCAACGAGTTCAGCGGATGAGATTGTCCTGGCGATAGATTTACTTTTCTTTACCTGCTCACCCTCTTCCGCCGTTACGGTAATTTTGCGTTCCGTCAGGAAACGAATGAGAACGTGAATCGGCTGACTGCCACCGCCAATAACGATACCAGTGAATAAAATATCAAAAACAGTAAAGCAAGCGGTAGCTTCGGTTAAATTTAAGAATATAGACAGCAATCGAAGATCAAACAGCTGCGCAAATACAATGCCGAGCCCCGCGCCGGCGACCTGTAAAAATAACATGCTCGCCGTATCACCTTTCGATAGTGGCGTCAGCGGAATAATAGGCATTCTTGGCGGCGGGTGTTTTTCGATCACCCCGGCACGGGCGGACAACTCAGCGGCGGTATTCGGGCTGACTCCGGGCACAGGCGCCGAAGTATCGGTCTTTTCTGCGGCGACAGACTTTTCGCTTAATTCCAGAGCTTTCTCGGCGGTTTCAATCGCCCGGTTAAAATTCTGCAGCAACCGCAGTTGCTTGTTCGGGATAATCGAACCCACACCCTGGTCAATTATGTGCTTAAGAAATTCCAGCGTGCGTTCGACAGCCAGGGCTAACCCGGCCGCCACGGTCAGCGCGGTTAGAACGGGTCCCAGTTCTTGCATACTAACCTCCGCATTATTTCAGAGACATCATTCAACTCTTAATTTTCCATGCGATCAATTGACCTATATGCATAATAGTGTCTGCCTTACACTGCATTATAAAAAAAGGTGGGCATTTCTGGCGTAATTTTCCATGTTTTGAAGCAATAGTCTGATAGTGAAAGACACTCAATATATTATAGTAACAATTGAGATTCAAATCAAGGGAAAATAAAGTAATTGAAAGTAAGAGCTTATCGGTCAACACTAACCGGCTTTAAGATATGTGTGGAGTTTATTTGACTGACGTTCCCTGTTATTATAGAAAGTCGGGAATATGCTAAATAAACCTTCTCACGTTCGCGAATAACAAAGGAGGACCTGGCATGGAAACCGGAAAAATTATCGCTGACCATTACTGCGGTATTGATTTGCACGCCAAAAAAAATTTACATCTGTGTTCTCAACAGAGATGACGACATCAAGCGCTTCAAAACTGTGCTTTTTTAGCAAATACCTACGACTAGTAAAGTTTTGACGCCGGACGATTTTCGATTTTGCTACCCAGCGCCTTGTTCGGTTTTGCGCCCAAAACAAATTCGAGCACACCACCGTTCATAATATCCTTGTGCAAAATATAGGTCTTTGAATATTCCTGGCCGTTGAGCTTGACGGATTGAATGTAGATATTTTCCGGGCTGTTGTTTTTGGCGATAACTCTAAAAGTCTTTCCATCAGGTAATTGAATGTCAGCCTCTTTGACCATCGGGCTGCCGAACACATAAAGACCATTTGCCGGATTCACCGGATAAAATCCCAGCGCGGATAATATATACCACGCCGACATTTGGCCGCAATCCTCGTTGCCGCACAAGCCATCCGGCTGGTCGGTATAAAACGTTTCCATAATCTGGCGAACCTTTGCCGCTGTTTTCCACTGCTGGCCGGCAAAAGCATACAGGTAAGGCGTATGGTGACCTGGTTCATTCCCGTGCGCATATTGACCGATGAGCCCGGAAATGTCCGGGGAAGCACCTTCGACCTGTTCAGAGTTGACGATAAACAGGCTGTCGAGTTTACGGGTGAAAGCGTCCTCACTGCCAAAAAGGCCGATCAGACCTTCTACATCATGCGGCACTAGCCAGGTGTATTGCCATGCATTGCCTTCGCAATAATCGTCGTCGCGGTGACTGGCAGCTACCGGATCAAACGGCTGACGCCAACTGCCGTCGCTTTTCAGACCTCGCATGAATTGCACGCTCGGATCAAAATATTTTTCATACACTTTGAAGCGCTTGAGGAAATATTCATAATCTTCCGTTTTACCCAAAGATTTTGCCAACTGCGCAATGCACCAGTCATCAATAGCGTATTCTAGAGACTTGGCAACAGACTCGATTTCTTTATCCGCTGGAATGTATCCCATCTCTTTCAAATATTGGAGACCTTCTTCGTCCAGCATGGCGGATCTTTTGACAGCTTCAAAAGCCTTTTGTTTGTCGATTCCTTCAATGCCCTTAAAGATGGCATCAACAATAACCGGCACCGCGTGATAGCCGACCATGGTGTTGGTCTCGCTGCCCATGAGATGCCAGATGGGTAGCTTGCCCTGCTGTTCATCAATGGCTAACATGGACTGCACCATGTCCCCGACGCGCTCCGGTTGGGTGATGGTGAAGAGTGGATGCGCTGCACGATAGGTGTCCCATAGTGAAAAAATGGTATAATTATCAAAGGGAGCGCCTTTATAAACTTTTTTATCCGTGCCGCGATAATCACCGTTGGCGTCATTAAAAAGAACAGGAGCGATCATCGAGTGGTAGAGCGCAGTGTAAAAGGTGCGCGCTTGCGCTTTGGATTGTGGTTTGATGATGATTTTACGCAACGCTGCATTCCACGCAGCGCGGGCGTCGGCAGCGACCACCTCAAAGTCCCAATGCGGAATTTCCGCTTCGATGTTGGCCAAAGCGTTTTCCCAACTCACCGGCGACATGCCGACCTTGATTGTGAGTACATCATTTGTTTCCGTACTGAAATTCAACAGCGCGACAAGCGCTTTGCCCCTACCGGATGTACCGACGAGTTTGTCGTTTTCATAAACTTCCAAGTCGGATAATGGCCTGGACAGTTTCATGGCGAACCAGGTGCGCTGATCTTTACACCATCCTGTTGAAAACCGATAGCCGACAATGGTTGTTTCGTCAATGTGCTCAATGCACGTTTCCACCGGTGCATCCCAGCCAATGCCATGGCCAAGATCGATAGCAACATGCGCATTTTCAGCATTCGGAAACGTATAACGATGCATGCCGACGCGCTTGGAGGCCGTGAGTTCAGCCTTGATATTGTAATCCAGGATGTGCACCGTATAATATCCGGGCACTGCCGATTCTTGTTCGTGGCTATATTTTGAACCAAAGCCGGCTTTATAATTTTCAACTGTGCCGCGACTTGTTTTTTTCTCGCCGGTAAACGGCATGACCAACACATCGCCGAGATCGCCGATGCCGGTGCCGCTCAGGTGCAAATGCGAAAAACCGATGAGCAGGCTGTCAGAATAGTGGTAGCCGGAGCACCAATCCCATCCCTGCGTGTAATTCGTGGGACCAAGTTGCACCGCACCAAACGGCACATTCGCACCAAGAAAAACGTGGCCGTGGTAGTCGGTGCCGATATAGGGATCGACGTAAGAGGCGAGATCGTCGGTTCTCAATTGTGAAGTGGAGCAGTTTAAAATTAAAAGAGCTGCAAGGGCGAAGAGTAAAAGTTGAGTTTTCATGGGTTTTCCTCTAAATACTTTAATAGTTAGACTCGGCGACTTTGCCTTTGTAACAATAGGGATTATTTTTCGATTAATGTCACACTCTCGAACTATTTGAGAACCACCATCTTTTTTGTTCTGATGCCCAATTCCGACTGCACGGTATAAAGATAAACAGCATTGGCGACAGGGGAGCCATAGTCATCTGTCGCATCCCAAAGCACGGAATGCGTGCCGGCTTCCAGTTGTTGATCGATCAATGATTTTACTTTTTGTCCCATAATATTATGGATAAACAATTTTACATGCGTTCCTGAAGGAATTGAGAACTGCAGCCGGGTTGATGAATTGAATGGATTGGGGAAATTTTGCGCCAGTGAATAATCAACCGGCACTTCCGGGATGTCCATTTCGTCTGCCGATGTCAATATGGTTTGATAGATTTCCAGCTCGGCCATCTGGATTATGTTGGCGCCGTGCCCAGCCTTGATATCCAAACGGTAGCGACTAAAAAGTTTTGCATTGGTGAATGAGAACCTTTTTTGATAAAATCGTGCCGGCCACATTGGCTCATCTGTAACGCTGTGCAGTGTTATCCACGTGGACGTACTATGGTCCCAGCCCTGTAACTGCCAAGTTCGAGGATCTCGTGCCGGGGCGTCATTAGCAGAAGTTATCGCATAGCCTGTTACAACCACCGGTTCGGTATGTCTGTACTCAACCCAGGTGCTCTCGTGAAAGGTCAGATATTTTGTCTGAACGTTATTATCAATAATTTTATCAATCTCTTCTCCTGCAGGCGAATCATTGTATGGCTCCAGCACAGGTCCCATTTTATCGGTAATATCATTGATGTGAACCGTCATCTCACCCAGGATTTCAAGTTCGGCAATTTGAACAATATTGACACCATGTGCCGAACTGATGTCGAGTCGATACTTTTTATACTTTTTTGTATTCGTGAAGAAAAATTCTTTTGATTGAAATCTGTTCGGCCATTGTGGTTCATTTGAAACAGTATGTAATATAATCCATTGTGAATTTTCATCATCAAAAGCTTGAAATACCCAGTTGCTTGGATCTCTTTCCGGGACATCATTGGCAGAAAAAATGGCATAACCTTTGACGAGTGATGGATAGTCCAGGCTGTATTCAATCCAGGTCGATTCGTTAAAAGTCAGGTATTTTGTTTCAACATTATTGTCGATGATATTTTCGATGGTTTCATTGGCCGGCGAATTGTTATGTGGTTCAGTGATAAAACCACCAAAATCAGTTATATCGATCAAGTCTTCGTATGATGCCGTTGAATCTCTGTTGCCGCGTCCTGGTGTTGGATCGTTGTAAAATATCCACTCATCGGCCCCGTCCTGCGTTCTGCCGTAGGAGACGTCGACCATTTGCGGCCCAAAGTGCAGCGTGTCTATGGGTTTGTTTTGGTTGTCATCGGTATCAAATAGCCCGATCTCCTCACCTTCGCCGCTGAGCTTAAATCCAACATGGTCTGCGCCTTGTTCAGCATCATCATCGGCCCACAGCAGCAGGAAACCTTTGGAGGGAATCGAAAGATTGCCCAGCCGCCATTTTTTCGGATTCGACAGATTGTCGCTGACATACATTCCCATTAAATTAACATGCTGGTCAGAAGGATTATATAATTCAAACCAGTCATCATATTCGCCCCGTTTGTCTTTATTGGCCGATTCATTTTGAGCGCAAATTTCATTGATGAGAATGGCAGGCGGCTCATAGTTGATGGAAACAGTTACCCATTCACTTTTTGCGGGATAACGACTTTTGTGGCCATTTGCATTTTCAGCCTGAACATAATATTGAATGTAAGATGTTTTGGTTTCGGCGGGAATGAGCGCGGTATAGATAAAATCATGCGCTTTTTCATCTTGTCCGCTGCCATCATCTTTCATGGCAATTTCGGAAATGACATTGTTTGTTTTGTAAAATAGCGTCACGGCACTAACGTCATATCTATCGACGATCAAATGAGAGAGTATTATCGGATCAGTCTCTTTTGGCAACAATGGTTCCCGGCTGATCTGCTTGATAAATGGACCGACTTGTTCCAGCTGTTGCAAGGCAGAATTTTGACGCAAGCGTATATATTCTTTCATACCATATTTTACATTGCCTTGTGATATGGCTGTATCAAATGCCTTGTCAAAATCAGAAGGATTCCATCCCCAATAAGGATCGGTTGTCAGCGTTTCGCGAATCATATCCGCTGTTCGGTCAATTTCCGGTTCCATGGCCTCCAGGGAGAATGGCCACATGCAGAGCAGCATCAGATAATGGGTGTATCGATCGCGATATTCCGGGACCTCCAAAAGTTTTTCGACCATAGGCCTGCCGGAATTCGGACTCCAGGTATAAACGTTCTCATAAGCCACGTTTCCGTGATACCAATCCGTGCCCAGACTACCATCAAAGTCGTGCGGAATATAGTTGAATTGGTCCGTCAATAGATCGTGATAAAAGTAAAAGTTTTTCACCAAAACCCAATAATCATCCCAGGCGCCGAGCAGAACATTGCATGCGATGTACATAAGCATTTCATCGACATTGAAAACTTTTTCTATTTCTTGTTTAAAGCGATCAGACGGGGTATTGTTGAGAACATGAATGAATTCAAGAATATCAGAATAGTCTGGGACCTCTTCATTCGTCTGCAATTCATAACCGCCGGCGCCATTCTGCATGGTGGCGCCACCGCGACATTTGTAAAGATTGCCGTCATTATTCACAAAATAATTTCTCAGAAACGCCTTGTCGATTTCTTCGGAATTGGCAAAGAGC
Organism: Candidatus Zhuqueibacterota bacterium; assembly: GCA_016928775.1. GTDB lineage: Bacteria > Zhuqueibacterota > Zhuqueibacteria > Residuimicrobiales > Krinioviventaceae > Kriniovivens. The sequence continues at coordinate 13,146 of JAFGKD010000063.1, read as the reverse complement.
CCCCGATAATCGTTGTTTATGTAAAATTTCGCATAGCCAACGCGAGCTGCCGGTACTCCCATTTGCCGAAACAGATCCGTGCAGGTTTTTGCCCGCATGAGATGGATATCTTGAAAATCACAATTCAGGTTCAGTTTCCGCAGACCGTAAAACTCGCGATCGTCATACCCAAAAGCGCGAAAGGATATCTTGAATGATTTCTTGCGAGAACTACGCGCTGCCGCACCGCGTAAACGAATGCCAACCTGTTCTATTCTTTGCAAAGGAATAGTCGGGCTCTCAAATGTCATATCAGCTAACAGGTATTCATTACTACTTGTATTGTTGATGAGTCTGCTATAATCGCCTGGATCCATTGTGATACGGACGGTTGATATACTGTAGGGATCCAGTACTTTTTGGCTTTCTATATAGCCGGGATCGGTAATTTCATCAGCGACGATATGCGCCATCCATGCCGGTGCCTCCCGGGCACGTGAAAAAGAGCAACAAATAACAAACAATCCCAATAATAAATATTTACTTTCAATAGTAATGCGCATATTTATCCCAATTTTCGTTTCGTACTTTTTTAAAACTCGCTAAACGTGGAAAGTGGAATGATGAACGTTTTTCGTTCTCCTTTCCCAAAAAATTGTACCACCTACAATATTGCACGGTCCACCTTCTACTGTAGTAGCATCATCTTTTTCCGTTTCAGACCCAATTCCGACTGCAAGGAATAAAAATAAATCGAATTGGCAACGCGTGATCCGTTTTCATCGGTACCGTCCCAGTGTACATGGTGTGTTCCGGCCACCATTTGACCATCAATCAACACTCTGACTTTTTGCGCCATCGTATTGTAAACGGCCAACGTCACATGCATTGACTTTGGCAGTGAGAATTGAATCCGGGTTGAAGGATTAAATGGATTCGGAAAATTTTGCTGCAAACCATACTCAACTAACCTATTCTCCTGTTCCTGCTCTTGCACGGCTAACGCTTTATATTCATCAATGGCCGTGTCCATCCAGTCCAAACGGTCAACAAGCCACTCTTTCATAAAGATAATTTCTTCATCATACGTATTGCCGACAAACCAGTTGGGCCACAGTTCAACACCAAGAATCTGCCATTTATTAAAATTCCGACGTTGTGCTTCGTCCAGAGTCGTTGTGATGCTATCAATATAATTTATCAGCTCATCCGTTTGTAATACACCGTTGCGAAGAGCTTGCCATCTTCTGTAGAGCCTGCCCTTAAAGTCATTTGTTTCCCGCATCCTCTTCCACCAGAATGGCGGCGTAAATTCATGGGCGGTGTATATGATTAAATGATCAAGATTCCATCCATCGGATTTCCAGCCGTCAAAATAATCAGCATTGCCAAAAGATAAATTAAAATCCCAGACGGGTCCAATTTTTAATTTCGGATCATTATCATCCCGGTCTTTGTACATAAAAGCGCTCAACCGGTACGCATCGATATTTCTGGACACTTCATTAATAATGAAATGATCAACAAGTGATTCCATATCAATGTATTTGGGGTAACCAACATTTGGATCGTCATATTGATTGGTCTTCATGATGCGCTCGAACTCGGTCATAAAATTCTTTATGTAGGTTTTTTGCTGTGGCTGAATGTCTTGCGGTTTCGGATAATGGTATTGGTAAAAAACATTCTCTCCGTCCCATCCATCAATTTCTTCTCCGGCGAGCTTGTCTACTTTGATAATATAGCCACCAGTCAGCGATTCTCCGGCAATATCCTCGGCATCCAAACTGGCAATATCCACGCGATTTTTATCGCGTTTTATTTTTTCCATAAAAACATAAACGCCCTGATATTCTCCATTGAGTAAAAGTTCACAAAGCTGTGTTTGACTGGCGTACCGGCCAATATCATTTGAAATTTTCAAAGCCATTACATTTCTAATGAGCGATTTATCACTGTAAGGATTATGAAGCACCCAGTCATTTTCTTCAGGCATTCCGAACAAGGAAACGTTATTGTTATTTCCCGCGTCATCTATTGTTTCAATCCTGAAGGGCTTTTTGGGAAAACTCTGCGATGTCGAGCCCCTGTATTCTATGCCAATTTTTCCATTATAATGATTCAACGGATCCGTCAGGTTATTTCGCTGTCCATCTTTATTATAAATAATGCCCATATCAGCTTGAATTCTCTCATCATCCCGAATCCCCTCCCCGTGGGTGTCGATAATAATAATTGGCAAATTAGAGGACGTGAATTCACCCGGGGATTCAGTACCGACAGAAAGTGAAACATGGATCAAAAAATCAGAACTTGCGGTGCCCGCATTTACACCATGAATTGCCAACAAATTTTCACCGGCCCGCACTTTATCCAAATGACGGCTGACATCAAAATGTTCCTGTCCGGAAGACTCGATCGCGTTGGGAGCTTCGGAGTTCCACTCCAGAGGATCCGGCACATTTGTTTCGGTTAGCTTGGTACCATTGAGATAGGCGGCAAAACCATCATCATATCGCATTGACAACGTCATAAATTTAAACGTCGTCAAATCAGAACTGTTCGCGTTGAATTTGATGCGAATAAAACAACTGCTATTTGGATTTTCGCCATCATTATGCATATCGACTCCAACATCAAGCCTGATAAAGTTTTCGTAGCCCGAGTCTTTTTCATAACCAACACCACCGGGCCTTCCGACACATAATTGCCACCCCGAATCATCAAAGCCCGAATTCTCTTTCCAGGCTGAGCCAACAGATGATTTCGGGACAAGGACAGCTTTCGCTGCGTAACTGGGCACAAGCACAACATCATCTGCACGTAATAATGAAGTGTTGGTGGCAGACGCGACAATCATAAAAAGCGCAATGAGTGGTGTATAAAAAATATTGTTTGTATTTCTGTGTGAACCTATGATTTTCATTCTCTTCCCGCTATTTCGTTGAGGTCATATGGCCTTATTTCAAAAACATCATCTTTTTCTTTATCACGCCCAAATCCGATTGCAAAAGATAAAAGTAAACCGAATTGGCGACAATTGCACCATTCTCATCCGTGCCGTCCCATTGTGTATTGTGCGTTCCAGCGGCCATGTGGCCATCTATCAACGTTGTGATTTTACGCCCCAACGTATTGTAAACGGCCAATTTCACATGTGTGGACTTTGGAACTGAGAATTGTATGCGGGTCAATGGATTAAATGGATTGGGATAATTTTGTGCCAATTGAAAGCTGTTGACAATCGCCGATTCATTTGCGACTTGAACAGCACTCTCAAGATCAGCAAATATTTCCAACTCGGCCATTTGCATGAGTCCCTGGTGATCGCCATTTATCGCAAGCACATTTAATCGATATGTGCTGAACCACTTGTCGGTATTTTCAAATTGCCAGTATTTTGTCTGGAACCGTTCTTCCCATATAGGCTGATTGGCAACCGAGTGCAACGTCACCCAGGCATCGGCTGCTGCATCCCAACCCTGCAATTGCCAGCTCCTCGGATCGCGCTCGGGTACATCATTGGCTGATGTGATCGAATAGCCGGAAACACGCGCCATTTCATCGATGCTGTACACCAGCCACGACTGCTCGTCACCAACGAGATATTTTGTGTTCACGTCATTATCGACTAACTTTTCGATACGCTCATTATCCGGGGAGCCGTCGCTGTCCGGACCCGTCCATGGCAAATGATCATTCGATCCATAAATCGCGCCCTCCAGGTCTGTAATGTCGTCTCCCTCAGGCCTGTCGTCGCTGCCATCATCGCCGCCGCCATTGTCACCAGCTTCACCGGTGATATTCTCATCCATCCACGCGATTCGACCGGCAAGCCAGGTTTTGATATAGTTCACTTCGTGCTCAAAGTTGGCACCCTGATCCCACTTCTTAAAATCGCGAACGTGCGCCTCCTCCAGCGTATCGGCAACGGCATCGATATAAGCGTGCAGACGATCGACATCCAAAACATGTTCGCGAAGTGCTGTCCAACGTGCCAGCAAGCGGCTCTGAAAATCATCTGTTTTGCTGATAATTCCCCACCAGAATGGCGGCGTATATTCATGCGCTGTTCTTTCGATGAGATAATCGAGGTTCCAGCCATCCGTTCTATTGCCATCCCAGTTTGAAACGCCGAGCGACAAATTAAAATCCCAGATCGGCCCCATATTAAGTTTGCCAACTTTGTTCTTTTTATCCTTGTCTTTGTACATATAAGCACTGATTCGATAACCATCAACATTCAGAGTGACCTCGTTGATGATGTAATAGTCGACCAGGGACGTCATATCAAGATACCCTGGGTAACCCAGTACAGGATCATCAAATTGATTCGTCTGCATGATACGTTCAAAGTCTAATATGTAATTTTTGATATAGTCTCTTTGCTCGGGTTGCAAGTCACTCGGCTTGGGATAGTGATATTGATAATCAACATTTTTACCGTGCCAATATTCGTTTCCCTCACCATCCATTTTATCAACTTTAATGATATAACCACCGGTCAAAGAATCGCCTGCAACATCGTCAGCATCCAGCCTGGCAATATCCACGCGATTTTTATCCCGCTTTATTTTTTCCATAAACACATAAACACCTTGATAATTATTGTTTAAAAAGACTTCAACGGGCTGTGTTCTTGGCGCATAATGTCCCATATCATTGGATAAATTATAGGAAATAATGTTTCGCATCAGTGACTTGTCGTAATACGGATTTTGCAGCACCCAATCATTTTCTTCGGGCATGCCGAACAAGGAGACATTGTTATTTTCTCCATTGGCGTCTATCGTTTCAATCCGGTAAGGTTTTTTCGGATAATTTTGCGACGTCGCTCCTCGGAGCTCGATGCCAATTGTGCCATTATAATGATTGAATGGATCATCAACACTATTTCGTTCACCCGGCCCATTGTAGATGATGCCCATATCCGCCACAATCCGGGGATCGTCAACGATTACCTGACCATGAGTGTTGATGAAAATAATCGGCAAATTGGATGAAGAAAAATCGCCGTAGCGGATCGTGCTCGCAACCAACGCGGTGTTAATCAAAAAGTCGGAGCTGGATGTGCCGGCATTGACGCCTTGAATAGCTAACAGATTTTCTCCGGCGATGAATTTATCACGATAGCTGCTCACATCAAACGACACCTGGCCCGAGCTTTCATTCGAATTACCCGTCGAGGAATTCCATTCCAGGGGATTGGGAACATTTGCTTCGGCGATTTTCGTGCCGTTCAACCAGGCGGCGAAACCATCATCGTAACGCATAAGCAATGTTAAATAGTTGGCAGCCTCCAGGTCTGCTCCATCTACATTGAAACGGATGCGGATGTAACAACTGGTGTTGGGATTGTTGCCACTATAGTGCATGTCATCCCCAACATCAAGCGTGATGTAGCTTTCATAACCGCTGCTTTTTTCATAACCAATGCCGCCCGGGCTGCCGGAGCATTGCTGCCAGGAGGCGTCATCAAAATCCAGGTTTTGTCTCCAATCCGCGTCAAGGGCGAATTTGGGAACAAGGACATTTTTGGTGGCGTACTCGGGCAAAAGAATAGTGTCGTCGGCGATTAGCGGTTTGATAACAATCAATACGAATACGATAATAAAGCTTGTATAACAAAGAATATGCTTTTCAGTATTATAAATACACATGCTGCTTTAATTCTCCTGTTAAAAGTGGTCGGACTTGTTTTTTGTCCTTCAATAATGAATATCTTGATCATTTTATAAAAGCCGTGTCATTTTCCTCAATTTGACACCAAAATGAGATTTTAACTTGTAAATGTAAATTCCATTCGCGACTGTCACGCCATTGATGTCTTTGCCATCCCAAATCACGTTGTGGTCTCCGCCGCTCACTGTTTTGTCACATAATGTCTTAATCTTTTGCCCCATTATATTATAAACTGTTAACGTCACATGCGAGGTTTGTGGAATAGAAAAATTAATTATTGTGGTTGGATTGAATGGATTGGGATAGTTTTGTGCCAGATCAAAGTTCACAGGACGATTTTCGACGCCTTCTATTGCCGTTGAGTCACCCGGCTTTCCATCGTTGTGCAAAGCATCCAAATAGAGCCCGTAATCGGTGTCACTCGCCCAGTCCCAGCACCGTTCGATTGCGGTACCTTCACCCCACTCGTTAAACGTTGTAATCAACTGCCACGGCTCCTTGGAGGCTATCATGGCGCGAATGTCTTTGTTCCAGCGATCGATATCCCGTTCCAGTCGAGGATCCGCTTCGTCTGCCCGCCAAAAGCCGGGTGAGATGACATACGAATAACCATGATGCTGCTGCGCCGAACTCGCCGGACCGTATTGATGCCAGGAATCCGGTTGAGGATCACACTGCCGAAATCCGCCAAATACCTTTAAATTGACATACCACTCGCCGTTTGTGGCTTCCGCCCACCGCTCGGCCACACTGCAATCTCCGTCATCCGCGTTATAGACAAAAATCACTGGCTTGCCATCGATGTGGGCAAATGCTTCATGCCCGGCATACGTTTCCATTAAATAGTCGAGATCAGCCTGTAATTCGTCGACAGTAGGATTGCCAAATCCTTCTTTTTCATAATAGATAGCCCATTTTAAACGAGAGCCCGCATCAATCGTTTGATCCAATAACATGGGAACCCGATTGGCTTGATTTTGTTTGTTGATTCCCCACCAGGATATGATGGCGACATCAATTTTTGCGTAATCCATGTCCTGAATGTGTTGATCAACAACGTCGGGATCATCACTGCTGTAGTAGCCAAGCTCAACGTCATACTTGACATGCACTCCACCAACTGTCCAGGTTTGCGGGTACCAGGGGTAGTAAAAGGCGCCGCGGAGTGGAAAGGTTAATGACGCGTTGGTTTTCTCATCCAAGGCGAATAATAGAGTTGATAAAAAAAATAAAAGCCCTGTTACGAAAAATATCGGTAATTTTATCATGCGATTTGTCACTTTATACACTGCCTCCGAATAAATCGATTAATCCATTAACATCGTGTGGCGCTAACCACAGGCCTTGCCATGCGTTCCCTTCAGCATCGTCAAAAGTTTCAATGTTAGCGCAGAAGAACAAGTTTTTTCGTCTGCACAAATCCATTACAACGCAATCGATAATAATAAACGCCGCTGGACAAGTCAGATGCATCAAACTCGACGTTGTGATATCCGATTGGCGTGACGTCGTTGACCAACACTACGACTTGTTTGCCCAATACATCATAGACCGTCAGTTGAACACGGCCAGGTTGAGGAATCGAATAGCGAATGGTGGTCTTTGGATTAAATGGATTTGGGTGATTTTGGCGCAACGTATATGTTGTCGGAATGTGACAGTCGTTTTCGATACCAGCCGGATGTTCTATAGTGATCGTCACGTCATCATGCGCCGTGGCGCCGCCATTATCTGTGACGGTCAATGTTATTATATGCGTTCCAATGGGTAAATTGACGGTTGGGCTTTTTCCAGCTGCGATTTCAGAACCATCTGTTGTCCAGGAAAATCTCACAATGGAGCCATCGAGATCTATACTGCCAGAACCATTCAATTTTACGGATTCACTGCCATTGCTGTCATCATCGGTAAGCGTTTGATCCGCGCCCGCATCGGCAACAGGCGATTCATTCACTCCACTGAATTTGATGCCGTCTATTCTGGATATCACATCACCGTTTTTGAAGCGGTAGAGCCGGAACCAGTTGATGTTCTTCGGATCCGGAGCATTGCCGGTCACGCCCGCTCTGGCAAAATCCAGTTTTATATAATTCCAGCCGTTTTTCAGATTCGTCACGTTCCAGTTATATTCATTTTGATCGGGACGGCCGGCACTGCCAATTTCTAACTGATTATTCGATGTCAGTTTGCTCACATCCGAAACATAGTACCAGAATTCGATGGACCTGTAGGCTGTAATTGACACCGCTTTTGAAAATACTTTTTTATAGTCATCCGTGCCGTCTCCTGTGGCTTCCAGGCATGCGAGTCCCTGCTTTTGATCTGTTGTATTGAGGCTTAATGAATTTGCTGAATCCCAGCCCGTTTCCGCATCACAATCATCGAAATAGCCACCATCCACTGTGATCGTGACCAAATCGTCATTTGTGGCGCCCACATTATCGGTTACGGTCAAAGTGATGACATGTATGCCCTCGGATAAAACAACAGTGGGATTTGCGTAGGCGCCAATTTCCGAATCACCTTCTCTCCATAAATAACTAACGATAGAGCCATCTATATCAAAACTGGCCGAGCCATCCAGGCTCACGGAGGCGGTGCCGGTGCTGTCGCTGGCTATCGTACGATTTGGTCCGGCATCGGCAATTGGAATCTGATTGCCGCCACTGCCCCGGAATTTGATATCATCAATCCTGCTGGTGATCGCCCCAGTTTTGGCATGATATATCCTGAACCAGTTAATTTGTTCCAGATCAGGTTGACCGCCCGTCACCTGCGCGTCACTAAAATATAGTATCACGTAATTCCAGCCATTTTGCAGATTATCCAGGGACCAGGAATATTCATGGACATCTGCTTCACCGCCGCTGCCAAGCTCGACCTGGTTGTCCGCGTCAAATAGACTGACATCGGAAATAAAATACCAAAAACCAACGGACGTCGAGCCATCAGCAGATAGTGGAGAAGGCAGTTGTTTGGAAAACTCTTCAGGTAAACTGCCAACGGACTGCAGACATCCCGTGCCTTTTTTCTGATCTGTAGTATTTACAGTGAGTTCATTGGCCGATTGCCAGCCGGTTTCAGAATCACATGCATCAATTTCCGCCTGCACGGTGATGATAATCTGGTCTGAATCCGTATGACCGTCATTGTCCGTCACGGTGAGGATAACGATATGGGTGCCAATATCAAAACGTACCGAAGGCTTTTCGCCGGTGGCAATTTCCGCGCCCTCTTTAACCCAGGAATAACGGGTTATAGAGCCATCAAAATCAATGCTTGCCGAGGCGTCCAGGGTGATTATTTCGTTTTTATCCTCATTGTTATCTATTTGGATAATATCAGGACCAGCATCAGCAACGGGCATTTGCACGCCATCCGCGCCTCTGAACTTGATATCATCGATCCTGGTGGTGACAACGCCTTTTTTCGAGTGAACTATCCTGAACCAGTCGAGCGCTTGTTTATTCGGTTCGCCACCGGTGACCGCCGCATCGGCGAAATCCAGTTTTATATAATTCCAGTCATTTTTCAAATTGGCCGTGTCTAATGTCCAGTTGTATTCATTCGCATCCGCTTCACCGCCGCTGCCAAGCTCCACCTGGTTATCGGAATCCAACATGTTTACATCCGAAACATAGTACCAGAATCCAATAGACGTACTCGATCCGGCGGAAAAAGGCATTGGAAATTTTCTGCGAAATTCATCGGCGTTGCTTCCAGTGGATTGCAAACATGCTGCACCTCTCTTTTGCGAGCTGGTATTCAGCGTCAAAACATTACCCGATCTCCAGCCCGCTCGCGTTTCACACAAGGATATATACTCTCGAAAGTTACCCTCATACGGCGTGATTGGAATGGTACTGGTCAAGGCGATGCTGCCATCGAGCATTTTTTGTGTTTCGCCGGCCAGCCGCAAGTACCAATCGTTTGGCAGGTCATAGCCATCCGCGTCGAGCGTGACAATTCTATCTTGAATTTCAACGGGAACCTGCGACTTGTTTTCAGCCAACTTGAACATCGCCGTGCCTTCATCGACCTCATCAAACATGGCGACATAAATAAACTCGGCACCGGCATCAATAGCATTGTAAGCCTGGCGCCAGAAAAATTTTCCGCCATCTCGCGGTATCTGGTTCAATGGGCCATCGTTGATATTTTTCCAGGAAAATCCGGGCCAGATCACCGGCATATAATCGACACCATTATTTTTACAGGCCTCCAGGTCAGGGATGATCCGGGTCGCTCTCCAATTATCTATGCCGGATTGATTATTGTATCGGCCAACCGTCCAGGGTGAAATCATATCGAGTGAATTGTAAACATCTCGCCACGCGGGATCGGATTCGGAATCCCCTTCCAGCGTCCGCCATCGACTTGGCAGACCGCCCATGATGTAGGCCTGATATTTGGGCTGCGCTGTATTGTGAAAATAATCGATGATCTGCTCAAAGGTGGCCGGCTTTAATCCACGGTCGGAAAAGCCGATGCCCCAAATCGCGATGATCGGACGACCATCCTTGTGGACATAGCCTTTTTGATTGAGGACATCGTAGGTGTCGACAAGATATTGCCAATCAGTGATGAGCTTGTTATAAAGAGCGCCGTCATCCGCGACGCCTGAGATATCATACATCACGGCAAAGTGGCGGTCATAAGTATCCGCAGCATCGATAACATTTTCAAGTGTTTTGTTTCTGGATTCAAACAAGTCCCCTCGAGATGCTACAGGGCCAAGAAATCGTTGTAAATAGACGCCGTGAATGCCGTATTCTTTCATCCATTTAAAATGGAGATTTATCGTGCTTGAATCATAGGCAGAATATAACTGTGCTGTCGATCCATCCAGATAGGTCATATCTGTATTATAAGTATCTTTGTACTCATCCATGGCCGGCCAAAAATCGATGCCAATCTGTGACGCGGATGGATCACTGCTGCTGTTGAACCAGTGCACCCAGCGATTCGGCGCAGAATTATCGCCCTCGCACAAAAACCAGCCCTGATAGCCCATCATGAGTTTTTGGGTCACATTATCCTGTGCAAAAGCTGTGTGTGCACATAAAAGCCAAATAACGAGAATGAATAGTAAATTTTTTTTGAGTCGACTCATAATTATATTATCCTATAATTCAAGTTAGAACGCACAGTGATTCCGTATGACGTCACTCCAATGTTCGGAACCACTCTTGGTAATCCTGCAACAATTCCTGAACTTTGTCGGGCATGTTCTCTGATAAATCATTCGATTCGGTGACATCCTTTTGTAAATCAAAGAGCTGGATCTTTTTCATCGGTTTCTCAGGAACCACGCCGGGATAGTGCTCCGGTCGTGCTTGTTCAAGAGGCGCTATGATTGTCGTGCCGTCCGGGCCGCGTTTGTCCACCCAGTTGCTTGGTAGACGTTTGTATCTCGGTTCTTGCAAGAATAATTTGTAATCGCCTTTTCTGATGGAGAGCACCTTGTCATTATGTAAACTGAAAACGGGTGGGTGATCTTTTCGCTCGCCCTTTAATATCTCTGTAATATCTTCTCCATCCAGAGTATTGGTCTCAACTGGTTTCACATCGGCCAAGGATAACAGAGTAGGGAAAATATCCGGTGACCAACATGGCACATCAATTTCCGTATTTCCCTGAAAAGCGTTTGGATAGCGAATAATAAAGGGAACCCGGATGCCGCCTTCCCAGGTAGTGGCTTTCATGCCCTTCAGTCCACCGGTACTGCCACCATACCAGGGACCATTATCGGACATAAAAATCAGGATCGTGTTGTCGAGCACATCCACTTTTTTCAATGTATTGACGATTTCCCCAACCGACCAGTCGAGTTCTCGAAGCACATCCGCATAAAGGTCATCTTTGGTTTCAGGCGTGTAAAAATTTACCGACGCGGCAAGGGGCTTGTGCGGCATGGCGTGGCACAGGTGAAGAAAAAATGGCTTGTCTTTATTCTCAATGATAAACTCGATGGCTTTTGCGGTATATTTTTGCGTGAGCAGATTTTGATCCACGGAATATTCAACCGTATCCCGATTGGCGACAATTTGCACCGGCCGCATGTCATTGGAATAGAGGATGCCATAGTATTCGTCAAAGCCATGATTCACCGGAAAAAATTCTTCCTTGTGACCCAGATGCCATTTGCCAATACATGATGTTTTATATCCGGCATCCTGAAGGACTTTGCCGAGCGTGATTTCGCTGTCTGAGAGTCCAATATCATTGATTCCGGCATCGGGGGTTGGATTTTTGATGAGTTTATGTCTGAGTGGAAATCGGCCGGTGAGCAGCGTGGCGCGCGATGGCGCGCAATAGGGCGTGGGCACATAAAAATCTGTGCAGCGAACGCCTTGATTTGCCAAATTATCAATATGAGGTGTTTTGTATGCGGTTTCTGCATAGCAGGAGATATCGCCGTAGCCAAGATCGTCTGTGAGAATGATAACAACGTTTGGCTTTTGTGCCGTTTTTGAATCGGTGCAGCTCATGATAATCAAAAGCACAAATAGTACGGGGAATAAAATTTTGATCAAGATTGGTTTCATGGTCATTCTCTATTTTAAAAGGGGCGCCGGCGTTTTCCAATTATGCGGCGGGACCGCATTTTGCTTCGACTGTGTCGGCAGCTCCCGTTTGGGCATTTTTAGCGTCAGAGGTTTTTCCTGTCTCAGCATTTTCGCAGCTTCACCGGTCAACCATAAATAATGATCAGTTGGCTCTCCATCCGATCGGACGAATTTTACGATATCACTGACTGGTGGATTGTCGCTCACTTTGAATATGGCCGTGCCTTCGTTTACTTCATCAAACATCGCAACATAAAGCATATCGGCGCCGGCATTGATGGCGGTGGACATTTGCTGCCAATAGAAGCGGCCGCCTTGCCGCGGAATAGATGCCAGCGGTTTGACATCATCCGGAAACTCAAAACGACTGAGATTGTGCCAGCTAAAACCGGGATATACACACGGCACGTAATCGATATTGTTTTTTGCGCACCATTGCATATCCTCTAATAAAAAATCACGATACCGATCCATTTCATGATGCAGCAAAGGTGAAAAGCGCTGCACCATCCAGGGCATCAGGATATCGCACTGTTTGATAATCTCGTGCAGATAATCATCTTTGATGCAATCCGCGTTTAAAGTTCGCCAATACGTCGGAACGCCGAGCATAATCGAACACCCGCCGTATTCCGGATCATTTCTAAAAAAATCCAGGAGCTGCTGAAAACCGATTTTTCTGATATTGTATGGTCGATCAGGAAATCCCAGTCCCCAGATAGCCACGAGCGGTTTTTCATTATGAAAAAGAAACGTGTTCGTGCTGCCGCGGTTGGTGATATTTAAGGAATCGACGAGAAATTTCCAATCCTTAATGATGGAGGAGCAGTCTTCACCCGAGGCTTTTAAACCGGAAAGATCATACATCAGGGCGATTGCTCTCTTGTATTTCGACGCAGCATTCAGCGCATGATCG
>JAFGKD010000062.1 GCA_016928775.1 Candidatus Zhuqueibacterota bacterium | reverse complement strand
TATTTTCAAGTATTTCATATAGATTCAGCAAGTCCAATAAAAACAATCTTTGTGGCTTTGTGTCTTCGTGTGAACGAATTATTCAGGCTACAATGGCGGCGGCTCATCGTTTTTCCAGCAAACGTTCATAAGCGATTTGAACGAGATGACGGGTTGGGAAACCTGCTGAGCGACATTCAAGTCTCCGGCTATTAGAATAGTTTGCCACATACGATTTAACCGGAAAACCCGAGATTTCACCGGACGTGCGCTCTTTGATAACAAGTTATGCGCAATTTATCAACATCCGGGCGTTTTTTCATAAACGATACTCACAAGTGTTGGATTAAGTCAATGACACTCTTTGCTATCGATATTTGAAACTTGAGCTTTTAAGAGAGATAGAAATGCACAGTGCTTCATTGATTCATTTTTTAGCCGCAACAACCGGATGGGCCGCTGTCCTGCTGTGTCTTCTTCTGTATATAAAAAACCGCAAGCCGCTCATACTCTACCTCAGCCTGTTCAGGGCCTCGCTTTTGCTCATGGTGAGCGGCATTGCGATCGGACATAAAGTAATACCAATAATCCGATCTCACTCGATCAGTATACAACCAAAGCCGGAGAGTGGGAAGAGTTGTCGTGGGATTTTTCAACTTATGACCCGTTCCCCGAGTCAGACTTTTACGGCAAAATTGCCGTTTTCCCGGATATGAGCTCAAATACTATTGGCGATGAATGGCTCATCGATGATATCATGTATATCAATCCTGATGAGACTGGTGTAGAAAATGATGTTACCTTAAACGACTATGAACTGGCTGTTGCCAACTATCCCAATCCGTTCAATCCAAGAACGACGATTTCTTACCAGTTGCCTTTAGCTTCGGACGTCAAATTGGATGTTTACGACGTCTCCGGCAGGCTTGTGCAATCACTTGTCAATGAACGTCAAGTTGCCGGTGAATATAGCGTGCCATTTAACGCAACTGATTTACCAAGCGGAGTTTACGTCTATCAGCTAACAGCGGCGGATGTGGTTGCCAGCGGAAAGATGTTGCTGGTCAAATAACGAGCTCATCATTTTTGACCAGGATTTACACGGCGCGACCAAAGGCCGCAACCAAAATGGTCCGCGGTTACAAGGATTGCATAGCGCAGCCTTTGGTCGCAACCAGTCTGCTACAGCACGTGGCAAAGTATAAACTGTAGAATACGCAGAGATGTGCAACAGGGGAAAATGAATATAATGCACCTCGGCGCTTCCTGGCAATCTTGGCGGTTTCTATATATTTTGCAGTGTTGTAATGTATTTATATCAAAATTTTGCTAAAAATACAAGATGTCGCGGATTATCCGGATCAATGTGATTTGAAAATGATTTTTCATCCGTGTGCATCAGTGGCTTGTAATTTGGCTGCGGCCAAAGGCCACGCCGTATTCATCTCAAGGATGTCACAAAACGCGTGCCGCTCTGTTTGCACAGCCATTGAACGAGCTGCCGGCCGGAGAGCGCGGCCATGACAGTGCCGGAAAAGGGCTGGGTCCACTGACCGACCATATAAAATCCGGCCAAACCCGGCAAGCTGCGCAGCACGGTTTGCTTCATCATATTCTCGGGCGTGATGTACCAGCCGTCCGGTGAACCTTGCCAGTTTCCGGTGTAGCGGACATAGGTTGCAGGCGTCGGCACATCCACGACCTCGACCTGGGAGGCAAAGCCGGGCCAACGTTTGTCTAACTCGGCGATGGTAAAGTCGGCGATGCGCTGCTTCTCCTCTTCATAGCGAACGTCATCGCGCGCTAACTCTTCCCAATAGTCGTAGCGCGTGGCATACCACACTTCGACCGCCGATTTTCCCGAAGGCGCCATGTTGGGATCAAAACAGTGATGCAAAAAGCACATCCAGCGGTGCTCCTCTCCGGCGATGGTAATCGGCTTCTCCAATTCGAAAATAATGCGATGCGGCTCATCCGACATATCCCGGTTGACACCAAGTGCCACGTGTACGAGCGGCAGCACCGGAAGCCAGTTGTCATACATGTCCCGAACCTCATCACCGAGGTAGCGGCCACCAAGGATGTCAAAGATAACTGTGTGGCCATCAGCGGCCCAGACGATGATATCAGCGCGGTGCTCGGTGCCATCCTGCAAACGTATACCAACGGCCTGGTCGTTCTCGATAATCACATCCTTGATCCGACTTTTGTACACAATCTCGCCGCCAAGGTTCTTGTAAAAATCGGCCATACGATAGACCACGTGCTGTGAACCGCCGAGAGGGGCACCGGCTTGACGTACAGCGGAATTCATAAAACCAGGCAGGGCGACCATGGGGAATCGAAGCATGGGCCAGCCCGGCGAATCGATGAAAAAGCGCACGGCGTTGCGCAAAAAAGGATCCTTGAAACGCTGGGCAAATTCCTGGATCGTTTGATTTCCATACGTGCGAAACGTGCCCAGCAGCGGCAGGAGGGCGGCCATTATTTTCAATTTGTCGAAAAGAGTGGTCATCTCAGCCGGTCTGAGCGACATCGCGCTCATCATGTCTCGGCCGTTGACAAGTCGGACAAATTCCTTTGTCAGATCGGCGTCGGCTGGCGATAGTTCAAGCATTTGTTCTTGCAGCCGAAAACGGTCGGTGCAAATCGTTAGACTTTTGTCTTTGCTCTCGATTCGCATCATATCGTCATGATAGTGAAAAGCTTGATCCTGAACAACGCCAAGTTCTTTCCACATTTTGTACAATGGCCCTGACTTTGATCCCGTGAGCATGTGCATGCTGATGTCAAAGGTGTATCCCTTTCGTTTCCAGGCTGTGCACAAGCCTCCCGGGATGTTATGTTTTTCAAAAATAGTTGTTTTATAGCCGTTCATGCGGGCATAACAACCGGTTGAGATTCCCGCGATCCCGGCGCCGACGATGATCATACTTTTTTCCATTAAAGAGCATCCTCGATTTTTAAGGGGTCACCGTTTATTATATTCGTTTGCTGCATACTACGACAAATGCAGCTGCACGTAACAGGTAATCAACACTTTCAAAAATTTCGAGCCCTGAGAAAGGCCGAGAGCTTGAGACAAACTGAGGATTCATCTTATTTCCAGGTCATCCTTGCTCGGCAATACCGGAAATTTTGCATGCGGTTCCACCTGGTACCAGAACGCCACCGAAGAGAGATCATCCTGCAATGGTTGATAACGACCGGCGCTGCGCCAGCCTAACGCTTGAATGGTCACCTTCAAGTCCTTTTCGAACCGAATCGGATCGGTGATGTGCCAGCGATACAGCCCGAAACGCGTCTGGGATTTCCAGAGCAGATCTGCCGAGGGTCGAACCACATAAAAGCCGGCATACGGTGTGGTATAGTCAACATATCCGCTCTTGCCGGTCGGGATATCGGAAGCAAAGCCGTAGGAGCCACAGAAATAATCCTCGGTGCCGGTGCCGCAAATGGTCGGAAACTCCGCGTCACCATCCATGAAAAATTTGATCTCGCCTTCTCCCCACCAGCCATTGTTATTGCTTTGCCAGTTCATGTAGGTACCAACATAGTGTCCCTTACCTTTGATGCCATCCACAATGACGTGGTCCTGTTGAATCCGCGTCGGATTGGTGCGACGGAATTGCGCGTGAAAATAACCGGCATCCTCCGGCACGTCGGTGAGCGTGTAATTGATCTGGTAGTACAACCGCATTTCCTGCTCGGCGATATTCTCCATCGTAATCCGGCATTTTTTCCGAAACGGCATAGTCCAGTAGCAATTGAGGGCACTGCCGGGATTCACACAGACCGCCAATGAAGAGACCTGATGAAACTCGTTCCAGCCGCAGGCGAAAAAGTCGCCAACCGGCACCTCCACGGACGCTGTGCTTTCGTCATCCCAGTAAAAACGTAAAATATTGTAGCGATAGTGGCCGGTCGGGGTCATCCAGATTTGCTGGATAGCGCCAGGCCCGTCGATCTCGGCCAGGGTAAATGTCTCGCCCGGCTTTATGATGATAAAAGGATTCACCTTCCAACCCTGTCCCAGGTCGCGTGCCGCGTGCGACGCGGTGCCCTCGCCGATTTTGGCCATGCCACCCTTTCCCTTGTCGCCGGTAAAATTTTCCGGACTGATGGAGCGGGTTTTTGCATTCGATAAAAGATGCAGATTGTGCATGCTGGTGTTGAGGCCGTTGAAGGGGTAATCGGCGGCAAAAAGCAGCGTCGTCGTAGCGATGAGAAAAAGAATAACAGCGTGTTTCATGATGCCCTCCAGAGATGTTTTGAGTCAATGTGTTGAAGAATTAGCCCTGCCCATAATAAGCATTCGGGCCGTGCTTGCGCATATAGTGCTTTTGAATGAGTGATTCTTTCAAGCGCGTGACTTTAGGATTGATCTGCTCGGTCAAACAGGCCATGTGAGCCAGCGCCTCCAAAACCACGGCGTTGAACACAGCCTTTTCCGGCGTCTTTCCCCAGGTGAAGGGTCCATGGCCGGCAACCAGAACCATCTCAACCTGCTCGTACGATAAATTCTCAAAGGCTTTGACGATCTGCAAACCCGTCTGTTCCTCATAGTCGCCCTGAATCATCGCATCGGACATAAAATCGGTGCACGGGATATCAAGATGCGTCTGGTCCGCATGGGTTGTGCCGTACACCGGCAGGGGACGCGCCGCCTGTGCCCAGGACACGGCGTAGGTTGAGTGCGTATGCACAACACCGCCGATGCCGGGGAAATTTTTATACAGGACGAGATGTGTTTTGGTATCGGAAGAGGGCCTGAGGGTGCCCTCAACCACAGTACCGGTTAAATCCAGGATGACCATATCTTCCGCTTTCAGATCATCGTACATCACACCGCTCGGTTTGATCGCGATGATCCCCTGCTCTCGCTCTATGGCACTGACATTGCCAAAATTGTAGATCACGACGCCCTGGCGCGGCAATTCCATGTTTGCCTGATAGACACGATACTTTATGTCGTCATATTTGCTCATATCAATTCATTATCAAAAGGTAAATTTTTGCTCAATAAAGTCGCACAGCTTTGAATACTTTGCATAGACAGAGGCGTATTTTTTTGCGTTTTCCGGATTCGGTTCATAGACCTTTTCAAAGCCGCTGCCCATAGCCTGTTGTGCTTCTTTGATCGTCGGATACAGTCCTGCTGCTGTGGCAGCCGCCATCGCCGAACCGAGGGCGCAGGCTTGCTCGGCTGCCGCAACCTTGATGGGCATATTCAGCACGTCGGCGGTTACTTGCATAACAAATGGTGATTTTTTCGCGATACCGCCGATTGCGATGACGGCATTAATGGCAACGCCTTCTTCAGTGAACCGATCGACGATTTTTTTGGCGCCAAAAGCCGTCGCCTCGACCAAAGCGCGAAAAATCCTCGGCGCATCCGATCCCAGATTGAGGCCGGTGATCGCTCCTTTGAGCGCCTGGTTGGCGTCCGGCGTGCGGCGGCCGTTCATCCAGTCGACCGCAATAATGCTCGATTCATCGATGGAAATCTTTTCAGCCTCTTTGGACAGCTCGGGGATGATCGTGTCACCGATTTCATCGACCAGTTTTTGTTTGGCGTCGTTTTCGATGGAGCGGATACCTTGAACGATGTGTTCAATCGGCCACATGAGCAGTCTTTTAAACCAGGCGTAAATATCACCAAAAGCTGACTGGCCGGCTTCCATGCCTAACATACCGGGGATTATCGAACCGTCCACCTGGCCGCAGATACCTTTGACGAGATGTTCGCCTTCTTTTGGCATGTCCGTGATGATCATATCACACGTTGATGTACCCATAACTTTCACCAGCGAGTGCGGTTCGATTTCGGCGCCCACGCCGCCAAAATGAGCATCAAAGGCGCCAACGCCCACCACGACATCTGTCGCCAATCCGAGTTTATCGGCCCATTCCCGGGTGAGATGTCCGGCCGGGCAATCACCGGCAAATGTTTCGGTATAAAGGCGATCGCGCACTCCGGCTAACAAAGGATCGAGTCGGGTGAGAAACTCTTCCGGCGGCAATCCTCCCCACGAGGCATGCCACATGGCTTTGTGGCCGGCAGCTGTCCGACTTCTTTTCATGGTCAACGGATCAGTTGTACCCGTGAGCAGCGCCGGAATCCAGTCGCAGTGTTCCACCCAAGAAAAAACTGCCGCACGCACTTTTTCATCCTGGCGTAAAACATGGAGAATTTTCGACCAGAACCATTCTGAAGAATAAACGCCGCCTTCATATTTTGTATAGTCTTCGCCACCCCAGGTCCGGGCGATGGTATTAATTTCTTCAGCTTCTTTCACCGCGGTGTGATCCTTCCATAAAACAAACATCGCGTTGGGATTTTCTTCAAAGCCCGGGGTGAGCGCAAGCGGTGTCCCCTTTTGGTCGATGGCACAGGGCGTGGAGCCTGTCGTGTCCACGGATATGCCCTTTACTTTTTCTGCAGTGCCCCGGGGAGCGTTCGCCAATGCTCCCCTGATAGAATTGACCAGACCTTCCATATAATCCAGCGGATGCTGACGGAATTGATTGTTCGCCGGGTCACAGTATTTCTCTTCCTTCCAGCGCGGATAATAATAGACCTCTGTACCAACCTGGCTTCCATCCACGGCATCAACAATGATGGCGCGAACAGAATCCGTTCCGAAATCGACACCAATAACATAATGTTCACTTTTATTCATAAGAGCTCCCTGTTTGTTGTCAATCGACAAAAAACTGATGCACCGTAATATGATGATACGTTTCACCGGGTTCCAAAATGATGGACGGGAAATTCGGTTTATTCACCGCATCGGGATGGAACTGTGTTTCCAGACAAAACGCATCATGCTTGTTGTAAATGCCGCCGGCACCGCGAATGCCGTCGAGAAAGTTGCCGGTATATAATTGAATTCCGGGTTTGGTGGTGTAGATCTTCATGCCGCGACCACTGGCTGGATCGACAACCTCGGCCGCTTTGACCAGGTCATCATCATCCGCTTCACGATTGATGACAAAACAATCATCATAGCCACCAACCTCCTGGATGTCCTGGCCAATCGGTTTGGCTTTGCGAAAATCGTATGGTGTGTTGGCGACATTTGTAATCGCACCAGTTGGGATAAGATGTTCATCCCCCGCCAGCTTTTTGTCACAATTTAATTTGAGCACATGATCAAGAATTTTCCCCGAACCGGCGCCGGCAAAATTCCAATAGGCGTGATTGGTTAAATTGACCGGCGTTGGTGCGTCTGTTTCAGCCTTGTAGTTGATGGTCAATTCATCTTCTTCATTGAGGCTGTAAACAACGGTCACGTCCAGTTCGCCGGGGTAACCTTCCTCGCCATCCTCGCTCATATATTTTAAGGTGATGCCCCACACATCCTCCGATGCAAAAGGTTCAGCATCCCAAACAACTTTGTCAAAGCCTATATTGCCGCCATGCAAGTGGGTGCGACCATTTTCATTTTTCGCGAGTCTGTACTCGACGCCATCCAACTTAAAAGAGGCATTGCTGATTCGGTTCGCAACGCGACCGACAATGCAGCCAAAATAGGGATGACCGCTTGTGTAATCTTCCAAACGATCGAATCCCAGGCACACATTTTTAATGAGACCGTTGGTGTCCGGCAGATTAACCGCAGTGACAATGCCGCCATAATTGATGATTTCAACACTGATGTGATTTGAATTGGAAAGAATGAATTTAGTGATCTCTTTGCCATCTGGCAGAGTACCAAAAACTTCTTGTCTGGTGGACATTATTTTCTCCTTAATATGGGAACAGACTGTGAGATTGCTGGAAAAGATGCAAATATTTTTATTTAAAATCTACCAATTTTTGGAAATTTGGCGACAAAAAATTCGTTTTATGACAGTTTTTTAAAGTGTGTATCCTTTATGCGCTAAAAATTCACACATTTTTTCATGCCGTTTTATTTCTATTCAATATGTGCACACATGGGCTTTTTCCCAGGCATAATTTTGCAATCCTGGCTTGTTCGTCCGGATATTAACCTATTGAGAACAGATACTTACAGGTGCAGGAGCAAAACATGGTACAATAATTGAAAGAAATGTTGTAAAAGGTCATCACAATAAGAAATATATGCCTATTCGATTAGATCCACATACTGTTTTACCAGACATGCGAACGTCGCATGATTCATATAAAAAAGGAGGTGATATTATGCTACGCAGCATAAAAAGCTTTAAAGGATTTCGGCTCAAAGCGACGGATGGTGATATTGGCCATGTTTATGACCTCTATTTTGACGATAAAGATTGGATCATCAGATATCTTGTCGCCGAAACGGGCAATTGGCTGCTGGAAAAGAAAGTTTTACTGTCTCCAGCGTCCCTGGCAGAGCCGCAATGGGAGAGCCACGAGTTTCCCGTTTTGCTAACGAAAAATGAAATAGAAAACAGTCCGGACGTGTCAAAGGATAAACCAATATCCAAACAAAAGGAGAGTGAATTAGCGAAATATTATGATTGGCCAATCTATTGGCCGATAGGGCACACAGGTGTGCCGCCGCATATTCATGTTGTTGAACGCACTCGTGGTGCTGACAAGGAACAGGAGGAAGGCGATTCCAGTCTGAGAAGTTTTCGTGAAGTCGTCGGCTATAGTTGTCATGCCATTGATGACGATTTTGGCCACGTCAGCGATTTTATCGTTGACGATACCACGTGGTCAATCCGTTACCTGGTTATCAGTACGCGCACAATTTTACCTGGCAAAAAAGTGCTCATATCGCCTATGTGGTCGGAAAAAATTGTCTGGTCCGAACGCACGATACACTTGTCACTCACCAAAGAGGCCATAAAGAATAGTCCTGAATTTGATCCAGGCGCTCCCATTAATCGCAAGTATGAAGAAGAACTGTATGACTATTATGGTCGCCCGGTTTACTGGCGGAAAGAAATGGACAAAGCTGCCACCCACTTTTAGAAATCGTAACGATAATGCAGAGGACAGATTGTGCCGGATATGAATAACAAAGTGAGCAGGCTTTTCAACGAGATGGCTGATTTACTGGAACTTGAAGGCGCAAACGATTATCGCATTCAGACATACCGGCGGGCTGCCCGGCATATTGCCAATTTGCAGTATGATGTCAAAAGACTGGTCGAAAAGTCTAGTACCACAGCAGAAATCGATGGACTGAGTCGAGGCATGCTCGCGAAGATCAAGCAAATTATATCCAGCGGTAGATTAAAAGAGATCGATGACCTGAAAAAGCGATTGCCGGATGCGCTTCAAGCTCTTTTTAACATTCCGGCTATTGGTCCACACAAGATCCAAAAACTCTATCTGGAGCTGGACATCAGGAATAAAAGCGATCTACGCACGGCAATCAAAAGTGGCCAGGTGCAAAAGTTGAGCGGATTCGATGAATCCATTGTCAATGAAATATCCGAATACTTGCAAAAATCCTCATCCAGACTAACAACGCGGATCAATAAGCGTTGACCAGCATCATTCTATTTATCCGCTATCTTGCCAGGCTTTCCAATTCCTCAATGGGAACTCGCCAGTTGTTTTTGCAGCTCATACATTTCAGCCAATAAACTCCCAAATGTTTGACGGGCCCAGATACCCGCATTTTCGTAACGGTCTTGCAGTACTTGCAATAGTATTCTATTGTTGTTCTCATGATTGATCCTTTATAAATTTGTACCACACATTCATACTTTCAATTTTCCCCCCGATATTTGTATTATTTTTCAGCGTACCGGCAAAATAGTATCCCGCTTTGGCGAACGTAATGTTCATCGCCGGCGATAATGCTCGTGCGATCGTATAGAGCATATTCAAATCGAGTTTTCGCATTTCATCTTCCATGTACTGCAAGAGCAGCAACGCCAGGTTATTGGTACGAAAAGCTGGCGTCACAGCAAAATCTGTCATCTCGACATTCTTTTCAGCAAAATCTATGTCCGCTGAGGCAGCAGCGACCAATTTTTCCCCGTCAAAAGCACCAAAATAGCGCGTATTTTTGGTCATCGTTTCTTTGATATAATCGCCGTCAAAAATGGGAAAGGGATAAGTTTTAAACACAGACTTGAACAACTGCGTCAGAATCGTGATATCACTGTCGTCAAGTTGACGAACGGCTACATTTTCCTGCTCAATATTGTCAGGGGCATCTCTTTTGGTCTTGGTTAATTGGATGATTTTATGAATTTCAAGTCGATCATTGAGTGGAATTTCAGCACGATTGGGATCAATATATTTTGCCAAGAAATACAGTCCGGTTTTGCCATGAAAAAAATTTGGCACGTAAGCCTCTTTGAAAAAGTCGTATTTTTGAAAATGTTGAACCGCTGGAGAAGGTACTTTGGCAAATATTTTAGTATATTTTTTTTCTTTGGCAAGATTGATCAGTTTGCTTGGTAAATCAAGCACCTCTCGTTCAGACAATCGCATTAAATAGATGCGATCGTTGAGCTTGCCATGCTGAATCAACGATGCACCGATTTTTTCAACTTTGTCCATCACATTCACCTCTCATTCGTATTAATTTAATTAATAAATAAAAACTCGCTGAAACGAGGATGCCATAAAAGCTGGCATCCAGGCTAAAAGGTAGATTCGGTTGAAATAGAACAGATGACAAAACAACCATTCCACCGCTCACCATGGCGAATAGTGCTGCCGTCGTATCCGTTTTCTGTATAGTAAGCGCTGCCAATGTTGGCACAAACAATCCCGCCACCATAAACGCATAAGCATGCAGAATGATTTCCAGAACTGTTTGAAATGATGCAGCGATCACCAAAGTCAAGCTTCCAATGATTAACGTGACCAGTTGGGATAAAACCATCAGCTTTTTGCGAGACCAGGTGTTTGAGCTGTATCGCTCCAGAATGTCGTTGACGATATTTCCCGATGAAGCGATAAGACAGCTATCCGCGGTGGACATGATGGCAGAAAAGTATGAGGCGATTACCACGCCGGTAACGCCTATTGGCAGGGACGTTTTAATGAGCATGGGCAAGCCCATTTCAGGCTCAACATCCGGAAATTGAATACGTGCCATCATTCCCAGGGTCACGCCGATGAAAGCGATCACCGGGTACTCGAAGAGTCCTGCCATAAACCAGGCCTTTTTTGCATCCTGGATACTTTTACTCGCATAAATTCTTTGGTATAGTGTCATCGCGATAAACCAGATGGGCACAATTGTGACAAACCAGTTGACAAATTGCGACGGCGCTATATTTGTCAACGAAAAAAATTCTCGTGGTAACTGACGTAAAGCATCCCATCCGCCAATTTTTAAATAGGCAAATGGTAATCCCAGAAAAAAGAGCCCGGAGAGCAGGATAATCCATTGAACAGTATCTGTGTAAATGACGGCTTTAATGCCGCCGAGCACCGTGTAGAGCATAATAATGCCGGTCATGACAAACAGCGAAAACCTCAAAGGTTCCAGGCCGAATGGCGGATGGGTCAGGATAGTTCCAGCGGCCAATTTTGCACCGGCCAATACTTGGCCGCCCGTAAAGCCCAAATAGCCGACTGCCGAGATTATCGCTGCCGGCAACGCGATACGTTCGCCATATTTGTATCGCAAAAAATCCGGAAAGGTGAGCATACCAATTTGTTCGTCCAGCTTTTTGATTTTGGGAACGACAAGAACCGCTGCCAGCCAGGCGCCCACCAGGCCGGTGAACAGCAACCATGTTCCGGCTAATCCCATGACAAAACCAAGGCCGCCGAGACCAATCGAAAAGCCGCCGCCAACATCGGTGGCAACAATGGAGAGACCGATGTGCCCGGCGGAAATCGAGCGATTACCCACATAATAATCTGCGCGCGTTGAATTTTTACGAAAAAAATAAAATCCAATGCCGAGTATGACAGCCATATAAACAAGGAATATCAGATAATCGACAAGGTGCATTTTTGCTCTCCGCTAACTGCCGTTCCGGCGTCTATCGAGACGGTCATTATTCTCCGGCACCAGTGCAATGGTATCATCGTAATCAGCCAATAGCTTTTGGATGCCAATTGCTTCATCTGCGCTATGCAACTTGAGCTGCAGTGTACACTTTTCACACTCCCGATCACAAAAAACTGGTTCATACCGTTTTGGTTCTTCATAGGTCGTGATGACGCCCTCATAATTGCGCAATATAACCTTATGCGTAGACCATGAAATCAAATAGTTCGGCATAATCGGAATTTTGCCACCGCCGCCTGGCGCATCAATCACATAGGTCGGCACCGCGAATCCGCTGGTGTGGCCGATCAAACTCTCAATAATCTCTATGCCTTTGCCAACCGGTGTTCTAAAATGCGCCAATCCCTCGGACAAATCGCATTGATACAAATAATAGGGCCGAACGCGATTTTGCACGAGTTTGTGGACCAGCTTTTTGATAATACGGGGACAGTCATTTACTCCTGCTAACAAAACAGACTGATTCCCTAATGGCAAGCCGGCATCTGCAAGTTTTGTCAAGGCACGTGTTGCAGAGGTTGTGAGCTCGCGCGGGTGATTAAAATGGGTATTGATCCATAGTGGATGGTGCTTTTTCAGAACATTGATCAAAGAATCGGTTATGCGGTACGGCAATACAACCGGTGTTCTGGTGCCAATTCGAATGACTTCGACGTGCGGAATTTGTCGTACCTGAGTCAATATCCAATCCAGATATGAATCTGCCAACATAAAAGGATCTCCGCCCGAGAGGAGAACATCACGAATCTGCGGCGTCTCGGCAATATAATCAATAGCGCGTTTGAGTTCATTTTTGTTGGGTATAGAGTCATGGTCGCCAACTTTGCGTTTTCGCGTACAAAACCGACAATACATTGCGCATACATTGCTGATGTGAAAAAGAACCCTGTCCGGGTAGCGATGGGTAATCTGAGGCACCGGACTGTCTCGATCTTCGTGCAGGGGATCGTTCATATCACAAGAATTTACAACAAGCTCTTCCGGAAAAGGAAAAGCTTGTCGGAAAATGGGATCATTGAGATAATCTTCCTGGTCAATCAAGGAAAAATAATAGGGTGTAATCGAAAGCGGGAACTTTTTGATCGTTTTAACCAGTTTTTCACGCACTTTTGCCGTAAATTTGATTGATGAGAATCGTTCAACGTCCTCGATGCTTTTTATCGTGTGACGGTATTGCCATCGCCAATCTCGCCAGTTCGATTTCACCGCATCCGCATCTATCCTTTCGGCTATATCCTTTTGCTTTTCTGTGTAAAATGACATCTCCTCTCCATTCTTTAGTTGTTAAGATCATTCATTCAATCCCCGGCGATGTATGCAAAACATCAGACTCGTGCCATTGCCAGATTTAAAAGCTCGTTGGCAGTTTCAAAAACTTTTTTACTCTCTGGCGGGCATATATAGAGCTGAGTAATAGCGTCTAATTGATCGATATCAGCATATTGACTTGAGAAATTTACTAAAATAACAGGAACGTCAATCCCCGCATCTTTCATATCAAGCAATATCTCCAGGGCATCAAAAGACTTGAAATTCATTTGCATGATGAGACAATTAACCGACTTGCTTCGCAAGATGTCTTTGATCTCGGCATCATTGATCGAGACCAACACGGACATTCCGGCGTGTCCAAAGTCTAACAGCAGCTCATCACGAATTTGGCCTTTATCAATAGCCAAAAGTACATTTTTGTCTACCATAATGCTCATTAAAATTGTTGGGACTCGATCATCCTCTGCGAGAAAAATCGCAGATTTGAAACTATACAACATACCATATAGATTGAAACGCAAAGGTTATACCAGGCTTTGCAGAAAAACAGAGACTTTAAGTGGAGATTGAGGGAACCGTAGAAGCTTGTTATTTCGTGAGTTGTCGTGTATGAAAAAACCGGCATTGTACGGAAAAGTTGCAGCTCTCCGGCATACTGTCAATCATCCTCTCAAATGAGGAAAAATGTGCATATTATTTACATCAAACGTGGAATTGGATCACACATTGTAAAATATATGCACATATTTCAATTCAGAGGGAAGATACTGTAATTTTATTGCACAATTTGTGCAGGGCAATTTTGTTATAGAGCGCGCGGCGGCTGATACCAAGAATCTCAGCCGCTCGCGTTCGATTGCCATTTGTGAATTCAAGTGTTTGTTGAATGACGAGTTTTTCAATAGTGCTCAGTGGCAATCCAATGGGCACGGTGAGCGCTTGTGCGGGCTTGTGTGATGTTGTTCTGATCCGCTCCGGTATATGTTCAAGCTTGATATTTTTCGACTTGCAGATAATCGCCGCTCTCTGGACGATATTTTTTAATTCGCGTACATTTCCCGGCCACGGATAGGTTTGAAACACCCGCATAACTTCGTCGTGAAAGCCCGCTATATCGCTGTCAAATTCGGCATTGGCTTGCTTGAGAAAATATCGCGCCAAAATTTGGATATCACTTCCCCGGCTGCGCAACGGAGGTATCTCGATGGTGAACACACTGAGCCGATGGTACAAATCCTCTCGCAATTTTGATTCATGAATATCATCCAGATTGAGGAGCTTTTCATTACTGGCCGCAATAATTCGAACGTCCGATTTTATGAATCGTTTTCCACCTATCCTTTGGAATTTGGATGTTTCCAGGACGCGAAGCAGGCTCACCTGAATGGATTCGTCCATCGTACTGATTTCATCAAGAAAAATTGTTCCTCCGTTTGCCTGCTCAAAGGAGCCAATTTTGGTTGCAGTGGCACCTGTAAACGAACCTTTTTGATGTCCAAATAATTCGCTGGCGACCAGCTCACGCGCAATGGCTCCCATGTTAATGGGTAAGAAAGGTCCGTGCGCGCGCTTGCTGTGGCGATGAATCGCCTGCGCAATGAGATCTTTGCCCGTGCCGCTCTCGCCTAATACAAAAACATTGATATCGCTCGCCGCCGCCTGCCGAATACGTTGAAATATCACGTTCATCGACTGACTGGTACCAATGATATTATCAAATTTCGGGAAATGCACCTTTATACCATCAATTATATCTGGTTAGTATCAATGATATAAATATTATTCATAATACCAAGCACTAAATTTATGGAATATCGTGCAAAAGCCGTCGTCGTCAGCGATAGCCACTATTGATTTTTTTATCAACAGTGATTCTAAAGTCTTGTGCTTTTTCGCAGCATTATTCATAAACTGCTCAAAGCCACCGAGACACTGAGAGACAAAAGGTTATGTGTATATAGCAAAAATGACACTGTTTTTTCAGGCATTTTGTAAAGAATATGCAAGTCCAATAAAAACAATTTTTGTGGCTTTGTGTCTTCGTGTGAACGAATTTTTTAGGTTAGGGGAAAAAAAGTAAAAAGCCCGGCCAAAAACTTCCTGGCCAGGCTTTTTGTTTGGAGAGGAGACCAACAATTATTTTACAAATTTTGTATATCTTTCGTTTATGCGGCCCCAATGCAAATTGTCGATGAAATTGTCAATATAAGTCGCGCGTCCGGGACCGTCCTTGTGATAATAGGCGTGTTCAAAAACATCGCACGAAACAAGCGGTACACCGCCCCAAATAGCGCCATATTGATGCTCATCGACCAACACATTGAGCAATCTTTGCGAGTAGAGGGCATCGTACACCAAGAGTCCCCAACCGCTCAGCTTGGCTGCAAAGGCCGTTGCCTTGAAATCTTCTTTCCATCGGTCAAAAGAGCCAAACTCTTTTTCAATAGCAGCAAGGACTTGTGGGCCATTCGCGGGATTGCCGTCGCCACCGAGGATCTCCCAGTAAATGTCATGCAACAACGCCCCCGAATGATTCCATGTCAGTCGTCTTTTCAACTCACCAATTTCAGAATAGTTTCCGTTTGATTTGCTACGATCTGCTGTCTGCAATCCATTTTCAATGGTATTCAAAGCAGCGACATAACCTTTATGATGTTTGTTGTAATGCCAATCCGAGGTTTCCGGACTCATTACTTTTGATAACAACGTTTTGGCTTCCGCATCAGAATAAGGCCGGTCACCAACTTTCCATTCATATGACATATCTATAGGCTCCATTTTTTCTTGTTCTCTAGCCACCTCGTTTAAAGGTGGATAAGTTTAACAGCATAGTTTCAATAGTTATTCCATCTCTTTTTGCAAATGCGCTTGCAATTTCCAAGAATAAATTGTAATGTTTGAGAAACAAGTTTCACGGAACTTGATAAATTATTTCGCGTCTTATAATTAATTTTAAAACTGCATGATAAAGAAAAAATTGATGAGTAGACGACCACTTTTTCGATTCAGGTTTTTGATTTCCGCCTCTATTTTCTTCATGGTATGTTTCGGCATGGTTGCCGCACAAACACATGCGGAAAAAGCGGAGCAAGCTTTTTACACCGCCAAGGGCATGTTCAACGACAAGTTGTATGACCTGGCGGCTGATCAATTTCGTGATTTTCTGCAGCATTATAAAACAAGCGCGTATGCGGAAGAGGCGCTTTTTTTGGTGGGTGAGTGCTATTTTCAAAAACAGGATTTTAGTCGCGCCGTTGCTGCCTATCGTGAGTTATTAAGCAACTATCCCGCGATTGGATTGCGCGATAAATCCATGTTTCGAATCGGCGAGTCACTGGTTAATGCCGGGCAAAACGACGAAGCAATTACAGCGCTCAATCTGTTTCTTGAGCAACATGCGACCAGTCCGCTTTACCCGAATGTCTTGTACTGGCTCGGCGAGGCGCATTATCGCAACGGCGAACAGCAAGAGGCATTGACCTACTATGCGCGTCTTTATGAGAGAGATCCGCAGGGTGAATTGGCGGATTATGCTTTTTATTCCGCCGCTTACATCTATGAGGAAATGGGCAAATGGAATGAAGCAATGCGCGCATACAAGCAATTGATGGAGACGCACGCTTCCAGCCCGTTGATTCCGCAAGCCGCTTATCGAATTGGCTTTACATACTATGGTATGGGAAATTATTCTGACGCAATAGCCAGTTTGTCAAATGCGATAAAATCATATCCCGAGAGTCCCTTATTAGGTGAAGCGCAATATTTTATCGGCGAATCTTTTTATCGCAAAGGCGAATTTAATAAATCAATAACCGCGTATTCATCTATAATTAAGCTCACAACAAGCGAATTCAAAGATGATGCACAATACAGTCTGGGATGGGCGTATCACGAGCTGAAAAAATATGCCGAGGCGGCAGCGGCCTTTTCACGCGTCCCGACGCTGAGCGACGATCGTGCGCTCGTCGCATCAAGCTATTTCCAGGCGGGACGGAATTATCTGCTTGTCGACAATAACGAACAAGCAACCGCCGCCTTTTACCAGGTGACAAAAAATTATTCGGAAAGCAAAGATTTCCCGAACGCTTTGTTTGAATTGGCTTCCCTTGAATTTCGTCAAAATCAGTATCAGGCAGCTCAGCTCAAGTTCATCACCATTGCCAAAGACTATAGCGATGCAGCGGTGGCACCGGAAGCGTCGTTGATGATTGGCGAATGCTTTTTAGCGTTAGACGATTTGGCGGAGGCGGAAAAAGCTTTTCAAATGACTGCCGAGCTTTTTGACGATCCCGAGCTTAAAGCTGCCGCCGCACACAAAACAGGCTGGATTAAATTCAAAAACGCGGATTATCATGGCGCGATAACTCAATTCGATATTGTCCTCTCCCACTATCCCCAAAGTCCAGTCGCTGAAAACGCTCTCTTTTGGAAGGCGGAATCATATTACAAGATATCCGACTATAAAAATGCTTACGCGTATTATCAAAAGTATATCGAGTCCTATCCCCAATCCGAGCGAATAGCTGAAGCGCATTATGGACTCGGCTATTCGGCGCAGGAACTGGGGCGATTCACCGAAGCGTCGCAGGCATTTGCCAGGGCATCTCAACAAGCTGGCAATGTCACTGTTGCGGTGGATGCGACGATGCGCGAAGCGGACGCGCTGTTCAATGCCCGCGCCTACTCGCGCGCGCGCGCAGCCTATGAAAATGTAGTGCGACAAACTGACGATAAAGCGCTCCTGGCTGAAGCACAGTATCAGATTGCCCTCTGTTATTATCGGGAGGAACAGTTCGAGGCGGCGCGAACGGCATTCACCAAAGTACATCACTCGTATCCATCATCACCCTTTGCCTCACAAGCGCTGAACATGAGTGGACGCTCGGCTTTTCGCATGACTGATTATGAAACCGCAATCGCTGATTTTTCCGTTTTGACTACACGCTATCCTGGCAGTGACCTGGTTGCTGAGGCCACCTACTTTATCGGTGATTCTTATTATAATCTTGGCAATTACGATCAAGCCATCGTTTTTTATAAAAAAGTGATCAAAGAGTATCCGGAGAGTAACCTGGTTGATGACGCGGTGACCGGCATGCAACAAGCAATGCTGCAAAAGGGGGATTCCGCCGAAGCCATGGATGCCGTCGATCAGCTTTTACAAAATCTTGATGATAAAAATAAAGCTGCAGAAATCCTGATGAGCAAAGCTGCATTTTCACAAAATATGCAACAGTTCGATCAGGCCATATCGCAGTACAACCAAATCATACGCGACTATCCCGATTCTGAATCGGCACAAAACGCTCATTTTTATATAGGCGATTGTTACCTCAGCCTGAATAATCCGGATGCATCATTGGCGGCGTTTGAAAAGCAATGGACAGATCATCCGGATGCAACGATGACGCCCGATGCGCTGTTAAAGGCCGGGGATATTTTGCTTGATCAAAAAGCGTACAATCCGGCCATCGACTATTATCAGCGTATTATCAATGACTATTCGTCGAGTCCAAATGCTGGTGAAGCATCCTACAAAATTGGCATCGCTCATTTGGAATCCGGCGAGTACGAAAAAGCGCAAACTTATTTTATCGATGTCATCAACAAGGCGCCCGCTCCGCGCACGCAACAGAAAGCAAAAATTGGACTGGCTCGTGTTTTATTGCAGCTCAAACGTTTCCCCACAGCGATGGACAATCTCAATGAGGTTATCAATGAAGCGGACAAAGACGTTGCCGCTGAAGCGCAGTTTCTCCTGGGTGAAGGGTACAGAGGACAGGGCGATCTTAAATCAGCCGCCGTTGCTTATCTCAAGGTCAAATATCTTTTTGGCAGTGAAACGACCTGGGCGGCGCGCAGTGTTTACCAGGCCGCTTTATGCAACGAACAATTGGAGCGAATTGATGACGCCCGCCGCCTGTATAATTCCATTTTGCGCGACTATCCCAACGAAACCGAATATGTCAATAAAGCCAAAGAACGGCTTAACGCCCTAATCGGCCAATAGCGCCAGGGTATAGAAATGTCGTATGTCGGCACTAAAATCCAGGGAACAGGAAAACAAAGATTGCTATGAGTGACAGAATATATATAAATAGACCCATACTTGGATACATCTTTTCCATTTTGCTCATCTCACTGCCAGCGCTGGCACAAAAATCGACGCCGCAGACGGATATAACAGTGCCATCAGACACGACGTGCTATCAACCACCGCCCGCAAAAAAACCGGACCCCAGAGAGCCAAAGCTTGAATTGCCGGATGTCCTGATTCTGGGAAAAGATCAGTATCATCGAACAGTAAAAAGTAAAAAGGAATTGACGCCCGAATCGCCGTCATTGGTTCGCGAAGAAGCTGCCTATGAACCCGTATCGACATGGTTTCGGCGAGCCGAGAAAAAACCACATTTTGAAAAAGCAGACAGTCTGGCAATTCGCCAAATCTGGGCCAAGATAAAAGGCGGTTCATATTTTACCGTGGAAGGCGAGACCGGCGCCTGGCAGCGCCTCAAACAGGGAGATGCGGCGGCGTATGTTTGGTTTGGTCGCAGTGACGGGCAGTTCATCAATTCAAAATACGGTGAGGCGGGATTATCCGGCACCTTTAGCTATGAAGTCGCGCCCAAAGTCAAAGCGCTGTTCAAGGCGGAGTATTCTCGTCACAATCGGGGATTGCAAAAAAGCGGTTATCGAACCGATAATGCCGTACGAAATGCCGGAACCGGCTGGTTGTCAGCCAACCTGCAGTACGATGTAAACAGCTTGTCCGACGGCAACCTGGGCGTCGAATTCGGCGGTCTCGCGATGAGCTCGGATAGCAGCGGGCGCGAGATCGATAAATCCGATGTCTTTTACTATGATGTGCACTTTGACTATACGACACAATATAAAAAAACGCAGTTGCAGACCAGAGGCCGCTATGTTCGTGAAACGCTCGAAACGCAAATGGATAGTGCTCGTTCGCAAAGCGGCTTTGGAACAATTGGTGTGGAACTATTGCAGCCTCTGTCCAGTTATTTCACCGCTGCACTCGGCGCCGATTTTCAAGTTTATACGCTCGATTCATTGGACAGTAAAAGCCGCATCGCGCCGTACGGGCGCATTAATTTCATCCCCAGCGCTCAAGTTGGCTTGAGCCTGCATCTTTCAAGCGGTTACATGAACAATATGTTTGCGGCGTACTGGCAAGACAATGCTTATGTCGCACATCGGGTGTCGCAACAGCCAACGACGGAAAATTTTGCCTTTACGCTCAGAGGTGATGTAAAAATCACTGAACATATAAAATTTAGAGGCAGCTTTTCCCGCCAATGGATGCGAGAAATGTTTTACTGGCAGGTTGATACAACAAGCGGACTCTTTTCCCGTCTTCCGATTTCGGACACAAAACTTTCCGAGGTCGAGTTGGGTGTTGTCGCAGAAATCAGCAAAAACACAAGACTGCAGGCCTCCTTTATCGATTATTCGGATCGCATCTCTGATAATGTGACACAAGGTTCGGATAACACATTGAATCGTTTACCTTATCGGCCGGATTTCCGAATTCCAGTTCGCGCTTCTATTCAACTGTTGCCCGACCTGAATCTGACATTAACCGCTGACATTGTTGGCCAGCGCAAAAAAAATATTGTCACCGATGATGCATTCCCTGCACACGGATTGTTGCATATTGATCTCAGCTACGATATCAGCAAGAGGATTAGCGCTTTACTTTCTGCGCATAATGTGCTGGATACAAAATATGTTGTATGGGAAGGCTATCCGGAGACAGGAATAGTTGTGCTCGGTGGTATCCGAGTCAGGTTATAAACTG
Organism: Candidatus Zhuqueibacterota bacterium; assembly: GCA_016928775.1. Lineage (GTDB taxonomy): Bacteria > Zhuqueibacterota > Zhuqueibacteria > Residuimicrobiales > Krinioviventaceae > Kriniovivens. Next base: position 30,367 of record JAFGKD010000062.1, on the reverse strand, counting down.
AAACAAGAATTGCAGATGGTCCTTATCTAACCAGGAGAGACACACATGTCCATTTTTCAGATTATCATCAAAGGTGGCTTTATGATGATCCCTATAGCGCTCTGCTCGCTCATTGCGGTCGCGATTTTATTTGAGCGCCTTTTGTCGCTACGAAAGATCAAAATCAATACCCGAACGTTCGTCCTGCAGGTGAAAAACATGCTATTGCGCGGTCGTGTTGAGGAAGCTATTGAATTTGCGAAAAATACACCCGGCCCTATTGCGAAAATTACCGTCGCGGGCCTGGTCAAGCACAATCGGCCGCGCGAGGAAATCAAGGAAGCCATCGAAGCCGCCGCACAATCGGAAGTCTATCATCTCGAACGCAATCTTGGCATCCTGGGGACTGTTGCTGCCATTGCTCCTCTGATTGGTTTTTTAGGCACGGTCACGGGCATGATTCGGGCTTTTATGCAAGTGCAAAACCTCGGCGGCAGTGTGGATGCAAGCGTTTTGGCCGGTGGCATTTGGGAGGCGCTCATTACAACCGCGGCCGGATTATCTGTTGGTATTCCAGCGCTCATCTTTTACAACTGGCTGCAGAGCAAGGTGGAACACCACGTGTTTGAGATGCAGGAAAGCTCGAACGATTTTATGGACACATTACTTGACAGGGAGTATGCGAATGAAAATAGAAACATCGCGTAAGCGCATTGTCAACTTTTCCACAATTTCGTTGACGGATATAGTCCTGTTGCTATTGATTTTCTTTTTACTCACCTCGTCATTTGTCGTGCAACCCGGCATCAAAGTAAAATTGCCCAAAGCGGCAACCGGGGCACAAGACGAATCGGATAAAATTTTTCTGACGGTCACACGACAGGAGCGGCTGTATCTCAACCAGACACAAGTAACGCGCGACGAGTTGGCAACCCAATTGCGGCAATTGCTTACAGAAAACCCCTCCAGACTGGTGGTCATTCGCGCCGACAAAGATTTATCGCTTGAAGCGACGATTCGCATTATTGACCTCGCCAAGCTTGCCGGTGCGGAGCGGTTTATGATCGCGACGGATGCAATATTATAATACCTGGTTTTAAATATGAAAAAAGTTCTTGAAAAATTGTCTGAATTCGATAAATCAGTGCTACTGTCAGTCACATTTCATGTCATTCTGCTGATGTTGTTTTTGCTCATTCGATCGGGACTGGACTTGCCGGAGCAGGAGTTTGCCGAAATTGGTTTCGTAGCAGCGACGACAAGCCGTGCTTCTCGACCAGCGATTCCGCCAAAAACAAGAGCAGTACAAACAGAAGCAGAGCAGCCGGCGGAGTCAACACCCCCATCGCCGGCAGCGGTGCAACCGCCAAAGGAGGCCGCCGCTCCACCGGTGAATCTCCCGGAACGCCGGATGTTAGAGGAAGAAGAACCGGAAATTACGCGACGGCAATCCGGGAAATTGACCCCAAAACAAGATGATTCGAAATTGACTCCGCATGAGGATGTATACGATTCGGATGCGATGCGCAAAGAGGTTGCAGAACGAGGATCAGACGGTAAGGCTTTTTCAGAACCCCTTGAATCGACCGAAACCGGCAAAACCGCCTCACCGGCCAGCGATGTTGGTGTCAATACCAATACTCAACCTTACACGCTGGAAGGTGATGCATCGAAACGCACAATTCTCAAGCAAATCTTGCCCGAATATCCATCAGGATTGCAGCGCGAGGCTGTTGTTAAAATTCGATTCTGGGTGTTGCCGGACGGTCGCATTGGCGCCATGATTCCGGTGCAAAAGGGCGATCCCACTCTGGAAGAGATCACCATGAAAGCAATCCGTCAGTGGCGATTCAGCGCCCTGCCACCCGACGAAGAGCAGCGAAATGTTGAAGGGATTATCACATTCGTTTACAAGCTTGAATGAAAGACAAAAAGCACACGGCATTCAAATTTTTTATTGGACCTCTTTTACTCTCTGAAACCATCAATTGTTAAAATCGTAAAAATCCCTGTTTTTCATTTAAAAGGAGCTGGGATTATGAAGCATTTATTTGTGCTGTTACTCTTTTCAAGCATGCTACCATTGGTAGCAAAGGAACAGACACTGGTCAGTGGGCATGTGGATCATGGCGGCTATGGCGGGCCAGTCTTCAAGTTTACGCAAATTGGCCCGAATAATGATGGCGGTTTTTTGATGGGGGGACAAGGTGGCTGGATCATTGATCACAAATTGGTCATTGGTGGCGGCGGTTATGGTTTGGTGAACAATGTAAACGTCAATTGGTACGAGGTACGCACTTTTGACGGCGAACCTCAACCGCATGTGCTCGATTTTGGATACGGCGGTTTGCTGATCGCTTTCATCAGCAATTCAGACGACCTCATCCATTATGAAATTTTCAGCATCCTCGGCGGCGGCGGCGTGGACTATCGATTGAAAAATGAATTGAACGATGAACAGAATGGCGACGGCTTTTTTATCGCGGAACCCGGCATCAATATTGTATTCAATATTACATCGTTCTTCCGTGTCGGAGTCGGCGGTACTTATCGCTTTGTTCAAGGAGTCGATTTACCCGGCATGACCAATTCTGATTTGATGAATTTTAGCGGTCAAGTTGTCTTGAAATTTGGTGCCTTTTAACTAAACATCTGCAAAAAGCCTCTCTTGATGTACATTTTGGTGTTATAGACAGTTTGCAAAAAATGACCTACTTGCAAAACCAAGGGCATCATGAGGCTTTTATGAAAAGATACTGTTTTTTCATTTTAGTGTACGCGCTCCCGTTAATGCTGCTTGCGCAAGACGTCGCAACTGACACCACAAAAAACGGCTTTCAAACCTCGGATAAGACACTATTAACTGAACCAGTACAGCATGCCATTTACGGTGCAGCTCTCCTGAAAGTGTCGCAGGTCGGGCCGGAGCAAAAAGCAAGCCTGCTGATCGGCGGGGAGGTTTGTCTGGTGCTCAATAAAACATATTTTCTGGGACTTGGTTATAACGGCCTGGCAACTGTTGTGGATGCGCCAAAGGTATTTCCTGTTGAAGGCCTGGTGCTTGTCAATAATTATGGCGGTGTGCTTTTGGGCTATATTCACAATTCACACAAACTTGTACATTTCGAAGGACAGATGCTGCTCGGCTTTGGTCAGGCCTTTTATCGCGATCCGGAGTACCGAGCCAAATATAATCAGGATGATACATTCGTGATTTTCGAGCCGGGCCTGAGTGCTGTGCTCAATATTACGTCCAGCTTTCGCCTTGCCGCCGGTTTATCCTATCGGCTTGCCAATCGGGTTGACTTGATTGGGCTCGACAATAAAGACCTCTCGGGCCTCACCTTTAATCTCGCTTTCAAAATTGGTCGCTTTTAGTCATATCCTGATCTGATCGTGCCTAAATTTGTTTTATATTTTTCCTGAAATGATTACCTTGATCCTGTTTGGAGACCAATTTGACAGGATTACGACATGGACCGATTTGTCATTCAGGGTGGCTTTTCTTTGCAGGGTACGGTCAAAGCGCAGGGCAACAAGAATGAAGCACTACCCGCGTTAGCCGCATGTCTGCTCACTGATGAGCCCGTTCTTCTTCGCAATGTTCCCCGCATTGGTGATGTCCTCGTTATGCTCGATATTTTGCGCAGCATGGGGGCAAAGATCAGAGAATTATCATCGAGTGATTTTGAGATATGTTGTCGCGGGGTACGAGCTGCTGAGCTCGATGTTGAGAAATCAAAAATATTGCGAGCGGCGATTTTATTGGCCGGACCTCTGATTACACGTTTCGATCATGTCATTTTGCCTCCGCCAGGTGGCGATGTCATTGGACGACGCCGGTTGGATGATCATTTTCTGGCATTCAAATCATTGGGTGCCCGGGTTGGCGAGATCGATCGGAAATACTCGCTTAAAAGAGAAAAACTCATTGGCGCTGATATTTTCCTGGAAGAGCAATCCGTAACCGCGACCGAGAATGCCATCATGGCGGCGGCTTTGTCTCAGGGTCATTCGACAATACGAAATGCCGCCTGCGAGCCACATGTTGTCGGCTTGACACATCTGTTAAATTCGATGGGAGCGCGTATCTCCGGTATCGGGGCGAACATTTTAGAAATCGATGGCGTGCAGGAATTGGACGGCGCAGAACATACAATCGGATCAGATTTGCTGGAAATTGGCGGTTATATCGTATTGGCAGCGGTGACTCATTCATCAATCACAATTGAAGGAGTGAATCCGGAGGAACTGTACATTATCCGGTCGACGTATAAAAAGTTGGGCATTGAATTTGACGTGCAGGACGACAAGCTCTTTATGCCAAAAAACCAAAAACTGACCATCCAGCCGGATTTTGCCGGCGACATTCCCAAAATTGACGATGGTACGTGGCCTGCTTTTCCAACCGATCTGATGAGCATTGTCATTGTTGCAGCGACGCAGGCAAGCGGTACAATTTTGTTTTTTGAAAAGATGTACGATGGACGCATGTTTTTTGTCGATCACCTTATTGGCATGGGCGCTCGTATCGTGTTGTGCGATCCACATCGCGTCGTCGTGGTCGGGCCATCACAATTATACGGTTGCCAGGTGACGAGCCCGGACATACGCGCCGGTATGGCTTTGGTTATTGCGGCTTTGTGTGCACAAGGTGAAAGTGTCATTTATAATATCAGGCAAATTGATCGCGGCTACGAGAATTTGGAACAAAAACTGCAAACACTTGGCGCACGAATCGAACGCAGATCATCTTGACTCCTGAATGTATCATCAGGTATGAATCAAAAAGTTATATTTTTCAACGAGACGGAACCAGATGGACCCTCTTGAATTTCCACCACCTTTTGTTGTGCAACACAATGTTCCGTTGGCCGATTTTACGCATATCAGGATCGGCGGTCCAGCGGACTATCTTTCTATTATCAGGGATCAAAATATTTTTATTGAAATCTATCGCTTTTGCCGCGATAGGGACTTGCCTTTTTTGATCCTTGGTGATGGCACCAATGTCTTTTTTTCGGAAAAGGGCTATCGCGGTCTGGTTGCTGTCATTCAGTTTGATCAATTAAATGTTGTGGCAAAGAATGCTGTCGTGGCTGAAGCCGGGGCAACGCTGGATCAGATTCGGGAATTGTGTATAGAAAAAGGATTGACCGGTTTTGAATTTGCTTCCGGTATTCCAGGCACCATAGGCGGGGCAATTTACGGCAACGCCGGCGCCTACGGCAGCAATGTCGGCGAGATTCTCACGCGCGCAAAAATTCTCACACTTGAAGGTGAGATCAAATTTGTCGATAAAAGCGTTTTCAAATTTGCCTACCGGCACTCGGATTTAAAAGTAAATCCGGCTTTTATTTTGCAGGCTGAATTACAATTAGCCAAAGGTGATCCGGCAGCGATCAAGAGACAATGCGACGAGATCATCCGTATTCGCACGCACAAATTGCCGCCGAGCGAAACGGCGACAGCAGGCTCGTGGTTCAAAAACATCAAGGATGAACACGGCAACGCCACGGCGGCGGCGAAATATCTGGATGCCGTTGGATCCAAACAAACGAATGTAGGTGATGCCGCAGTGCACATCAAACACGCCAATATTTTTTACAACAAGGGGCGCGCCACAGCAACGGACATGCTAAAATTGCAGGAAATTTTGCAGCAACGGGTTTACGAAAAGTTTGGCATTCGGCTGGAGCGAGAAGTGATATATATCCAATAGTTCTCAGAAACCTCGGCCGGGATTCTGTTGTCCACAGTTATCTTTGGCGAAATTACAAGCCACTGATGCACTTTGCGCGGCCTTTAGCCGCAACCAAAAACGAGCACTATTTTTTAGAATAGAACGCGGATTGAACGGATGGGACGGATTCTAACGGATGAAGAAATCCGTTCGATCCGCGTTCCATTATTTCAGTGATCACCCGTGGCTCATAAGCCTTGGCCGAAAAACATTGTTTTGTTGCCTTGCAGTATAGATATCTCAGATGCTCATTGCTCTATCATCCCCTTCAACTTTGCAAAAAATTCTTCTGCCGTTTCACATTCATTCGCCATTTTTTCCATGGGACACATACCGGTGTTATCACGATTGATGATATAGGGAATTATATTTTCTGCCTGCAAAGAAATTTCGGCTGCGTCCAGAACATGTTTGGCTGTTTCGCTCGCCAGAGGTGTAAATACTTCCTTGACTCTGCCGAGCGTCATTAATAGCGCCGCAGCGCGCCCAACAATTTTGTCAACGACAGTCGCCCCAACCAGCTCATCCCGCTTTTCGAGCAAACAAACAAAGAGTGGCTTGAGCATCGGATCGTGAGATTCAAATATTGTTTTCCCCTCTTTTTCGATATGGATGGAAAGATTGTTCTGTTTTAGATGGTGTAATTTATTTTGCCAATCAGCCATTATTATCCTTTCATATATTAAAAGAATAAATATAGTCGAAAAAAAACCGGCTCGCAACCGCTTTTTATTATGAATGAATTGAGCCAAATGTTTTTATGTTGATGAAACGGTATAAAATTGGCATTCAGGGATTTAATAGCAGGAGGCAAAATGCCGCCTGGGAGTGAGCCGCCAAAGGAGAGCACATCTCAATCACTGCTCCCCCATGATTCATCAATCAGGGGGGAGCAAAATTAATCCTGCAAAAATCAAAAGTGCACTATGGGGCAGGCGCAACGTCTATTTTAATTTAAATTCTACTGGTATGCCAACCCACACTGCAACGGGCTTGCCGCGTTGTTTGGCCGGCGTCCATTTCGCTTTTTTGATCGCGGTAATCGCAGCTTCGTCGCAGCCATTATCGCCAAGAGATTTTTCAATTTTTGTCTCAATGACATTGCCATGCGCATCAATGTGAGCGCTCACAGTAACAACACCTTCCACACCAGCTTTTCTAGCTATTTCCGGATAGACCAGATGTTTCTGCACCGCACTCCAGCCACCAACCGGTAAAGGTGGTTCATCGTAGGCAATATAAATAGCGGACTCTGTTTTCAAGTCGTTCGGTTTATTGGCTGTGACCGAAATCTTTTCTCCATGTATAATCGCCGCTTTCAGTTTGAAATCCTGTTGACTTGATGCTTTAACCGCGACTTTGACATCAGCAATAAGCATCGAAGCAAAGCCAATAAAGGAACATTCAAGCTGATAAACACCTGGTGGCACATTGACAATATAATAGCGTCCAGCCATGTCTGTAGCCGCTCCCAAAGTGGTGCCAACCACATGCACATTTGCTCCTGGCAGAGGATCACCGGTTTCAGCATGAGTTACTTGTCCCCAGATTTTCCCAACCAAAGCGGATGATACTTTTTCATCCTCGCCAGAACCCGGCGGTGGTTCCTGGGGCGATTCACTACTTTTACAATACCATGACAAGGGTATAAAAAGCAAGAACAAAACGCTCCACATAAACCGGATTTTTCTTTTCGAATAGGTTTTCATGTTTGTACTCTCCTTTACTTGATAGTTCACACGATGATACAATTTATTTCTCTGCTTGATCAGGGCAGAGGCCGATGAATAGCTGCATGTTGGCAGCATCTTCTCGGCTACGTGAACCAGGCACCTGGAGTACGTCAATGGAGTGATGTCTGACTGCTCAACGGCGATGTCATCACATGCCATTTCGCGATAGTCGTTAACACGTGCACTGAGCAGCCATACAAGCGGATGGAAAAAATAGATGGATTGCGCGATGACCTGGAATATATGGAAAAGCCCATCCCAACGTTGAATATGCGCCACTTCGTGACGCAACAAGGATTCCTGCTGGGCGGGTGGAAAAGTTGACCACGAATCGGGTACAAAAATGCGCCGTGGTCGAATGCCGATACTCATCGGCACGCGAATATCAGATGATTTGAACAGCTTGAAGGTGAAATTATCCATTGTAATGCTTTTGATGAATGACGCTGTGCGCACCTGCCATCTCAATTTAATAGTTGAAAATAAACAAGAAACAAAACGAAAGATCAATATACTGCTCCACACCAAGAAAATGACACTGGCCAAAATCAGTTTTGGCTCGGCCGGTTCCGCCGGCAACAAGGTGATATTCGTATCGATTAAAGCCGATCCTAAAGGTGTCGGTGAGCTGCCGAATGATCCAGGCAAAAATGGCGGAATGAGCAATTTGATGATTCCCAAAATCGACACACCATATTTTAGACGTGCATTTGCGCTTCTCAGCAGGTAAAGCACCAAAAAAATGACCGTTAAAAAAATCGTGTTCTGAAGAACCGCATAGCTGAAATAGTCCAGCCATGCACCGGCACTTGTATTCACTGTGGCAATCATTTATTTGCTCTTGAGTTCAGCTTCTTTTTCATCCAACAGCTTTTTTATTTGGCGAATATCATTGAGATTCAAATCTTCCTGGTCGATCAGGAAATTGGCTAATGCCGGCGCGGAACCATTGAAAACACGTGATATCAGACTTCTGGTCTCATGCCGGGCCATTTCCTCACGAGCCCGGGCAGGCGTATAAAAATTGACCAGGCCAAGCTTTTTGCGCCTCAACAGGCCTTTTTTCTCAAGCACGTTCATCAATGTCTGAACAGTCGTGTACGCTTTTTCGCCATTTGGATAAGCGTGCTCCATTACCTCGCGAACTGAAGGCGCGCCGCCGAGTCGCCATACCGCTTCCATAATGTCCCATTCTGCCGGAGTCAGCTTGTCATGCGTGGCCATGTTGTCTCCTATAAATATCATGTTTCTACTAATCTCTTAGTAATTATATTAAATTATTCGTAAGATGTCAAGGAAAAATTTGCGATCTAAAGAAAAAAAATGGCGAGTAGATGAGACGCTACCATCGTTTGCAGCGTTGGCAAGATCATTATTTTTATTTAATGGAATCCAAGATGGGCTCACCGGGGAAAACTGCTTGCCAATAATTGATCATCACTTGCAGATCTTCATGCGGTTTGGTGTGTTGGTAGAGATTAAGCCAATTGACCATATAACCCTTGAGATGATCAAGGTCTTCTTTCTCCAAAAGCTCAATGGCCAGCATTTCATTGGTCAGCTGCTGAAAATTATCCCAATCACGCTTTTGCCAGTTTTCGCGCTGCGCCAGGTTAAAAGCGACTTTGCAATTATTGGCAAAATCCTTGTTTTCCCAGTATCGGTAGTATGCATCTGCAAAAACACTGAATGCCTCCTGAAACTGCTTGCGTTCGTAGAGCTGCTGTCCCCAGCGATAATAAAGGTTGATTTCAAAATTATAATTGGAGCGCGAGTCGCGATTAAATTTCTGCGCCAACAGGACAAAATCATAAGCTTTTTTATAGTCTGTGGTTCGGTTAGCAAAATACGCACGATTATAAGCCAATAATCCGAGCAGCTCAGTATTGTCGATTTTTCGGCCTTTGCTGTTTTCATAGGCGTAGATGCGATCCAGGCCGATTTGATATCGCTGCTCTTCAGGATAGAATTGCAGCAAATAGCGATTATAGTCGTGCAAATTGCGCATCATATTAAAGCCAATTGGCGACGTGTTTTCAACAGTGATCTCGCGTCCGAAATCGGAGAAAATAGTATAGGTGTGTGTTGGCGTCTCAAAAGCTTCCGTTGGCCAGCCCAGATCTTCACAGATCAAATTATACAGGATCGTGCCAGCAACACAATTGTATCTTTTCTCATCCACAATAGCGATGAGGGTGGTCGCCTCTTCTTTGTAGGTGATGAGCCAGGAACTGTGCAGGTAAGCAAAGACTTTTGATGCCGAAGCGACGCGGTCGTGCGGATCAAAATTATAGTCACGGATCGTTTGCAGCAGATTGTCGTACCAGCCTACATAACGCTCCAGTGTCTCCTGCTGATTCGCTCCCGAGAGAATAAAAGCCGCCTCGATTTTGCGAAAATCGTCAAGGACATAATTTTCTATATCGCGTTCCAATTGGCGCTCCAATGCCGTTCGAAACTGCGCCAAACAAAACGGTGACAGGATTCCAAAACAAGCGATAGCAAAAAATATTCTTCTCATCATGATAACTTTCTTTTGATCGCAAGTTAAAAACTTTATCAATGACAAGCAACATTTCAAAATGAGGTGGAATTGCAAAAAATTTTGAACAGCAGAAGAACGTAGCGCGACTGCGGGCCGTAACCAGAATATAGACCCTTTGAACCACCGAGTGCACCGAGATCACCGGGAAAGAATTCAATCATATCAGAACTCGCTGGTCTCGGTTATCTCCGTGATTTTAAAATACATGCTATGAAAATTTTAAACAAGATGTTGCAGATATGCAGTACGAGATTTTTTGGCGGAGGTACGAAAAAGGGCCTACAACAATGCTGCTTCAATAGCAGCAATCACTTTTTCGTCGGTCGGTTTGGTGTTGGGAGAAAAGCGTGCTATAATGTGCCCGTCTTTACCGATGAGAAATTTGGTAAAATTCCATTTGATCGCACCGCCGAATTTATGGGCCTTTTTATCAGTCAAATACTGATAAAGCGGATGTTGATCTTTGCCCTTGACAGAGATTTTTTCAAACATCGGAAATGTCACGCCGTAATTTGTGCTGCAGAATGCTTTTATCTCTTCATTGCTACCGGGTTCCTGGCGCATAAAATTGTTCGCCGGGACGCCTAATATAACAAAGCCTTTTTCCCGATATTTTTCGTAAATGTTTTGCAAGTCTTCATACTGCGGTGTAAATCCACATTTGCTGGCCACATTGACGATCAAAAGAACCTGTCCCGTATACTGTGAAAGCGCAATATCCTGACCATCTATAGATTTCATCGTATAACCAAGAGCCCCGCCATTCTCTCCCTGAGCCTTCAGCTCTTTGCCAAATATAGAAACCATAATCATTATCACAATATATTGATACCTGGATGACATATCATACTCACTTTTTTTCAAACAAAGAGTAAAACAGACACCCCGTGCGATTTATTTCTGCAAATTGTTATTCGATTTTGCGGCAGGATAGGAACCTAAAACTTTGAGCTGTGTGGTAATTTCTTCGAGGTGTCGAATAGCATTTTGACAGCGTTCTTCATGCATGTTCCCGGTGAAATCAAGATAGAAAATATATTCCCACGGTCGACCGCGGAGCGGTCGCGACTCTATGCGCAACAAATCAATATCGCGCAATGCAAAAACGCTGAGACATTTATAAAGCGCACCGGGTATACTCTTTAATGAAAAAACAATGGATGTCTTGTTCGCCTCACCAAATGTTCTGGGCTCGCGCGACAAGACGTAAAAGCGAGTATAGTTTTCCGGAATATCCTCAATTTCCTCTTTCAAGATTTGCATGCCATAATCTTCGGCGGCCCAGCGGCTGCCGATGGCAGCGGCATCGCGCATGTTTTCATCCCGGATCATTTTCACGCTACCGGCTGTATCGTAACTGGCGACAGCCTCGACGTTCTTGAGTGAAAGTAAAAAGTTCCGTGACTGCTCCAGCGCCTGTGGATGCGAATAAATAACACGAATATCTTCCAATGCCACGCCAGGGTGTGCAATCAGGTGCTGCTCGATACGCATTGTCACTTCACCCACCAAAATGAGATCATGCGCCAGCAAGAGATCATAGACCCGATGAATACTTCCGGTCAATGAATTTTCAATTGGAATAACGCCAAAAGTTGATTCTTTATTTACCACAGAATCAAAAACGTCATCAAAAGCCCGACAACTCACAATCTCGATATCATCGCTAAAAAACTGCCGCGCGGCCATTTCGCTAAAAGCATATCGAGCACCCTGGATGGCAATGTGCAATAACTGTTGTTGCATGATTTCCTCACGAAAATAAAAGTATCCAAATATACAACAAGATTTACGCATTGCGCGGAACAGGAGCAGAAGTTTTATGGATCAACGCCCAGTTTTTTGCAATGTTAAAAGAAATCAATCCGGCGATGTAAGCAAAAGGGGCTGAAAAGAAAAAGCCGGGAAAAACAAAGATCACATAGCCTAAAATCGGCAAAATAGTCATTAAAATGACCAGTAATAGATTTTGTGTACTTTTCTGCTCCCTGATGAGCGTGTGATCAACAAACCAAATAGAGGCTAATGCGATCAGCATTCCTCCTAGCTGGATGAGAAAAAGGCCACTCTCGACAAACAAAAGAGAGAGCAGGGCGGCCACAAACAGTCCTGCATACGGGATAAAAGCGCACAACAGCATGATCAATGTCATGATAATAAAATTATCAAACTGCAGCAAAAAAGTGGCGAGGCACCACAGGGCGCCACTTATCACAGCACGGCCAACACTTGTCACCGCATAGCGTTTCAACTCTGTGATAATTTGCGATGTCGTCAATACAACAAACTCAAAAGTGCGAATCGGAAGTATTGAAAAAATGTATTTCAATAGCCGAGGAAAAACAGTCATGTTAATCATCCACAAGGCACCGGCAAAAAGCAAACGTGTATCGGTCAGCCATAAATTCAAAATTGTTTTTATTGCAAAAATAGACAAAGTGAGTCGGAACTCAAATTGATCGATAAAATATTCACCATAAGGATTTGACTGGACACGGGTCGAAAGGAGATAAAAAAGCACATCATTGAACACGAACCACACAGCAGCCACTATCACTATAAAAAGATAAACCAGCCAGCGACTTTTTATCCCGGACAAGCGATCAGTAAAAATCGAAACGGTCGAGGATAAGAGAAAAAACCATCCAAGCCCGAAAAAAAAATCTGCATTCACACTGTACAAGCCGAGGCCAATACTGAACAAAGAAATGGCGGTCATTAAAAAAGTAAAACAAATATGGAGAGAAATTTTCAACAGATCATTATCTCATTAATTCATCTTTGGCCATTTTTTGGGAAAGCTCGTGGAATTCGGTTTGAAAAATATTCAACTCATTATAAAATTTTGTTGTAATGAATTTTAAAAACTTGAGAGCGAGTCCCGGGTACTGCTGTTCCAGGACTTTAAAATCGGATTGAAACAGCACCAAAACCTCGGTTTTTTCCATTGCTTTGACGCTGTGTCGCCTCGGGCTATCATTCACCAGAGCCGTCTCACCAAAAAATTTGCCCGCGTGTACCACTTGTACGCGATCGGTGATTTTGCTCCTTCTTTTTTTGTACATTCCCACTGAGCCAAAAACAACAAAATAGATAGCAGCAGAGGGGCTATTTTCAGAATAAATTTCTTCCTCGGCTGCAAAATGACGTATGTAGCATTTGTGAGCGAGGATACGAATTTCCCTTTCCCGAAAGTCATGGAAAAGCGGAATACGCTTTATGCCCTCGATTACCTTGTTGTTTTCCTGATCATCGATTCTGAAAAATTGTTTTAGACTTTTTGGCGCACGCACGTGAATTTCTCATTGTTTGTAAAACAAATGTATTGAAAAAGTCAGCCAGAATCAAGAAATAAGAAGGAGCAAAAGCAGCCCTAAATGTCGTTTTTGCAATATCTTTTCTATTGCATTTCTTTGGGTTAACCATTACATTTATTGACTGTAAAAAACGATGTATGACATATCAAACGCCAAAATATTTCCTACTTGCGCTGCTTGGCGTCAGTTTTGCGTTCGCCGCCACTCCTGACACAGAAAAAAGTCAAAAAGAATTGGAGGCATTGCAAAAGGAGATCGCCAGGTACGAGCAGGAGCTTTCGCAAAAGAAAGCAAATGAGAAAAGTACATCAAATTTAATCGCCGGCCTGGATCGGGAAATTGATGTGACATCGAGCTTGCTGTTCACGTTGCGGAAAGACCTGAATCAACAAGAAATACAAATAAAATCTCGTACGCAGCAGCTAACAGAGCTTGAGGAACAGATCGAAAAACTTAGAGCTCTCATCAAAAAAAGGCTGATTACTTTTTATAAACATGGTCGCCGACGTGACTATGAAATGCTGTTGACCAACGGCTCCTGGGAAAAGGCCAATATCTGGCTCAAATACCAAAAGCTTGTTGCACATAATGATCGCCGTAATTTTGAATCCTTAAGCGAGAAAGTCGAGTTGTTGCACTCGGAACAGCGCCAGCTTAACCAGGATATCGCTCAGAAGGAACAGATGCTGGATGAGCAGGAGCGCCGTACCGAACAGCTCAAAGCGAGTCGCACCAAACGGCAGAATGTCCTGCAAGTGATTCGCAAGGACAGAGCCTATCTGGAGCAACATGTTCAAGAGCTGGAAAACGCCCAACAAAGGATTAGAGGGCTTATTGAGAGTCGAGAAAAGGAACGTACGGACAAGCAACGACAAATTTCGCATAAAAAAGAAAGTGTTATCCCAAGAGTGACTCGGGATTATAGCTTTGCCAACTTGCGCGGCCATTTGCCGTGGCCAACAAATGGTAATATCATCAGTCATTTCGGTAAACAGCGTCATCCAACGCTCAATACAGTCACGGAAAATCTGGGCATAGAAATTCGCGCACCACTCGGGACACCAGTGCAGTCGGTAGACGCCGGGCAAGTTCAAACCATTACCTGGCAACGTGGTCGCGGCAATATCATCATCATCAGCCACGATGAGGGTTATTACACGGTGTATACTCATCTGGCCGATATCCGAGTGAATGTGCTCGACTATGTGGAAACCGGACAAGTGATCGGCACGGTTGGTGATTCCGGATCCTTGAATGGTCCGGTGCTGCATTTTCAGATTTGGAAAAACACTGACAACCTGGACCCGGAGGACTGGCTGGGATGATTATATTCCGCCTCTCATTTCCCGTTTGTCGAACGTAACCATTTAAAGCAGAGCGAACAGTCAATTAAAATTTTAAACAACCATGAGCTTTTCCGTCGTCATCGCACAACATCGCGCAAAAAGTATATTGAGCAGGGCGATTGAGCACAATCGTGTTCATCACGCCTATCTGTTCAGCGGGCCATTGGGTGTGGGCAAAGAAGCCCTGGCTCTGGAAATGGCGAAAGCACTTTTTTGCAAGAGTGAGGCTGAAAAACCCTGCAATGCGTGCGCAAATTGTCGACGGATCAAGACATTTCAGCATCCGGACCTTGTGTTTATTTTTCCATCATCCGCGAAAAATGTCGACGAGGAGCGGGCTATTCTTGACAGTGTTGTGGCCAATCCCTATCGTCGAGATAAACCGTGGGCGACGCCAACAATCGGCATCGAAAAAATCCGCGAAATTCGTCATATCACAACGCTGAAACCGTTGGAAGGCCGACGGGTTGTGATCATTGCACAAGCCGATAAAATGACGATACCGGCAGCAAACTCGTTGCTCAAAATTTTGGAAGAGCCACCCGATACGATGCACTTGATTCTCACCGCGTCACATGTCAGTAGCATGCTGCCGACTATTTTATCACGCTGTCAAGAGATTAGACTGGGACCATTGCCGGATAATGAAATCGAAAAGGCCTTGATTGAACGGGAAAAAATCGAACCTGAATATGCAAAGCTTTATTCGCGAATCAGTCAGGGAAGCTACAGTCGCGCTCTGGAATGGCTTGATGAAAGCTTTGGCAAGCAACGCGAAAGAGCGGTTGAATTTTTGCGGTGCTGCCTTAAAGATGCAAAATCGCAAATTGATCTGGTGGAACATCTCGTTCGCAGCACGGATGTCAAAACAATCAAGGATATTTTGAGTCTGATTTTGCTCTGGTTCAGAGATGCATTAATGTTGCTGGAACACGGTAAAGCCGAACAATATATCATCAATTTTGACCAATTGGAAACTCTCGACAGATTTATCAGTGCATTCGACTTCATTGATTTTCCCGCTGCTTTTATGCACGTCGAAAATTCCATCCAAATGGTTGAAAGGAATATTCAAATAAATTTGATTCTGTTTGTACTCATGAGCAAACTGCGCGCTGTGCTACAGCTGAAAGGTCGCCAGCTATGATGATAGAACTATTATTCAAGGGGGAACGAAAGGAGATATATCATAATCCGCAACAATTTCCGTTTGTTGTCGGCGATTACGCCATTGTGGAAGCGGAAAAGGGTGAAGACCTCGGAATTGTCAATCAAATTGGTTCTTTGCTTGAACGCAAGAAAAGCGAAACGCCGCTGCGCAACGTTTTACGAAAACCGAGCGCCCTGGAAGTGGAGCAATATCGCGATAATCGACGCCGCGAATTTGATGCATACCAGCAATGTCGACGTAAAATTGGCGAACATAATCTGGATATGAAACTGGTGGATGTTGAATATCAGTTCGACGGCCAGAAAATCACCTTTTATTTTACGGCGGAAAAAAGAGTCGATTTTCGCGAGTTGGTCAAGGATTTGGCGGGTGTTTACAAGGTACGGATTGAACTGCGCCAAATAGGCGTTCGCGATGAAGCGAAACGAATTGGCGGTTTTGGCGGCTGCGGCCGCAAGTTGTGCTGCTCGTCCTGGCTGAAAGAATTTGATCCGATTACCACCCAGTGCGCAAAGGAGCAAAATTTGCCGCTGAATCCGCAGAAATTGTCCGGACTTTGTGGCCGCCTCTTGTGCTGCCTGATGTATGAACGCGATTTTTATAAAGAACAAACCAAAAAAATGCCACCGATTTATTCATACTATAAAAATAAAGACGGAACCGGTCAGGTGATTGCTTACGATGTCTTTAAGGAAATGGTCACACTCAAATTTGATTCCAACAGATATGAAAAGTTCTCACTCGAACAGCTAAAAGAGCTTGAATATATTCCGCCGACAAACGAGGAATCAGAACAATCAGATGATGCTGAAATCGCTAATGGTGATGGAAAAAAGTCATAAATGAATGGCAGGAAATTATGAAACGAGTTGGACTATTGACTGGGGGAGGCGATTGTCCGGGTTTGAATGCTGTGATTCGGGCTGTGTCAAAATCGTTGTTGCAGGATCACTATAAAGTCATAGGTTTTGAGGATGGTTTCCTCGGTCTTATTGAAAACCGCTATCGTTCGCTGAGCTGGGATGCCGTGTCCGGCATCTTGCAGCAGGGCGGCACTATTCTCGGCAGTTCCAACAAGGCGAATCCATTCCATCATCCAACTCAAAAGGATGATGCCACAATCTACACTGACTGTTCCGATCAGACCATTCAAAATGCGTCCGACCTCGGCTTGGAAGCGGTTGTCTGCATTGGCGGTGATGGCACCATGACCATCGCCAAACAATTGATGGAAAAAGGATTGTCTGTTATCGGCGTGCCAAAAACCATCGACAATGATTTGTACGGCACAGACATCACGTTCGGCTATGATACGGCCGTTTCTATTGCCACAGAGGCGATCGATCGCATTCATACCACGGCATCGTCGCATCACCGCGTCATGCTCATCGAGATCATGGGGCGTTACGCCGGCTGGCTCACCCTTGGTGCCGGACTCGCCGGCGGCGCGGATATTATCCTCATTCCAGAGATTGAGTATAATGTGGATGTCATCGCCGAGCGTGTTTTGGAACGTAGTCGCAGAGGTCGTCGCTTCAGTATCGTCGCCGTCTCCGAGGGTGCAAAGGCCAAAGGGGATGATTTCACCGTGCAACGAGTCGTTGAGGATAGTCCTGACAAATTGCGGCTTGGTGGCATCAGCATAAAACTGTGTTCAGAGATTGAAGATGTCACCGGACTTGAAGCTCGTGCCACCATCCTCGGTCATTTGCAGCGCGGCGGCACACCATCCGCATTTGACCGAATTTTAGCGACACGATATGGTGTAGCAGCGGCGGAATTGGTACGACAGCAGCAGTTTGGTGACATGGTGGCACTGCAGGGCAACAGCATAACCAGCGTAGCCATTGAAGAAATCGGCGGCAGAACGCGCACCGTCGATCCCGACCATCAGCTCATCAGAGCTGCCACAGCGACGGGTGTGAGCATGGGAATTTAATTTCGCAGACAGCCTGAACAAGGAATTTGAAATTACCAGGAAAGGATCCGCTCATCACTATGGAACATACAAAAGGATACAAGAGAATATTGGTTACCAGCGCTCTGCCGTACGCCAATGGTCCAATCCACCTCGGTCATCTCGCTGGCGCCTATTTGCCGGCTGATATCTACGTCCGCTATCAGCGATTGAAAAAGCGCGACGTTATTTACATCTGCGGATCGGACGAACACGGTGTCCCCATTACTATTGCTGCGGAAAAAACGGGTGTTTCACCCCAGGAAATTGTGGATGAGTTTCACTTTCGTAATAAAGAGGCCTTTGCCCGGTTTGGTATGTCATTTGATTATTACGGCCGCACCAGTTCACCTGTGCACCACAAGACATCACAAGCGTTTTTCCTAAAGCTCCATGGCCAGGGCGTTTTCAAAAAAAAAGCAGAACAACAGCTATATGATCCCAAAGCGGGCATGTTTCTGCCCGATCGTTATGTCAAAGGCGAATGTCCCCAATGTGGCTATGCAGAAGCCTACGGCGATCAGTGTGAAAAATGCGGCACATCGCTGTCGCCAACCGAGCTAAAAAATCCGGTTAGCGCTCTCACGAGCGAAAAACCGCAGCTCAAAGAGACCGAGCATTGGTACATTCCGTTGGGACATTTTCAGAAGCAGATCAGCGACTGGATCGCTACGCGGCATGGCTGGAAATCGAATGTTTTGGGACAAGTGAAGAGCTGGCTCAGCGATGGTCTGGCTGATCGCGCGGTGACACGCGATTTGAGCTGGGGTGTGGACGTGCCGTTGCCCGAAGCCAAAGGCAAGGTGCTCTACGTTTGGTTTGATGCACCCATCGGCTACATCTCTGCGACAAAAGAGTGGGCAGAAGCCCGGGGTGATCCACACTTGTGGAAAACCTACTGGCAGGATGCCGAGACCAAACTGGTGCATTTTATAGGCAAAGACAACATTGTTTTTCACTGCATCATGTTCCCGGCCATGCTCATGGCACATGGCGATTATGTGCTGCCGAATAATGTTCCGGCAAACGAATTTCTGAATCTTGAAGGCAACAAGCTCAGTACCAGTAAAAACTATGCTGTTTGGCTGGAAGACTATGTCGAGAAATTTGAGGTCGATCCGCTGCGTTACTACCTGGCCACCATCGCGCCGGAAACCAAAGATTCCGATTTTGCCTGGCAAGAATATTTGACGCGCAATAACAGTGAATTGGCCGATATATTAGGCAATTTCATCAACCGCACGCTGGCTTTCACCAATAAACAGTTCAACGGCAAAGTCCCTGCCCGCAGCGACCTGGACGACCTTGATCAGATGATGCTGCGAGCCATAACCAAAGCGCCGAAGGAGATTGGATCGGCTATTGAAAAGGTCGAGCTCCGTAAAGCGTTGACCGTGTTCATGGATGTCGCGCGCACGGCAAATAAATATTTTAATGATCAGGAACCATGGAAAACAGTGCGCGAAAATCCGGCGAAATGTGCCACCACAATAAATATCTGTTTGCACACCTGCAACACCTTAGCCGTTCTCATGGAACCGGTGTTACCCTTTTCCGCTGAAAAGGCATGGGCCATGATGGGACACGACACAGATGTTCACGCTCAGGTATGGGACGGTGTGGCAAAAATCGAATTGCCAGCAGGGCATCAATTAGGCAAGACATCTATCCTGTTCAGAAAAATGGAAGAAAAAGAAATACAACCCGAGATTGAACGATTGCAGAACATCCAGGCGCAATTGCGCGGCGATGTACCGGTGGAGGAAACGCAGGAAGAGATGAAAATTTCGTACGAAGATTTTGCCAAAATACAACTGCGCGTTGCCAAAGTATTGGCAGCGGAATTCGTTCCCAAAACCGACAAATTGCTTAAACTGCATATTCAGCTCGGCACCGAGAGACGCCAGATTGTTGCCGGAATCGCGCAAAAATATTCGCCCGAACAGGTGATCGGCAAAAAAATTATCATTGTGGCTAATTTGCAGCCAGCCAAAATCCGCGGCATCGAATCCAATGGCATGCTCCTCGCCGCTGAAGACGATAACGGCAATTTCAGTTTGCTTGCTCTGGATAAGGAGGTGAATGACGGCGCCGCCATTCGCTAAGGCGTGATGGATCATTTATGAATAAACCAATCCTTGTAGATACGCATTCTCATCTCGATTTTGATCGTTTTGATGCTGATCGAGATGCCGTCATTCAGCGCGCCAGGGAAGAAAATATCGGCGCCATAATGACCATTGGCATTGATTATAAATCCTCGCTGGCAGCAATAAAAATTGCCGAGGACTATGCGAGTGTTTACGCTGCAGTTGGCGTGCACCCGCATGATGCAAAAAGTATGACCGATGAACAATTTGCCGAACTAAAGGAAATGCTTGCCCACCCAAAGGTGGTCGCCATCGGTGAGGTAGGGTTGGATTATCATTACGATTATTCACCGCGGCATGTCCAGCGGCGGGTCTTTCGGCAATTCCTCGAGTTGTCACTTGAAAGACAGATGCCGCTGATTATCCACACGCGCGAATCAGATGAAGACGTTCAGCACATCATCCAGTCCAGGTCCAAAAAAGGCTGGCGGGGTGTCTTTCACTGCTTTGCCGGCGACAAGAAAATGGCGCACAATGTGATCGACCTCGGTTTTTTGCTGTCGTTCACCGGCAATATCACCTTTAAAAAATCGACATCAGCTCATGTTATGGCAGACATCCCGTTGGACAAAATTATGATTGAAACCGATTCCCCCTTTATGGCGCCGGTGCCGCACCGGGGAAAGCGTAATGAACCGGCCTTTGTCAAATTCGTCGCTGAAAAAGTGGCCGAAACAAAAAATATAACATACGAGGAGGTGGCGAATTTTACGACGCAAAATGCTATTGATCTTTTCGGCCTCGTGATCGACAAAAAAGATGTCCTGTGATGGCGATCAAAGCCAAACAAAGCCTGGGCCAGAATTTTCTTGTTGATGATAACATGGCGCGGAAGATTGTCGAGTGTATCAATCCTTGCGCTGATGATATCATCCTTGAAATCGGCGCGGGATATGGTATGCTCACCCGACTCTTGCAGCCGCGGGCGCAAAAGCTGATCGCCGTTGAAATTGATCAACGGCTTTATGATCAACTGTTAACGACTTTTCAATACGCTGAAAATTTTGAACTCATAAAAACAGATTTTCTCAAGCTCGACCTGGCGACAATCCATTGTTCAGAGAAAATTCGGATTGTTGGCAATATCCCGTATCATATAACCAGCCCCATTCTGTTCAAGATATTTGACCATCGGGGGTTGGTCAAGGATTTGATCCTGTTGGTGCAGAAAGAAGTTGGACAGCGCATTGTCTCGCAACCCGGCAGCAAAGACTATGGTATCCTCGCGGTGATCAGCCAGGCATTTGCGGATGTCAAGATGCTGCTCAAAGTGCCGCCAACAGTCTTTCAACCGCGTCCCAAAGTCGATTCGGCGCTCGTTCGCTGGACGTTCACCGAGAGTCGACTAAAAAAAATCAAAGACATTCATTTTTTTAAAAGCCTGATCAAGCAGGCATTTGGTCAAAGACGTAAAATGTTGCGAAATTCGTTGAAAGAATATGCCGACAAAACGAGTTATGATTTTACACGGAGGCCGGAACAATTGTCTGTTGCCGAATGGATCGAGCTGGCAAATGCGCTACTTTGAGAATGTTATGGACTCTAACGACCGAAAAGAAATTATCGACAATATCGCTTACCTCATTGAGGAAAAGGATGAGCCCGCGTTAAAAAATCTCATCGTATCCACGCATCCGGCGGATTTGGCGGAAATTTTGCAGGATATGGATGAGAAAGAGCGCGACTATCTTTTCAGCCTGATAGACGCGGAGACAGCCTCGGATGTTGTGACTGAGCTCGATGAAGTGACCCGTGAAGAAATCGTCAGCGAGCTGCACCCAGAGCGTCTTTCGGAGATCGTCGATGAGATGGATTCTGATGATGCAGCGGATGTTGTTGCTGAATTGCCGCAAGAAATTCAGCTGCAGGTGCTTGCCAACATCGAGCCGCAGGATCGAACCGAGGTTGAAAAGCTGCTCATCCACGAAGAGGATACGGCCGGTGGCATCATGGCCCTGGAATATATTGCCGTTTATGACGATCAAACGGTTGATGATGCCATCCGGGAAATACGCCGGCGCGCGGAAGAGATCGATGAGGTATTTTATGTCTACGCCGTCGACCGCGGTAACCGCTTGGTGGGTGTGGTGCCAATTAAAAGCCTCTTTCTGCGAAATCCGAGACGCATCATTCGGGATATCATGCACACAGATGTCATCTCGGTGAATGTCAATATGGATCAGGAAGAAGTGGCGAATATTGTGCGAAAATACAATTTGTCGTCTGTGCCGGTCGTTGATCAACATAACCGACTCGTGGGGCGCATCACGGTTGATGATATCGTGGATGTTCTTCAGGAAGAAGCGAACGAAGACATTCAGCGAATGGCCGGTATTTTGGATGAAGAAATTTTGCAGGAAACATCAACATTCCGCATTACGAAAAACCGAATGCCCTGGCTTGTCGTAGCATTTGTCGGACAGCTAATGGCTGCCTTTGTGCTCAGCCAGTATGAGGTGACACTGACCGAAATAGCGGCACTCACCTTTTTTATTCCGGTCATTATGGCCATGGGAGGGAATGCCGGCATTCAGGCCAGTACCATTGTAGTACGAAGTATTGCTCTCAATGAGGGTGGCGCAACCGGACTGTGGGATCGCTTTTTTCGAGAGTTCCGCGTCGCTATGCTAAATGGACTGTTGATCGGCACTCTGCTGGCTCTGGTTATTTTTGTCTGGCCCAACGTGGAGAATCCGATGATACTCGGTTCCGTAATTGGCATTGCCATGATGATCGTCATCATCAATTCATCATTGTTTGGCGCGATCATTCCGTTTGCACTCAACAGACTAAAAATTGATCCAGCCATAGCGACCGGGCCGTTTATCACCACTTCGAATGATGTCCTCGGTCTGCTCATCTACCTCAGCCTGGCGACCTTTTATTTACATCATTTGCGGTAATCCAATGTCCATCACCAAAGCCGATGCCATTATTATGCACAGTCGCAAACAGGGCGAAACCAGTAAAATTCTGCGGCTGTACACGCGTGAATTCGGAAAAATAAGTGCGATGGCAAAAGGCTCGCGCGGCACCCGTTCGAAATATCTCGGGGCGCTCGAACCCTTTAATCGTGTCTCCCTCGTGTTTTACAAAAAGGAAGGCCGACAGCTACACTATCTCAGCGATGCGTCAATTACGGAATCATTTGGCAATCTTCACGCTCAATTGGGGAAATTGGCCCTGGCTGCAGTCGCTTGTGAAATTATTGATAAAAGCGAACAAGATGACCACAGTCATCCCGAGCAATTTCTGCTGCTGCTCAACACATTGCGCGCACTCGATCAACACAAAACGGGTCTGCGCAACATCATCCGTGCTTTTCAGATTCAATTTATCACAATGGCCGGCTTTGAACCGGAGCTGGAAGCGTGCCATTATTGTCATCGACCTGAGGTCGATACGCTTCTCTATTTCTCGCCAAACCTGGGACTCTATAGCTGTTCACAGTGCGGCCACCTGAAAGAGACCGGCAAACCGGTGAGCGGTTTTGTCATTGAATTATTGCGCTGGTTCAAAGGCGGTACTGTTGCAAACGCTGCAGCAGCCAAAGTTTCAAAATCTGTTGGCGAGGAGATAGATACTCTGTTGCTCGAGTATCTGCAGACGCATATTGACTCATTGCTGAATCTCAAATCTGTGAGTTACATGAAAAAACTCGAGATCGATTTACTGCAATACAAATCCAATGAAAAAGCTGGTTGACAATATATATTCTCTTGTTGGCGTGCACAATGATTGAGACAGATTCAGTTGGTATCGTAAAACGACAGTTTTATACATTTGCCGAACCGCCGAACGAGATGCCGCTTGAGAGTGGCGAAAAACTCGGTCCCATAACCCTCGCTTACGAAACATACGGCATGCTGAATGAGCAAAAAAGCAACGCCATACTCATCGCGCATGCACTCTCGGGCGATTCGCACGTGGCCGGTTATTACTCGCAACAGGATAAAAAGCCTGGATGGTGGGATTTTATGATTGGCCCGGGCCGAGCGATTGATACGAACACCTATTTTGTCATTTGCACAAACGCCCTGGCGGGCTGCCAGGGATCGACTGGCCCGTCCTCCATAAATCCAGCGACGGGCAATCGATATAATCTGAGTTTTCCGGTTGTTACGATCGGCGATATGGTTCAAGCCCAAACCCACCTTATCGATCATCTCGGCATAAAAAGACTCTTGAGTGTGATCGGCGGCTCCATGGGCGGCATGCAGGCACTTGAATGGGCTATCGAATATCCGGATCGAGTGGTCTCGTGCATCCCGCATGCCACAACGACGCGATTGAACGCCCAGGGCATTGCCTTCCACGAGGTTGGTCGCCAGGCAATTTACGCCGATCCAGACTGGCGCAACGGCAACTATCTCGACGAAGGTGTTGTCCCGGAAAAAGGATTGTCCGTGGCGCGCATGCTGGCTCACATCACTTATCTGAGCGAAGAATCGATGCATCAAAAGTTTGGCCGGCGGCTGCGGGAAAAAGAACGCTATGGTTATGATTTTTCACTCGATTTTGAAGTGGAGAGCTATCTGCGCCACCAGGGGGCATCTTTTGTCCAACGATTTGATGCCAACACCTATTTGTACATCACCAAAGCGATTGACTATTTTGATCTGCAGCAGGATTATGGTTCGCTTGAAAGCGCCTTCAAAAACGTCATGGCAAAAGTCCTCGTCTTTTCATTTACGTCTGATTGGCTGTTTCCAACGGCGCAAAATAAAGAGATTGTCCAGGCACTGCAAGTCCATCGAAAACATGTCAGTTTTGTCGAGTTTGATTTACCGTACGGACATGACTCTTTTCTGATAAAAAATCCCAAACAGGAAAAGCTTGTTGCCGATTTTTTGCGCTGTGTTTACGATGAGGTAAAATAAGGCATGTCCCCAAAATATAAAAAATATACGCGCCCGGATTTGCAGATCATTTTTGACGTGATCGAGCCACACAGCAGTGTCCTCGACCTCGGCTGTGGTACAGGCGAGCTGCTCAAAAAGCTCATAGACGAAAAAGAGGTTCAAGGTCACGGCATCGAAATTATCGATGACTACGTGCTCGAATGCGTGGCCAAAGGTGTGCCGGTCCTTCATTCTGACCTGGACAAAGGGCTTGATGACTATCCGGATAACTGTTTTGACTATGTCATCCTCAGCCAGACCATTCAACAAGTCCATCGCCCGGATGTCACTTTGAACGAGATGCTGCGCGTCGGGAAAATCGGTGTTGTTGGCTTGCTGAATTTCGGCTACTGGCGCGTTCGACACTATCTGGCTTTCCAGGGTCGGATGCCAAAATCAAGAGTGTTGCCGTACGAATGGTACAACACGCCGAACATTCATTTATCAACGATTCAAGACTTTCGCCGGCTTTGTCACAATGCCGGCTATAATATCGTCAAGCAGGTGAATGTGAGCAAGCGAAAACGGGGACAACTGTTGCCCAACCTTCTGCCCAACAGTTTTGCCGAGTTGGCCGTTTTTGTGATCAAGGCAAAATAGCGGAGCCAAGATCACAATTGGATCAGGATCAAATTTTCATAGACATCCCCCGCGTGGCCTTTGGCAGCGGCCAAATATTAAGCTACGGATGCACCCGGCGCGACCAAAGGCCGCAACCAAAATGGTCCGCGGTTACACGGATGTTGCAGATTTGTAGTACGGATGAGCACGGATTTTTATTCCGGCATTGCTTATATTTATGCCCGCCCACCGATGCACAAAGAAATCGCAAAAGTTAATCTTTCTCTTTGACTTTTCCCGGCGTTCCCCGTATCATACAATGAATGCAATCGGTTCTCTCACAACAGGATGATTCGTGTCACAGGACAGTCAACAGCTCATTAGAAATGCGCAAAACGGTGATCTTGAGGCATTTCGCCAGTTAGTCGAAAGCTATCAGCAGTTTGTCTATAATGTGGCCTTTCGATTTACCGCCAGTCACGAGGATGCGCGAGATGTGGTGCAGGAATGCTTTATCAGAGTGTGGAAAAATTTGCACAAATTTGATGCACGAAAAAAAATGACCACCTGGTTGTACAAAATTATCATCAATCTCTGTTATGACGAGCTGCGTCGTGCTTACAAAAAGTATAGATGCGATAGTAATGAGCAACAAACCTCCTTTGAAAATCTCCAGCACGCTGAGGATGTGGACGATATGTTGACGAAAGCCGACCTGGCGGAAAAAATCAAAAACCTCTCAGGTCACTTGAAACCGCGTCAACGCACTGTGTTTATTCTTCGGGATTTGGAGGACCTGGACATGGAGGAGATTGCAAAAATTCTCAAAATTTCCATTTCCGCGGTGAAAAGCAATTTATATTATGCACGCCAAAACATTCGCAAAAAATGTCAACAACTGGGATATATCTCATGAGATGCAAAGACGTACACAAGTTGATCTATTTGACAGAGAGCGAGTTATCGCAAGATGAAAAACAAAAGCTCGAGTTTCATCTGAAGGAATGTGATGCCTGTCGGGCCTTGCGCGATTCTCTCGCACAAAATATCCGGATCATCGAGGATATGAAAAAAAATCCAGAAATCGATGACGCCACCGCGCTCACGAATGACATTATGTATACAATTCGACATATCGCAAAATTTTCAAAAAAACGCACGAATCCTTTTGATACGCTGCTGGATATGTTCACAATCAAGCCGGTGCGGCTGGCGCTAGCAGCGAGTATTGTGGTTGTTTTTACTTTATTTTTCGTCCAGGAACTCACGGTACTGAATCGGCTCAATCATCTGGAGCAGCGCCTTGCGCAGCACGGTGCGCCGTCAAGCTTGACATCGATCACCGGAACACCAAAAAATATCCTCTCCCTGCTCGACACAAAGCAGGAAAAAGTGATCATTGACAAAGAGCTGTTAGACGAATTGCTGCAATCCTATGGCGAATTACAGATGACAAATCGCCTCTTGCTGCGGACGCTTGAAGAACAAGCAGAAAAGGCGAATATCACCTGGCAGGATGGATTAACCACTGACGAGATTAAATCCCTGCTGGAAAGCACAGCCATTCAACAAAAATTAAAAAACTTGTAGAAAGGGCTTGTTATGCGATTCTTTGAATATAAAAAAATCTTGATATGTCTGCTTTTATCTCTTTTTTTGTGCACCAGCTGCAAAAAAGTGACGATAAAAACGATCCTCAATTGGGATGCCTCTTTTCAACGCACCATTTCAGTATCCGGCGATTCATCAGGTGTGGATGAAACAGCGTATCCGTTCCCGCAAGATGGCTCCTGGGACATGATGCGTCATAAAGAAGACGGCAGCTATACTTATGTGATTCAGAAAGATTTTAGCAATGTTGCTGAGCTCAATAAAGAAGTGGCGTATCGCGAAGATACCGTTCAAGTGAACGCATTCGTCAACCTGGATAAAAAATTTCGCTGGTTTTATACCTACTATCGCTATGAAGAAACGTTTTTCAAGACTTTCCCATTCAGCGGCGCCGATATACAGGATTTTGTCACGGAATCCGAATTGGCGACATACCGTGCCGGCAAGGACAGCACCGATATCGAAGAACGAATTGAAGAGTATGCCCAACATGCCATGTTTGAGGACTATTATCGTGCCATGCAGCAGGCGGTACAAAATGGCACTTTTGTCATCAGTGATTCCGCTCTTGCACAGCGAAAACAGGAGCTGTTCGAAAAGGCGATGGATTGGGAATTTTACAATTTTGAAGATGAGGATTTTGCCCGGCATTTTTTGAAAACCTGCGATACTGTATATGCACCCCCGGTTTCCTTTATGCAACTCAAACCGGAATTGGCGGAGGTGAATCAAAAGTACGTCGACTATTTGGCGTTTATCTCTGCCATCATTGGCGAAGATTACCGTGTCGAGGTGTACGTTCCGGGCCGTGTTATCGACACCAACGCCAATCACTCGGTAAACGACGACAACGTTGTCTGGGAATTTTCAGCCGATCAGTTTCTTTATTTCGATTATGCGTTGTGGGTGGAATCTCGTCGGTTCAACATTTTGCCCACCGTTATAACTGGCGCTTTTGTGATGACAGTGATCATGTTGCTGTGGCTCTCAGCACGTCGCTCTTATCGGCAAAAATTGGCCGCGAAAGGCATAGCCTGGGAGGATCGCAAACGTTTTGTTTTGAAATGGTGGATGAGTTTGCTGCTGATTATAGCGGGCCTCATCCTGGCGGGATGGTTTACCTGGATGTTAATATTATTTTATAGCGAACCGCCTTTGTTTTTCCTGGACATTTTTAATCCGACACCAGCTGAAAAGACTCTGGTTATCTCGTTGCTGGTGTTGGGATTCATAATGATCATCTATGGCAGCTACCAGCTCACATTGCATTTTCACTTGCGAAAAATCTCAAGAGACTGTCGAAAAAGGTAAAAACAGTCATTCCCGCGAAGCAGGCTGTTGCAGATTAAGTTCATTAACGGGCATGCTGCTATAAAATTAACCACGTGAACAAGTCATACCAGCGAAGCAGGCTGTTGCAGAATAGATTTTTCGCATTTTCAGCCCGCTGTAGCCTGTTTGGGGCGAAAATTTGTAAAGATAATTGAAAAACATGAATCGAAAATATTTAAAAATAGCTTTTCAACTTTAACTTTGGCTTCGATGGCCTGATGCGCTCTCTTTTTCGCACATTTGAAGAGAATATTGATATTATGACCGATGCACATCAGATTAAATTCGCCTTTGACTTGAGACAATCCTCTAAGATGAAATCGTCTGAATCCAAGGTTCTCCTTGAGATTTCCGAATACCGGCTCTACGGTCATCGCTCGATGTTTTAATCGTTCTTTGGCATTTTCAGATTTCAGAATATCGCTCATGCGTTCGGCATAAGGCTCACGTGTGTCACGACGAATGTTTCGGCACTTGGACGCATTGCGTTTGCCCAGACATTTCTCTTGAAGCGAACATCCTTCACAATTGTCGCAACGATACAAGTCATAGCAACTTTTCGTTTCTTTCTTTCGGCGAACAAAAGGCAGCTTTCGTCCCGCTGGACATTCGTAATAATTGCCGTCACTATCATAGCGAAAATCACTTCTGGTGAGCTTTCTGTCTTGTTCAACAAGTTCGGTGATGGGTGTCACCGACGTATGACTCGACCTCATCTGAGGTGATGGGTCATTAAATACAGCATCAATATTATTCTCAAAAATATACTCTAACGGTTCGAGGTTAAAATAGCCGGAATCACTATTGTACTTTCGATGCGGGTCATATCCCAGATTGTTATTGATCATTTCAAACTGAGGGAGAAATTGATTTTTATCGTTGCGGTCCTGAACCGTATCGTTTGCCAATATGAGGTACGAATCGACATCGACAGACACTTGGCAGTTATAGGCTGCACCACCTTTGGCGCCGTCAATCTTAGACATCATCGGCGCATCCGGCTCAACAAGATTGATCGTGTGTTTATCGCGACTCTCCGGTTTGAGCTCTTTTTTGCGCTCCTCCAACTGATCTTGTCGTTCTTTGAGGAGCTGCTCTTTTGCTTCCAGCTGCTTTATTTTTTCTCGAATGGATTTAATGTCATCTTCATCCAAGTCATTAATTTCAGCCAGATCGCAGCGCGCCATGTAGGCGTCAATATCACTCCGGATCGCGTCTATCTTTTTTTGCAGGGCATCGCTCGATTTGTTCTGTTTTGAACTGCACGAGGCTTGAAATTTTGAACCGTCTGTGCTGATCTCTTTGAAATCTGAAACGCCGTCAGCTTGCGCCATTTGAACAAGCTGAACAAAATAGTCGCTCATCAGGTCAAGATGTGTTTTGCGAAAACGACTCAGGCTGGTATGATCCGGCCGCAGGTTGGCCGACATATACATGTAATGGGTATCGCGGTAACATTTCTCTTCAATGCGGCGAGTGCTGCTCTCACCCTCGCTGTAGCTGAAGAACCAGGTGGCCAACATAAGAACCGGATCAAATGAATCAGCGCCTTGTGTCGAATAACGCTCGATCAATGACGTCAGATCGAGACGATTGACCAACTCGACGACATAGCGACATTTTGCATCACCTGGTACAAAATCGTCGAGACAGTAGCCAAGCAGGTCGATTTGATTGCGGTCGTAGGGTATGAAGCCCATAAAATAACCTTGTTTAATATACTATTAATTAATGTCTTAGGATAAGGTAAGGATATGAGAAATAATTTGCAAGTCATTTCGAATCTGCAACAGCCTGGAAGGCTGGTATCCATTTAGGAAATATATCCTTACCGTGGATAGACCCCGCCCTGCGGCCATTGGCGTCAACTTAAGCGCTTCAATGATATCTTTGGTCAGCAGGCTTTCAAAGATTAAAATCATTAATATATCAATAACATAAAATAAAAGGAAAAAGTCACACCGGCGAAGGCCGGTGTCCATTTATAGACAACGATGTTGCTTTAAAATAGATTCCGGCCT
>JAFGKD010000061.1 GCA_016928775.1 Candidatus Zhuqueibacterota bacterium | reverse complement strand
GCTGTCATTCGCATGGAATTTGTCCACATGCAGTTCGTCATTCACCCACAGATAAATGAGTAAAGCACAGGCCAAACCGGTGGAGAGGCCGATCAGGTTGATGAGAAACGAACTTTTGTTTCGTTTAAAGTTTCTCAAAATGATAAGTAAATTGTGCTTGAGCATAAAACCTCTCAAAATTATTGTCCATTTACCAGCTTTATAAAATGAGCGCGAAACCTTCTAATTGGCGGATTTTCGTTGTCTGTATAGTCTTCAAAACTATTACAGTTCATACTGTATTTTTCAAAATTTCTGACCTCTGACTCGGTTAATGGCCAGGGCATTGCTCCTTTATTCTCATGGTCGTTTCTCGCCCGAGTTACGACAAGCAAATTCCCACCCGGGGAGACAAAGGAGGAAATAGCTTTTATAGCCTTCTTTCTTAAATTGGATGGCAACACCTGTAGCGTATAAGATTCCAGGACAAAATCGAATAATCCATTCCATTCCACCGGAGCTGTAAATAAATCTTCAATAAGATACAGGACTTTTGAATTTGGAAATCGTCCCTTTGCTTTACGAATCGCTGTAGGTGAGATATCGAAAGCAAAAACATTAAATCCCAGATCTGACAAATACTCAGCGTCATCGCCAAGTCCGCAACCGACCTTTAATGCAAGATTTCCATTCCCTGACAGTCCATTCCTTTCAAAAAATTCCACTACGTTTGGATTTGGCGCCATATCCGCCCAAGGAATTATCGCCCTTGTATTTTCAGATTTGCTATACAGAATTTCAAACCAATCAAGAGGATTTCCTTCTGTTATGGCCTGTTCCGCGAGGATTCTCGCTTCTTTTCTTTTATCAATTTCTTTATAAATCATTTTTGTTCTCAAGCTCTACAAGTATACTATTGGATTGTTACGTCAACCAACCAATTATTCATATCTCAAACTCTCCACCGGATTCGCCGTCGCTGCTCGAATGGCCTGCCAGCTAATGGTCAACAGCGCAATGACCAGGACCAGAATACCAGCTATAATGTACATCCACCAGCCCATATGGGTACGATAGGCAAAATTCTGCAGCCATTTATTCATGGCAAAATAAGTAATCGGCCAGGCCAAAACATTTGACAAAATAATCAACCATAAATAACTCTTTGAAATGAGAGTAACGATATTTGAAACAGAAGCGCCTAAAACCTTGTGTACGCCAATATCTTTAAATTTACCTTCAATGGTAAATGCCGTTAAACCATACAGACCGAGACAAGCGATAAAAATGGCTATAAAGGAAAAGGTTTTAAAGATTTTGCTCATGCGCTGTTCCGCCAGATAGTTCAGGTTCAGGTTTTCATCGACAAAATAATAATCAAAAGGTTCGGATGGGAAAAATGATTTCCAAGTCTCTTCTATCATTGCCAAACTCTGCGGCACTGAATAGGCGTTTGAGCGGACAGCAATATTTCGATAATAAATGCTTTCTTCTTCAGGATTTGGCATCCTAAGGATCATCGGTTCGATGGCGTGGTGCAGCGAATGAAAATGAAAATCGTTGACCAGGCCGATGATTTTCCCTTGACGTCCCCATACCGTGAGCTCTTGGCCCAGGGGCGACTCGAGTCCCATCTCTTTTACAGCCGCTTTATTTAATACAAAAGCACTGGTGGGATCGGTTGGAAATTGGTCAGAATAAAACCGGCCGGATTCCATGTCAATTTTATAAGCATCGGCAAAATCAAAATCCACATGCAAGACCCAGCTCTTGAATTTTTCATTTTTGCCCTGCCAAAAAACATCCTCCGTTTCGCCAAGTTCATTGGCGTCCAGCGGTTCGGAACGAGAGACGGTGAGAACATCGGGATTCTCAAGCAGTTTATTTTTGAACGCAGCATACTGTCCTGAAACATCGCCTTTGACTTTGAGGCAGAGGATATTCTCCTTGTCGTATCCAAGGTTGGCGTCTCGGATGAAATTCATTTGATTCAGGACAATGATCGTCGAAATGATAATCACAATTGAAAGAGAGAATTGGAAAAGAATTAATCCTTTTTTTAGATTCATGCCATTTTCATGAATAAAAAATCTCCCTTTTAGAACTTGAATTGGCTGGAATGCCGACATAAATAGTGCCGGATAAAGTCCGGAAATGCCGGCAGTCGCGAGCGTTGTCAACAATAGGATCAAAATGAATTTCGGATTCAAAAAGCTCATGGATAAAAATTTCCCGGATATTTGATTCAGCATTGGCAGCAATAGTTCAACAAAAAGTAATGCACAGCCGAGGGCCAACAGAGTGAGAATAAGCGTTTCGCCAAGATACTGAGACAGCAGGTGGAAACGCCTGGCGCCGACGACTTTATGTATGCCAATTTCTCTGGTCCGTTTTAGAGCCAGCGCGTTGGAAAGATTCATATAATTCATGCAGGCTATGAGCAATATAATCCCGGCGATCGCACTAAAAATATAAACATATTTGATGTCGCCGGT
The DNA here is from genome assembly GCA_016928775.1 of Candidatus Zhuqueibacterota bacterium. GTDB lineage: Bacteria > Zhuqueibacterota > Zhuqueibacteria > Residuimicrobiales > Krinioviventaceae > Kriniovivens. The sequence continues at coordinate 100,271 of JAFGKD010000061.1, read as the reverse complement.
CGCGGTAAAAAAGGCAATATTATTGGCATGGAGGTGAATCCTGGTTAATGGCACGAGTCCATAACTCAGATTTTCTTCGTTATAATAGCGTTGCTTGCACTCCAATATTTTTTTTGCCAGTTGAGAAGCGTCGATTTCGCCCTGCGTTTGGATATAGGTATTTACGGTTTGGCTGTACCAGGCATCCCAATCGATGCCCAACGTTTTCAAAAATTCGATGGGTGCAAAAAAGTCCCGTCTAATATGGGAATTATGCGGCAGATTCTTCAAGATGCCCGTCACCTTTAGAATTTTCTTTTGGCCGATGAGCGTCAGGACCATCGATTCTCCGAGCGCATTTTTCTCGCCAAAATATTTTTGCGCCATTCTCTCGGTGATGATTAGAGAGTTGGGATTTTGCAAAGCTGACCGGGGATCGCCTTCCTTGAATTCGAAAGAAAAGAGGTCGAAAAATTCTGGCTCGGCCATGGCAATGTTTTCCTCAAAGCCCCTGTTTTGGTATTCGACATAAGCTTTGAACGGCTCGGGAAGCGGCGTAAAAGAGGTTGCGTTGACCACCTCCGGCAGCTCAGCCTTGAGCGCAGAGGCCAACAGTCTGGAGGTTGATGCATCCAGTTTATTTTTGTCATTTCGGTATAAAATGTAAATGTCATCAGCATTTTGATGAAATCGGTCATAGGATAATTCATCCTGCACCCACAGCACAATCAAAACGAAACAGGCCAATCCAATGGCCAGACCGAGGATGTTGATCAGCGAGTACTGTTTGTATTTTTTCAAGTTTCGAAAGGTCATTTTCAGATAATTTTTGAACATGATTTTCTCCTTATTGGCAGTCAGCAATCAACTCTTGGTTCCTCGCATACTTTTAAAAGATGACGGCTGTTTTTCATTCATTTCGTAAACTTTTCACCGGATTCGCCGTCGCCGCGCGGATGGCCCGCCAACTCACCGTCAACAACTGTATCTATGTTTTGTTGATCAATTCATTGATTTCATCTATGTGTAATCTGAAATGCCGGGGAAAATCAACAACCATTGTTTTAAGTGTTATTTTTTCACTTAAAGCAGACAGCCATTCATTTTCTAATTTTTCAGTATTAATATTCTGTACCACATGGCAAAAGTGTAGATTGATATATTTCCATAATTGAACCAGGCTGTTCCATTCTTCCCCTTGATAGTTCTGTATGGCAATCCACCTGTCATTATTTCCAAGATTTGCATAGTCTGGAAAAATTAAAGGACTTTGTTGATACTGCAAGTGAATGATTCGATGGGTATTATTCGAAGCAGAGTCAACCATGTGTCCTATGATTTGCTTGACAGTGCGATTTTGACTGTTCCGTCGTTCAGTAATGACATGAATAGATAGTGCGGATAGTTTGGCTTCCCATTCTTCAATCAGGGACAATAGTTCTTGAATAATTGGTTCAAATAGATTCATATCTTTCCTTCTGTTTTTTATTTATAAAAATTATCTTCTGATACCGATTAGCAGAGCAAGTTCTCTCCATTTCCAATAACAGTCGACATCGTCAAACCCTGTCTCACGCAACCATTGAAGCTGTGTTTCTACATCAAGTAATTTATTGGACGTGTCTTCCTCCATGCCAATTAATTCAAAGAACTTATTATGAAGACTTTGAGTCGGTGAAGCGATATGTTCCAGGTTGCAAAAAATACCACCCGATTCAAGGAGATTGAAAATTTCAGTATATAAATTAAATTTTCTGTTGTGTGAAAGATGGTGTATTGAAAAGCTGGATACGATGACGTCAAACTCACCCAGAGCTGAGGGTAATGGATTATTTATATCATGTTCAATGACTTTCACCCGATTATTATCATCGAATTGTTCCCTCAATGTACTTAACATAACGGGAGAAAAATCCAATGCGATGCCATAAGCATTTGGACATTTTAACAGCAGAAGTTTCAGTAATCGACCATCTCCAGCGCCGATATCAAGGATTCGTCTGGATTGTGACGATATCTCCTCTAATAATGCAGATTCACCTTCTGTGCGGTGAGGAATACGATCTGCTTTACCTAGATAATTGAGAGCGTGTTCGATTGTTTTCCATTCTTCATTCATAGAGCACTTTTTTTATTGTCCATCAACATACGACTCGGCAGTTAAATCGACCGACCAAGCAACTGGTTATTCGTATCTCAACGCTTCAATTGGATTCGCCGTTGCCGCGCGAATGGCTTGCCAGCTTACAGTCAATAAGGCTATGAGCAATGCGAGTGCTCCCGCCAGTGCAAACATCCACCAGCTCATCTCGATGCGATAGGCGAAATTTTGCAGCCAATTGTTCATGGTGTACCAGGCAATCGGAATCGCGATAATGTTAGCCAGCACAACCCATTTCGCCGAATCTTGTGTCAAAAGCAAAAGCAGTCGCCAAATCGAGGCGCCCATAACTTTGCGAATTCCTATCTCTTTGACGCGCCGTTGGGCATTAAAAATCGCCAAACCCAGCAATCCGAGGCATGCAATAAAAATCGCAAAGCCAGTAAACAGGTTGAATATCGAGGCAAACTGTTGATCCCGGATATATTGCTGGTTTATTTTTTCATCGAGAAAAAAATATTCAAAATCACGATCGGGAAATAATTCTTCATATTTGCTCTTGACGAAAGCGAGCGCGTCGGACAAATCGTGTGTCTGAAGCTTCAGACTGATATGTTGGAAAGGCCGCTGACCGTTATTAAAAAACCATTCCGGGGACATGGCAAAATACAATGGCTCAACCGGCACATGCAATGATTCAAAAAAAACATTCCGGCAGACGCCAATTATTGTCAATGGTTTTTCGGCGCCATAGCCGGGATCGAACAACTTGCCAATTGCTTCGCCATGAGAAGCAAAGCCCAACGCACGGCTTGCGGTTTCGTTGATGACAATGCTGCCATTTATATCTGAAAGCGTATTTTGAAACATGCGGCCAGCCAGCATTTGAATATCGTACATACTCATAAAATCAGGATCGATCATACAAAACTGGATGGGTTGCTTCTTATTGTCGGAACTGTTGGCTAACCAGGCATCGAATGAAAGCAAGCCGCCCTCGCCGGGAATTGCCCGGGAAACGCAAGCATGTGTGATTGCCGCGTAGTCGGTGAATTCCGATTTAATCTGTTCATAAAAATCCAAACCGGAGGATTTCGGCGCTCTCACCGGTACGACCAAAACTTGCTCTTTGTTAAATCCGACATCTTTATTTTTGATGAAAAAAAGCTGGCGAAAAACGGTTAACGCGCCGATAATTAAAGCGATGGACAGCGCAAATTGAAAAACAACCAGCATCCGGCGCGCGGCGAATAAATTTCTACCATGGAAACCCGCTTTTCGTAAAATCTCCGCCGGTGAAAAAGCGGAGGAGAGAAAAATCGGATATATTGCACAGACGGCGTTAATAAGAAGAAACAAGCCTACTGCATTCAACATGAATTTTGCATCCCACCAGAAAGTGTGCGAGAACGCTTTGCCTGTGAGGTTATTGAATGCCGAAAGCAGTGTCTCTGATAACATGGTTGCGAGAATCAAAGCAATCAGCACTGAAAAAGTAATCTCAAAGAGGAATTGCCTAACAATTTGGAATTTCCCGGCTCCAACAATTTTACGCATGGCGATTTCCTTGCCGCGCATGGGAGTTCGGCTGGTGGTGAGATTGATGAAATTAATGCTGGCAATTAACAGAATAATAATTGCCGTGATATGAAAGACGTAAATATAAAACGCGCTGCCGCTGATCGGCGCTTCGCTTTCCAAATTGGAGTGCAGATAAATATCGCGCATGGGCTGCAGGAAAAACGTTTCCTCGGTGTTATCCTGAGCCAATTGTTCGCCATTGTAGATTTTTGAAATGTGGCGAATGTTTTCTTCAAATTGCGCCGGAGCAACCGTTTCATTCAACTTGACAAATGTAAAAATGGAAACCTGGAACGACCAATTGGTAAAAAACGGATGTTGCTCAATCGGCTTCATCGGAGCAAGAAAATCGAATTGCAGGTGGCTGTTATGCGGCGTATCCTGAATCACACCGGAAACGGTCACAGGACTGGAACCGATTTGCAAGGTCTTACCGACCGGATTTGCTTCGCCAAAATATTTGCTGGCCATTCGTTCCGAGATTACAATGGACTGATTGCCCGAAAATGGCTCATCGGCTGAACCAAAAATAAAGGGCAGGGTAAAAATGTCGAAAAAATCGTCATCCACAATGAAGAAATTATTTTCCGTAAAACGCTTTTCCGGGGTTACCTGAATCACTTTTCTCGGCTGCGGCATAATCCGGCTTACCTTTTCAACTTGCGGATAATCGTTACGCAGAGCCACCGCCAAAGCGCCGGTAGTGGTTGCGTTTTTGTGTTTTGAATTGGGGGTTTGGGATTCATGAGCAATGCGGTAAATGCGATCCACATCGTTATGATAAGTGTCATAACTTTTCTCATCCTGGATCCACAACAGAAGCAGGAAGGCGCACGCCATGCTGATCGCCAGACCGGCAATGTTGATAAATGAGATGGTCTTGTTGCGCAGCAAATTTCGGATAGTGGTTTTCAGATAGTTTTTAAACACAAGATTCTCCTTTTAATTGCTCGGCGTATAGTTCATAGAGCGGGCGAATAAAACGCCGTGCGCCATGCTCATTCATACCGCAGCGCCTCCATCGGATTCGCCATTGCTGCTCGTATAGCTTGCGAAGCGATGGTGAGCCATGCGACGAATAAGGTGACCAATCCGGCGCCGAGGAAATACCAGATTTGCAAATCAATTCTGTAAGCAAAGCTGTCAAGCCAATGTTTAGAGATGAAATAACTCACGGGTAAAGAAATGAGCATCGACGATAGAACTACTTTGGTGAAATCGCCGGATAACAGATAGACGATGCGAAGCCCGCTCGATCCCAATACCTTGCGTATCCCCATCTCTTTGCGCCTTCTTTCGGCCGTGAACGCCGCCAGGCCAAACAGGCCCAAACATGAAATAAGAACGGCAAGCCCGGCAAAGTATCGTGAAAGTAAAGCGACCCGACCCTCCGCCTCGTACAGCTTTTGGTAGTCCGCGTCAAGAAACCTGTATTCGAAGGGCAGACCCGGATTGAATTCTTTATATAATTTCTCAATTCGCGCAATGGTCTCTCGTTCTTCGCCGGCCTGGATTTTTACCCAGATATTGTTGGCAAAATTAAAATTGGGGTTCAGGATTCGAAAAAAACATGGTTTTACTTCTTCGTAAAGAGATTCAAAATTAAAGTCCTTGACAACGCCGACGATCTGTCTGCTTTGGCCCCATACCTGGACTATCTTGCCAATTGGATCGTCGATGGCCAATACTTTAATTCCGGTTTCATTAAATATAATCGTCGATGATTCAGAACCGAATTCCTCTGCAAAGTCACGGCCCTCGTCGATTTCAATACTCAGCGTCTCAAAAAAATCATAGTTGATATCCATAGCGGCAAAATGAATTTGATTGTCTTTGTCAAAAGTAACGCCGCCAACCGTGCCGCCATGACGACCGGTAAAATTACCTGATGAATTCGAGGCGCTCACAATTCCGGGAATGTTTTTTAACTCGGGCAGAAAAGCGTCAAAATGTTTTTCCAGATTTCCATCTCTTTGAAAACAGATGACATTTTCTTTGTTTATACCCAGGTTCGTCGTTTGAATAAATTCAATTTGCTTGTAAACCACCAAAACCGAAACGATCAATAAGACCGAGATGATAAATTGGAATGTGACCAGACCTTTCCGCGCCCACAATTCGCCCAGGGAAGTCGACAGCTTGCCTTTTAAAACCGCCACCGGATTAAAACCGGAGAGGAAAAATGCCGGGTAAGCGCCGGACATAAGCCCGGTAAAAAAGGAAATCCCAAGGAGGGTAAGAACCATATTTGAATCAAATACAAGCCCCAGTTGTTTTCCGGTGAGCTGATTGAATTGCGGCAGTAAAAACTCTACCATTACAATGGCAAGTGCTAACGACATAAACACAACCGCAAATGACTCGCCAAGGTATTGAAGAATAAGCGCTTTTCTGCCGGCCCCGACCGTTTTTTTGACGCCGACCTCTTTCAATCGTCCGGAGGCTTTTGCTGTTGCCAGGTTCATAAAGTTGATGCAGGCGATGACCAGTATAAACAGGGCAATGAGGGAAAATAATCTCACATAGGTTATCCGTCCCCCGGTTTGTACGCCATTTTCATAATTGTCGAAAAGGTACTTATCCGAATAGGGCCTTATAAATACCGTATCGATGGCATTTTTGTCTTTTGATTTTATAAAATCGGCAATTTTCCGATTGAATTGTTCAACGTTGACGCCTTCTTTTAAAACCAAATAAGTATAGGGATTTTGATTTGTCCACTTTTTTATGGGCTCGCCCCATTTTTCAAAGAACAACTGGTAGTTAAATATCAGGTCAAATTGATCAGAAGAGCTGGAAGGAGGTTTCTCGAAAACACCTGAAATTTTATAAAAACCTGCAAATTTTACATTCAATATTTCCCTATCCCAATGAATTGTTTTGCCGACGACATTTTCCGTTGAACCAAAAAGCTTTCTGGCGATTTCATCAGATATTAAAATGGAATTTTTATCGAATAAAACCTGATCACTGTTGCCCTGTAAAAGCCGGTAGGAAAACATATGAAAGTAATCCTGGCTTACAAATTGCTCGTTGGTCTTCAATTGGAGATTTTCAAATGAAAGGATACCTTCAGTTCCGAAACCCCAATCGGCTGGTATAACTGCTGCCGCATATTCCACTTCCGGCATTTCTTCTGCCAAAGTCTGCGCCAATAATCCCGGCGTGCTCTCGCTGGTATGAAAACCAGTCGGCATGGCTGTGTTCAACATAACCTGGTAAAGCCGCTTATCTTTTTCGTGGAATTTGTCCATATGCAGTTCGTCATTCACCCACAGGTAAATTAAAAGAGCACAGGCCAAACCTGTAGAGAGCCCAATCAGATTGATCAAAAACGAACTTTTGTTTCGTTTAAAGTTTCTGAATACGATGAGTAAATTATGCCGTATCATAAAAATCCCCCTTTCTGATATGTTAAAATCGAATCATTCCCCATAAAAGCGTCGGAACTTTTGTTCTCGCAGTTATTCATAGCGAAGCGCCTCCACCGGATTGGCCGTTGCCGCTCGAATCGCTTGCCAGCTCACGGTGAGCAGCGCAATCAGCAAGGCTAACACACCCGCCAGTAAAAATGGCCAGATAGTCAAATCAATCCGGTAGGCAAAATTTTGCAGCCATGTGTTCATCGCATACCACGCGAGCGGCCAGGCAAAAATATTAGCCAACAACACCCATTTGCTGAAATTTGTGCCGAGCATAAACAGGATCTCCGGTACAGATGCGCCCACCACCTTGCGTATGCCAATTTCTTTGGTGCGTTTTTGTGTTGAGAAAATGGCCATGCCCAAAATACCGAGACAGGAAATCACGATCGCCAGAGAGGCAAAAAGGCCAATGGCTGTACCAAGTTTTTCATCCTCGCGATACATCGCATCGAGCCAGGAATCATAAAACTCATATTGCAGCGGATATTGTGGCAGAATCTCGTGCCAGGTTTTTTGAATGAACTGCATGGTGTCGCTGATATGACCAGCCGATATTCTGATACTCAAGTGAGTTGGGTAGACATCGCCGGGAAAAAGAATACACAGCGGCTCGATGGAGCTGCGCAGCGATTGAAAGTGAAAATTATTGACAATACCAACGATGTCAAAACCGCCCGGCCTGCCGTTGTCGAATCGTTTGTTTTCGAGATTTGTCCATTCATAATATTTATAGGCCGCCTCGTTCATTAAACAAGTTGTGCCAAAATCGCTCGGTTCCGGTATCCTGCCCATGATGATTTCAAGTCCAAAAGTTTGCAGAAAATTATAGTCGGCAAAAATAATGGGTAAATTCCTGCGCTTCTCAGCTGTGCCCATACCCATAAATGTGCTGATCGTCCCCGGCACGCCATTGGTCATACAAACATTTTGGATGGTCGGATAAGAGCGAAATTTGTCAATAAGCAAAAGTGCGGCGTTTTTATCGGTTTGTTGAATTTGGGGCACATCCAATTTCAGTAGCTGCTCTTCGTTAAATCCGGGATTGGTATACTTGACATAACGAATCTGTTTTTGCATGACAATGATGCAAAAGATCAGGGCAATGGAGACGATAAATTGAAAAATAGTCAAGCCGTTTCGCCAGGTAAATCCAGTGCGTTTTGCTTTAAACTCGCCTTTAAGAGCCTGGATGGGATTAATGGATGAAAAAAGAAAAACACTGCCCAATCCGGAAAAAATGCCCACGGCGAAGACACTGATCAGAATAGCTGGCCAATAATGCAGCAGGGGAACGATGGAATAATCATCAAAAAAGATGGAACGATATATTGGGATACTATGCCACAATAACAAAAGTGCCGCGCCAAAAGCGATGAACGACACGACAACGGATTCGGTGAGAAACTGAACGAGAATATCCTTTTTACCGGCGCCTATGGATTTTTTGACGCCAATTTCCTTGAATCGACGATGCTGTTGCGCGGCGGTCAAATTGATGTAATTGATGACCGCTAAAATCAGAATGACGAGACCGATGGTCAATAAAAGTTTTAGCAGTCCTGGATTACCGCGTTTCATTGCACCTTCACGGATAGTGTCGTGTAGATAGATATCCGTCAATGCGGTCAGACCGACACTTTCCTCGTAGGGCGCCAGGAGATCGGCATGTGAATTTATTTTGTCCACCAGCGTTTGCGGATCTGCTTGTTCATTCATCAATAAAAAGATTTCTAACAGCCAGCGATAGGTGCTTTGGTCGCTTCCATTTTCACAGCTGAAATAAAATTTAAAATTTTCGTTTTCAGCGTTGACAATCATCTGAGCCTGAATACTGGAATTGTCCGGAAAATCTTCGATGACGCCGGAGACGGTCAAGGGAAAACGGTGACGCAGTTCCAATTCCTGCCCTACAGGATTCTCAACACCAAACAGCTTTTTCGCGGCACTTGTCGTCAGAACGGCCGAGTGTAGATCGGGCAGTGGATTGTCTCTATTGCCGTGGATGAATGGTACGGAAAATATATCAAAAAAAGCATTGTCGGCAGAGAGTATATTATCTAGATATACGCCTTTGTTATTCACAGTCACTGGCATCGGATGATTTATTAGCAGGGCGAGGCATGCGTTGTTTATCTCGGGGTAATTCGAAAGCAGGATATCCTTAACTCGATAATCAATGGTGCTCGTCTTGTTTTGAGCATCGTTCAGACGATAAATTCGATGCGCGTTTTTGTGATACGTGTTATACGAGTATTCGTGCAAGAGATAGGCATATATCCCTAGACAAATGGACATGCCAAAGGCAAATCCCAGGATGTTGATTAATGAAAAACTCTTGTTTTTGAGCAGATTTCGAAAAGCGAATTTGAAATAAGTTTTTAACATAATTCTATCCTTTTATAAAAAGAGTGTGAAACGTCAAACGTGAGACATGAGACGGTGGATATAATTTTTCATCTGATTTCTCATTTCACATGTGACGTTTCACAGGATTTATTCGTACCGCAACGCCTCCACTGGATTCGCCGTTGCGGCCCGAATCGCCTGCCAGCTCACTGTCAACACAGCAATGAGCAATGCTGCCAATCCCGCCAATATAAATGGCCACAGCGTCAGCTCTGTTCGATAGGCAAAGCTGTGCAGCCACATATTCACGACGTACCACGCGACTGGCCAGGCGATCACGTTGGCGACTAAAACCCAGCCGGCAAATTGTTTTGTGAGCAACAAAAGGATCGAGGGTACAGTGGCGCCGACCACTTTGCGAATGCCAATCTCTTTGGTGCGATTCAAACAGATATGAATCGTTTGCCCCAGAAGTCCAAGACACGTGATCAAAAAGGCGATCAAGGCAAATAAGCGAATGCCGGCGGTAAATCGTTCCTCGCCTCGGTAAAGCGAGTCGTACCAATCGTCGTAAAATTGGTATTCAAAAGGCGTCTGCGGCGAGACGCTGTCCCAGGTCTGCCGAATAAATTCCATGGTGGCGCTGATATTCTCCCGTTGTATACGTAGATTGAGCGTCGATGGCTGCTGCTCGTTATTCAGCACCAATCCCACGCCCTCGATCGGATGGCGCATGGAGCTGATGTGAAAATCCTGGACAACACCAACCACCGGAAATTCGGCAAACGTTTTTCCATCAAGCGTATCCCAGCCGTAATTCTTAACAGCCGTTTCATTGATCAGACAGACCTTGCTTCCTTCGCCCGGCAGAAAAGCTCTGCCTTGCACAAGCGGAATTTCAAAGGTCTCGAGAAAATTCAAATCGACGTCAATTCGACTCATGTTAAAATTGTTGCCATCCGCGCCTCGGCCCATGGTTCCATACTTGATATTCCCTGGATTGCCCATGCTCAAACTCGTGCTCACGATGGATGTATGATTTGTCAGACGTGCCTGAAGCGTTTGGCCGTGTTTATAGCGATATGGAAATTTCAGCATCAAGAGATGATCCTTGTTAAATCCCACATCCCGGTGCTTGACGTAACGAATCTGCTCTTGAATGGCGAAAACAGCGACAAGCAGGAAAACAGAGATGGCAAATTGAAATATCGTCAAGGCTTTTTTGGCGTGATCTTTATGGCCGCTGCCTAAATGTCCGCTGAAATAGCTCTTGTAATCAAACCTGGACAGCAGAACCAAATATGCCAGAGCAGAGAGACTCAAAACAAGCAGCAGGGAGAGCGCCACATAGACGCAAAACGGCGTGGTAAAAATTGTCATAAAATTCAAGGGCCGATCAAGCAGGCGATTTGCATAGGGCAAGACGATTTGCACCAGCACCAGGGCAAATGCCAGGGACAAGAAAATCCAGACCGCAATTTCTACAAAATAATGCGTCAAAAGCTGCATCAATCCCGCTCCGCTGGTTTTTTTAATACCGATCTCCTTGAGCTTTTTGAGCTGCAGTGACAAGATAAAGTTGATATGATTGATCATGGAGAGGACAAGAATCAATAAACCGATGGTGCCGAACAAAATAATCAAAGCCGGATTTCCGGTTTTATTGCCATCTCCCTCCAGCGGTTGATCAAGGTAGCTTTGATCCAGTGCCTGTAATCTGACGTTCGGGACAGCCGCGCCCAGTTGTTTCAACGTATTTTTCATTTTTTGTTCGAGCAGCAGGGGAGAAGCGGATTCGACCAACAGGGCGTAAAAATTGACCGAATAATTCCAGCCGTTGTTTCCATCGCCGGTGTAGCTGCCGCGGATCAATTCATTCTCTGCGCTCAACAGGATGTCGGCATGTAGACTGGCATTTTCAGGGAAATCCGGGATGATCGCACTGACCATCAATAATTTATCATTGTCAAAGGTGATCTCTTGATTCAACGGATCTTTATCGCCGAAAAGTATGTTCGCACAGGATTCGGTGATCACAGCCGAGCTCGGGTGTTCTAGAGGATTTCGCGCGGTACTTTTTAAAATCGGAATGGTAAAGACCTCAAAAAAGGTGCTGTCCGTTGTTATGCTATTTTGAATATAGACAGATTTCTCCCCGGTGAACACCGGACGCGACCAACCGGCATGATACTCGACCGGACAAACCAGTTCGATTTCAGGATAATTCTCGATATAAATATCCTTGTCCTTGTAGACCATGTGGACGCTATGCCCTGCATCGTTGAGTCGATAGATGCGGCTATGATTGTCAAAGCATCTGTCCATGGTCAATTCAAACTGAATGAACAAGCCAATGACCAGACACACGGCAAAACCAAATGCAAAGCCGGCAATGCCGAGAAAAGAATAAAGCTTGTTTTTAGCCAGTTGGCGGACGGTGAGTTTGAAATTATGGATCATTTGGTGCTCCGGTTGTGAATCGTGAGACGTGAGACGTCAGACGTGAAACGTGGAAAAAGATATCTTTGCGTCTCACGTCTCACGTGTGACGTTTCACTATTTTTTATTTAGATTTTTCATTGCCGATCAAGAACCTTGGATTTTTATCACTCATATCTCAGCGCCTCCACCGGATTCGCCCTTGCTGCCTTTAAAATCTTCAAAGTGATAGTCAACAACGCTATTCCCAATGTCACAAGGCCGGCAAAAATAAACATCTCCCAACGCATGCTGGTGCGAAAAGCAAAATCCTGCAGCCAATTCTTCATTGTAAACCAGGCGATGGGCCAGGCGAAAATGTTGGCCAAAATAATCCAGACGAGAAATTCTTTAACCAATAAAAAAGAAATTCGCGGCATGGATGATCCCAGCACTTTACGCACGCCGATCTCTTTGGTGCGTTGTTCGGTGTTAAAGGTGGCTAATCCAAATAAACCCAGGCACGCGACAAAAATGGCCAATCCGGCGAAAATGAAAAAGAGCTGCCGAGTTTGCTGATCTTTAGTGTAAAGTTGATTGATCCGGTCATCCAGAAAAGTGTACTCAAATTGTTCGTTTGGATAGATTGAACGCCAGGTGTTTTCAATTGACGCTAAAATCTCTTTGATGGCGCCGGGCGCGATTCGAATGGATATAAATTGAATGTCATTCTCTTTTGGCAAAAACAGCGCGTAGGATTGCATGTTCGAGTGCAGCGACATGAAATGGAAATCCTTAATTACGCCGATGATCGTGCCGCGAACATCATGTGTGCCGTCGATGATCATGGATAATTTTTTGCCGACCGTTTCATCTAGTTTGAAACCGAGTGTTTGAACGGCTCTTTCATTCAAAACAAAAGCTGTAGAGTCCGTGCTGAATTCTTTTGAAAAGGTGCGTCCGTGTAAAATCTCAAAATTGAGCGCTTCGCTAAAATAAAAATCCGTTTGCAGAATGCACAGGTTGTGAATATCCTCAGTATCGGCGCGCCGGAAATTGGCGTCCGGTGGCGTTTTTTGTCCCGGCAAAAAAGACGAGCTGGCAACGGACAAAATACGCGACTCCTTGCTGAGCTCGGATCGAAACGCCTCAAAATCCGCGCGTACGGCTTTGCTTTGCGCCGGCAGGACAATGACGTTTTCCTTGTCGAATCCCAGCGATTTGTTCTGAATATAGAAGAGCTGTTTACTGACGGTGAGTGCGCCGATGATGAGAAAAATCGAAATGGCGAATTGCGCGGTGGACAATATCTTGCGGAATCGTGATTTGTGCGCACCGGCATTGTGCATGCCATGGAAAATTTTCAGAGGTTCAAAGGCGCTGAGAAAAAGCGCCGGATAAAGTCCGGCTAAAAATCCGGTGATGATTGACAGCGCCACGAGCACAACTAGATTGTGCTCTGAAAAAATGATCGCGCCTGAAAGTGATTTGCCGGAGATGGCATTAAAAATCGGCATGCTCAGTCGCACGATCACAAGCGCCAAGCCTAACGCTAAAAATGTGACCAAAATCGATTCGCCGAGAAAGTGCAAAACGAGTTGACCTTTTTTCGCGCCGACCGCTTTACGCATGCCAACTTCTTTGGCGCGTTTGTGCGCCTGCGCGGTGGAAAGATTGATAAAGTTGAAACAGGCGATCAACAAAATCATAAATGCAGCAATGGTGAACATGCGCACGGTCGTCAACTGGCCTTGCGGCTCAAACTCAAAATGTCGACTCGGCTGCAAATGGATGGATGTAAGCGGTCGCAATTTAATCTGAAACACATCGGTGATGTTCAGGTCAGAGCCAAAGTAGGTCATGAAATCTGTGGTAGCATGATGTTTCAAAAACATCGGAAATTTCGCTTCGAGCGTTTCGGCATCCGTGTTTTCATCAACCAGAATAAAATTATAAAATCCGCCGGACATCCAATCGGTGAGCAATTCATCGGGATATGACGAGAAGGAGATCACCATATCAAAGTGCATATGCGAGTTGGCCGGGACAGGGGAGAGGATGCCGGTGATCTCAAAATCCGTTCGTTCGCCTAGCCAGTCAATGGACAGCGATTTGCCGATGGCGTTTGTGGTGCCGCAATATTTTACCGCCAACTCTGGAGTGAGAACGACCTGATTCGGTTCAATGAGCGCTGTGTTTTCATCTCCATTGATTAGCGAAAAATCAAAAAGTGAAAACAGCGTTTCGTCCGCCGCAATAATATTTTGTTTAAAGGACTGGTTTTCTTGATTTCGAACAAATGTTTCTTCTTTAGAAATGCGCACACTTTGTTCGATTTCGGGATAATTCGCCAAAAGTCCCGGACCCCATGGCGCGGCAGCAATGGGCGCCTGCCCGACCATCTCTTTAAAATTCCACGCCCGTTCCACGCGATAGATGCGCTCTGCATTGGCATGAAAATTATCATAACTCAATTCATCGCGCACCCAAAAAACGATCAACATAATCGCCGCCAAACCAATAGCCAGACCAATGATGTTGATGAACGAGTAAAGCGCATTTTTGCGCAGGTTTCGAAATGCGAATTTTAAGGTGTTGAAAAACATAAAACCTCTTTTAACAGGGGAGAAGGGAAAAGGGAGAAAGGAGAATGGAAATAATATTTTCCTTCTCCCTGTACCTTGCTCCTTTATCCTTTTTCCTTGTTCCACTTTTATTCATACCGCAGTGTCTTCACCGGATTTGCGGTCGCTGCTTTGATGACCTGGGTGCTCACAGTGAGTAAAGCAATGCATAATGCTGTGCCGCTGGCCAAAACAAAAATCCAGATATTCAACTCTGATCTGTAAGCGAAATTCTGCAACCACCTGGACGACGACAACCATGCAAGCGGCCAGGCAAAAATGTTGGCGACAAGAATCCATTTGATGAATTCTTTGGACAGTTTTAAAATGATGCCGGCAATCGATGATCCAAGAACTTTGCGAACACCAATCTCTTTGGCTCGCTGTTCGGTGGTAAATGACGCCAGTCCTAAAAGACCAAGACAGGCGATGGCTATAGCCAGGATTGAAAAAATTGTGAACAGCTTGCTCTGCCGTTGTTCGGATCTGTAAAGCTGATCATAGTCGTCACTAAAAAAGAAATATTCGAATGGCTTGTAGGGAATAAAGCTTTTCCAGGTCTTCTCAATATGAGCGATTGTATTTGGCACGTCATGCGGCTGGATGCGTGCAGCTATAAAAGTTCGTGTATTGGTTTGCAATCCGATGCACAGCGGTTCAATTTTTCGATGCAGCGACTCGTAATTAAAATCCTTTATCACCCCGACTATATGAAGATGAAATTTTGAGTTTGGAAAACCAATTCGATTTCCGACAACAGGCGCTTCAAGTCCCATTGCCCGAGCTGCGGTTTCATTAATCACCACGGCCAGCGTGTCGCCCGCTACGTCGCGTGAAAAATAACGTCCCTCCACAAGTTCAAGATTCATCGTTTCCATAAAATCATAATCTGCGAGGAAATAATTAAGCGACATCTGTTCGCTGTCATCTTTGCCGTCAGGGATACAAACCATGTTGTAAAAACTTTTGCCAGGCAAACTGCCGGTTCCCGCCGCAGCGATTATATTGGCGTTTTGCAATAGCTCGTGTTTAAAGGCATCAAGAACTGTTGTATTGTTGCTCGGCGCTTGTTCTGTGCCGTCCGGATTTTGTCCGATGGCCCAGCCGCGTTTGATGACAACAATGTTTTCCTTGTCAAATCCCAGTCGCTTGTTTTGGATGTATCGCATTTGCTGAAAAACAACAAACGTGCTGATGAACAGGAAAATCGTGATGGAAAATTGTAATACAACCAACAAGCTGCGTAATCCGGCACGACTGACCATGCCTCTGGCATCAGATCGATTTAACACCAGGATTGGTTTAAACGAGGCCAGGAAGAGTGCCGGGTAACTTCCGGCCAAAATTCCAATCAACAGTGTAATCACAAAAAGCCCGGGCAGGAGATACAACTCATGAAATAACCGAATATCCAACTGCTTTGCGGCGATTTGATTAAAATAGGGAAGAAGCAGCTCGGCTAAAAAAATGGACAGTACCATGGCAACGAGTGAAATCAAAATGGATTCACACAGAAATTGTTTCACCAGTTGAGACCGATTGGAACCCAGTACTTTACGCATGCCGACTTCTTTGTTGCGGGTTGTTGATTTGGCCGTCGCCAGATTCATAAAATTGATGGCGGCGATGCAAAGAATAAAGAGCGCAATAAGCGAAAAGATATAGATATATTTGATGTCGCTGTTTGCTTCCAGTTCATTGGATAAATTTGAATGGAGGTGGATGTCTTTGAGCGGCTGCAGAAGGTAATCCAGTTTACCGCCGGATTCATAAAACTGGTTAATGGACATGCCCAGCGATTGCTCCAGTTGCGGCGCCACATGCGTGCGGATGAAACCGGGAAATTTTGCCTCCAATTGTTCCGGCGGGAATCCATCCTGCAAAAGAACATAGGTGTACACATAGCTGTTTAGCCAGTAGGGACGAATGTTTTCCCATTCCCACGAGGATAATGGACAGAGCATGCCGTAATGAAAATGCGAGTTTGGCGGCGCATCCTCACAAATACCGGATATTCGATAGGGTGTGCCGTCTTCAAAGTTTACAATTTTGCCAAGCGCTTGCGCCGGATCGTCAAAATATTTTTTTGCTGTTGTTTCTGTCATGACCAGAGTGTGATGATCCTTGAGTGCTGTTTTGGGATCGCCGTGTAAAAGCCGAGCGCTAAAAATATCAAAAAAGGTCGAGTCCACCCACATAAATTGTGATTCGTTAAAGACCTTGTCCTCGTATCGAACCAGCATATTTGGCGTGTGGTGAAGCCGAATCACGTTTCTGACTTCAGGGAAATCCATCATCAGCGTTTCCGCCAGCGGCGTCGGCGTGATCGCTTCATTCATTTCCTGGTCGCCAATTGTGCTGTTGACCACCACTCGATAGATATTCTCTGCGTTGACATGATGGCGTTCATAGCGCAGCTCGTCAATAACAAACAGGACAATTAAAAAACAGCAGGTCATACCGATCGTGAGTCCAGTAATATTGATGAGAGAATAACTTTTTTGTTTGAGAAAATTTCTCAGTGCAATTTTTAAATAATTTCGTATCATTTTTTTTCTCCCTGCTTTGCAGTCGTCAATCCATTAGGTTGCTACCTCCTTTAAGAGACGCTGTATACTTGGAGAGTAATAGTGCTTTACATCAATTTATTCATAACGCAACTCTTCCTGAGTATGAAATACAATCAATAACGTCAGTGCCAAGCCGAGTGTAATACCGCTGAGATTCAGGACGGTGTCAATCTTGTTTTTGCGCATGTTGCGCAGCGTGAGTTTTATATGTCTTTTTAACATAATGTCTTCCCTTTTACGGGATAGAGGAAAAAGGTAATGAAAGCGTCATTTCTCCGGATTCCCTTTTTCCTTTTTGCTTGTTATTCGTACCGCAACGCCTCCACCGGATTCGCCGTTGCTGCCCGTATCGCCTGCCAGCTTATCGTCAATAAGGCAATGACGAATGCCATACCTCCGGCCAGGACAAACATCCACCAGGTCATCTCGGTTCGATAGACAAAATTTTGCAGCCATTTGTTCATGATAAACCAGGCGAGCGGCCAGGCGATAATATTGGCAATCAACACCCACGTGGCAAAGCTGCGCGTGAGCAGCATGATCACGCCAGGGACAGTGGAGCCCAGCGCCTTGCGTATGCCGATTTCTTTGGTGCGGCGTTCAGCCATAAATGTCGCTAGCCCGAAGAGTCCGAGACAGGAAATCAAAATGGCCACGGCGGAAAAGATGCCGAACAAAAACATCAATCGTTGTTCATCTTGGTATTGTTTCTGAATCGTCTGATCCAGAAAATGATATTCGAAAGGAGCTATCTGGTTCACGCCGCGCCACACGGATTCAATATGGGAGATGACCGCTTGCACGTCCGCATGGCTTTGTGTTTTTGAAATCCGGATAAAGACCGAACCAAAAAAGCCTTCGCGAGGCAGGTTTGTGAACAGATAAAAGGCTTGCGGCCGCTTGGGTTGTTTGAGCGTATGAAAATAAGAATCTTGCACCACGCCAATGATTGGTCCTTGCCGACGGTAAAGCGCAAAGCTTTTTCCCACAGGATCGCTCAATCCCGTTTGTCGCACCGCTTCCTCGTTGAGAATATAAGCCACGCCTTCATCATCGCTGAAATCTTGTGAAAAGGCGCGTCCTTCGGTCAGCGCAAGACCCATGGTGGTGAAATAGTCGTGACTCACACGAATGGTTTCTATGTGCAGTGAATTTTGCGCATCGGTTTTCCCCGTCCACCACACACCGGTCGTGTTATTGTTAAGCATGGTTGGCAGCGCATCTTTGGCGCTCACCGCAACGATGTTCGGATGCAGCAGCAGTTCATTTTTCACCACATCGAATTTGATGCCAATGTTTTCCTTGATCGGCATGTGCAGCACGACATCATCCCGCAGGGTCCAGCTCTTATCGTGGATATACCGCATTTGTTGAGCCACCACGAGCGTGCACACGATCAGCAGAATGGATAACGCAAATTGACTGACGACCAGCAGTCGGCGCAAAAATGGACTGTTCAAGCCCATAGTCTGCCTCTGCATGAGTCTGACCGGTTGAAAGACCGAAATAGAGATCGCCGGATATAAACCCGCCACCAGTCCACAGCAGCAAATCGCGCTGATCATGAGTATCAACATGTGCGGTTGCATGAAATGAAGCGCCAATTGTTTTTCTGTCAATTGATTAAAATACGGCATGGCGACTTGAACGATAGCAAGGGCGATGACAGAAGCCGATAAGGCAAAGACAAAGAATTCACTCCACAACTGCGCAATAATGTGCCGGCGGTCTGCACCAACCGTTTTGCGGATGCTCACTTCTTTTACCCGGACTATAGCCCGAGCCGTGCTGAGATTGATAAAATTAATGCACGCAACGCCCAACAGGAGCAGGGCCACGATCGAAAAAATGTAAATGTATTTCATATCGCCGAGCTGAATATCGTAGGCGCTGATCGGATGCAGGTACATATCTTTTAATGATTGCAGTGAAAAAGAAAAACCATCGTATTTGATCTGGGGACAATCATTGTCAATGGCGATTTGCGTGATTTTTTTCTGAACATCCTCCTGATTTAAGGGCAGGTTGAGTTGAACATAGGTTTTAAAATTAAAGTCGCCCCATTCAAGGCCGCACAATCGAACATCTTGCAGAAAAACATAGGGCAGTGCATAGTCAAATTGTAAATGCGAATTGGCCGGAATATCTTTTAAAACGCCACCGACCACGAGGAATCCTTCACCTTCAACATTGATTTTTTTGTTGATCGGATCATCCGCACCAAAATATTTTTGCGCCATGGATTCGGTGATGACAATATGGTCCGGATTTGTGAAACCGGTTTCCAAACTCCCCTTGATGAATGGAAAACTGAACATGTGAAAAAAAGCCGGATCGACAACAATGCCGTTATCTTCATAAAAGGACTTTTCCTCATAACCAAAGACAAATCGAGGCACGCGATAGAGTCGGGTTGATCGCAGCACCTCCGGCAATTCATTCGCAATCGTTGGCGCCAACGGCGCCGGCGAGCCAAAAAACGGTTCACCTTTTGTTTCGCACACTACGCGGTAAATGCTGTCGCGATTTTCGTGGAACTTGTCAAAGCTCAGCTCATCCTGAACCCACAGCATGATAAGAAAAAAGCCGGCAATACCGATGGCCAGCCCGATGATGTTTATTGAGGAGTAGATTTTATTGCGCCGGATATGTCGCAAGGAGAATTTTAGATAGTTTTTTAGCATTGTTCATCCCTTTGATGTTTCACAATTTCTAATTCATACCGCAACCATTCTTCTACGTTCCACTTTCTTCCATCCATCCATCCAACAAATTCACAATCCGGTTGCCATACTCGGCCTTTTTCTCATCATGCGTTACCTGCACGATGGTTACGCCCTGGTCGTTGAGCTCTTTCAGCATGTCCATAATCTCGAATCCCTGCTTGGAGTTGAGATTGCCGGTCGGTTCATCCGCCAAAATGAGTTTCGGATTGATGATCAAGGCGCGCGCAATGGCAACGAGCTGCTGTTGTCCACCGGAGAGCTGGTTGGGAAAGAGGTCTTTTTTGGCCACAATGCTAAAGCGATCCAGCATATCGGCCACCATGCTCTTGCGCTCCGAGCCTTTCACTTTTTTATAAATTAAAGGCGTTTCAAGATTTTCGTACACGGTCAAGTCATCAATGAGATGATATTGCTGAAAGACAAATCCAATGTTTTGCTGGTGCAGTCGCGTGCGATCCTTTTCCTTGAGTT
The DNA here is from genome assembly GCA_016928775.1 of Candidatus Zhuqueibacterota bacterium. Lineage (GTDB taxonomy): Bacteria > Zhuqueibacterota > Zhuqueibacteria > Residuimicrobiales > Krinioviventaceae > Kriniovivens. The sequence goes on along the minus strand of JAFGKD010000061.1, from coordinate 80,030 downwards.
GATGCACCGGTTCGTCGTAAAAATAGTACTCCCCACTCGACATGTCATCCAGCATACCCACTATATGCAGCAGGGTGGACTTGCCCGCGCCAGACGGTCCCATGATGGTGAGGAATTCGCCCTCTTGAATGTCCAGGCTGATATTGCGCAGAACAAATGTCTTGACGAACTTGTTGGCATAGTATTTTTCGATGTCGATGAGTTTAATCATGGTGGTCTCCGTTGATAGTGATGTTGATTATTTTCATAAAATTGTATTGACTTTTTCTGAAAAATCGACTATTATGACCAGTGTATGACCATAGTCATAAGAAGGAATTTTATCATGAACACTGTTTCCAAAAGCGTACTCAAAGCCAAAATGTTGGAATACTTTCGTGAGGTCGAACAAACTGGTGAAGAACTCATCGTCACCAGCAATAATGTGCCAACGTTGAAAGTAGTACCTATTTTAAAGAACAAATCCGTCGACCAGGTCTTTGGCGATTTACGCGATAGCGCAAAAATCGCTGATTCGATTATGGAAGCGGAAATTGACGAATGGAGCGAACTGCCATGATCCTCCTCGATACTTGTGCTTTGCTATGGTGGACGCTGGCGCCACACGAGCTTTCACCAAAAGCGGCAAAAGCCTGCGGCAAAATCAATGAGCAGGGCGCTTTTATCTCCTCGATTACCATTTGGGAGATTGGTATAAAGCTTAAAAAAGGGGCGCTCCAAATGGATGAAGACCTGAATGGATATGTGAATCGGCTACGACTTTTGCGTTCCATCGAGATTGTTCCTGTTGACGAAAATATATGGATCAAAAATCTCGCTCTTGACTGGGAGCATCGCGATCCCGCTGACCGGACAATTGTTGCGACAGCAATGATAAAAAATTGCCCAATCGTAACCAAAGATCAAGTTATAAGAGACCATTATAAAAGGACAATTTGGTAAAATAATTTGCTAAAGATTCTATCATAAATCGGTTCACGTTTGACGTTTCACCTTTCACCTTTCATATTCCAACTTATTCCTGCCTCTACTCTTTCATTCCCAAAAACATTTTGCTCTTCATTATTCGTATCTAAGCGCCTCCACCGGATTCGCACGCGAAGCCCGAAAAGAGATCACCGCGGTGACCGCCAGCGCTACGAGCAGAATAACCGTTCCCGAGGCGACAAAATACCAAAAGCTCACTTCGATGCGATAGGCATAGTTTTGCAACCATCTCTGTATGATCCACAACGCCAATAGTCCGGCAATACATGTTGTGATAAATAATGTGATAATCTGTGTGCCGACCATGAGCTGAACGATTTCCCGCACATCTGCACCAATGGCTTTGCGAATGCCAATCTCTTTGATGCGCTGCTGTGCGGATATGGCGGTTATGGCTGATAGTCCGAGAATAGTGAGCACAAGTGCAATAACAGATCCTGCTGTCACCAACTGGATGAGCCGATATTCGCCGCCGTACATCGCCGCAAAGGCGTCCTGCAAAAAAACATAATTTGGTGTATACTCGGCGTCGTATTTTGTCAGAACCTGATTGATTCGGCTGATCGTGCGTTGCGGATCGGCGGAATTGACGCGAATAGAGATGTTTAATATTTGATCTTTATAAAATGTAAACAGCTCCGGCTGAATGGGATCGCGCAGCGAACTGTAATGATAATCCTTAACAACACCAATAACCTCCATAGGTTCTGAAAACATAATTATCGACGCACCAATGGGCTCATTCAATCCGAGCGCACGAGCTGCTGCTTCATTCAGAATAACCGCATTTCGATCTGTTGAACGATTTGCCTCAAAACTTCGTCCTGCGCGCAATTCCATGCCATAGGTTTTGAGATAATCCGGTTGAATTCGCACCTCTCGGATGCCAATCCTGTCGTTGTCCTGTTTACCAAAAACCTTGATGCTCTGACCGCTGGCGCCCTGTCCCGGTCGTGAATGAGCGCCCGTGACTGATACGATATCAGCATATTGCTGCAGTTCATTTTTGATCAATGGGAAAGCTTGCTGCACTTGCGGACTCAAATTCTGGTAGGCAATGACGTTTTTGGCATCAAATCCCAAAGGGCGATTATTCATAAAATCGAATTGCTTTTGCAGGACAAGCAAATTTGTCAAAAGCAACATGCAAATGGCAAATTGCGCCAGCACAATGCTCTTTCGCAGCACCTGTTTGGGTTTGCCGGTTGTGCCAATACCCTTGAGTACGTGAACAGGCTGCTGCCGCGACAGCACCCACGCGGGATAGAGACCGGCGAGCAGTGAAATGAGAAAAAAGAGTCCCACCAAAGACAAAAAGAACGTTGGTTGCAACAGCGCGTTCATGGATAAAGATCGCCGCATCACATCGCCGAAGGGCTCGATGAGCAGGGAGGCTAAAAGCAAGGCGACGAGCAGCGCGATACCGGAGAGTAAAAAGGATTCGAATAAAAACTGCCGCACCAGCTGAAAGCGCGTCGCGCCCAACGTTTTTCGAACACCGGTTTCCAGGGCGCGCCGGTTGGTCTGCACAAGGTATAAATTGACAAAGTTGGCAATGGCAATGACCAAAATGAGGCCGGTCAAGAGAGCAAATATCCGGATGGCCTGTGGATCGCCGGTTGGGCCCAGGCTGCCGCTGTTCCCGGAATGTAAGTATATTTTTCGTAATGGCAGCAGATTCGTTCCTGGCGGCGACGACATGCCGAGTCGTTGTGCCCATTCGCGCATGGTCTCTGTGTGAGCCGTTTCGATATCCTGCCGCGCTGCGTGACGTGGTGCGTTTTCATATAACAAATAATAGGTGAAAAATTCCAATCCGCCCAGGTGCTCAAGGATTGCATTGGCGCTCATGGGAATGAGCACGTCAAAATCAAAGTGAGACGTTTTTGGGAGATCGGGAACAACCGCTGCAATCTGTCCTAATAATTTTGATTCCGGCAATGAAAATTCTGACAAAAGCACCATCTGTCCAATCGGATTGGATTCACCAAAAACCTGCTCGGCCGTTCGCTGATTAATGACGAGGGCATCCGGCATTTTCAAAGCCTGGCTTAAATCTCCAGCGACGGCCTGCATGCGAAAGACTTTAAAGAATGTTGAATCCACATAAAACATTCCGAGATTGCGAAATCGTTGGTTTTGGTAATGAAGCTCGGGATTGAATGTCCGGTAAAATTGTACAGCCGATTCGATAGCAGGAACCATATTCGGCACCTCGGTGTAGGCATTGCGGCGACAGATTGCATGCTCCACGGTCCGATCATTCCTGGTCCACACGACGTTGGCACGATAGATGCGTTCGCCGTTCTCCCAGTGCCGATCGTAGCTCAACTCATGCTGAATAAAGATAAGCAACAGCATCGCCGCTGCCAACCCCGTCGCAAATCCCAAAATAGTGATAAACGACGATCCCTTGTGTGCTTTGACTATTCGAATAAAGCTTCTCATATCAACTTTTAAATATTATAAATTTTGCCGAACGTTTCACATTTGACTTTTGACGTTTGACCTTTGAGGCTTCACGTCTCACATTTCACCTTTACACATGAAATTTACCGTTTAAATTCTCGGTGACAATCTTGCCGTCAAATAAATGCACCACACGATTGCCATACTCGGCGTACGTCGGTGAGTGCGTCACCATGATGATCGTCGTGCCGCCTTCGTTGAGCTGGGTGAGGATACTCATGACTTCGTCGCCGTTTTTCGAGTCCAGATTACCGGTTGGCTCATCCGCCAAAATGACTTTGGGATTGGCGACCACCGCCCGTGCCACAGCGACGCGCTGCTGCTGTCCACCGGACAACTGTTGTGGAAAGTGGTTGCGTCGGTGCATGATTTCCATACGTTCCAGCGCCGCATTAACTTTTTCCTTGCGTTCCGCTGCCGGCGTTTTGAGATAGAGGAGGGGCAGCTCGACGTTTTCGTAAACGGTCAATTCATCAATCAAATTAAAGCTTTGAAAGATGAAACCGATGTTACCCTTGCGCACGTTGGCACGCTGTCGTTCATTGAACTTTGAAACTTCTTTACCCAGAAACGAATACTCGCCGTTATCAATGGTGTCAATGAGCCCGACAACATTTAGCAGCGTCGATTTCCCACACCCGGACGGTCCCATAATGGAGACAAATTCGCCCTCTTCGACTTTAAAATTGACATTGTTCAATGCCGTGGTTTCGATTTCTTCGGTGCGGTAGATTTTGGTGAGGTTGGAGGTTTGGATGATCATGGTTTTCTGCTCCTCTTTTTAGCTGTAAGCTATAGGCTATAAGCTTTAAGCTATATGCTTTAAACCTTATAGCGATTAAATCACGTTTTTAGTTTTTTTAGGAAAGCAATGAGCATTCGCTTTATTTGATTAATGTCTTTATTCAAGTCTTGATAATTTGAATCTTGTATGTAGCCCAGGTCTTTGGCGAGCAAAAGCTGATATTCGACCTCACTCGCTGATCCTATCGAAATCTGTACGTATCTGGCCAATTGTGCATCCGAGCTTTGCCCACAGCCTTCTGCAAGATTTGTTGGAATTGATGAGCTTGATCGACGTATCTGGCTTGTTAGCCCATACAATTCATCTTTTGGAAAGGCTTTTGTCATCTTGTAAATTATTAGCGTAAATGCATGGCTCTTTTCCCAAACCTTCAAATTCCTGAAATCCTGCAATCTTGCCTCCTCCTGAGCTAATTAGTCGCGTATATATTTTCTTTTAGCTTATAGCTTACAGCCTACAGCTTAAAGCTATAAGCCGGCTGTAAGCTATTGAGTTTGATCTGCTCCTGCTATCTCCTGCAAATAACTGCGTTTTCCCTCAAAATCCCACAACGTCTTTCTCTTCAAATCCGCCACCTGCAGTTGATATGTGATAAAAGCATCGAGGTAAGACAACTGGCTGTCGGCAAGGCGCTCTTGTTCGAGGGCCAATTGTTGACTGTTGATGTCGCCGTTTTCAAAACGTTTGCGGCTGATTTCATAGGTCATTTGCGCCACTTGCTGATTCTGTTCATGTATTTTCAAGCGTTTTTTAGCTTCTTCCAGACTGCGCACAACATCCCGGACCTGGCGGATGATCAGCTTTTTCGTATCCTCGAGCTCGAGTTCATAATCACGCATATACGCTTGCGCGCGTTGCTCGAGTGCTGCACCCCGACCCCAGTCAAAAATCGGATAAGAGATGGAAAACGTCACGCCACGGTTGGGCCGGCGGTCGACAAAATTGTCAAATGATGATTGAAACAACTCACGCGAATCGCCGCTTGGGATCGTGCTCACACCGGTTACGTCATAATAAGCAGAAATGTTGCCTTTGAGCTCGGAAAATCTTTTCGCACGTTTGACTTCTATTTTCTGCAGCTCGATGTTCAGCTCAGCTTCATCAAGCTCCAGGCGATGCGCAAGAGCCGATTCGATCGCTCTGTCCAGGTTGACAACAAAGGTATCATATTTCAAGTCCGTGACAATCTGGATATCTTCATCCAGACTCAAGCCAACGAGATGTTTAAAGCTGTCCTTTTCTCGTTCGAACGCATTGCGTGACTCCGACACGATGGCCTGACTACGGGCAAGATCGACTTGCGTGATGAGCACATCGACCTCCGGAATGCGACCGTTTTCCGCCTTGATGCGCGCGATTCGCGCCGCTTCTTCGGCATTTTTTAATTTTTCCTCGGCAATTTCAACCTCTCTCGTCGCGCGATATAATTGATAAAAGCCCTGCGTCACTTCATAGATGATGTCCATTTGACCGCGCTTGAACTGATTTGAAAAGCGGTCGAAATAATATTTAGCTTCATCAAGATTTTCTTTCTTTTCATTGGCTGTAAAAACCGGCTGATTAAAGCTGAAGGCCAAGCGCGTATAAGCTTTGTTGGTCGCCAATGTTCGATAGTTTTGCGTCGCCAGAGTTGTGCTTAAATTGTCGCGATACAGCTCGGCCGACAGGGCAAAGTTGCCACCCGTGGGAAGCATATAGGTGAAGGCCATGTCGCCGCTGTATTTGATCGAGCCAATCGAGTTGTACACTGGTAACCCATCGACTTGCTGAATGGGCGTGACAATCTCATTCCAGGCCGGCGTATAGATGCCGGCATCGAGGCGCGGTTTGAATTCCGCTTTGCGATACTGATAGGCCGATTCCATGGCCAGTTTATTCTGCTCAAATGACTTGATCGTGTAGCTCTGATTGAGCGCAATGTTGATGGCGTCACTATAAGTGAGGACACGAGAAAAAACTAAAATCGGCATGACAAGCAGGCATATAATTGTTAACTTTGCGTGAGGCTTTAGATTTCGCTTCAAAAATATGTGTTTCATAACAAAGCTCTTTACTTTAATATTAATCGTTCAGCATCACCAAAAGTATCATACGATGAGGTGATCACACGCTCTCCCGGTTCCAGTCCGGCTAACACTTCAAAGACCTCGGTATTTTTTCGTCCCAGACGAATATCGCGCTTTGCGGCATACGCTTCCGATGGATCGACGACAAATACCCACTGTCCGCCGGTTTTTTGATAAAAGCCACCGCGCGCTAATGTGAGCGCCTCGGACAGATCGCCCAGTTCCAGCCGGATGTGCACCGTTTGTCCACGGCGAATATCGGCCGGGATATTGTCCACAAATTCCAAATCGACATTAAATCGACCACTGACGATTTCCGGAAAAATCTTATTGATCGCCAGACGATAGGTGTCGCCACCAAAATCAAATTCACCTTGCAATTCGGTGATAATGCGTGCCAGGTAATGCTCGTCGATACCGGCGCGGATTTTAAAGCCATCGAGGATATCGATCTGGCCGATACGCTCGCCGGCTGAGGTGATTTCGCCCACATATTCGGCGTTCAACGAGGTGAGCTGCCCGGTGGCCGGTGCAATGATGGTCAAATTTTCGAGCCGTTTTTTTGCGATTCGCAGGTTCTCTTCAACTCGTTTGAGAGATTGGGCCAATTGATCCACCTGGATGGCCATCATGATGGAATCCTGCTTGGCGGTCAGAATCGCTAATTCTCGTTTGCGAACATTGTATTCGTAATCATCTTTGGATTCTTCGTACTCTTGCCGCGAAATAATTTTGTTCTCCAACAAGGTCTCGTTCTGTTCATAAATGCGACGCGTGCGATTGATCTGATAGTCGAGGTCAGCTAATTTATTATAGAGCTCCAGTTTTTGCTTATCCATTTGCAGTTGGGTATTGCGCAGAGAATTCTTTTGATCGAGCATGGAGGCTTGTTGGCGAGAAATATCCAGCAAGAGATTGGTATTTTCCAGCTTTAAAATCGTGTCTCCCCGTTGAACCATAGCGCCCGCTTCGACAAATATTTCTTCAACCCGGCCGCCTTCCAATGCATCAATATAGACCGTCTGAATCGGTATCACCGTGCCGGTAACGGGTATAAATTCCTGGAATTCACTGTGTTCGACTGTTGAGATGATGAGACGTTCCGTCTGCACGTTCAACTTTGTGTCATGATTGCCAAATATGATACTGTAAAGGATGAGCAGCACAATGATTGTCGGGACGCCAATCATGGCAATTTTTTTCGGGGGCCATTTTTTCTTTTCAATGATTCGATCCATTTTATCCTCTTTATAAATACCACTGCTGTGCTTCTGGCGAAAAGCATGCCAATAACGGGATATATAAAATATTTAAACTGGATGTGATTAAGTCTTTGTTTTTGTTGAATGAATTTGTGGGCCAAATGCAAAAGCTGCTCGTTTGTCCACGGTCGCCAGAAAACGCCATTATACGGTTTCAGACAAAAAGTGTACGAATCCGTGCACTTTTGCTTGATTAGTTGGTAAATGTTGTTAAATTCGGGATGTGATCTGATAACTCTTGGAAAAACAAGTAGTGAATAGTATGATTGGGAATATGGATGATACTAATGTGGCATGTTCTGTGCTGGTAAACTGTCGCACAAGTGATTCGAGTTGTTCAAAGTTTTTTTTGCAGGATAACAGGATTACATGGATCAACAGGAAAACCAAGTCAGATATTTTTCCTGGATTTCCTGTTGATCCTGCTATCCTGTCTAAAATAAATCATTTTTTATCGAATGGAATAAAATAATGGGCAAAATACTTGTTGTTGATGACAACCAGGATATATTAGTCGCTGCGCGACTGCTGCTCAAGCAGGCGGGTCATGTTGTTCACGCCGAACAAAAGCCGGACTCGATACCGGCGCTGCTCAAAAATGAGAGCTATGATGTTGTGCTGCTGGACATGAACTTTACCAAAGATGTCACCAGCGGTTCAGAGGGATTTCACTGGCTCAATAGGATTTTGGCGATTGATCCGTCCATTGTTGTCATTTTGATGACTGCGTATGGCGATGTGGATATGGCCGTCAAAGTGATGAAAGCCGGCGCTACTGATTTTATCACCAAACCGTGGCAGAATGAAAAATTGTTGGCAACGCTGTCGGTAGCAGTAAATCTGCGCTCATCGCGTCGAGAAGTGGATGATCTGAAAATCAAGCAAAAGCAGCTCAGCGCGGATATCGATCAAAAATATCACGATATGATCGGCAGCAGTCCAGCGATGCAAAAGGTTTTTGAAACCATTGAAAAAGTGGCCGTAACCGATGCCAGCGTACTCATACTCGGCGAGAACGGCACGGGCAAGGAACTTGTGGCGCGGGCGCTGCATCGGCAATCGCCGCGCGCTGATCAGGTTTTTATCAGCGTCGACATGGGATCAATTCCAGAGACGCTTTTTGAGAGCGAGTTGTTCGGGCACATGAAAGGTGCATTCACCGATGCGAAAAATGACAAACCGGGGCGATTCGAGGTCGCGTCCGGAGGCACGTTGTTTTTTGATGAGGTCGGTAATTTGCCATTGGCCATGCAGGCCAAACTGCTGCGAGTGCTGGAAGAGCGACGTGTTACGCGGTTGGGCTCGAACCAGTCGCGTCCTGTTGACATCCGACTTGTCTGCGCGACCAATATGCCCATCTCCGACATGGTAGCGAAAAAGGAATTTCGTCAGGATTTCCTCTATCGCATCAATACAGTTGAAATTCGCTTGCCGGTGTTGCGGGAACGGGCAGAAGATATTCCTCTACTTATTAACTACTTTTTAGAAACCTATGCCCGGCGTTACAAAAGAACAAACATGCTTGTAAGCGCCGGCGCCATGACCAAACTGCAGACTTATCACTGGCCTGGCAACATACGTGAACTTCGGCATGCGTTGGAGCGAGCCATTATTATGGCTGATTCCAATGTTTTGCAGCCCTCGGATTTTCTGTTCCCCGCCGAACCACAAAAAGAGGGACTGGTGTTCGAGTCATATAATTTGGATGAAATTGAAAAAATGATCATTCGAAAAGTCCTGGCAAAACATCAAGGTAATATCAGTCATGCCGCCAGTGATTTGGGCCTCACCCGAACGTCACTTTACCGACGGATGGAAAAACATGGTCTTTAAAAATTTCCGGTTAAATGTTGTACTTCGCGTGCTCGTTTTATGCGGCGCATTTTACGCCTTTATTTATCTGCTGACATCGACGCAACTCTATGCGACATTGGTGGTTGTCGGACTTTTTATTGTTTTCCAGATTCATGCACTCATCCGTTACGTCGAAACAACCAATCGCAAATTGACAACGTTTTTGCAGTCGATCAGGTTCTCGGATTTTTCGCAATCATTCAATCTGGAAAATTTGGGCACGTCATTCAGGGAACTCAGCGATTCATTTAATGACGTCATTCAAAGCTTTCAAAAGGCACGTGCGGAAAAAGAAGAGCAGTTTCGTTATTTGCAGACTGTGGTGCAGCACATTGGCATTGGACTGCTCATTTTTCGATCGGATGGTGATCTCGATCTGATCAATAATGCGGCGAAAAAACTGCTGGGCATTTCTCAGCTTAAAAATATAAAGCAGCTTGACACCATTGAGCGTGGCCTGGGGAGTCGATTGCTCGAGATTCAACGCGGCTCCAGGCTCATTCTAAAAATCCATCGTGATGAGCAGTTGCTGAATTTTTTACTTTTTGTCACCGAGTTTATCATTAGCAATGAAAAATATCATCTCGTCTCCATCCAGAATATCCAAAGCGAGCTGGAAGAAAAAGAGATGGAGGCCTGGCAAAATCTCATTCGTATTCTAACGCACGAAATCATGAATTCGGTGACGCCGATCGTGTCACTCTCGGCCACGGCGAACAATATGCTCAAAGCGGAGCATTTTAGCAGTAATGACAGCGAATGCGAAGCCCTGGACGATATCCGGGCCGCGGTGACAACGATCGAAAACCGCAGCAAAGGATTGCTGGAATTTGTCGAGAATTATCGCAAGCTAACGAGGATTCCCAAACCCAATTTTCAAATTCTGCCGGTCGGCGAGCTATTTGCCAGGGCCGAATCGCTGTTTAAATCCGAGCTTGCAGATAAAAATGTAAAGCTCGTCATAGACATCCAGCCGCACAATCTCGAAGTGACGGCAGACAAAACGCTGATCGAGCAGGTGATCATCAACCTGCTTAAAAATGCGATCGAAGCAGTTGACGGCCTCGAATCTGGTCGAATTGTCCTCAAAGCTTTTTATAGCGCTGTTGGCCGTCCGGTCATCCAGATTGAGGATAACGGGCCGGGCATTGAAAAGGAGACGCTGGAAAAGATATTTATCCCGTTTTTCACCACCAAATCGAATGGCTCGGGTATTGGACTGAGTTTGTCACGACAAATCATGCGGCTGCATAACGGCTTGTTGACCGTGCAATCTGTGCCCTACTCCAGAACTACGTTTATCCTGCGTTTTTAGGCTAGGCTGGATCAGTGACCCACCCTGCTACGGCTGATCCAATTGAAAAACACCACAAGGCTTGTGATAAATTGGCATGCCGTGCAAACATTTACTTGCCTCTCACGGTGCAATTCCGTATCATTTATTCAAATTCTATAAAGCAATTCCCCCAAAAAAAAGTCTGCAGGAGAGTTCTATGGAAAAGTCAGGAAAGAATGTGACTCGTCGTGATTTTGTCAAGGCGTCTGTCGCCACTGCTTCGTTTACGATCATCCCGAGGCACGTTTTGGGCGGCCCACAACAAACAGCACCCAGCGATAAACTCAACATTGCCGCTGTTGGTGTTGGTGGTATGGGCAAAAACAATGTCAAAGCTGTGGCTGCAACGGAAAATATCGTGGCCTTGTGCGATGTCGATCAAGAATATGCTGGTCCGGTTTTTGAATTGTATCCAAATGCCAAACGTTACATCGACTTTCGGGAGATGTTGGACGCGCATAAAGATATCGATGCGGTGATTGTCGCCACGCCGGATCATTCACATGCTGTTGTCGCCATGGCGGCGATGCAATTGGGCAAACATGTGTACGTACAAAAGCCGATCACCCACTCTGTGTACGAAGCGCGCATGCTCACGGAAGCAGCTCGACAATACAAGGTGCAAACACAAATGGGCAACCAGGGACATTCCGGAGATGGCACAAGGCTGATTTGTGAATGGATCTGGAGTGGTGCCATTGGTACGGTTCGTCAAGTCCATGCCTGGACCAATCGGCCTGTCTGGCCGCAAGGCGTTGAAGTGGATCGGCCCGCCGATACACCGCCGGTGCCCGACACCCTTAATTGGGACTTGTGGCTCGGGCCAGCGTCGTATCGGCCTTATCATCCAGACTATCTTCCGGACAAGTGGCGCGCGTGGTGGGATTTTGGCACCGGCTCACTTGGCGATCTCGGCTGCCATGTCCTCGATGCCGTGTTCTGGGCACTCAAGCTAAAATATCCCGTTAGTGTGGAAGGAAATATCTCGACCTATTGGGGTGGATTCTGGGAATACACCGAGCCCAAAAATGAGACCTATCCCCGTTCAACGATCGTCCGCTATCATTTCCCGGCGCGGGATGATCAACCGCCGGTGGATGTGACATGGTGGGATGGCGGGCTTTTGCCGCCGCGTCCGGCTGAACTGGAAGAAGGCCGGCGTATGGGCGATGAAGATGGCGGCTTGCTGTTCATCGGTGATAAAGGAACGCTGATGACCGGCTGCTATGGTAAAAATCCGCGACTGATCCCGGAAGCAAAAATGCAGGCATTTACAAAGCCGGAAGCGACCATTCCGCGCATTCCGGAGGGGATTAGCGGTCACGAAATGGATTGGGTGCGCGCGTGCAAGGATGGCCAGCCAGCGAGCTCCAATTTTGATTACTCTGGTCCGCTTTCGGAAATGGTGCTCATGGGCAATCTGGCGGTGCGCTTCCCTTACAAGCGCTTGCTGTGGGACGGTCTGAATATACAGATCACCAATGATGAAGCCGCCAATGCCTACGTCAAGCGGGACTATCGCAGCGGATGGAACCTGTAAGAATAAAAGATAATCATCTTATTTACGACAAATCGTGTCCATAACATGCAACTATTTCTGTTCTATATTTTTCTGTTTTTGTCAGGTGCTGCGTGTGGCATCGCCGCTATCATTTTTTGGCCCAAAGTGCGTGCGCTCTATTTCAGGAAATCCAGCGAGCGGAACGGGAAAAGACCATCCGATATTTCCCGTCTCTACGATATCGCGGAATCCATGCAGGACTATTTTCAAAAAACCGCTAATCCGATCGATGTTCTCGATTCAGAAGATTTTTTGCATGGCGTCAAGTTGTTGGAGAAAAGCAGTATCCCAAAAGAAAAAGTGATACAGTATGGTGAAGGCAACAACAACGTCATCGCATGTATGGCCTATCGCGCCCTGCTCGCACGCGAATTGAACAACAACGATATCGATCAAATTATCGAGAGTCTCGATGGATTGGGCGCTTGGCCCTATCACTTTGCCGTGGATGTTCTCAGCCGATGCGAAAAACCTGTCCTGGGAGCCGTATTGGCCAAAGCGCAAGAGTGGTGGGTGGAGAACAAAAATATTATTCAAGCTACACATGATTTCATCAAAAAGCGCATTGAAAAAGGCGATGCGCAAACTTTTGCATCCCATCTTGATCGTTTGGATGAGGAGGATATTTTTGACGTGGAAACTTTTCTACAAGCCCTCGATACAAAGTACACAAAGCCTTTTCTGGATGAAATCAAACGTCGCAAAGCGTCATCAGTCGATACCGTTTTTCTCAACATTGTCGGGCGTGTGTGGAATAGCGCCAGCTTTGACAATGTCATCATACAACATAAAGCCCTTGAAAAACATATTTCAGAGATCGAATCCAGCTTGTTTCATACGCCGGAGCGCTCGGTGTTAATTGTCGGAGAATCCGGCGTTGGCAAGAGTGCACTCTTGCAGCTGCTTTTTAAGCGACTGCACGATGATCATTGGCATATTTTTCAAGCCAGCGCCGTCGATATCATCGCCGGGCAAGTTTATATTGGCGAGCTCGAGGAGCGCATTCAAAATCTCATTAAAAAGCTGCATGTTCAAAAAAGAGTATTGTGGTACATTCCGGATTTTCACCAAATCGTCTATACGGGTCGCCACCGATTCAGCAGCGCCGGTATTCTCGATATGATTTTGCCCTACATTGAAAGCGGCAAGATCAAAGTCATCGGTGAATTACACCCGGCAGCCAATGAGCAGGTCGGACGCGACAACAAACGGGTGCATTCGATTTTCAGTGTCCATTTGATCGATCCTTTGGATGACAACAATACCATGATGTTGGCGCAACAATGGGTGCGCAAAGTTGAAAAAGATAAAGACAAAACGTTATCTCCAACTATTTTTTCAGAAGCTTTGCACCTGGCAAAGCAGTTTTTAAACAGTATCGCTCCGCCAGGGAATTTACTCTATCTGCTCAAAATGGCACAACGTAGACTGTTGGTAGAGGGACGCCCTTTCGGGGAGATGAGAACCGATGATTTATACATCGAGCTATCACACCTCACTGGTTTGCCGCGCGATATTCTTGACGACCAGAGGGGGCTTGATCCCGATGCCTTGCGAGAATTATTTCACAAACGCGTTATGGGGCAAAATGAAGCGATTGACTGTCTGGTGGAGCGCGTGGCGATGATCAAAGCCGGTTTGACTGATCCAACCCGACCGTTCGGCGTCTTTTTATTCGCCGGGCCAACGGGGACCGGAAAAACTGAAATCGCCAAAACGTTGGCTGAATTTTTGTTTGGTTCGCCCGACCGGATGATTCGACTGGATATGAGTGAGTTCCAGGCAGCAGAAAGCGTCGATCGAATACTTGGCCGCACCGCGACTGAGAGCCAGACAAAGTCGCTGGCCAGCCTTATTCGAGAACAACCGTTTTCCGTTCTCCTGCTGGATGAGTTTGAAAAAGCCAATACATCCGTCTGGGACCTGTTTTTGCAGGTTTTTGATGATGGTCGTCTGACGGATAAAGGGGGAACCGTCTCGGATTTTCGCCACAGCATCATCATTATGACATCTAATCTTGGTGCTAAGATTGGCATCGGCGCGAGCATTGGCTTTGAAAACGCTGCCGCCGGCTTTTCCCTCACAAGTGTGAAAAAATCCATTTCACAAACATTTCGTCGCGAGTTTCTCAATCGTATCGATCGCGTGGTTATATTTAATCCGCTCGACCGATCGACAATGCGAAAAATCTTGTATAAAGAGCTCAATGACACCCTGCAACGTCGCGGTCTCCGCACCAAAGAGTGGGCGGTGGAGTGGGAGGAATCCGCGATTAACTTTTTGCTTGAAAAAGGTTTTACTCCCGATTTGGGCGCTCGACCGCTGAAACGTGCTATCGAGCGCTATCTGTTAGCGCCGCTGGCGCTTACCATTGTCAATCATCAATTTCCAGAGGGTGATCAATTCCTGTTCGTCAAAAGTGATGGAAGACGCATTCACGTCGAGTTCATTGATCCCGATGCTGGTGAGACTGAGGAAGAGCACGAAGAAACCGAGCGGCTGGACGAAAAGGTGACGTTAAAAACTGTTATGCTCGAACCGCAGCGTACAAGCCGGGAATTGAGCTATCTTGAATCCTGCTACGAGGCGCTTGAAAAACAGATCAATAATCCGGCGTGGCATGATCGAAAAGACGATTTGCTCGCCGCCATGTCAGCAAAAAAATTCTGGGATTCGCCCGAGCGTTTCAAGACGTTGGGTGATATCGAGCTCATGGATCGTATCGAATCCGGTCTGAGCACAGCGGAATCACTGATCAGTCGTATTGAAAAAAATACTCTGCCGAGGAATCTTGTCGCGCGGCTGGCGCAACAGCTTTATCTTCTCAATGAAGCGTATAACAGCTTTATGGCGAAGGCGCCCCAGGATGCCTTTATCAAGATTGAAAGCAAGCCCAAATCAACCAACACAGCCGAAACAATGAATTTTTTTGCCCTGCAGCTCAAGGATATGTACATCAATTGGGCGAAAAAACGGCTGATGAAATATGAGCTCTTGAACGAGTCTATTGAGGGCGCTTTGGCGGACTATACCTGCATCATCGCCATATCCGGTTTTGCCGCCTATACAATTTTGGAAGCGGAATCGGGCATGCATGTCCTCGAAAACATGGAGAAAGACAAGCATTTAATTCGTCATAACATACGCGTACAGGTCGCCCCTCAGGCTGCTGTGCCCGAAGCAAATCCTCAGGCGCTCCTCGCGCAAGCGCGTACCGCCTTTCAAAAGAGCAGCGACAAGTCGCGGCGAATTATTCGACGATATCAGGTGACGCCCACGCCGCTTGTGCGCGACAATATACGCAAATGGCGCACGGGTCGACTCGATCGCGTTTTGGATGGCAACTTTGACGTGATGGGGTGAGTCACTCTCAAGCCTGTTTCATCCAGCGAATTTTTTGTGATCCTTTGCTTAAAAATTCTGCCGTCATCAGTATTCATGCGTAAAAAATTCATAGTGGCGCGCAATTTAAGCGGCTGTGTGCAATGTCCAGCATTAATTTTATCCTGTCCAGGTCTTCCGCTCGGGAGAGAGCGTGGAGTAGTATATGCACAGTATTTAACTTCCTGTTTTTTATAACATGTTAGGATGGGAATGATGGAGATATTTAAATGTATACTACAATATTTATTTATCTTTTAATTTCAGTGGTATTGTTATTGCAGAAGAATTGTTAATCCGTAGATAATGGTGGATTAATTCGAATCTTAAATTTAAAGGAGGTTTTATGCAAGCAAAGTTAACTTTACGGTATTGGCTTGCCCCCGTTGTATTGTTCTCCCTGTTGTTTGCACCTTTTGTTAATGCATCGTCCGACGTGATGCCGGTTCCGTTTGAACAAAAAATGGATTTGGCACTTAAAATATGGTACTCGGAACATCCGGATGACAATCTTGCTTCTGGTGTTCAAGTTGTTAGTGTTGCCGGGACAGGAACTATCTCGGGAACCGTTTCGCATGGCAATCAGCCGATTGAGGCGGCGCATGTTTTCGCTTGGGCGGTGATCTCGAATCAAATCAAAAGCCAATCAGCGCAAACCGATGCTGCCGGTCACTACACTTTAGAGAATCTCGAAGCCGGTGAATATCTGATTGTGGTTGCTGCTGAGGGGTATGAAAGTGTGTTTTATGGTGGCGGAATGAATCCCCTTGATGCCGAGCTGGTGCCGGTTCAAGATGGCGAATCCGTTACTGGCATAGATTTTAATCTCAGAATGGCGAAAAAAGGCGCCGGAAGTATCAGTGGAACCGTAACGGGTAATGCACCCTTGGCTGGTGCCTGGGTCGTCGCTGTGACCAGAGGGAATCCCTTTGGCGTCCAAAGCGCTTTTGCTATATCCGACGTTGATGGTAGCTACAAGATCAAAGAGCTCCCAAGAGGAGCTTATGCTGTCGCGACCTATGCGCATGGTTATGTTCCTGAAGTTTACGATGACGCGACCTCGATTCGTGACATCGCTTTTATTCCTGTGAATGACGATGAGGTGACGGGTATAAATTTTGTCCTCGAAAAAGGCGGCTCTATTTCCGGGCACGTTCAGAACAGCGAGGGTGATCCTCTGGCACAGGTCAAAGTTGTCGCCCGCGCACAAAACAATGTCACTCCCGCACTCAACATTCCCGGTTTAACACATCTGATGCAATTGGCTTACACCGATGAACATGGCAATTATAAAGTTGAAGGACTGGCAGCAGGAGATTATATCGTGTCGGCTTGTTTGTGTGAATCCGGCGCACCTGGAATAAAGTATTACGATGATAAAACCGATCCATCCGAGGCTGACCCGGTGGTCGTCACTGCAGGCCAGGATACGCCAGATATCAATTTTACTTTTACTGTGCCAACAGCGAAAATATCCGGCATCGTCACAGATACGCAGGGCATTCCGCTCAAAAATATTTACATCTATTATGTGCGTGAAGACGATGATGTACATGTTAACTGGGGACGCTTGTGGAAAAGTACCCTGACTGACGAAAATGGTTATTACGAGCTGGTCAATCTTTCTGCCGGCACCTATTATGTCAGTGCGTGGTTTTGGGATAAAATGAATTTTAAAGGTATCTGGTATATCGATGCTGATTCGCTGAAAAATGCAACAGCGATCCGGCTGACTGATGGTGAAATTCGCGACGATATCGACATTGTCCTGGATTTGACCGGTGATTATGGTTCAATCAGTGGCCAGGTGACCCTCGAAAGTACGGGTGATGCGGTACCTTTTGCTTTTGTCGAGGCTATTCCCCTCAAAAGAAATTTTCCCAGCTTTTCCCCGAAAAGATTGCCAGTGATGTTTGCTTTCACAGATGATCAGGGTCATTATTCTCTCAGTCCTCTTTACAAGGGCGATTATTATGTCGTTGTTAAAGTGAACGGTTACAGGGAATATTTTGATGACAAGCAAAATATCGCCGATGCTGATACAGTCACTGTTACAGCTGGCGCTGACACCCCGGGCATTGATTTTGCCATTCCTGATGCACTATCTGAGGGCAGCACTGTGAGTGGAGTCGTTACGGATGACGCCACTGCTGAACCCATTGCCGGCGCACTGGTTACTGTTTTTCCCAGTATCAAACATCGCTGGTTTAATGGTGACTTGAGAAAATGGAAAAGAGTCTATTACACCACGTTTACGAATGCCGAGGGCGCCTATCTTGTCGGTGGCATTCCTGAAGGAGAGTATGTTGTTACCGCATGGGCGCGAGATTATATTGGCGAGTTCTACGATGATGTCCGTAATCCCTTGCGAGCAACGATTATCGAGCTTGACGGAGCTGATGCAAAAACCGGCATCGACTTTGGGCTCACACCGCGCAGCGGCAAAAAATTTGCGCAACATAACGGTGTTGGCCGATATGGCAGCATTGGTGGTAGAATCCAGAGTCAAGACGGGATGCCGATTGAAGGTGCGCTCGTTTTTGCGGTAGATGGAACCGGTCGTATGGTTGCCTCCGAAATGAGCGGTGAGGATGGAAGCTACGCCATCGATGGCTTGGACCTGGACGACTATAAAATTATGGCCAGTCGCGCGTTGTTCGAGACGACCTATTATCCGAATGCTCTTGAATCCAGTAGTGCCGCAACGCTTAGCATAACCGAAGAGGATGTTATCGATTATCCGGATGCAACGATCACACTGTCGTCAGGAGAAGTCACTGCTGCCGAGCATGACATTCACATGACAGCTCCGGATGAATTCGAACTCTTGCAAAATTATCCGAATCCATTCAATCCTACAACCGTCATTGAATACCGTCTTGGTGATATGGCGAATGTATCTTTGCAGGTATTCAACGTACAGGGTCAGTTGGTCAAGACCATTGTCAACAACGTCCAGCCTGCCGGAGCCTATAAAGTGAGTTGGGATGGCACCGACATGACGAACGCTATTGTACCAAGCGGTGTCTATTTTTATCAATTGACAGCGAATGAGTATACTCAGATTCGACGACTTGTTTTTATGCGGTAAATCAGATAAAAGGCGTGACGCGAGTCACGCCTTTTTTGCTTTGGGGTGAAATATCCGTTCCTTCATATACGTTTCACAAAAAGTGATGAGATCATTCGGAGCATGTATGAAAAGAATAGCCGCTTTTTGGCAATGGTTAGCGCTTCGTCCTGTTTTTTTTCGCCTCACTTTCAAAGTCTTCTTTTTCGGCCTCGTTTTTCTTTTTGTGACCTTCCCGAATCCTGTGCTCAGCCTGAAACAGCTTTTTGCTTATCGCGATATCGAAGCGCTGTTTGTCACCGATTTTCCTGAATTGCCGGCGATCAATGCCCGCATCGACTCTTTATTGCCGCCGGATTACACTTTTCAACAAGAGTATCAAGCGATAGTGCATTTTGTTTATGAGAACATTCGCTATCAATATGATTGGGACAATTGGCTCAACTCGGAGTATTGGCCGGCGGCGGATGAGGTGTGGCGTCGCGGACGCGAGGATTGTGATGGACGGGCGATTTTGGCGGTGGCTATCTTTCGATCGCGCGGTTATGCTGAAACGACGGTGGTGGGCGGTTTGACGCACTTGTGGATCACCGTGGGCGGCCAGGAATTAATGGGAGCGCAAAAAGAAAAGACCATGGTCATGCAAGATGGCCGTAAAAAGATGCGCGTGCCGCCCCTTGCTTCCATCCTCGAAGCTGCCGCAGCACAACTCGATGGCTATCCCATCTTCCGTATGGTCGTCATTTTGCTGTTTCTGCTTCTCCTCGCCTATCATCCAGCCAAAAATATAAAACTATTACTTGGACTCTGTCTTGCTGCTGTCATCGGCTTTGTTCTGCTGCTTGATTGGGCCAGTTATGTGAATTTTTATGAAAAGCTGACATGTAATATAAATCTTGTTCTGGGGCTCGTGCTGTTGATCCCACCCTACATCCTGGCAATGCTGGCGCGGCGATTTTTAAAAACATGAGTGTTCTCACTATTTTACGTCACGCTTTCCAAAATAAAACTATTGCGTTTTATTGCTACAATGCTTATTTAAAGACCGCAGCATGTGGAAAAGATATGCACGAGACTTCAATTGCCCAAAACATCATCGCCATTGTTCAAGAGACCTTGAAGGAGCAGCCTGCTTCTGCCTCCAGCGTTAAAACTGTGCGAGTCGTGATTGGAGAAATGATTGCTGTAGTACCGGAATTATTGCACCACGCATACGATTCGCTTGTCTCCAATACCCAACTCGAACAGTCGAGACTCGAGATATCCATTATTCCAATTTCGGCGCACTGCTTGTCATGTGATTATACTTTTGGCTTGAAAGAATTTGATTTTTCTTGTCCAGGCTGCCATTCCAGCAATATTGAAGTTCAAACAGGAAACGAGTTTTTCATCAAAGAAATAGAGGTCGAGTCATGAGCATTATCACCGTTGAACGCAAAGTTTTGGAGAAAAATGACGAGGTTGCAGCCGAACTTAAATCGATCTTTATAAAGAGAAAAATATTTGTCCTTAATGTGCTCAGTTCGCCGGGTTCGGGTAAAACAACGTTGCTTGAAAAAACGCTCAAACAGATCAAAGAGGATATCAAAGTAGCTGTTATTGAAGGTGATGTGCAAACCGATTATGATGCGCAGCGCATCGCAAAATACAAGATTCCGGTGGTGCAAATCGTCACAAACGGCGGCTGCCATCTGGACGCACTGCTCGTACGCGATGCACTCAAAAGCCTGACCCTCGACGGTATTCAAATGCTCTTCATTGAAAATGTCGGCAATCTCGTGTGCCCGGCGAGCTATGATCTTGGTGAGCATAAAAAGATCGTCATTGTCAGCACTACCGAGGGTGATGACAAACCTGTAAAATATCCCAAAATGTTCCGGGTCGCAGATGTATGCATCCTCAATAAAATTGATCTCCTGGCTTATGTGGATTTTGATGTTTCAACCTTCCATGCCAATGCAAAAAAAGTCAATCCAAATCTCCTTTTCATAGAATTATCCGCAAAAACCGGCGCCGGGCTAGAGGATTGGCTCAAATGGTTGAAGGAGCAGTTGTGAAAGATTTAAAAGCTAGTATTTGATTTGCCCGGTTAACATATGTCGTTTGTTGTGCTGACAGGAATGAATGCAAAGGCTACGATTAAAAATTCATATACAGGGTGCAGTTCAAGGTGTTGGTTTCCGTCCCTATATCTGGCGATTAGCCACTCAGCTCAACTTGACCGGCTGGGTACGCAATACGTCGATTGGTGTCTTTATCGAAGCCGAAGGAGAAGACGCCGCGCTTGAGAAATTTTTGACGCTCATTCCTGTGGAAAAACCCCCGATGTCGCGGATTTATTCTCTCAAGCATTTCTATCTCGATCCGCTGGGTTATGAGGATTTTCAAATTGATAAAAGTTCGAAAGCCTCGGAAGCCACAGCCTGGATGTTGCCGGATATTGCGACGTGTCCCGATTGTCTTGCTGAACTTTTTGATCCGCAAAATCAAAGATATCTCTATCCGTTCATCAATTGCACCCATTGCGGGCCACGTTTCAGCATCATCGAAGCATTACCATACGATCGACACAATACCAGCATGAAAATATTCAACATGTGCCCGGATTGTCAGGCCGAATATGAAGCTCCGACAAATCGGCGATTTCATGCCCAGCCGAACGCCTGTCCTGTTTGCGGGCCAAATGTCGAATTGTGGGACGCCACCGGCAATGTCAAGCATAGAGATGTTGTGGCCATTCAGCAAACAGTGCAATTCATCCGGGAGGGATTCATTATTGCTTTGAAAGGATTGGGTGGTTTTCACCTCATCGTTGATGCCACGTCCGACGATGCTGTGTCTCGGTTGCGACAAAAAAAAGCACGTGAGGAAAAGCCTTTTGCGATCATGGCGCCGGATCTGAAATCGATAGACCGATACTGTGAATTTTCAAAACAGGAACGTGGCTTGCTTGAATCGCCGGAATCGCCGATTGTACTTTTGCAAAAGAAAAATTGCGTCGCTGATTTGTCGTCATCAATTGCACCGAACAATCCTATGCTGGGCATCATGCTGCCATATACGCCTTTGCATCACATTCTTTTGCGGCTGCTCGAATCTCCGATCGTCGCCACCAGCGGCAACCTGGCGGATGAGACCATTTGTATAGATAATTCGGAAGCCCTGTCCCGCCTTGGCGACATCGCGGATTATTTCCTCGTCCACAATCGTCCTATTGTTCATCATCTGGATGATTCTATTGTGCGCATTATGGCAGATCGCCCGGTCATTTTGCGGCGCGCGCGCGGTTACGCTCCTTTGCCTGTTATGTTGAATCATGATGTCACGCCGTGCGTTGCTGTCGGGGGTCATTTGAAAAACACCATTGCTGTGGCAAAAGGTCGACATGTCTACATCAGTCAACATATTGGCGACCTGGAGACAGAAAACAGCATCACTACGTTGCAGCATACACTTGACGATTTTACGGCAATTTATAAAGTTGATTCGCAACGTGTGGCGCATGATGCGCATCCGGATTATGCATCGACGCGCTATGCGCTGTCACGTGACGGTGAAAAACATGCCATTCAACATCACATTGCGCACGTTTATTCATGTTTGGCAGATAATGAATTAGAGCCGCCGGCCCTGGGCGTCGCGTGGGATGGGACGGGTTACGGAGAAGATGGGACGATCTGGGGCGGCGAGTTTTTTCTCCTCGACCAACAGCGTGTGCGACGGCTGGCGCATGTGCGCACTTTTCCACTCGTTGGTGGGGAACAGGCGATCAAACAACCTTTCCGTTCGGCAATTGGTCTACTCTACGAGATGGCACCTGATGCGTTTCAAAGGTATCACGATATGCCGCCATTTCAACAACTCGCTAAAGCGGAAAATCGTACGCTGGAAAAAATGCTCGAAAAGCGCATCAATACCGTAAGAACCAGCAGTGCCGGCCGCTTGTTTGATGCTGTGGCGTCATTGCTCGATATTCAGCATATCAATTATTACGAGGGGCAGGCGCCCATGTTGCTCGAATTCGCCGCATGGAAAGATATGAGTGGCCCCAAAATCTATCCCTGCTGCATCGACTTTTCCCCGGCAAATGCTGCGATGTGGAGCTTGAACTGGCAGCCGATGATTGAGAGCATTTTGTTGGACATTAAAAATAACGTCAAGGCATCTGTAATCGCCGCCGCTTTTCATAACACGCTCGTGCATCTTGTACTGACGGTGGCGAAACATAGTGGTCAGAAAAGGATTGTTCTCAGTGGCGGCACTTTTCAAAATAAATATTTGGTTGAAAAAACCGTCGCAACATTATCTGCCGCGGGCTTTGATGTCTACCGGCATCAACAGGTTCCTCCCAACGATGGCGGTATCGCCCTCGGCCAAATCGCTGCGATAAATCATTTATAGATTTTTATTTTTTAATGGTGACGTGCAAAATGTGCTTAGCTATCCCCGGAAAAATTCTCACGATCGACGAATCCGACTCACTTATGGATCGAAAAGGCAGAGTGAGTTTTGGCGGTATTGTCAAAGAAGTGCAGCTCGGTTATGTACCCGAAGCAAAAATTGGCGATTATGTCAATGTACATGTTGGATTTGCCATTAGTGTCATCAATGAAAAAGAAGCGCATGAAACGATGCGCGCCTACGAGAAAGCCAACGACATTTTACATGGACGATCTGAAGCATGAGATTTGTTGATGAATATCGTGATGCTGAAAGCATCAAGCGAGTTCTGCAACAGATTGATGAGATCACTACCGGCGACTGGAATATCATGGAAATCTGCGGTGGGCAAACGCATGCCTTTTTGCGCTATGGCATTGACGAGCTGTTGCCCGACAACATTACTTTATTGCACGGCCCCGGCTGTCCGGTTTGCGTGACGCCACTCGAAAAAATTGACAAAGCGATTTTTCTGGCATCGCAAAAAAATATCATCTTTTGTTCATTCGGCGATATGATGCGTGTGCCGGGGAGTCATGAGGATTTGCTCACGGTCAAGGCCCGCGGCGGTGATGTTCGCATCGTTTATTCCCCTATGGATGCCCTCACGATCGCCCGGCAACACCCGGATAAAGAAGTGGTGTTTTTTGCCATCGGTTTTGAGACCACCGCACCGGCACATGCGATGGTGGTGCTCAAGGCAAAGACCGAGTTTGCGAAAAACAGAGCGAATTTTTCACTTCTGTGCTCGCAGGTGTTGGTGCCGCCGGCAATAATGGCTATTCTCGACGCACCGACAAATAGAGTGAATGGCTTTTTGGCGGCCGGCCATGTTTGTTCAGTGATGGGATACCATGAGTATATCCCGATCGCCGAACAATATAAAATCCCGATTGTTGTCACCGGCTTTGAGCCCCTCGATTTATTGCTCGGTCTTTTTGCGTGTGTCAGTCAACTGGAAAAAGGTCAGTTTAACGTGGAAAATAGCTACCCGCGTTCGGTGACACTGCGCGGTAATATCCCGGCACAGGAGACGATGAAAAAAGTATTCCACATTGTCGATCGGCAATGGCGTGGTATAGGGGTGATTCCACGGAGCGGACTGGCATTGCAGGATGAATTTGCTGAATTTGATGCCGAGAAAAAATTCGATTTACATGACATTTCTGTCCAGGAACCACGGGACTGTATATCCGGCTTGATTTTACAGGGCGTGAAGAAACCCGGCGATTGTCCACATTTCGGAGTCGCGTGCACGCCAGAGCATCCAAAAGGCGCCACCATGGTCTCTTCCGAAGGAGCCTGTGCGGCGTATTATCAATATAAAAAATGAATCATGAATGATGGATGGTGAATTTAAACTGCAGTGCCCGATTCCGCTGAATGATTACCCGCACATTACCATGGCGCACGGTGGTGGTGGTAAGTTATCGCATCAGCTTATCGCGGATATGTTTCGGCCACTCTTTGCTAATGATTTTATTCAGGCCGAGCACGACGGGGTCTTGTTGCCGATTGATGGCGCGAAAATGGCCTTTACGACGGACTCGCACGTCATCCAGCCGCTATTCTACCCCGGCGGTGATATCGGCTCTCTTGCCGTTTACGGCACGGTGAACGATCTCTCCATGTGCGGTGCGCGACCGCTCTATCTCAGTCTCTCTTTTATCATTGAAGAAGGCTTGCCCATGCAAACGCTCTGGCGGATTGTCCAGAGCATAAAGCTGGCAGCAGACCGGACGGGCGTGCAAATCGTAACCGGTGATACCAAAGTTGTGCATCGTACTAATGGAGCTGATTTATTCATCAATACCGCAGGTATCGGCAGTCTCGAGCATTCTTTAATCATTCAGCCGGCGTCGATAGAGGTGGGCGATGTGATCATTCTAAATGGCGACCTCGGACGGCATGGTATCGCGGTTATGGCCTATCGGGAGGGACTGGAATTTGAGTCACAGATCGAAAGTGATTGTGCGCCGCTCAATGATATCGTTCAAAGTCTGTTGAATGCCAAAATCCCGATTCATTGTATGCGCGATCTCACCCGAGGTGGTTTGGTGAGTGCATTGGTGGAAATTTCACAAAAAGCAGGCAAGCGTTTTGAAATAAATGAATCGACGATTCCGATTCGCGAGGATGTTCGCGGTGCCTGCGAGATTTTGGGATTTGATCCCCTGTTTGTCGCCAATGAAGGAAAATTTATAACATTTGTGCCTCCGGCGTTTACGGAAAAAACCCTTGATAGCATGCGGCAGCATCCGCTCGGGAGGGATGCTGTTGTCATCGGTACCGTTAGACCAGGCGAACCGCGTGTGCTTGCAACGAACAGCTTTGGTGGTTCGAGAATCCTGTTTATGTTTAGCGGCGAGCAACTGCCGCGGATTTGCTGAGTGATTTTTGCAAAACAATGGAGCAATTGACGCATGAAATCTTTTTTCCTTTTCACCATTTTCTCGCTTGCCGCGGTCCGGCTTTTCTCACATGCCTATTTTGTTTCTCCGGCGGGATCGGATGCGAATCCGGGCAGTGAGGTCAGACCCTTTCGTACTATTCAAACAGCGGCAAACCGGACGCAGCCCGGCGACACAGTTTATGTCATGCAAGGAATCTATACAGAATATCTGCACGCTGGTGCGACCATCAGCATTCAGCGGTCGGGTGAGCCGGATGCATATATTGTTTACCGAGCCTATCCCGGACATACGCCCAAGATTGTATCGCCAACATGGAATGCTTTTGATGTGCGAGATGGCGTGGCGTATATCGAAATAAATGGATTCGAAATTGAGGGCCAACCGCACGCCATGAGTGATTCCTCGGGAAATGGTATTTTTTGTTCCGGTGGTGCGCACCATATTCGCATTCTCAGCAACCATGTCTACAATGTCCCCGGTGGCGGCATTGGCTCCAGCGGCTGCGATTATCTTTTTATTGAAGGCAATATCGTACACCATACATCGTTCTATTCCGGCTATCAAAACAGCGGAATTTCACTGTATCAGAATCGTAATTTTGATGAAACGCCGGGCTATCATAACATCATTCGCAACAACATGAGCTATGCAAATGAAAATCGACGTTTGCCGTTGTGGGGCGGTGACAAAGTCACGGACGGCAACGGCATCATCATTGATGATTTTCGCAATGAGCAGGGTGGCGGACCACATGTACCCTATACCGCTGCCACGCTGATTGAAAACAATATTGTCTTTGACAACGGTGGCCGCGGCATTCACTGCTACCTGTCCGATCATGTGGTGATCGTCAATAATACACTCTACAAAAACAGCCGTAGCCCGGATATTGAGGATGGCGAGCTCACGGCAATGCAATCGAGTGATATCCATTTTGTCAACAATATTGTGTATGCCGCGGACACCGGTTCTCGCGGCAATAAAACCTGGCAGGCGATGAACACACTGTTCGATTATAATCTGTACTTTAATACTCGGCTCTTGTCGGTCAGAGGGGAGCACGATATACGCGATCAAGATCCTCTTTTTGTGAATGCCACAACTGATCCGCATTTGGCGAATTTTCGGCTGCAACCGGAAAGCCCTGCTATTGATGCCGGTTGCAGTGACTATATACCGGAAAACGATATCACCGGTGGCCCGCGAATAATGGGCAATGGACTTGATTTGGGCGCCTTTGAATCACCCTATACGTCGCAAGTTGAAAATACCTGGCACGTACCACAATCGCATCTTTTACTGTCGAACTTTCCGAATCCTTTTAATGGATCAACGACCATCTCTTTTGCCCTGCCGCTTGCAGATGTTATTTCACTGGACATCTATGACAGTCGAGGTCGACATGTACAGACGTTGTTGCATGGACTCGCTCATGTCGGTTCTCACACTGTAAGCTGGCCAGGGACGGTAGATCGGGCAAAAATGATCAAAAGTGGTGTCTATTTTATCCGTCTTGCGACGGCATCTGGTCACAGGGCCGTTAAAAAAGCAATGCTGCTTAAATAATACTCGGCTAAAAAGTCGTTTGAGGCGACAATCCAAAGCCATTTACAGAGGGAATATGAAACGACGAGATTTTTTAAAACTCAGCAGTTTGACGCTACCGGCAGCAATGACGGGCGAGCGAGTCTTCAGTGAAACAAAAGGATCTTTTCATTTCCCTAATCCACAGCACCTGAGCGATGTGATCACACAAAACGGCGAGATATTAGTTCGACTCAAATTCAGCAGTGCTGATGCAAAATGGCCGGTTTTAGTTGCTGGCGATATTATGGTAAAAAATGCAATGTTGGCTGCCATCACCCGGCACAATTTTGAAGCCAATGACGATCTGTTCGATTCGACCAATTATTCATTTCGCTTGCAGGCGCATAAAAGAAACGCGGATATTTTGGTTTTGCACTTGAAAGACGCTGATGATCAAACCACGGTGATCGTTCACTTGAATCAGCAAGTGATATCATTTGCTTTGGCCGATCTTTTGAAAACAGGATATCTGCAATTTGAGCACGCTTCGGTGCGACTGGATGTTAATTTTTTACTTGATTTTGAAATCGGTGAAATCGATTTGGCACAGATTGGCGTGCGAGAGAATCCGGACGATTTTTGCTTTCACATCTTTGCCGATCCCCAGGGTGGCGACCCGCAGTGCCGCATCAATCACCGCACGCGTATGAAAATTCACAATGCGTTCATTGAGGATAGCATTGTATTGGCAAATCACCTGCCGGAACGACCGCTGTTTTCGCTGATCCTGGGCGATATTGTCGATTCCCAGGGTGAAGAGGAAAACTTTGGCGCCATGCAGCACTTTTGGCAGCAGCTGGATTCGCCGATTTTGTACGAGTTGGGCAATCACGAGTCTCGTTACGCGTCGACATTTGAGCCGGGCTACAACATGGATGCGCTGCACAATTTTTTCGATGCCCAGAAAAAACTGAACGGTTTGGAGAAAATACTCTATTCATTCAATGTTGGGAAATGGCATTTTGTCGTCTGGCCCGATCCATTGCGCTCATTCTTTTGGGACAATCATCCGCATTATTTTGAATGGTTGCAGGCTGATCTTGAAAAATACAAAAATCGTCCGACGATGGTGTTTCAACACGTTCCGGTGCACCCGATTGGCATCAGCCCGTTTCCAGCTTATCTCGAACCGGCTTCAATCCGTCGAACGTTTGTTGATATTGTCACTCGCTACGGAAATGTGCACTATGTGCTCAGCGGTCATATTCACATTCCGGTGAAATCATCCTTGAAAACCGCCTGCTCGATTCACGGCAGCAATTTCATCACCCTGCCGGCAGCCGGATATCGGCCGCGCGGATTTGGCGAACAGGATTATTTTGGCGGTCCGAGCCAGGGTGTTGCGATCGTCAACATTACCGGCGAGCGGGCGAGGGTCACATTTAAAACCGTTATGGAAGAGGAATTAACCTATCCGGAAAAATGTCCCGAGCTCAATCTGGATCGTTACAAATTGTGGTTCAATAACAAATGGGAGGTCACAGCCGAGCCGAACATTGTCAATGGCGATTTTCGTAATGGACTGGACGGCTGGGTTCCTGAATATATTTATGAGGAAGACGACTCTCCTTCAGTAATTTGCCAGGCGCGCCAAGTCGACGATCGCCCCGCCCTCTATTTGTACAACCGCATTCGCGGCTACCAGGCGCCGGGACAGGATCGTCTGCCGCAGACCATCAACCGAATGTGCCAGGCTGTACAGGTAAAGCCGGGCCATGTGCCGGCGCTGCAGTTTCAATATAAACTTGACAGAAAGAACTGTGATCTGCTCGGCTATTGCGGCGGTTATGTGTGGATCGAGGGGTATGACAATTCCTGTCGGCAATTTAATCTCGTCTACAGTGCCGGCACCGCTTTCGCCAATCCCATTGATCGAGGGATTGAGAAAATCCACGATGTGTTTCATTTTCATCTGCCCGACACATTTGACTGGGCGACCGTGCAGGTGAATATTCAAAAAGATTTCGAATCCATGGAGCCTGATCAAAAAATCGCCGATTTAAATGTAAATCGTCTGGTATTCACCCTGGGCGTGTGGACGTTGAACGAAGGGACTGATCAGCCGTTCGCCATCTGTTTTACGGATTTTAAGCTGACAAAAAATCCATCGACCTCAACTGCCAACGGCGACGCCATTCAAATCAAAACGCCGGAAAAAATCTGGTGGCAGGGCAAGCATATGCCGTTTATCCATCTGGCGGGTGAGCATCGTTATCACTTGCAAACAACGGACAAGACGTTATTTGAAAGAGAATTTGAGAGATTTGGTTGAGTTTCCATCACAAAAAAGCCGCTTCAAAAAAGCGGCTTTTTTTATCATCATGTTTTTTAATGATTATGACCAATGCTAAAGCCGAGCAACATACGTCTTGGCACAAGCGGGCCGTAAACATAGCCTGCATCGCGATTGATACCGAGATCAAAATCATTCTGATAATCATCTGTAATATTATAGACGCCGGCTGCCAGGGTGCCAAAGAAATTCCTGGATAGTGGAATCTTGTACGAGGCGATCACATCAAAGGTCAAGAATTCTTTTGTCTGTTCCAGCCGGTCTTCCTGAATATAACCGGCGTAATGCGGCACCACCATACTGCCGGTGTATTTTGTGGTGAACATCAAGTTCAAGCGCTCGGTGACATCCCAGCTGAGTCGCAGACTGCCGTAAGCATCCGGGGTGCGGAAAATTTTTTTCGAACCGAAATCCGGTTCCGGTTCATCCAGCAGGCTGGATTGAATGGTGATGCCGGTCAATAATTCTGCGTTGCCAAAGCGTAATCCCAGCTCGGCTTCTACACCCTGCACCTGCATGCCCGAGCCGTTGATACGATAAAATTCCGTCTCATCGGTCGCCGGGTCATCCATTTCCGTCAGCAAAAATGTGTCTTTTATTTTGGTGTAAAAGCCGTTCACGCCAATTTTTAGACCGGCTATATCAATGATGCCCTGGTATTCCAGTCCGCCGTAAAACGTGTGGCCGTGTTCTTCCTGCAAGTCTTTGCTGTTGCGAATAATGTGCCCTTTGCCAGCGACCTGGGTGATGTGCAGATCCTCGTCAAAAACCTGTGGCGCTTTGAATCCCGACGAATAGCCACCGCGAAAAACAACGGATCGGCTCAATTCACTTTTCATGGCCACGCGTGGACTTACGATCATGGAATTGATGGCCGAATGCTTGTCAATGCGAGCGCCATAGACCAATTCTGTCGTTTCATTTTTGTCAATGGTGTAGGTGTCCTGCAGAATGAGGCCCAGATTGTTATAGGTCTCATTGATGATCCTGTCATAGGCTATGGCTTCATCATTGATGCCGTCCTGTTTGAACTCGACGCCCGTAATGATGCTGTGACGGCCCGCCAAATAATTCATACGGATGCCGGAGACAGAGAGCGGATTCTCCGTTTTACCATAGGCGTTTTCATCCTTTTCGGCGCCATAATAGGAGTTTCGGTTAGTCAAGGCAAAAGAGGCAAAAGCTTTAAAGTCGAGCAGCGGTGTGATCCTTTGATTCCAGGCCATCGAACCTCCATAACGATGTGTCTCGGTCCACTCGGCAATGTCGGCCTGATGCGGCGCCAGATCGAATTTATTGCCACCGCGTCTGTCTTCGTGAATATACAGCAATTGTACCGACAACTCGCCGCGATCGGTATGGATAAAGTACCAATTCGCGCCTGCGGCTTCCTGTTTGATTTGTCCAATTTCACTGAATCCATCGCCATTGTGATCATAGGGATCGCGATGGCGAATATTGCCAAACAGAATTCCTTTGGATGTGCCCGCATTATTGACGCGTGAAATCGTGCCACCGATGCGGTGGTCGTACGTGTCCGCAATGGAACCATTGCTATAATCCAGGCTAAAATCGTTGTGGCTTGGTCGACGCGTGATTAAATTGACAACACCGGCCAGAGCTTGTCCACCGTACAACGATGAACCGCCACCTTTGACGATCTCGACACGTTCGATCATCTCCGATGGCAGTTGTTCAAGTCCGTAGACGCCAGCCAAACTGCTGATGACCGGATTGCTGTCAATGAGAATTTGTGAGTGATGGCCTTCCAGCCCTAACAATCGTACCTGTGCAAAGTTGCAGTTTTGACAGTTGCTCTCCACTCGAACGCCGGTCTGAAAATCAATGGCTTCCGCCAGGTTATTCGCTTTTTGCTTTTCGATCATGTCGCGTCGCACAACCGCAGTTTTCACTGGCGAATCCTGGTAGAGTGTCGGCATGCCGGTGCCGGTCACAACAATTTCGTTCATTTCGATCACGGATTCAGTCAAACAAAAGTCAGCGCTGATCTCCGCTCCGGCCCGAACAACGATGGGCTGTTCGGAAATCTCGTAGCCCATCATGGTGGCACGTAGCATATAGCTGCCGACGGGAACGCCTCTAATCATGTAATTGCCGTCAGGTCCCGTGGCCGCACCCAGATTGGTGCCGTGAATCGTCATGTTGACGCCAGGCAGCTCTTCATGGGTTGAATCGGCTGTGACTTTGCCAAATATGATGCCGCAATTGTGCTTGTGCAGATGCTGTTCAAAATGTTGATGTCGGTGTTGCCATTCATGCCGTTGAGCAAAGGGTACAGCTGGAATAACCAAAATAAAAAATAGACTATAAATATACCTAAATATAAGCATAAAGTCGCTCCTCTATTGCAGGAATAGTCTTTATCATCAAAAGTAATCATTCGAGACCTGCCGATGGTTGGGGAGTAGTCGCTTTCCACGCCCCGATTTCCCTCGACTTTATATTACGGATCGGAGGCGGCACGCGAAAAGTTCAAAACGGCACGTTCTTCTGCCGGACTCGATAGATTGTTTAACGTGATATTTGAGGTATCATGTGCGTTGGTAAAATGTCAGACTATAATGGAGGAGGTCCCCGACGTGAGAAGAGACAATATGCGGCTTGCTGGACAACATATGCCCGTAAGAGAGGCAAATAGAGCACGACAATTGCAAGCAGAAACAGCGCAATTGTCGGGAAAAGTGCGTTAAATATATTCGACTGATCTAAAACCAGCAATTCAAGAGAGGAATGCGTATGGCTATTGCCGTTTTCCTGACCTTTTGGCAGTGCGTGGCTGTGCACCAGGATGCGGCCATTTGACAACACATGCAAGTGAGCAAAATAGTAGATAAAAAACGAAAAGGCGACAAGCGATGCGATGACGATCGTCATCAACAGGCGGCCGGCCCGGCTTTGTTGTCGTCTAATGCTCTGCATCATGAACTGAACAGCTCCTCTTTTCCGGCAAAATAGCAGGATATATTACTCACCTCACACGGTTCCTTCGTGTGATCACATTGATGAGCAATATAAGACAAAAGAAATATAGTTCAAACCAGGTTGAAAGTCAAATGATTAAATTTAGCTCAAAAGCAAGCGTGTTTTAATAATTGCGTAATTAGCGTATCAGCGCCATCTTACGAACCATACAGCGATCACCTGCCGTCAGTCGATACAGATACGAACCGGACGGCAAGTCCCTGGCGTGAAATTGTACAGCATAAGTGCCGGCGCTTTTCTGTTCGTTCACCACGGTGCGAACACGTTGTCCCTGCATATTATAGATGTCCAGTCGGACATGCGCCGTTTTATCCAGAGAATAGCTGATTGTTGTGCTCGGATTAAACGGATTCGGTACATTGGGAGACAACTCAAAGTTTTGTACGAACTGTGGAGCATCATCCGTCACCGCGGTGATTGTCGTGCTCACCGATGTGACGTTCCGATAGGTATCATACGCAAAAATCTCCACGCTGTGATCCCGGGAAATATCCGCGTAGGGCAGATAGATGTTGGCAAAATCGGCAATTACCACTTGGTCGAGACGAAGACCATCGATAAAGATTTCTAAAAAATCCGTATCGCCGGAGACATCGAGTGATAAAAAGAGGTGCTCTCCCTGGACCTCAGCGTGCTTGATCTCCACCACCGGTGGCGTGAAATCAGATACCATCGCGGCAATGGTGCGCGCATCCGAATGGTCAAATTTTTTCTTGACATCCGAGACCCGCACATTACCATTCACGCGGATCAGTCGGTGATCCGCGCAGCCGGCATGGTCGTTGTGTAAATAGGTGAGGTAATTGATCTTGCCCGGATCCAAACCAATGAGATGCGCGGCAATTACGTCAACCGCGACAAGATCCCGGCCCGCTAAAATGAGCCGCATATTCATTCGGTTGCTGCTCACACTGCCTCCGCCACCAGGCCCGTGCTGCAGCCCTTGCAGGGCGTCTACAACAACAAAATCAGTGGGACGGCACATGAAAAAATCGTGGATCCATTTGTGCATGTTGGGATAGCTGTGGTCGATCTCAAAGCGCAAGTTGGGAATATCATAGAGGTCTTTGCGATATATTGAGGGCGGCGTCATGCCGATACTGGTATTTTTGATGCTTACAGTCAGGGCAGCGGATTCGTGGTTTTTTAATACCGGTAGCGAGATCACGGCATCGGCATTGTAATAGAGTTTTGCCAAAAAAATCTCGCGGCTCTTGTTGGGCTTTTGGCTGTCCGGGTAAAGACTGATGCTATCCGGCAAGCTTGCGGAGACCAATCGAGGCGAATCATAGTTCTTGTCTTCTCCGTCGACATCTTCCAGGGCGATAATATCATCCACCTCGGGCAGATTTGTCTTGTTATAGTCATATAATTCAAACATATCTCGCGTGCCCTGCCGATTGCCGGGCGCAGAGCCTTCGAGAACACCGATCCATCCCGTTGGATTCAGCTCACGAACCAATTCGGCAACGGCTCGCACAACCCGATGGTCTGTGGTTACACCATTGACAAAAGGGCGTACACCACCGGAGCCCACCAGATTCGGTTTCAGGATGACCGAATCGCCATCCGAAATGATCGAATCGAGACCGCCGGCCGCTGCAACAGCCTGACTCACCAGATTTTTGATTTCATCGTATTCGATGTCCGTGGCGCGACGCTGCCCGGACTGAAACAGTGCTACAGTAGAAACAGGTCTCACCCATTGGCCGTCCATTGCGGAACTCCAGGGCAACAGGTGTTCGGTTTCCAGCACATTGGCGATCCAGGTAAATCCAACCAGCACAACACTGCTTAACAAAAGAAAGAGTTTCTTGTTTTTGGAAAGAATCATAACCATCTCCAGCTTTTTCAGTTTATATCAATGATCAAACAAGCGTATTGATAATCAGGCCAATCGCCACAGCATAACACAGCAAAAGCAAAATTAAAAGTCCAATGACCCGCGGACGAATAATGGCCGCCAGCGCCACCAACGGTGTCACTCGGGTTGCGGGACCAACGATAAAAAATGCCAGGGCCGCGCCTGCACTCATGCCTTTGTCAAGCATGGCATCAATCAAAGGGATCGTTCCGCCGCCACAGGCGTAAAACGGGATGCCGAGCAGGGCACCCATCAGGATGCCCAACCATTCCGGGCCGCCAAAAACCTGCAAAAGCCACTCTCTTGGTATTACGACATCAACGACAGCACCCAGCAAAACACCCACCACGATGTAAAATCCGACAAACTGTAGTGCCTGGAACGAACCTTTCAGAAACGAAAACCAGGTAAAGCTTTTTTTGCTCTTCGACTTTGTTTCTTGGTCAGGACGCAAGGCTGTATTCACCAGCTTGACAGGATTCATTGTAAACAATAAAATTCCAAAGAGCAAGGCAAAAATCGCCACTGCACCCAGTCTATAGAGTGCCATCGTCGGGCTTATACCACCCCAGGTGATGATGAACAACTGGGGATTCATCAGCGACGACGCGACGAGAAATGTGGACAGGGAGACAACCGGAAAGCCCAAACCAAAGAGCGTCAGGACAATGGGCAGCGTTCCATAGGTGCACATGGGCGATACGAGTCCCAGTGCGACCGCCCAAAATATGGAGAAGAAGGGTGTTGCCGAAGCCTGTTGAATGAGCAGATCGCTCCATTCAATATATTTGAGAATTTCAGACAGCACAACGCCCACCAGGACATATGGCGCCAGATTAAAAAGGGAGGTGGATGCTGATTTGAGTATTAAAAGTGGCCATTCCGGCATTTTTTTCATCCTGAAATTGATGCCAATCCTTTGTTCTTTTTTGCCGTCGAGTTATTGAATGAGCAGCATCTTGCGAACTTGCGTTAAATTGCCCGCGGTTAATGTGCAGAAATAAGCGCCGCTGGGCAAGCGCGAACTTGAAAATTCCACAACGTGCCGGCCAGCCGGTCGAAAACCATCCACAAGTGTTTGAATCAGGTGTCCGTTCACGTCGTAAATCTGCAATTGCACATGGCTGCTATGCGGCAAATCGTAACGAATGGTTGTTGATGGATTAAAGGGATTGGGATAGTTTTGCGTCAAGTGAAAATCCTGAATATTTGTTATTGGCGAATCATCGATTGCGGTGCTGCCGGCAAAGGGCGGTGGATTTTCGCGCACCCGATCGACGGGCAGAGAAATCATATTATAGCCCTTCCACTCGGGTGTAATAAAACGGAATCGACCAATGCCCATATCTGCGTTCGTTCTCCATTGATCCCACACGGCGGTCATGGATTCCCACCAGTCGCCGCCGACGCTCATCAGATATTTTGCTTCGTTACGATCATCTACACCATCCGGATTTTCCAAAATCAAACGGCACTGCACGGTCACAAAACAGCCCTCGACATCATTTTCCGGGATTTCGACGCGTCCGGACGATGGCCAAAAGTGAAAATTGTAGCCGTCACCGGCGGTGACGGAAATGCTGCCATCCGGTTCGGTGCGGATATCGGCAGGTTTGTTGATGTCACCAACAAAATCCTCCACATAAGCCGCACCATCGATGCGCAACGATTTTTGCAGTTGATGCCACTGGCCGTCGCTCTTGCTCAAATAGAGCATTTCCATGTCGCGGATTTGCACGCGCGTATTGGTCGCCGGATTACCTTCGATCCATTCGTAAAGTTGTCCCCAGGCAATAGCAGCGGTCCAATCTTCCGGTGGTTGTTGTGCACCACGACGCGGTTTTTGTGCCCAATCGTACGAACTTGGAACGCCATGCGGCAAACCTTCATGCGGCAGCGTGATATCACCGATAATGTCTTCCAGCGAATTGTAAGGCGTGTAATCCGTATCGATATCTACGTGCTCAATCACAACATCATCCACAACAACATCCCCTTCCATGCCGCCAAATTGGATTTTGATGCCGGGCATTTTGGGTGTGGGTTCATAAATGAACGGGAACGGCCCATAAACCTTATCCTCATCCGAAATATTGATGGCCTGGTAGAAAAAAGGGCTGCCGGACGAAACATCCTCATGCACCGCCAGGGAGATTGTTTTATCGAGATCAGAGGTCGCGCGCAAGGAAATCTCGTACATTTTGCCCTGTTGCAGCGCAACCTGTTTGGTGACGAGAATGTACCAATCAAACTTGCCCGGCTTGTGCACACGAACATACAACGCTTTATCGCTGCCACCGAGTCCGGGACTGGTGATGGAAAATTCGGCGTCCGCATAGGGTTGTTCAGCCCAGGTAGCGTTTTCATCGACAAACCACGAGCCCCATCCACTCATGCCGTTTTCAAAATCTCCGTTGTCCACCAGGTTGTGCGCAACCAGCGGCAACACCAGCCCGAGAAGCACCATTGCCATGAATGGAGTTTGTAATGATTTCATCTTTTTTCTCCTCTCTATTGTAACTGAAAAATTATGTGCTTGTATCAATAAATCTTTATCCACATCAAAAAGATCCCGTAATCCATGGACCAATGTCCGCGGATTGCACGGATTTACACGGACAAGAAATCATTTTCAAATCATATTGATCTGGATAATCCGTGACATCCGTGTAATTGTGGACCATTTTGGTTGCTGCCTTTGGCCGCGCCAAGAGTATCAATCATTGATTTTACCTGTTAAATCCAGTGACTGCAACAGCAGCCGCAATCCATCAAACACTCTTAATTTACAGGAAAATCTTATTGAATCAATCTTTAAATTCAGCAAAATTTGATCAATATTGCAGCATAACAACCTGACGGTTGCTTTATCAAAAAAAAAATAAAAGTATTGAAAATCATCAAAAAAATCGTATTCTTTTATATAGTCAAGAAAATGCATTCACAAAAAGACACAAAGCCATCAACGTTATCAATTATTAGAGAGGAATATAATGAAAACGAGTAACATTCCAGGCAGTGCTTTTATGGTTTTGGCCATTATTACCCTTTTAATAAATACGCCGTTTGCCGTTGCGGAACAACCGGCTTTTCCGGGGGCGGAAGGCAGCGGACGATTCGCCAGCGGCGGGCGCGGCGGTTCTGTGTATGAAGTGACGACTCTCAGCAACAGCGGTCCCGGCTCCCTTGTTGATGCGGTGAGATCGGGAAACCGGTCGATTGTTTTCCGTGTTTCGGGCACCATTGAATTGGGAAGTGTTATTCTCACTCCAAAATCCAACACCACCATAGCGGGTCAAACGGCACCCGGCGACGGCATTTGTATTAAAGGACGTATCAGAGTTAACGCTTCAAATATTATTATCAGATACATTCGTGTGCGTGTGGATGCCGGAGCCGCCAATTCTGACGGCGATGCCATAGATATATCAGGCGGCACAAACATCATCATCGATCATGTGAGCGCTTCATACGCCCGTGATGAAGGCATCTCATGCCAGCCGGAGTCAGACATGGTTACAGTACAATGGTGCATTATAAGTGAAGGATTGACGTTTGAAAATCACAGTTACGGCTCGCTTATCCGGGGGGATTACGGCGATCAAAAGACCTACCACCATAATCTCTATGCGCATAATTGGGGTAGATTGCCGCGACCGGGAAATTATACGGATGTGACTGACGATCCGGAAGGACTGTACCTGGATTTTTGCAACAATGTCATCTACAACTGGCAGGGCAGTCGTCCCGGTTACAACGATGATTCCAATACCATGAGCCGCTACAATTTTATTGGCAATGTCTATATCAGGGGACCCGAGTCATCACCCAGCACGATTTTCAGAGAAAATGGCGTGCATTGCATCGGCTACTTTGAAAATAATTCAATGAATGGTATCGTGCCGGCCGATCCCTGGAGTCTTGTCAGTTTCCGATCCGGGTATACCGCAGAGCAAATAGCGGCGTATAAAGCGCGTTCTGCCCTGATAGAGATGGAACCGGTGACGACCACATCGCCGGAACAGGCGAAAACCGATGTGCTGGTCTCGGCCGGCGCCAGCTTGCCCAAAAGGGACACGATAGATACCCGTATCGTCAATGATGTTTTGAACAGAACCGGGCATTCGATTGCCACTGTTGCCGAGCAGCCTGAAGGCGGCTGGCCGGCGCTCAACTCGCTGCCGGCTCCGGACGACAATGATCACGACGGCATGCCGGACGATTGGGAACAAACAAACGGTCTCAATCCCAACGATCCGGAGGACCGCAACAACATCGGCCAGGATGGCTATACCATGCTCGAAGTCTATCTCAACAGTTTGGCTCATGATCCAACAGGCGTTGAGCAAGATGCTTCTTTTTTTCCGCAAGATTTTGTTTTGTTTCAGAATTATCCCAATCCGTTCAATCCAACGACCACAATCAGTTTTTTACTTGCGAATCAAAGTTATGCAACACTTAAAATTTATGATCTTTATGGCCGGGAGATAGCGGTGCTGGTGGACGGTTTACAGTCGGCCGGACAACACGAAGTGCAATTCGACGGCAGCGGCTTACCAAGTGGACTCTATTTTGTCAGGTTGCAGGCCGGTTTGTATGCAAAGACAATAAAAATGCTCTTGGCAAAGTGAAGCCGCAAAACTATTTTGTCTTTTTTAGCACCAATCTCAGACTTACAAGCTGGTGCTGACAAAGTTCCAAAGGGACGGAATTTTGCGAAAGAGCAAGCGTCTTTATATCGGTCTCCACATGCGTGACGGCCGCAGCGCTTTGCAGCATTGTGCTGCTCGCCAAAACGGCGGTCAGGGGTTCGTCAAGCATGTTCCACAAGCGCGCGATCAGACCGCCGTCTTCTCCCGGTTTGAGCGTCCATAACAAAACATCGGGATTATTTGTGTTGAAGAAACTGCGTTGTGCTTCCGGCCACTCACCTCCGGCACCGACCGGAGCAATGGCCGGCGGATTCTGATGCTCGAGCGCAAAGCGCATGGACAAACCGGCATGAAATGATTGGCCAAACGGCATGAGCGAAAAATTTTGATGAAACGTGGAATCACCATCTTGACCGATCACACCGAGATTTTCATTCACCTGTCCGCCGACAAGAATGTGCACAGTTGCGGATGTCATATCCAAAAACTCCGGTTTGCTCTCTCCCAATCTGAAGAACAGGCAGTTGCTGTTTGACAGCGTGATGCTGTGCTTTGCGTTGCCGACGTTGAGAAAATGATTCAGCGTCAAATAGTCGTAGCGCGCCATCCGGTCCGCATAGTGGCCGCCGGCGGAAGCGGTTTTTGCCTTGATCACTGCGCCGACTTCCTCGTGCCAGACTTCAGGTCGATCAACCTTGAAATCAAATGTCCAATGCTGAAGGTCGGAAAAATTTTCCAGGATGCGGTTTTGTATGTCGATGCGCGGTGTATCCGCATAAAAGGTGATTGTGCAATCGTGTTTTAGGGGATCGGCTGATCGGCAGAACAAGGTAATGTGCTCTTCACCATCATGTAAAATTTGAATTTCTTCGCCGGCATGCGGATCGCCGCCGAGATAATTCAGCCATCCCTGCGACCATTCTTTATGCAATCTTTTATCGTAAAGCGAACGAATGGCGCCCGATTTTTCGAGTCGTACGGTATAAAACGGCGTGTCGAGTCTTTGATCGGAAAATGTAAAAACGCTTTTTGTTTGAATGCCTTCCCGTTTGATCAATTGCAGCAGCTTGTAGCCGATTGGCGGTATGTCCCTCACCTTGACGCGAAGAACTCGTCGTTCGCCAGCACCAATGATTTTGCCGGGATAAAGATTTTCGCTCGATACATCGCGAACCAAATTAAAATCACCGTCAATCGGAATGTCGACGATCGCATCACGCGACCAGTTAAGCGCATTGTAAACAAGCACAACGTGATCAAGATTTTTGGCGTTGATCTTTTTTCCCAATTCGGAGGACGCCCTTTCGTACAAGGCATCAACATATCTGGTAATACTGTTGTGCTGACGCCGCATATAAGTCGCAAAATCGTGCCGGTTTATCGGGCCGTCGGCTGTCCAGCCGTGCAGATTGAACACGCCGAGGGCATAATAAAATTCACGTTTGAGCGGTGCGAGATTTTCAAAGGCATCTGGATCATCAATCGTGACGATGGCGGCCATGGCCTCGGCCGTGCGCAGTTTTTCCATTGAGGTCCTGAGTTGACCGTTCACTTCCGCCAGAGAAGCCAGATTCAAATCCCATTCGTTGCCATACGATAACGTGACCTGCGGCAGCACGTCGCCATATTCGGATTCAAAATGATGGAAAAAGTCAAGTTGATTGGACAGGTACAGCTTGGTGCCCGGCAGGGTGCGGTGACCGAGTCCCCATACCAGATCGTAAGAATAATTGAAAATATTATCCCATCCCTTGCCGAACGCAGCGGCAATGCGATAAGGATAGCGATCCGATTCACAGAGCGTCTTCATTTGCTGAACAGCGACGGTCGGCTCTAACATTTCGGCGTAACCACCGAGCTCGGCATTCCAGCCGTAATTCGAGTACCATTTCATCAGCACTTTGTTGCCGTCGAAACCCTTGTACCAGTAAATTTCATGATTGCGGTCACCGACGGTATTGATTTTCGTGGCGCAGTTGCAGACGCCCTTCCAGCTATACTTTGCACCGGTGCCGGCCCAAAGAGATGCAAGCCCGAGCGGCAGCGTGGCATTTTCCTGTGCCACCGCCAATTCCACCGGGATATCGTAGGTGCGCTGCAAATAGCCGCCGTAATAAAAACTCCGTAATACCGACTCGAGCGTTGATGCCCCATAGACCGCCAGGACAAAATTGTACGGCACACTGGCCTGGCCGTTTTTTATTTGCGCGATGAGACGATGGAATAGCTCTTTTGGCGCACGCTTTTCCAGCATATACAGCGTCCAGGCGACGTCATAATTCCACTTGCTGCGCGACTCGGGCGGATTGTTGCGCGTGGATTCGCCGAGTCTGAGATAAAATTTGGCCATGTCGAGGTTGTATTGATACCAGTCGTCCTCATCGCCGTTCCACATGAGGTCCGTATGCGTGTCGTTGCCAAGATAGAGATGTTTGAGCGAATCTTGCGCTGACACATGCAAAGCACTCATGACGAACCACAGAAAAAAGAACATCACCTTGTTCATTGAGATATACGCTCCAATGCTGAGTTGATAATACTGAACCTATCCAGATGAAATGAGATCACTGTCTCGGATGCAGATGAAATATATCTATTCTGTTGCATTTATAAAAACAGTTCGTTGCGTTTTTGCTCATTTTTATTCTCGTTTGTTCGCGCTGAATAAGTAAATAAAATCAATGATCGGCCGGAAAGAGTCATGCGTTTTATAGAGCAGGATTGTGACTTTTCTTCTATTCACCCGAAGCTATTTCACGATAAGGGGCAGTGCAGCGCTTCAATCAGGTTGTTATTTCAGCTTTTTTTGGCTATTATTATGACGTGATATTGCCGACAAGTAAACGTTCTGCTTTTTACCCTCTCAATAAAGGCATAGAGATGAAAATTGCGACATATGCGCTGGAGACGACGTAGGGGCTTGCATTAGAGTTTTAAAAGGAAGGAGATCGCATGATAAAGCGGAGAAAATTTCTGGTCACGTTAGCTGCAACGACTGGAGCCTTGGTCGCTGGATGTCAAAGTAATTCAACCAAGCGGCAGCAACACGCTGCGGGTACTCGAGATGAAAGGACTATTCTCGAACCGGCGCGAGAAATACCGATTATTGCCGAACCGGATGTCCTGGTTGTTGGTGGCGGCCCGGCTGGTGTTGCTGCAGCGATCTCCGCCGGGCGCGCCGGCGCGGATGTTGTTCTGGTCGAGCGCTACAATCACCTTGGTGGCTTGTGGACCGGCGGACTGGTGTTGCCCCTGCTCTCCACGCACGCTGTTGACAAAAGTGGCTATCATCAACAGGTTATCTACGGCGTTGGTGATGAAATGGCGCGGCGGCTGCGCACGCTCGACATGGCCATTCACGAGGTCAATCCCGTCATCGATCCAGAAGCGGGCAAATATGTGCTTGATGTGATGATCAAAGAATCCAACATCAACATGCTGTACCATTGCTGGGCGTCAAATGTGATCGTTGAGAATGGCTGGATCAAGGCCGTTTTGCTCGAGAGCAAATCCGGCCGTGTTGCGATAGCACCCAAAATGGTTGTTGATGGCACGGGTGATGGCGACATGCTCGCACTCGCCGGCGAAGACTTCCAGAACATGAAATACCACATCGGACTGGTACACCGGCTCGGCAATGTTGATCGTATTAACAAATCGGCTCCGGGATACAAAGATGTTCCCGTCGGCAATCCAACGCCGATTGCAAGCGTCAACTGGTTCAATATGCATGGCGAGAACGATCAGGACGGACTTGATCTGCACACGCTCTCCGAGTTGCAGCAAAAGTATCGCATCCAGATTTGGGAGAACACGCAAAAAATCCGTGCCACACCAGGCTACGAAGAGGTGTTTTTGCTGGACACCGCATCGCAGCTCGGCGTGCGCATGTCGCGCATCTTGGACGGTCAATATCGATTGACGCTGAAAGATTCCATGACATTCAAAAAGTTTGACGACGTCATCGGCATCAGCGGCGCCTGGTGTACAATGCTTTACGAGGGCCGTCGTGTGCCAGTGAACGAACGGCCGTTGTGGCAGATTCCCTATCGCTCGTTGCTGCCGAAAAAGACAAAAAATTTGATTGTTTCGGGACGTTGTTTCTGTTTTGAGCGCGAACTGGTCGAAGACACACGCATCATCGGCACTTGTCTGGTGACCGGGCATGCGGCCGGTGCGGCAGCGGCGGTGGCCGTACAGGAAGGTTCAACAGCAACAAATGTGAATATCAAACGAGTGCAAAATCTCTTAAAATCGCAAAATGCCAATCTGGGATGACGTTTAAAGTTAGACATAGCCGGCTTTTTGCCCTGGTGCTCGCGACGATTTTTGCGTTGCCATTTTCATTGGGGTGGCTG
Source organism: Candidatus Zhuqueibacterota bacterium (assembly GCA_016928775.1). Lineage (GTDB taxonomy): Bacteria > Zhuqueibacterota > Zhuqueibacteria > Residuimicrobiales > Krinioviventaceae > Kriniovivens. The sequence continues at coordinate 36,628 of JAFGKD010000061.1, read as the reverse complement.
ACAGGACTTTTTATCTGGACGAGTCCTTTAGTTTTTTTGAACTCGCTTTCATCCCAAAGCCTGTCCTGGCTTTCAATCATTGGTGCTATTATTCTAATTTTTGTCACGCTTCGTCATCGCTGGTACTGCCGATGGCTGTGCCCGACCGGTCTTTTGTGTGACAGCGTTTCCAAGCTGAGCCGCCTGAGAGTGCTGAAAGGAATGCCGCCGTTGGGGATTTTTCTCGCAGCCCTTGTTTTTGGCGCCGCGATTTTTGACGTTCCAGCGCTCGGTCTGCTCGATCCCATTGTCGCTTTTCATGCATTTTTTAGCGGATTCAAAGTGTCACTTGTGCCGGCGCTGCTCAGCATGGCCGGACTGATATTCATCGTCGGCATCAATTTTATTTCGCGTCACGTATGGTGCAATAAACTCTGTCCGCTAGGTGGATTGCAGGATGGATTAACATCCTTGAGAAAAATGATGACAAAAAAGGATGAGCGTGCCACCGCGTTTGATGTCGGTCGTCGCGCAGCCATTGGTGCGCTCGGGGGATTTGGTTTTGCAGTTTTGTTCAAAAGATCAATTGCCACTTCAGCGTCAATAATCCGCCCTCCAGCGGCGTTGCCGGAGGGTCAGTTTCAATCCACATGCATTCGCTGCGGCAATTGCGCGCGCGCATGCCCCACACATATCATCCAATCATCATTTGACGCGAATGATATAGCGGGATTGCTGACGCCAAAAATTTCTTTTACACATGGCTACTGTTTGCCCGCATGCACGGCGTGCGGCACCGTCTGCCCCAGCGGCGCTATAAAAACATTTTCAAAGAATGATAAAAAAAGCCTGGTTTTGGGCATTGCGCACATCGATGTGGAAAATTGTCTCTTGTCCCGGCACAAAGAATGCGATCGCTGTCAATTTTATTGTGATTATGATGCGGTGATGATCCATCCATCGGATTTTGAATTAGCTGCCTGGCCGGAAATAAATCGCCAACGCTGCGTGGGCTGTGGCGCGTGTGCGGTTGTATGCCCGGCGAACGCTATTAGAATTGAAGCGGCTCCACAAATCTGAGATCTGAGATCGCTAATCTGCAATCTGAAATCAATTGATTGACGATTGAAGATCGGCGATCTCAGATCTTAGATGTGGCAATACTTCACTATTCATCATTCGACATTCGATGTTCGATATTCATGAAAAAGCGAATATTGAATATCGAATGCTGAATTATGAATTATGAAATAAAAGTCTGACTCTATGAAAAGCATATACTCCAAATTATTATTCAGCATTTCAATCGCGTTGTTTCTCCTTAGCTGCACAGGTGGCCTCGATTCGTATAAGCTCCTCTGCCTCGAGCGAGACGAACTCGAACTGGCCATCCTCCCCGACGTGGGTGGGCGAATCGTCTATCTCGGCCTCAAAGGTCATGGCAATATTCTAAAATCCGATAGCAGCCTGTGGATTGAGCATCCGTCACAAAAACCGGACATGAACACCGTGCACGATTACAAGCCTTACTGGGGCTACATGGTATGGCCGAGTCCCATGGACGAATGGTGGCGCCGCCAGGATTTGTATCCTGACAAAAAGGCAAATGGCGATCGCTGGCCGCCGGATCCCTATCTGATATATGGCGAGTTTGCGATAGAGATAGAGGCACATCAGGTTGTGCTCACGGGACCCAAAAGTCCGTTGACTGGCGTACAATTCACGCACACGATTGAGCTGCTCGCCAGTAATCGCGTGCGATTCCACAGCCGATTGACCAATATTCGTAATGATACTGTTTCATGGGGCATCTGGACCAACATGCAGCTCCACGGCGCGAGTCGATGTTATGTGCCAATGAGAAACGCAGATACGCTCTGGTTTAAACAGAATGTCACATCAGAGCAGGACAGCATCCCTTATGCTTTATTAGACGGCTATTTCACCTTTCTGCCGGAAAACGTGCAGGCCGGAAAGACATCATACATGACAAAGGTCTGCATCCATCCTGGCGAGCCCTGGTTAACAGCTTTTAAAGCAAACAATGTCATCAATGGAGATAAAAAAATGAATCGACGCACATTTCTAAAAAATTCTGCGGGCAGCGCCGCGCTTTTAGCCGTGCCGCACATGATCAACAGTAAGAAAGCATCCGCTGAAAATAAAAGCAGTGATATGCCTCAGGCCATGCTTGGACGGATCGGCAAAAAAGTGTCGCGATTTGGCGTAGGATGCGGCATTTTTATCGCGCGTGAATTTTCTGCCCAAGAGATTGCAACGGTTGTTGAAACCGCGCTGGAAGTGGGTGTGAATTATATTGACACCGCGCCAAATTATCCGGGGGTGCAGAAAAAGCTTGGGCCGATCATCAAGCCCTATCGTGATCAGATTTTTTTGGTCTCAAAAATTGAAGAAGCGACATACGACGGTGCCTGGTCACAAATCAAAAAGAGCATGCAAGAGATGCAAACAGATTTTCTTGATCTGGTGTTTTTTCACAGCTTTGGCGATACCAATCGCTGGCCTGACACATCTTGGATCATCGGCAAAGAGGGTGCGCTGACAGCACTGATCGAGGCGAAAAAACAGGGCGTGATTGGCGGCATCGGTATAAGCGGACATAATCGTCCATCTCGTTTCCTGGGGTTAATTAACACCGGTGAAATCGATGTGTTGATGAATGTGGCTAATTTTGCCATGCAACATACCTATGGATTTGAAACAAAAGTCTGGCCGCGCGCTCGCGCGCTCAACATGGGACTGGTCGCGATGAAGGTTTTGGGCGGCGTGCATCCGGTCACAAACAAAGAATTTCGCTTTCATATTGATGAATATGATAATGCCATTCGCTACGCCTTGTCAATTCCTGGCGTTGCCACAGCGGTCATTGGCATGCGTGATCCGTTTGAAGTTGAAGAAGCGGTTGCGACCGTCAAGAGTCTTCAGCCACTTTCTGAAAGTGAGATGGCCGATTTGACACAAAAAGGATTAGCGCTTGTTCAGCAACAACCATCTATTTGGCGTGAGGCGTGGGGGCCGGAAGATTAGATAGTGGTTCATGAGAAAACCGCGTTTTTGTTACTCGGATCAGAGCTAAAATAAAAAAAATACAGAATCACTCAATACACAAAGCCAAATTTGTGGCTCGATGCTAATGATTCTGCCCTAAAATGATTCTGTCTTGTTCATTTTATCTTTAATCATTCTGTCATTTTTATTAGCTCAAATTATTCTTATATTGATAAAAATGAGCACTATGCTCCTGAACAATCCGCTTGCAATCATCCGAACCATCATCTTGAATCGACGAAATCGAATCAATCACCAAAATTTGTCATGCAGGAGCAACGCTGTTTGATTTCGTTTTAAAATTCAACGAGGGATACCATGCACAGACGCCAATTCTTGAAACTCGGCGCTTTCACCACAGCCGCTGCAATGACTCCATTTACGCTTTCCAAACAAAGTAAAGCACAACAACGAAATCGACCTAATATTTTGTGGATTTCCTGCGAGGATATTAGTCCGCGTTTGGGCTGCTACGGCGATAAAGTCGCGGATACACCCAATTTGGACAAACTGGCATCCGAGGGTATGCGCTTCGAGAACTGCTTCACCACGTCGCCGGTGTGTGCGCCGGTGCGTTCCGGCATCATCACCGGCATGTATCCGACAACGATTGGCACGCACAACATGCGTACGAGTCATGTGGGTCGAACCAAGGAATTGCCGACCCCATATCAAACCTGCCCACCATCGCACGTAAAAGCATTCCCCGAATTTCTGCGCGCCGCCGGATATTACTGCACCAACAATTCCAAAACCGATTATCAGTTCGCGGATTTCTCCTACACGCCCATCACCATTTGGGACGAGTGCAGCAACACAGCGCACTGGAAGAATCGTCCCGACAAAAGCCAGCCGTTTTTTGCCGTGTTCAACGACACGCAAACACATGAAAGCAAAACCTGGCAGGAACCGGAGAAAACGGATCCGGCTGCGGTCGAGGTGCCGCCATACTATCCGGATACACTGCCGGTGCGCAAATCCATTGCGCGTCTGTATGATCAAATTTTTAAAATGGATGCCAGAGCCGGACAGTTGCTCAAAGAGCTGGAAGAGGAAGGCGTGGCCGATAATACGATTGTCTTTTTCTGGGGCGATCATGGCGATGGTCTGCCGCGCGGTAAACGCTGGCCGTACGATTCCGGTACGCGCATTCCGTTGCTCATTAAATGGCCCGGCGCCATCAAGCCGGGCAGCGTCAATGATGATTTGATCAGTTCGATTGATTTTGGCCCGACTGTGCTCTCCATGGCGGGCGTCGACATTCCCGCGTGGATGCAGGGTCGCGCTTTTCTGGGCGATCAAAAGGGTAAAGCTCGGCAATACGTTTTTTCACACCGCGATCGTTTTGACGAATCATATGATATGGTTCGTTCAGTGCGTGACAAAAAATTCCGTTATGTGCGCAATTATTATACGCAAACGCCTTATGTCGAGTGGATTCCCTATCGCAACAACTCTCCCATCATGCAGGAGCTTTTGCGCTTGCAAGCGGAGGACAATCTGAATGAAATACAGCAGCTCTGGTTCCGTAACAGACGTCCCGCCGAAGAATTGTATGATTGTGTAGCTGATCCGCATCATATCAACAATCTGGCGGATGATCCAAAATATGCAGATGTGCTGAATAAAATGCGTGTTATTTTGGATGAATGGCGTCTGGAGACCAACGATCTGGGTGACATCCCGGAATCGGAGCTGGTGCGGCGCTGGTGGCCGAACGGCGAGCAGCCGCAAACACATCGCATCTGGTTTATTCCAAATGCGCCATCCAATCGCGGCAACGAGCGCATTCAAACCGAGACCGCAACATTCAAATCACCGGCAATGATCGATTTTTATTGTGCGACGGAAGGCGCCTCCATGGCCTACACGATGCAAGATGGGGAAGAGGCACGCTGGCAGATTTATAAGGGTTCCATCCGCTTGCCGCGGGGCACAACCCTGATTCGGGCTCGGGCGATTCGATATGGTTACAAAGAGAGCGAGGAGACGCGCTGCGTTATAACGGTAACTTTGGAATAGCTTAAAAGAGCAACTGTTGAGGAGAAAAAATGATAATCCGTACACTTTGTTTTTTCTGTGCAGTCATGGTAATATCTGTCCTGGCAGCACCCCTTGACTTGTTTTCACCAAACACAACCGTCAAACTGACAGTTGACGTCACCGAATCTTCCGAAATACGCTTTGGTCTCTTTTTTGGCGGCGAGTGTGTCCTCGCACAATCGTCGCTCGGTCTTCACTTTAACGATGCTCGGAAGAGCCGCCCCGCATATAAACTTGTCTCTTTTACAGAAAGCACCTTCCAGGAAAATTATTCCATGCCGCACGGCAAAGCCTCGACAATCGACAATTTTTATAACGAGTTAAAAGTTGAGCTGCAAGACCAATGGGCCCGACCTCTTTATATCATTTTTCGCGCCTACGACGATGGGGTGGCTTTTCGCTATGATATTCCCAAAACTGCCGATCAGCAATTCATTGAAATCGTGGATGAACTAACTTGCTTTGCTTTTCGAGATGATGTTCAATATTACGGGCTGCATTTAGACAGTTTTTATACTGCTTACGAAGCAGAGTATGCGGTTAACCGGATATCCGCAATCAACGATAGCACGCTGATCGGCTTACCCTTATTGTTGCGGATTCAGGAAAATATCTGGGCGGCCATCACCGAGGCGGACCTGGAAAATTATGCGGGACTCTATCTTGCGCCTCATCCACAGGATGCTCTCACGCTCATATCGCGCCTGGCGAAGAGCAAAATCGCTACGGATGTGAGGGTGCGCTGTGACACGCCTTGTCAATCGCCCTGGCGTCTCATCCTGCTTGGCGACCACCCCGGTCGCCTGGTTGAATCCAATCTTGTACTCAATTTAAATGATCCCTGCCAATTCGAGACTGACTGGATAAAGCCGGGATTGGCGATCAATGACTGGACGAGCGACCACACCGGGCCAAACGGCACCCGAGGTGCGGTGAACAACGAAACGCTGAAACATTATATCGATTTTTGCGGTGATTTTGGCCTGGAATACATGTCGATTGATGCCGGCTGGTATGGCGACAACTGGTCGGACACCACGCTCGATGTCACCAAGCCGAAAACCGATGTCGATATTCCCATGCTGGTCGAGTATGCTCGCGAGCGTCACGTCGATGTATTTTTATGGACCTATGGTCCTTTGATGAAAAAGCAACTGGATCAGGCCCTGCCGCTTTTTCAACAATGGGGCGTCAAAGGGCTGAATATCGATTTTATCAATTCGGACGATCAAGCGTCCGTTTATTTTGTCAATGAAGCGACTCGCAAGGCCGCGCAGCACAAGCTGCACATCGAATTTCACGGTATTTACAAACCCACCGGCCGCTCGCGAACCTATCCCAATCTTCTGAGTCATGAGGGTGTGCTGGGATTAGAGTACGCCAAATGGGATAACAAGCCCACGCCGGATCATAACTGCAAACTCCCGTTCATACGCATGTTGGCCGGACCGCTGGATTATATCCCGGTTGGATTTTCCAACGGCACGCGGGAGACCTATCGGATTATCGGCGATAAATTTATGGTATTGGGTACACGCTGTCATTCTTTGGCACACCTGGTGATTTTTGAAAGCGGCTTTCAAGTGTTGGCAGATTTTCCGGATAACTATCGCGGCAAAATCGGCGCTGACTTTATAAAGCGGGTGCCGGCAGCATGGGATGAGACGCGTTTTTTGGCCGGCGAGGTTGGCGAGTATGTCATCATGGCCAGACGTTCCGGCACAGAATGGTTTTTGGGCGGCAATACGGACTGGACCGCTTGTCATTTGTCGGTGTCGCTCGACTTTTTAGGCAAAGGGAGATTTATGGCGGAATTATATGTTGACGGTCCGAATGCCGTGGAGAACGCTAATGATATCAACTTTACATATCAAGTGGTGGGTGCTGATGATACTCTGAATATTTCTATGGCGCCCGGTGGTGGTTTTGTGGGACGATTTTTTCCCTATTCCGATTTTGTGAAATAAACAAGTGCCAATTTACTAAAAGAGAGGAAAACACCATGAGTCAATTCAAATTTTCAGCCGGACCATGGAATGTGCACGAAGGTGCAGACGCTTTTGGTCCCAAGGTTAGGCCATCGATCCCGATCGCCGAAAAAATCTCTACATTCAAAGATATCGGATTGGATGCGGTGCAGTTTCATGATGATGATGCTGTGCCGGAGATGAACAATCTTTCGGACAAGCAGATTATCGAGACGGCAAAGGAGATGAAAAACCTGTTGGACTCGCATGACCTGGCCGCCGAGTTTGTCGCGCCGCGATTGTGGGAAGATAGTCGTACCGTGGACGGCGCATTCACATCGAATAGCAAAAGCGACCGCGACTATGCGATCTGGCGCGCCTTTCGTTCCATTGACATTGCCCGGGCGCTGGGGACGGACAAAATCGTGCTGTGGCTGGCGCGCGAAGGTACGCTGTGTTATGAGAGCAAAGACCCGGTCGAGGGACCGAAGCACATCATCGATGCTATCAATAAAATGTTAGCGTATGACCAGGGAATCAAGATTCTGATCGAAACCAAACCCAATGAACCCATCGATCGCAGCTATTGTCCCACCATGGGGCATGCGATGGCAGTTTCATCAGCGACAAATGATCCGTCGCGGGTGGGAGGTTTGCTGGAAACCGCGCACGCTGTTTTGGCCGGACTCGATCCGGCGTCGGAAATCGCGTTTGCCTTGGCTTTTGGCAAACTGTGGAGCGTACATTTGAACGATCAGAATGGGCTAAAATACGACCAGGATAAAACCTTTGGCGTCGAAAATTTACGCCAGGCATTCAATCAAATCAGGGTGTTGGTCGATTACAACTATGGGCAAAACGGCGAATACATTGGTCTGGATGTCAAAGCCATGCGCACGCAAAAGGTAGAGGTCAGTTATCGCCACCTGGAAAACAGCATGAAAATCGTCAAAATGCTGGAAGCGAAAGCGAAAAAATTTGACCGTGATTTTCAGAAAAAATGTGTTGCGGCACGCGATTATGAAGCATTGGAAATGTACGTGCTGGAATTATTGATGAGCAGCTGAGCAAAAAAATAATTGTGGAAAGCGCAAGTCTATTCGTCGATGGCGATTCGATAGAATAGCTGGCCATAGCGAGGATCATCATGAAAAGATTACTTTTATGTTGTGTGCTGCTTCTGTTGTCACTGCCCTCAATCTGGGCGCAGATTGTGCAATCGACGTCCAGGGATTCCATTCTACACCATCTGGTACAGCGCGATGAAAGTGGACGTCTGCTGCCCTGGTATCAAGCCAATACACCCGGCGCCGGTTATGTGCATGTCGCCAAGTTAGCGGCTGAATTTGTAGCTAATGCGCCGATGTACGAGCCTTTGCAGCTTCCGATGTATTTTATCACCTGCTGTTTCCATGAGAATGAAAGTGGCGAGTTTATCGCCGAGGACTGGATGCACAATCCAGCGTGCGTCTGGGCGGGATTGGTGCAGGGATTGGCGGTAAATTATCGCGTGTTTGCGGGTGATGATTCCTACATCGACCTGGTGCGAGCAATGCTGGATTTTCAGTTGGAGAATGGCACCACGCCTGCCGATTGGCCCTGGCCGAATGTACCGTATGCCAGCGCCGATCCATTCGAGACCACGTATCGTGGCGCACAAAAGTGGCAGGAGGATGGCCTCCGCGGGGATGGTTTGTACGGTATTGAACCGGACAAGATCGGTGAGCTGGGAATGGGATATCTGACCTTTTACGAAATCACTGAAGAAAAACGCTTTTTGGATGCGGCCATTCACTGCGCTGAAGCGTTAGCCACACATGTGCGCGATGTGCGTCCAAGGCCGCCGCCGTTTTCGCCGGCCGAGACGCAAAAATCGCCCTGGCCGTTTCGGATCAATGCCAAGACCAACGAGGTCTTGTCGGAATATTGCTCAAACGTCATTGAACCCATTCGTCTATTTGATGAGCTGTTGCGTATTCAAATTCGCATCAAATTATCGGATTCACAAATTCATTCATTTCAACGGGCACGAGATTTAGCCTGGCACTGGCTTTATTCCATCAATGGCCCGATGACAACGTTTATCTGGAATGCCTATTTTGAAGACATCCCAAATGACCCAGACCGTAGCAATCGCGTGCAAATCACGCCCATGGAAACCGCGCGTTATCTCATCAAACATCCGGAGCTCGATTTAAATCTGGATTTAAATGTCCCGGCCCTTTTGCATTGGGTGGCATCTGTCTTTGCCACCGAGGGCATGGACGCGATCAAGGAACAGACCTGGTGTTATGCCCCCATGGGCAGTCACACGTCGCGCTATGCATCCATTTGTGCGTTATGGTATGAGCGCACGGGAGATGCATACTATAAGGAGCAGGCGCAGCGTTTTTTCACTCTCGCAACCTATATGTGCCAGGAAAACGGTTATGTGTCTGTGGGACCGGAATGGCCGGGTGCCTGGTGGTCGGATGGCTATGGTGATTATATCCGGCATTTTATGGAGGGTATTGCCGCCATACCCGAATGGGCGCCGGCGGAAAAGAATCATCTGTTGAAATCAACGTCCGTTTTTCAAAAGATTGAATACGCCGAATCAGAAATTCGTTACCAGACCTTTGATAACGTTTCGACTGAGACGTTGCGATTAAGAGAAAAGCCGATCAAGGTCTATGTGGATGAAAAATTGGTGCCGCAAAAAAATCAACTCCTTGATGACAGTTGGACGTGGTCTCGGCTGGACACTGGGGGTGTTGTGCGCATACACCATACGACCGGGAACAAAGTGGAAATTGAAATAAAGTAGAAAGCTAAAAATGATTATAAAAAGAGTGTGGTTGTTATCGATCGTCCTCGGCTGCGCACCGATTCGCGAGTCAAAGATTGTCACCTATCCTCCGATTCCCGGTCTGAGCACCAGCGATGTCTATGTTGTCAAAGTCAATAATCGGAACGTCTGGACTGAAAAATTGCGCACCAATTTTGATCTCGAAAAGCTGCCCGACTGGTTTACGGGCTCACCGTATGTCAGTCAGCAGCAGGAGGTACATATCAGCAATTTTTCCTGCGACGGGCCTTTGACGGTTCAGCTTGAAATTTCAGAGCCAATCGATTCGGCCAGTGTTCATCCACTGAGCCGTGGAATTCAATCCACGATTGACGGCCAGAGTTTGACTTTCTTTTTGCCCGGGCCGGACAAGCTCTATATTCAAGTCAATGAACTGCCGCCATTGTGTTTTTTCGCCAATCCCCTGGAAAAACAAGTGCCGCATTCGACTGATCCCAACGTCATCTGGTTTGGTCCCGGCGTGCACAGACCAGGCATGATGGTTCCCGAATCCGGCAGCACAATTTATATCGCCGGCGGCGCTATTGTGTACGGCGGCATTGAAACCGACGGCCAGTCGGACATTCGCGTACTCGGCCGCGGCATTCTGGATGGCAATTTTGAATACAGCCGCATGGTCAAGCCGGAAAATTCCTCCAATCTTGAATTTAACGGCATTATCATTCGTAACGGTCGCAGTTGGACCAATACGATCATCAATTGCGACAGCGTGGTGTACCAGAACATCAAAGTCGTCAGTTTTCGCCCGGGCGGCGACGGCATCAATCCGCTTAACTCGCGGCATGTGAAAATCAATGAGTGCTTTTTGCGCTGCACCGATGACTGCATCGCTATCAAAGCGCCGAATCCGGAAATCCCGTCGTACGACATTCGCATCACCAACAGCACCATGGTCGGCTTTGCCTACAGCGATGGCTGCACCATCGGCTTTGAAACCAACGCACCGAGTATCTCGGATATTCTTGTGAAAAATTCCGACATCATTCAGGCGCGCGGCGGCTCGCGCGTGGACGGCCATTCTGCGTTCAGCATTATTTGCGACGGGCCGGCACGCATTCACGACATCCACTACGAGGACATTCGTGTTGAGGATGATGTGCTCAAGCTGTTCGAGCTGCACATCACCGACGGCACCAAATATGGCGTGGATACGCCGGGGCATATTGAAAATGTGCTTTTGAAAAACATATCTTGGGCCTCGAAGAGACCGATTATTTTATGTGGCTATGATGATGAGCATACTGTGAAGAATGTCACATTTGAAAATTGTACGGTTGCCGGGCAGCCGCTTTTAAAAGCGCGCGAGGATATTTTTCGAATCAACGAGTTTGTTCGGGATGTCAAATTTGAGCACAAATGATTGGCCACGATTCAGTTGGTTTTCTTTCAAACCAACATATCACAGCCGCGTGTTTTTATCATGGCCGATATGTTGTGGCTGGCAATCAACTGGACGTACGAGGGCATGTTATCTGGTGACAAGCCCACAGAGATGTTTGAGAAATTATCACATTAGCGGGCTCTGGGCAAACACATCAATCGCGATGGTCGTTTCTTTGAGCGCGCGACCTTCCAGTGTTGACTCGACAAGCAGGCAGGTCTTGGGATTTATTTGCTTTCCTTTTTGCAATGTCTCACTCGTTGCTTTGTCGTGTTTGGAGAAACATATTTTAGATGACAAAAGAAGAGAGGCCAAACGTCTGATTGTTTGATCTCGCATAGTCATACTTTGACTAAAGCTGACGACATGCTTCTTCTAATGAAAAAGTAATAACGACTGTCTTTGCAATTGACATTTTCACTGGTATACAGTAATTTTCGAAAACGATTTCTATGTGTGATTTAAATCGAATCCAAAAGCAAAGAGGCTCGCTATGAACAGACGCAATTTCATTAAATCAACCGCTTTTGGTACAGCAGCCCTTGCTGGATCATCGTTATTAAATGCCGCACTGCTAAAAAAACCGCACGTGGGTATTCAAATCTATGGATACAATATTTTAGACGAAGGCATTGAAACCTGCCTGGACGGGCTGCAGGAACGCGGCGCTATTGACACCCTGTACCTCACGACGCACACCTATTATTGCGCCGTCAACCGCCCACCGCAGGTCCTGGCGGATCATGGCATCCCGATTCAGGATGAGCGCAAACGCCGCTTTCCGAAAATCTGGGTGCGCACGGATGAACGCTTTTACAAAGAGACAATCTTGCGGCATCAAGCCAAACCGCAGGATTTTGAATACGGCGATCGCGATCTGTTCAATGAAATCCAGAAACCACTGCGCGCCCGCGGCATGAATGTATTTGCACGCTGGTATGAGCCGACTGACATCAATCGCGTGCTTGTCGATGGCACGCCGAGCATCGCCAATTGGGAGAAGGTTCTGGTTGTGGATATGAACGGAAAGCGCGGCACGTCACCGTGCTGGAACAATCCCGATTACCGCGAATGGCTACGAGCCTCGGTGCTCGATATGTTTAGCAATTATGAACTGGATGGCATCCAGTTTGGCGCCGAACGTGTGGGGCCGCTGTCCGAGCAGCTTTTTCGCCACGGCTTTACACCGACCTGCTTTTGTGAGCACTGCATTTCAAAAAATAAAGAAAAAGGTCTGGATGCGGAAGACGCTCGAACCGGCTATCGTGATCTGTATAATTTAATGGAAAGTCTTCGACAGGGCCAAAGGCCGGTTGATGGTGTCGTGACCACAGTGCTGAGGCTGTTTCAAAAATATCCGGAAATCCTTGGCTGGAACTATCAATGGATTCAAGCCGATAATGAAATCCAAAAAATGATTTACCAGGCGGTCAAGAGCATTAAACCAACTGCCCAGGTGGCGCGGCATATCGATCATCAACGTTCAAGCTGGGATATTTTTTATCGCGCTGCTGCGCCGTACTCGGACATGATCGGCACCTGCGACTGGATCAAACCGATTCTGTATCACGAAATTTTTGGCCCGCGACTGCATCACTGGAAGTTAGCTGAAGAACACAAGACCTTTGCGTCCGAGCTGACGCTTGAACAATCGATGGAGTTGTTTTACGCGCTGTTTCATTACGACAAAAATGTATTCCCAACGCTGGACAAATTGGACGACGGCATTCCGCCGAAATATGTTTACATCGAAACCAAGCGCGCTGTCGACGCGACCAGCGGCACATTGCCGGTTGCGTCAGGTATTGGCATTGATATTCCGTGGAATGGTCAACCCTATCCCAGCAAGCCGGAGAGTATCTACAAAGCGACGCTGCTTGCGTTCCAGGCGGGCGCAAAAGGTGTGGTTGCCTCGCGCGAATATGATGAAATGCAGTTCGTGAATCTAAAAGCGTTTGGTGATGCAGTCAGGGAGAATTACAAAGGTTAGCAAATAAAAACATTCAATTAATGTATGGAGAAAATCAAAATGAGAACATCACGACGCCTGTTTTTGCGGCAAATGCTCCTTGGCAGCGCGACTGTTGCTGCCACTCCATTGCTTTTTTGCGAATCAACTCGCGGACACAAGTTGGAAAACATTGGCTTTATCAGCGGCATTATCGGCAAGGAATTAAAAGTCAATTGGCGGGAGGCGCTCAGTCAAGCCGTCAGTTTTGGCTTTACCGAATATGAAGGCGGCCTGCAAGGTGACTCGCCGGCCGCCTTTCTGGATTTTTGTCGACAGATCGGCCTCAAACCGGTTGCCGGTGGCGTTCAATTCTCGGAAGATATGGATGTTGTTCAGCAAAGTTACGATCGAGTGAAGGCGCTTGAAATGACGTATGCGGTCACCTACTGGCCGTGGTTCAGTGGCGGTCCCTTTACACTGGAGGATTGCAAAAAAAGCGTCGAAGTGTTGAACAAAATGGGCACGTTGGCAGAAAGTAATGATCTCGTTTTTTGCTGGCACAATCACGACAAAGAATTTCACGCCATGGAAGAAGGTTTGCCTTTTCATTATTTAATGGAAAATACAGATGAAAGCCTGGTGAGATGCGAAATGGACATTTACTGGGTGAAAAAAGGCGGCGAAAATCCGTTGGAGATTCTCAAACAATACGCCGGCCGTATTCCGCTATTGCACGTCAAAGACATGGCGCCGGGCGAGGAACAGGATTTTGCCTGTCCCGGCAGCGGCATCATAAATTTTGCACCGATTTTTGCCGAAGCGTATCGACAGGGAATCAAACACTATTTTGTCGAGCGCGATAATGTGCCGGACGGGATAGCATGTTTGCAGTCGAGCAGTGAGTACCTGAGAAATCTGAGATTTTAATCGAGGTTGGGTTGTCAGGAGAATTTGCTCGAATAGGCAAAAATAGAGGTGTAAATAAAGTGCTGAACGTGCTCACGTGAAAGCGCAAGCATGCAGGTATTTACCGAGAAGAATGTCAAGCAATACGGCGAGTTTTTGGGACAGCGTTATGGCGCTCGGCCACCATCATTAATGAGCAGGGGAATAGTCGCCTGTTCGCGCCGACCGACAATTGAAAACCGTTGCCGGAATGATCGGGTGCGGGAGAGTTGGATGAAATGACCGTGGTCGAAATCGGTGATCGCGCTATTGCTTTTATCGATTTTCCAGATCCGTTTGTTCGGGCGCTGACCGGCATTATTTGCTTGCGTATTTTTAAAATAGGAGGAGCGTTTTGCCGAAAAATGATGATATCCTCGTCTTTTGGATTCGCAAAGACACCACGTGCGGCGAGTGCGGCAAAGAGCTCTGGCACGGCTCGTGTGTTTTTCTTGAAAAGGACAAAGGCGCGCTTTGTCTGGAGTGTTCGGATCTCGACCATCTGTTGTTTTTGCCGCGCGGTGATGCAGCGCTCACCCGACGCGCTCGTAAATATTCGACACTATCCGCTGTGGTTTTAGAATGGAGTCGCACGCGAAAACGTTATGAGCGACAGGGCTTGCTGGTTGAAGAGGAGGCGCTTGAAAAAGCCGAGCAAGAGTGCCTTGCCGATGCCGATGCCCGCGAGCGCCGTCGTGAACGCGCCGCCGAACGACGCGCTGAACTGGATGAGCAGTTTGTCAAAGAGTTTGCCGCGCGCATTCGGGAGCTTTACACCGGTTGTCCCGAGGGCCGCGAGCACGTCATTGCCGAGCACGCCTGCAGAAAGTATAGCGGTCGAGTGGGACGAAGCGCGGCGGCCAAAGCATTCAATGAAGAAGCGATTCGGTTGGCGGTGATTGCTCATATTCGTCATGCCGAAACCGATTATGATGCGATTTTGGCGGAATCGTTTGATCGCGGCTATGCGAGAATGATGGTGGAGGCGGAGGTGGAGGAGGTTCTGGAAAAATGGCAGAATGATTAAGCTCATCAGTTTGCCAAAATAGATGGACCACAGACTGGTCCATGGAGAGCCGTTGAATTTTTTTCCATATTGTTCTCTCCTCAAGCTAGTCTTTGGTGACCATGCTGCCCCACCAGTTATTGCCCGGATCAAAATCCTTGGAGAGGAATTCCAGTCGTTGCTGCTCGAGCTGTGGCCAGAGCTGCGTCCGAATTTTCTCCAGATGTTGTGCTTCAAGCTCGGCGCGCCACGCCGGATCTTTTTCCGGATAGCGGGCACCCACATCACTCAAATAATTGAACAACTGTTGGCTTAATTTTTCAACCAACTCTGGATTTTCTGCCGCAACATCGGTATTCTCCCCGAGATCCTCTTTTAAATTGTACAGCTCTTCACGGCCATCTTCGTAATAGTGGATCAGTTTCCAGTTACCCAGACGAATGATGGACGACGGTTCGCCGCCCTGGTTGCCATAATGCGGATAGTGCCAGATGAGCGGCCGCTCCGCAATTGATTGTCCATTGAGTAATGGAACAAGACTGACGCCATCGAGATGTTCTTGCGGTCGCAAATCCGCACCGACCAGTTCGAGCAGGGTGGGATAAAAATCGGTGCTGGTCACCGGCGCGTCGCATTTTTGTCCACCTTTTATCCACGGGACTTTGATAAAATAGGATTCACGGATGCCGCCTTCAAACTGATATCCTTTGCCGGCGCGCAGCGGCAGGTTCGACGTTGCAAAGGCGTCGCCGGCGGCGACACCGCCGTTATCCGAGGTAAAAATGACAATCGTATTATCAGCCAATCCCAGTTCATCCACGGCATCAAGCACCACACCGACGGCATCGTCCATGGTTTCGACCAGGCCGGCGTAAACCGGATGATCCTGAACCTGCCGTATGGGCAGGAAATGTCCCATCTTGAAACCGGTCTCGGCAATGCCCATGTCCGCGGCTTTTTGCCGATACTGTGCCCATTTTTCCTGTGTGGTTTGAACCGGCGCATGAACGGCATAAAAAGCGAGATAGGCAAAAAATGATGTATCCTTGTTGGCTTTTAAAAACTCAACGGTCTCCTGTGCCAGGCGCATGGTCAGGCTCTCGCCGTCCGGGCCACTTTCGAGAGTGGGATTCTGCCACGGCGCATAAAAACCACCGCGCGGACTGCCGACATCCCAGCCGCCTCTGTTGATATCGAATCCGTGATCCGTCGGCCATGAACCTTTGCTGCCCAGATGCCACTTGCCGGCGAAAAATGTTTTATACCCCTCTTCCTTCAGCGCTTCCGGCAATGTTGTGTAGTCATGCGGCAGGTTATGCACATAGTCCGGCGGCAGCAACTTGTTGAATCGACCTGCTTGCCGCCACGCTTCTCCGGTTCTGGCGCCAATCCAGTCGGTGATACCATGACGGGCCGGGAAGCGGCCGGACAAAATACTGGCGCGGGAGGGACTGCACACCTGGCAGGTAGCATAGCCATCGGTGAAAATGGTTCCCTCATTGGCAATTCGGTCGATATGCGGCGTTTCGTAAAATTTGCTGCCCATGACACTGGTATCGTGATAGCCGAAATCGTCGGCTAAAATGAACACGATGTTGGGTTTCTGCGGGATTTTGTCGAGTCGAGTACAGCTTGCGAATAATAAAAAGATCAAGATGAATCCGAGCAAGGCTGAAATTTTTGATTTCATAAAGCACCCTCTTCTGCAGTTGAAAGCATACCGCCGGCAAGCAAAAAATCTTATAATTCCTTAATCCAGATAGTACGGAACTGCACCAGACTCGAGGCGCCTTGCAGTTTTCCGGTTTTCGGATTGACACCGCCATGATGCTGCAATCCAATATGTCCTTTGACATTCAATCCGGGATACAGCGCATTATCAATTACCACAATACCGTTATTGATCACAGTAATTCGCTCCCCTTTGACGATCATGTCAAGGGCGTTCCACTGGCCGACCGGTTTGTCGGCATTTTCTTTGGGGACGGCGCCTGCGCGGACCTCCGGCGGCAAAGATTTTTTATTTCTGACTGACCATAATTCTCCCGAGCCTACCGACCAGCACCAGAGATTGGCTTGTCCCACACCTTTGAGCAAAATGCCGGAATCGGAATTGGGAACCATGCTGTTGACCACATTGCCCTCGTCATCCGTCAGTACATCACCATTCGGCAGGATGGTTTGAACATTGAACAAATGATCGCCGTAACCTTTGAAACGCCATTCGATGTGCAGCTCAAAATCCATGTACTCGTTTTCTGACCACAGGCTTTTGTCGCCTTTGGCTTCTGATCTCGCATCGTAATCAATGACACCATCAATGACAGACCAGTGGCCGTTGTCACCCTCGGGAATTGTCCAGCCGGTCAGGTCTGTGCCGTTGAACAAGGATTTATAGCCTTTGGCTTCAAAGACAGATTCGTCCTGAGCAAAACAAACTGCTGCAAGAATGAGTAAGATTGGCATGCCACGGGAAACGATATGATTGACTCTCATGATACAATCTCCTTGTTTTTGTTTTTAATCAGGCTATTTTATACAATCACAATCAATTCCGAGTCTTGTCGCAACGATATCGATTTCACGCATCAAAAGGAAATTCGTAATCCAAATCTGCAACATCGGGTATTTTTAGTAAAACTGACACGCTACGGATCGCCGGTTAAATGCGTAATTTTCGGATGAATCCTTGTTATTCGTTTTTCACCTGATTGATCCAAACTTCATATGCCTTTGCCTCGTGACCTTCATAGCGAAAAATATCAACGTCGCCATCTCCCTCAATATCGCCGAGATAAGAATTATAGGCACCCTCGTTTGTCAGCACTTGTTCCGTCCATCGCAGGTTATCGCACTCGTTTAAAAAGAGCTTTAAAGGACTAGTATCCGGATCGCCTTGATGACGATTATTGCCGGATAACACATCATAGTCGCCGTCCAGATCAATATCCGCGACTTGAAGCGTATGCGCATACTCGTTGGTGCCGACGAGGTGTTTAGTCCACTCGCCGTCCCGATCCTGTGGCGGATCATACCAGGCGACGCGGTCTCGAAATAATTCCGAGCAGGAAATAAAGACTTCGTCAACATTGTCGGCATCGATATCGACACAAAAAATCTTGGTGGCGTTATGCTTCCACGTCGTTCCTGAATCGCTATTCCAGAATGGATCGATATTTCTCACCGTCCATTCGCCGGTCATGTCACCGCCCGGATTTTCAAACCAGAATGCAGTGGAAACGACATCGATATCATCGTCGCCGTCCAAATCGCCGACATGTTGACCTTCGTGAATGGGTTTCACGTACTGATCCAGAACCTTGATCCAGGACTCGGGTGCATCCTGTCTGTAAACGTGCACCCTATTGGAGACGTGGCAGGTGGCGGCCAGATCAAGTTTGCCGTCTTTGTTTAAATCGACCAGATCGACATCTTTGACAAAATTGGGAAAAACGCCGATGTAATGCGCTTCCCAGTTTGGATTTTCGTACCAGACCATCTTTGTCGGCTCACTACCGTCATCCCATTCGCCGGTGTGTACCGGTCCCAGCACATCGATATCGCCGTCGTTATCGATATCTCCGGAAGCCAGATCGCCGCACGCAAAATCGCCGCCGGGTCCGGTTTCAGCAATGACATGTTTGATCGAGTTTGCAAGATCGGGTGTGGTTTCATACCAGCCCAACCACCCGCCGTGCGCGTTGTTGTGGACGACGAAAAAGTCGAGTAATCCGTCTCCATTCACATCCGCATGTGAACGCGCCCACCACCACTCAGCGCTGTCTGCTACCAGGAACTTGCGTTCAAAAGACAATTCTTTTTTCGACTCTACAGAACAACGGGTTACCAACAAAACAGCTGACAACAAAAGGATCCAGGCTGCGACTCTTTGTTTTGTCATTTTTGTTCCTCCATTATATCAGTGGCTTAAAATTTGGTTGCGGCCGATGGCCGAGACAGGTTTTCCGTGGCAAATGGAAACGTGCAAAAAATCACAATGCTCAAGGTTTTAGCAAAACGAGATATATCACCGTTCTTAACGCCACTGAACCACCAGTGTCTCTTCCGGATATAGCTTTATGGTCCCGTTGATGGATGTCCGGTCGATAGTGCTAAACAGCACCCTTCCATTCAACAGTTCCACACAGCCGTTCAACTCAACCTCTTTTTCGGTTTTCGCCTTGTTCACCAGAATGGTGATCACTGCCTCGTCCGGTTGGAGCGTTTTCATCACAACGTTTTTGGCATGCTGTTCAAAGCGAAGGGGGACTGAATCAAGCGGCAGCGTGTATGTCAGGAATTTTGCCAGCGGTTGCGCATCCTCCCATGCTGGCAGGCCCAGCAGTCCCGGGATCCAGATAACACTACCCTCGCCAAAATTCGAACGTGTCGCCGTGATGTGTTCTCCGAATGTGGCGAGCGCGGTTGACTTTTCATCGGGTTTTAAAAAGCCTTTCCATAGACTCGCCGGGACTTGCATTCCTGCCAATTCATAATAAAAAATATCACTCGAATGCCGGAATTCGGCTAATTGTCCGCCAAATAAATGCGCAAACGGAAAATCGGTGAGCATGCGGTTGTGCACATGTTCATCATAATAGCCGGTCAGGCCATCCACCAGCAAGGTGCCGCCTTTTTTTACAAAATGTTCTAGAGGCTTTACAGTGTTAACAGGAAGGACAATTTGATTGGCCAGAATGATCGTACTCCCGGTATAATTTTCTTTTGTAAAATCAAATTCCTCAAACGCTTTGATGTTGGCGTTGATGCCCATTTCGGACAACGCCTTGAAATAGCCCAACAGATTTTTCAAACCGATTTTGCGGCTATCGGTTGCCGCGGGTGTTCCCTGGGTGATGACATTCTCCGCCCACAACGATTCGCGGATGTAGAGCAGATTGATGCCGGAATCGATTTTTTTGAGCTGCTTGAACACGTCGTTGTTCTGTTGAATACAATCGCTGACGCGTTTGATCGCTGCAACCCGATCTGTTGGCTGATGCTGAAAATCAAGTAGCGCCCATTCGCCGGATTCCACGCCCGAGGCGCGCGGATTGAGCGTCCAAAAGATACCGCCTTTGCCTTCGGTGCCTAAAATCATCCACAGCCACTGGGTGATCTCTTCAGCCGTCGGACACATTGGGGTATTTGAGCTGTAGGTATTGTTGCCGCCCTGGATTTCGGTCATCAGCCATGGCAGGTGACCGGCGCCGGACAACAGGATTTCGCTGTTCGCAGACAAAATCAGCGCATACTGATCGCGCGGGAACGCGGTGTAATGCCAGCTCGGATGCGCCGAGCCGCCGAGACTGTTCAAAAACGTGCGCCAGTAGGGAAAATCATATTCCGGCAGATTGGAAAAAATCGCGTGGTTGTTAACGTGCAGATGAATCTCCTCGTCATAGACTCGAACCTGCTCGGCAATCCAGTTCAGCATCCACGAAGTCATGTATTCTTTGAACCGTTCATCCTGCAGATCAACGAGCACCGGATAGCCGTTGTCCAGAACCTCGCGCTGCGGATGTTCCTGATTCCACTGTTGCCGAATCTCCCGTGAAAAAGCCGTGTCTCGAAGTCCGCCGCCGGGTTCATTGATCAGCACCCAGGCATACAGGGATTTGTATTTTTTAAAGTGCGTAACCAACTGCTTGATGTATTCGGCGAATTGCCCCAACTGCTCCCGGTCTTTCGGAAATTTCCAGCCGCCGATATCGGTTTTGGTCGTGGTCGGAAAAAACGTGCCCATAACTTTAATGTTGTATTTTTCTGCTAATTTAAAAGCCTGATCGAACAAGGAAAAATCCCATGATCCATCAGATTGTCGCATATAAGATTCAAACATGCGGATGCGGCAGATCTGCATGCCATGGTCGCGCATGGTTTTAAACCACAGTTCAGTTTCTTCCGCGGTTTGGCCGGGCTCTATGAACACTTGGGCGCCGAGGAGCGGCAGTTCCTGAGAATATAACGAGGGATAACACAGCAAGGCAAGGAAGATCGCGATAAGAACATGATTTTTAGATATCATTTGTGAGCCTTTTTAAGATGAAAATACAATAAAGGCTGGAATTTTTTTCGTTCAACAGTAATTTAATCAATTTCAAGCAAATAAGCAGAGATTATTTGAATCAACTTGCGAAATTGAATAAAATGCCAAACTTTTGTGCGTCGCGGCTACATTTATTCCTTGGCGAATTCATCAGAAATTTTACATTTCATACCACAGCCGATGATAACTCTACTCCAAAGAGAGGAACGCACATGAAAATTATTGGAATCTATTTGTTTATGCATTTAATCCTATATCCAGTTCTCCATGCCCAACGTGCAATCACCAAACAAATCATGGTCGATCAGTTTGGTTATAGACCGCAAGACACAAAAATTGCCATCATTGCCAATCCACAAAACGGCTTTAATGCCTCAATCGAGTTTGTCCCCGGCGTTGAATACCAGGTGCGCCGAGCAGGATCCAATGAGGTCGTTTACAGTGGAGCCCCGGATATATGGCGAAACGGCGCCACCCACGCGCAAAGCGGCGACAAAGGCTGGTGGTTTGATTTTTCCGAGGTCACGGAACAAGGCACTTATTATGTGTTCGATGTGGAAAATAATGCGGCATCCTATACCTTCGACGTCCATGAAAACGTCTACGCCGAGGTGCTCAAGGTCGTATTGCGCATGTTTTATTATAATCGCTGCGGCATGGCCAAGGAGGCACAATATGCCGGCGAGTGCTGGGCCGACGGTGTTTCGTTCGCCGGTGATCGGCAGGATACAGAAGCGCGCGATGTGACCGATAAAAACAATCCGGATACTGCCAGGGACATGAGTGGCGGCTGGTTCGATGCCGGTGACTTTAACAAATATGTTACCTTCGTTGATCACGTCATTCACCAACTGCTCGATGCCTACGCGCAGCATCCGGTGGCCTGGACGGATGATGTCAACATTCCCGAGTCGGGTAACGGCATCCCGGATATCATCGACGAGGTCTTGTGGGAGATCGACTGGCTGAAAAAGATGCAGGACACCCAGGACGGTGGTGTGCACATCAAAATGGGCTCAATCACCTATACTCTTGGTTCACCACCATCAAGCGACCGAGCGCCGCGCTACTATGGCCCCGAATGTTCTTCATCAACCATCGCTACGGCCGGGATGTTTGCCCACACGGCGATCGTGCTATCCGAGTTCACCGATTTTAAAGATTATGTGCAGGATTTGCAAACGCGTGCGGAGATGGCGTGGAACTGGTATCACGACAATCCCAAAAGCTCAACCTGCGACACCCAGGAGATAAAGTCGGGCGATGCCGACCGAGATATTGACACACAAAAAGAAATGGCCGTCGCTGCGGCAGTTTATCTTTTCGCCCTGACCGGCGAATCGATATACAATGAATATGTAGTCGATTATTACAAAGAGGTGGACAACCTGGGCTGGTGGGGACCATATCGCATGGATCGGGGTGATGCCCTGCTCTATTACACAACGGTCGCCGGCGCTGACGTCTCGGTTGCCAATGACATCCTGTCGAAACTGCGCAACGCCGGTCGATCCTTGGGTGATTTTTACCAGCAGGATGACCGCGATTTATATCGTGCTCACATGCCGGATGCGCAGTATCACTGGGGCAGTAACAGCGTCAAAGCCAATACCGGCAACCTGAATATGAATCTGCTGGTCTACAACCAGGATGCGGCCAATCATGATTCGTATGAGGAAAGAGCTTTGTCGAGCATTCACTACATGCACGGCGTCAATCCGCTCAACATCGTCTATTTGTCCAACATGTACGATTATGGCGCAGAGAACTCGGCAAATGAGATCTATCATGGCTGGTTCAAGGGATCGACATGGCGTCACGCGCTGAATTCCACCTGCGGTCCGGCGCCCGGGTATGTGCCGGGCGGACCAAATCGAAGCTATAGCGGCGGTCAAGCAGGCATCAAAGATCAACCACCACAAAAAGCCTATCGCGATGGTGGCGCCTATTCCAATGCCTGGGAAATTACCGAACCGTCGTGCGGCTATCAGTCGGCGTATATCAAATTATTATCAAAGTTTGTCAACGATAAGCCTTATCAGACGGATGTAAAGTCCAGGGTATTGCAACAGCCTGCCGGCTTTCGACTGCTGCAAAATTATCCGAATCCCTTTAACGAGAGTACGCAGATACGCTTTGAGCTTGAACGCCATCAGAACATCCGGCTCAATATCTATCACATTGACGGAACGTTGGTTCAACAGCTTTTTCATGGCGATTTGAATGCCGGAACGCACGCCATTGCCTGGCATGCCGGCTACCATGCAACAGGTGTATATATTGTTGCCCTGGCGGGTGAAAACAAAATGTACAGTACCCAAAAAATCCTGTTGATCAAATAAGCTGAAATGATGTGAATTTTTGGCATTTTTTTCTTTTATTTGATGTTAAAAACTACTGCGATGTTGAATGAAAAGGGGCGTCGGCAGGCATAATACTCATCCTGCCGTGCTCCAGAATACGTTGGTTTTGAGATAAAAAACAAACATCACATGTTAAAAGGAGGTAAGCAATGAGAAATGTCTCTAAAATCCTGGTTTTATTGGCCACGATCACCTTTGCCGTGAGTTGTGGGCCGAAACAGCAAAAAGCTGTTGCGGATATTGTGGTGGCCTATCCCGACAACGCAAAAATTGTTTTTGAGAATGATTACGTCAAGGCCGTTGAATTCACTCTCAAGCCGGGCGACCAATTGCCGCTGCATCAGGGCGGAGCGCGGGTTATCTATGCCCTCTCAGACTATAAAATCAAATGGACTGAAGGCGGCGAAACCATTGAAAAGGAATGGCAACGAGGTGATACACATTGGCATGATGCCATCGACCACGCGGTTGAAAATATAGGCGACACCGAAGCACAATACCTCGTTGTGACGCGAACGGAAACTCCTTTGCCTGAAACAGGCGATTTTGATGTGTCGCGCGATGCGAGTCAGGTCGACTCGGAAAATGCCACTATTCTTTTCGAAAATGATATTTTTCGTATCATTGATGTCAAACTGGATCCCGGTGAATCTCAACCCAAACATGAGGGGATTTACCGACTCATTTATTCATTAAACGATTATCGAGCCGAGTACAACTACTACCGACTCAATACAATAGAGGCGGAAATGGAGGAGAGCTTGATTCACTGGCACGTGCCTGAAGAGCACTCGGTTAAAAATGTTGGTGAAACACCGGCTCATTATTTGATCTTTGCCGTCAAAAAATAAGTTTGATTCGAAAGATTACCGGTTTCAAGTCCTCATTGACCTGAATCGAACTGTTTTTTTAAACGATACCTATTTTTCATTCGAGGATACATGGAAGGTCACCTGCCCGCCTTTTTCGGGCAATAATTGTTCAACACCTCCACCAGGAAGATGAACAACAATCGCTTTGCATCGCTCTTTTAGCGGTTCCACTGACAGCGTCGCTGTTTCACCGGTGCGATCGATTTTCAGGTTTAAAAATAAATCGCCGAACGGTGTGGCAACACCGTTCAGCGCCGTCTCCATGCCCGGTCCGAGCCACTGTGGCGGCAATCCTTCGAGCAAATGCAATTCATCACCCCGGTCCAGGGCCAGCACATGGATGGCAAGTCGAATGAATTCTGCGCTCGCCCAGTTATGCGGCATGTCGCCCACTTCCTCATGCCCTTGACCGACCGGCTTTTGTTCCTCGCGCCAGACCATGGTCGGCGCAGCGTGGTTGGCAAAGTCGTAAAGCACTCGCACTGCTTTCTGTCCTTCTCCCTGCCACAGTAACGCGTGACCATAGAATGAGGCAAAATAGGTCCAGATGCCATCCTGCATCCATCCGGTGTTGAAAACCATACCCTGAACCTCGGTGGTTTTGAGCATGTTCAAGGTGCCGACAACAATGGGATTTTCCTGCGCAAAGAGTTGTCCCGGATACACCGCGTGGCAAAATGACCACTGCGCTCGTTGCGGCAGAGCTTGCAGAGCATCGTTCATGATGATCGGCAGGTAGATATTGCCGTATGGATCGGGACGCAGATCTCGTTGTGCTGCGGTTTGAAAAGTCGCGTAAAAATCGTCAAATTGGTGCTGCCATTTTTTTGCCGTTTCGTTTTCTCCCAGCCACGTTGCCGCCTGTATCGCCGATTTCATGCCGATGAGCGACCAATAAATATTGCTGTATTCGCCTTTGCGCTCATCTTTGTGATAGTTATTGATGCCACCGTCGATATCACCCCAGGGAAGCAGCCGATATTCCGGCGCATCCGGATCGGCCGCACCTTCGAGTGTGCGCAGATTTTGAATCCAGGCGACAACGCGTTTGAGATTATCCCAGTGTTGCAGCAGCCATTGTTGGTCCTGCGTCAGAAAGGCGTGGCGTGTGACCGCCCAAAGCACCAGGCCACCTTCTTTCCAATAGCGATCCTTGAGCTGAAAACCACCGTCCGCTTGCTGAAAGCTCATCATATAGTCTATGCCGGCGCGCGCTTCGTCGGCGCGGCCCAGCAGCGTCGCTGCCTCCAAAAGAAAGGCGCCATCGACGATCCACAAGCATCGATAATGTGTCGGTCCGACATGAAAAGCGGGCAAACCGTTCTTGATATCGCGCGCTTGATAGATGTTGCGGATCGACGCATCCAGCATGTTCTGTATTCCGGGATCGGGCACCTGAATTTTATCGTACGGCAGATCGGCCTTCTTTTCCCAGAAAAACACAGCATTCTTTTGAATGGATGTCACCTCATGTTGAGAAACCGGTTCAGTTTCAAAACCGCCTCGGTTGATAGTCAACACCAGCGTTTCAGACATACCGGGCTCGAGGGTGAACGGTTGCAGCGTTGCCGTGAACCGGCGCCGGCTATTCACATCGATCGAGGCGATCAAAGTCGTCTGGCAGTGCGTATTGTGTCCGATGACCAGTGTGTTGCGCATGCGGTCAAATCGGACAAAATCGCTTTCTGCCAAAATTTTCGGCGTCAGGTGAGCGGTCGAATCCCCTTTATTCGAATAGGTGATTTTTGACACATACTGTCGCCGCGGCAGCCGTTCGTGTCCGCAGTTTGCGAAAGCATACGCCGTGTCATTTTCCAGTCCGGCAATGATGCGCTCCAACGGCGGTACCTTCTCGGCAAAAGCCCAGATGACACTGCACATGGGATGTGGATTTTTTGAACCGGTGACACCTTTGATGCGAATATCAATTTTACCATCATTATTGCGATCATTCCCCTGAAAGACATAGACCACAGGCAAATTCTGTCCGGCATCACCCACCGGATCAACCTGTTGTGGTTCAAGTCCTTCAACAGTAATATTCAAGGGACGCTCTCCCTTTTTCGCAACCTCCCCTTCACAGAATCCGATGACAACATACATGACCGGACCTTTTTCAACCGCGAGAGCATATTCAATCAATCCATCGGACGACACCGCCGCGTCCTGAAACGCCGGATCGCAGGCAATTTGGGGCGGCGCCCATCCATATCTGACGCGTTTGGTTTTGGGGCCGTCAAATCCGGTTACCCGTTTTTCACCGCCGAGACGAACGAGACGCGGTGGGTGTAGATTGTTGTGCTCGGACGGGATCACAGTGAAAGTTTCCTCGATGATGTCAACCGAACCGGCTCGCCGCTTTGTGCGCAGAATGGGAACGCGTGCGGACAACAGAGATTGGCTGACCCACTCCGTTCCACCCACGACATCGCTATGAATAAACGTGTTAAATCCACGCGGTCCACGAGACAAGCCAAAATCGGCGAAGATTTGTCCTTCTTTTCCAACCAGGACTTTATCCGGATCGTCCGGCAAAGAGACAGTCGTCTGCCACCAGGGGATGGAATAGCGGAAATCAACCGTGGGAAATGCATCGGACTCGTTCTTTTTCTTTTGTTTTGCCACAAGCTCGTCGTTTATCGTCAGCAACAGCAAAGCAAAGCCGAATACTATGGGCCATTTTTTCATGAAATTTTCCGTCATTTTCATACACATTGATTGAGATGAAAATACATAAAAGCAGGGACTTTTGCAAATCCGGTTCATTGCGCCATTTTGAGTTTCAATGCACCCTCATCTTGGCATTGGGATATCGCACCACCCTGTTACGAAAAACAGCATAAATATCTTGATTTTAATCCTTAATATTGTATTTTGAATTCAATAATGTGAAGAAGTATCGTCAGCATTCTATTGTCTCAGACATGCTCGCGACGCCAAGCCACCCATTGTTAGATGCTGGACTATTGGTGGCCTGATTACTAATAATCAGAAACCGAAACAAGAACAGGATATAACTATGAAAACTTTGAAAGGCGTCGGCATTGGTGCCGGCTATTTTAGCCCATTTCAATATGAGGCCTGGGGACGCATTCCGCAAACGACAATAACGGCCATGTGCAATCGTAACCGGGAACGGGCGGAACCCATGATGAAAAAGTATGGTATCCCGAAACATTATGTGGATTGGCGAGAGATGATCGTCCAGGAAAAACCCGATTTTGTCGACATTATTACGCCGCCGGAGACGCACCTGGAAATGTGCACGTTTGTCGCAAATCAGGGGATCGACATGATATGCCAAAAGCCCCTGGCCCCGACATTCGAAGAAGCAAAACAGATTGTTGATTATGTGGGCGGCAAAGATATCCGCTTTATAGTGCATGAGAACTGGCGTTTTCAACTCTGGTATAGGGAAATCAAAAAATTGCTTAATCAGGGCGTGATCGGCGAGATGCATACGATGAGTTTCAGAAAACGTATGGGCGATGGCTGGGGGGAAAATGCCTATATCCCGCGGCAGCCCTATTTTCGCAGCTACCCGCGTTTGATCGTTTACGAGAACGGCATTCATTTCATCGACACCTTCCGGTTTCTTGCCGGTGAGGTTCGCCAGGTCTATGCCAAACTGCGCAAAATGAATCCGGTGATCGCCGGCGAGGACTGGGCCATGATCCTCTTTCAGTTTGAAAAAGACATCGTCGGATTTTGGGATGCCAATCGCTATAATGAACCCAATTATCCGAGTCCACGTTACACCTTTGGCGAGTTTTTGATTGAAGGTTATGAGGGCGCCATCCGGTTGTATGGCGACGGCCGCTTGACGATCCAGCTTTTGGGCAAGGAAGAAAAGGAGCATACCTACAAACATCAGAATATTAATTTTTCAGGGGATTGTGTCTACACCACCCAGCGCCATTTTATCGATTGTTTGCTCTCCGGTGAAAAATTTGAGACCAATGGGCCGGAATATTTGAAATCGCTTGCCGTGCAGGAAGCGGTTTACCTCTCCGCTGAAAAGGAGATGCCGGTTCAGATATGACGCAGCAAACGGTTAAAGTCTGATACGTTCATCGGGACTGGATGCGCAGCATCCACAACTCACAAACTGGACACGTTGTCATCTCAATGATAAAAACACTTGTCATGCGTTTGTGGATGCTTTGTATTATTTATGCGAGAAAAAGTGCACGCGCCAATCTTGAGCTTTACGTGCACAATACCTGTTTATTGAATCACAGGAGGTGAACCAATGCGTAAATGGTATTTTCTGCTTTTATCATTTTTTTTGCTGTCAACGATCAGCGCCCGGGGATAAATTAATCCGGCGACCACCATCAGTTATACGATTCCCAAATCCGCCAAAGTCAACCTGACGGTGTTTGATATTTTGGGTAAACAGGTGGCGGTTTTGGTTAACGAAGACAAAACAGCCGGCGGCACATAAAAGTATATTTTAAAATTTCAATGGCACGTGATCCGTGCCGAAATGACGAAACCAACAATCGATCATCAAACCGTTAAAATATATATTTTGAATTCAACATAATCATGCTGCTATTGATGGTCTGATCGAGCTGCTTGAGCGGCAAACGTGTCCAGATCACATCGACACTCAATACAAAGTCCGGCCGCCCCGTGTAAATCACCGAAAATATAGAGCGAAGGAGATCGCCGGCGATGGTGTTGTCTGTGCCGCTGGCAAACGTATTCACGCCGGCGCTCAGAACAAAACCAAGAGGCACTTTGTATTTTGATTGAAACAGATCGATATCAGCCGCACCGAGAACATTGACATAGACTTTGTTATCTATTCGTCTGTCAACGGATTCGCCATAGCCGAACTCGCCTGTGACGGTCAAACCGGTTGTCCGTGTGGCAGCCCAGCTATATCGCAAACCACCGCCGCCGCGTAAAAAGGGCCGATTCTGAAAAAGCTGGTTATCCGGCGTAGGACCATCCTCTATGATGCCGTTGATGTAATCATAAAGATTCATCACCGCGCCACTGCTGTTCCACAAATTGACCGACGCAGCCCATTGCGAACGTTTTGTTTGTCGCAAGCGAAACAGCCATCCCAGCTCCAGCTCGGACCCGTACGTCATTCCTTGAGCCAACATAGACTGCATGCCGCTGCCGAGCCGACCATAAATTGAAAACGTGAGAAAGGGCGCCATCCACGATTTGACAGCATGCTGATATTCGAATTCGAGCCCGACAAACATCAAGTCGCCGCGCAATCCCCAGATTGTCTCATCGCCAATGTTAAGGATGGGCAACTCCAGGTCCAGCGCCTGGCCAACACCGAGGTTATTGCGAAAAAACGTCTGGATGAACGGCGAACGAACTGCGGAATTGGATAAAAAGCGATGGTCTTCAAGCACAGACAGACCGACGGTTGTTGTCCGTGGTGCGGCGTGCGGTTGCCCCTGCGAGTACAAAGGCAACGTGGCAAACATATGCAGGATGAAAATGAACATTTTGCGATTCGCTGTTTTTCGTTTCATTTTGTCCTCTGTGCTTTTAACGTACAGGATCGTGTTTTCAAGCTATTCGCTCTTTCAAGTTTCATCTCGTCTACCGTGATAGCGGATAAACAAGCCCGACCGAAACCTGCACACCTTTTGTTTTAAACTGCGGCGGCAGTTGCTCCTCCGGATTCATGGCTTCGAATGTGCTGATGTTGAGCAATCCCTGCATATAGCGCAGCTCGATCTGCAAAAGCGGTCGGCCAACGGAAAACAAAAATCCAACGCCAAAAAGCGCCGAGATATTTACATCGTCAAATCCGTCGCTAATATCCACCTTGTCCCCGCCATTTTCGATCTGCTTGTAAAAGGCATTCTGTCTCCAGGAAAAATCAAAACCAGCCGAGACAAAGACATTCGGATATTTTGTGACAATCTTGACCAAAAGCGGCAGCGACACATAATTTATATTCACCGAGAGACTATCTTTGGGATCCCGCTCTCCGGGAATATCGACGCCTATTTTCGTACCCTTGACTGAAAAACCGGGGGAGGTGCACAGCCACACATCTGTGGCAATTTTGTGTTCAAGCAACAGACCGCCCACGAGTCCGTTTTTTGACATATAGCGCCAGCGTGACGGGGCATCGCCGCTCAGGTTTGCTGAATTGTTCCCGGCATACAAACCGATATTGGTGTCGGAAAAAGCCGGCAAGGCAGACAGCAGCGGCATCATCGCTATAGCAAGAATATATTTGAACATAACATTCTCTCCATGGCTTTCAATTGGCTTTGATTTTCTAAAGGAAAAAGGCAGAATCATCAAGTGGCAGAATGATTAAGGCATTTTTTAGAGAATTTCTTAATGATTCTGCCAAATAATCATTCTGCCTTTCAACGCTGTCAAAGCAATTCGAGCACGCTTTTGTTGAAAGCGCTTTGAGCCTCGTATCTTTGCGAAGTTATTTTTTCAAAGCACACGAATAATAATAAACGCCATGTATGCCAACCAAAATCCGGAAGCGCCGAATCTTTACAGCCCAACTTCAACTCCCAGCGTCACCACCGGATCCCAATCCTTGTAGGGTGAATTCTCATGCTGCAGCACATCCACCAGGACTTGTATCACGAGCGACGTTCTGGCTGATAGCGGCTGAATATAACCGCCGCCGAGCAGCAGAAAAGGAATCCAGCTGCGTTCGGAACGATTTTCCGAGATTCTGTATTGATAGCTCAGATACGCAAATTCTGCATGGGCGAATGCATTGGGAAACATCCTGTAGCGCGTAAACACACTGCCGCCGTAATTACTCGACACCAGCGTATCCGAGTAGCGATTGTCGCGAATGTATTCATAGCCAATCTTGCCGCCGACGGAAAATTTTGGCGTCACTCGATAGCCAATCAACGGCGACACCGCAACCCGGAAATAGGTGCCGATGCTCAATCCGATCGAGCCGCCATAATACACTCGGTCAGAGGCAGGTTTGTTCTGCTCATTTCGGTTCATTGGTGTCTCCATGCCGTCATCCTGCCCGATTAACGGGACTGCCAAAATGCAGAGAACGCTTAGAATAAAAACCATCGTTTTCATAGCACATTTCCTTTGTGTTTTTTTAGTGAAAAATAAAAGGCAGAATCATTAAAAATATTTTTAGGTTTTTTTTAATGATTCTGCCATATAATCATTCTGCCTTTTAATCTTACCATAGAATCTCGAATCATTGAGCAAACCGAGCAGTCATTTACGATCGTGCAAGAATTTTAGAGATTTTCTTCATGATTCTGTCATTTAATTATTTTGTCATTTAAAAAATGGCGTATTTATAAATCAATATCCTTAAAAGCATTTTTTAATGGACGTTCGGTCTCGGCATCGCCACGCATTTTAGCCACCAATCCATCCGTACCTTTACCGAGCATGGAAAACGGTTTTATCGCCTCGGCCATACTCACAGGCACATAGTCAATCCGTTCCTGATCCACGATCAAAACCGAGCCGGACCATGGATTGGGTGCGCCCGGCACATAGACAACAGATTTGCCGTTGCTTAATTTTTCGGTCTCAAATACAACTTGGGTAGAATCGTCCAGGCGCAAAATGGCGGGCCGCATCGCGCTATCCAGTTTGTCATCGCCAATACTATCGGTAAATCCCTTGACAAAGGCATACCCCGGGACGCGCCATAAAAACTTTGTTTCGGCTTTGGCGACAGCCCGACTCAGCATGGCATTGCGCGCTAAAATTCCGGCAAGAAAACATAAAATGCCGATAATGACGATGGCAACCAGATTATTGACCGCCAGGCCAAACACATTATCGACGGGCACAAATTTTGACAGCGGCATGGCGAGCTTTAAGGAGAGCTGCAGCGCTTTGCCCAAAACGACAACTAGCACGATCACCGGCACAAGAAAAAGAATGCCGCCTATAATAGTGATTTTGACAAATTGAAAAAATTGTTTCACGCCAATGTCCTCCATTGATCTTTTTTTATCGCGCGACCCATCTTTATCTACACTGCAACCATAGCCGCAGGACAGGTCACCCCGACTCTGTGCTTTTATCTAAGAATCCATTACATATCGGCCATTCGAATACGGAGCATACCGGAAAAAACGCCTCGCGAAGTCGCAGAGACGCCAAGAAAAAAAGGATGCCATATAATTCTTTGCGGCTCGTATCTTGTTAATTATTTGTTATTCAATAAAATTGAACAAAGATTGTATTTCATTTTTTTATTAATATTATTTCAACGCAGAGCCGCGGAGAACGCAAAGTTGCGAAGAGGTTCTTTTGAGAAACCGATCACTGATACAAGTTGATGCCTTTCGATGTTTAAGAGTTGTAACTTTTGTAGCAACAAAGACAAAATGACAATGCAGACAGTGGACAAATGCACGTAAGATGAACAATGACGTTTAAATTGTAAATGTCAGTTCTTCTCTGCGTGTCTCTGCGATCTCTGCGCCTTTGCGTTGAATGCAAATTGTTTTTATGTGATTCGGCTCCACTTTGTCATTGTCAGTTCTTTAACATAGTATCTCTGCACGAGATATTTTGTTCAGTTACCTATCCTCCGACTTTTCCGATTGTTCTATCTTGAGTTGCCACATGGCCTCTCCGGGAACCAACCCGTACACCAGTGTTCGTCTCCCGCCGGTCGGGTTCGCATTCGTGTCGCCCTCGTTGTAGATGGGAAAACGCCTCACGAGCTTTTGATCCTCTATCTTGAAGGTGTCGTGTCCCATGTATCCCTCAAAGTTCTTATCCCCGTCCTGTATTTCAGGTACATAAATCATGGACAGGCTTTTGTCTCTGTTTGATGCGAATCCCAATACACTTCCATAGCTTCCGGATCCGGCCGAGGTCGTGATGATGTACATCTCGTCAAAGCCGTTATCGTCGAGATCCGCTATAAAAACATCTGAAACGGGATCCCGGTCTTTGTATTCTTCCTGAAAATTGTGTTCAAAGCCGTTGGTGCTTATTTTGATCGTGGTGAGGCTCCGGCCGACCGACTGTGTTTCCGATACGAAAATCGTCTTCCCGGTTTTTGTCCGATACACCATTGGAGTATTCGAACGCGGCGTAGTATTCGAGCAGTCCATCAGGCCGGCCGCTGCAACCATCATGGCTACAGTTAAAACTGTGCTCAGCATGAGCGTTTTCTTGTTTCGAAACAGGCTCATTTTATAGCCCTTTTGAGACATCATTATTATCTAAAACCGCCTACCCAGGCTCAAACCGGGTATAATCGCATTATATTTTCGTTTCCAGTCGTAGCTGATGGTAAAACCCAGATCAAAATTTTTACCTATTTTAAATTCATACCTGAGACCTGACTTGAGCGCAAAGAAGCTTTGGTGCCACGCAATATCCACACCGGGTCCGAAGAGAAACGTGAGGTTGTCGGTTATTTTGTAAAGCCCGATTACCACAACCGTAGCCGCATTCTCCCTGATAATATCTTTTTCGCCATACCACACTTTGTATTCCGCAAATTCAACACCAGCTCTTAGCCCAATGCCGAAATCTTGCCAAAACCAGTAATCATAACCCATTCCAATAGCCGGCGCCCAAACCATTCTGTCATCCACATCTTTCCTTCCCTCCGGAACAGCGACGTATGCCATAGAGAAAATAATATGATGTTTATCGTACTCGGGCTGTTGTTCCTGAGCAAACGACAAGGGAGATAAAATAAATAATAACCAAAGGATAAAAGCTGCCATTTTCATGATGAAATGTTCATTCTAGTTATGATGTATTTTGTAGTTAAATCCTCGCTCCCGGGCAGAGCCGTAGGAGCAAGAATATTTTTTTAGACAATCGGCCGACTAAAACACCACCTGCCCGACAACCGCTGCTGTGCTATAATCGTTGCCCACCGTGGCCGCGACTCCTGTCGTGGCAACGAGCTTGAGTACATACCTGGGCTTGACAGGTATGGAGCATGCAAGTCCCAACCGGTTGTTGGTTTCGGGATCGAGTTTATCGCCACCATCGATTGTGACGGCGCCACCCAGGCTCTGGCGCGACGAAACCGCAATCCAGATGCCATTGTCAAACAGATAGGAGACATGCACCTGAAAGGTGAAAAGTGGTTTCTGCGCTTTGACCTGTGTGCCGAGAAATTCTCTGTTGTCCTGAAACAGCCATACACCGGCATAGGCCTCAAGTGTGAACTTGCGCATCACATGCCAAAGGCCGATTTGCGGACTGAACACCCAGCGGTTGGAACCGAGGTTTATGATCTTGTTCGGATCATACTGTCCCAGGGGTACCTGCAGGCGCATGGTGACCCCCACGATCGTCTTTGGCTGAAATCCCGCGAATTTTTCCCTGGATAACGCCGGCGCCCCGCTGATAAAAAGAGCGTACCTGATTACCGGATCACCGATTCCGCTGCGCGAGGTGCTCTGTTCGCTCTTTGCCACATCGCCCTGCCACTCGCCGGTCACGAATGGCACGGCAACGTCGGCTCTGCCCGCCACGCCGAATAGTGCGATGGAGCGCGAGTAGGCGGCGTTGAGACTGTGGATATTACCAGTGGCGTTGTCGACGGGAACGGTTTTGTCGAACAGCACCGATCCGCTCGAGTACGCGTAACCCAGCGTGAGGAGGTTCACACCGATTGGCGCCGGCGCGTACACCCGCGGCTGTACGTCCTGGGCCGTAAGGACTGTAGAGACCAAAAGCAAAAGTCCGGCGAGCACGACAGCCTGTTTGCAGAAAATTCTCAAATCGACTCCAGATTGTTCACACTCTTTATACTCGTAGGATGGGTCACACCAACGCTTTGCTCTTGTCGAACCGGTCCCGGTCAACGGTTGGCGGGCCGATGCCGGTGCAACCGGCAAACAGTAAAACAGATATCAAAACCGTTATTCGCACCTGCATCGACCAACCCATATTATTCATCGTGTCTTTGTATGACATTAAATATCGGATGCTCTTTTCACCATTTTCGC
Organism: Candidatus Zhuqueibacterota bacterium; assembly: GCA_016928775.1. Lineage (GTDB taxonomy): Bacteria > Zhuqueibacterota > Zhuqueibacteria > Residuimicrobiales > Krinioviventaceae > Kriniovivens. Next base: position 1,212 of record JAFGKD010000061.1, on the reverse strand, counting down.
CTTGGGCGGTTTCCAGGTTTTCATTTTCTCCAGATCAGGCGCATAGATACGCAGGATGATATTCAGTTCCATATCTTTCCGTTCAATGGGCAGCCAGTTCTCATCAGGAACGCCTTTCGGCTTTTCGGCGGCAATGTATATGTCAATGCCCCCTTCGTCATTCAGCTTCATTCCGCCATTTTCCCCAACGCTGTATTTCTTGTGTTCATTGGGAATAAAAAAACCGTTGACCGCATCGTAAAGCGTGAACGACCAGAACGCATTGGCAGGAGGCAACTCATCTTTCGTCATGCGGATAACATAGTCGTGCTGGGCGTTCATCGGCGCGCCATCTTCTGTGACAATTGCCGGGTACATCGCCTCCTTCGCCGGCTGCCCCATAGGGCCGACGACTGAAGGAAACAGCATTTCATCAAGTCCGACTCCGGTCGTACCTTTGGGCTGGAAAATGAGCGTAAGATAAGGTGCCATTCGCTTCGGATCATTCATGATAGCAATTTGTTCATCCCTGACCTTGATGGAAATCTCCCTGAATTTCTTCCCATCGATCTTTACTGCCGTTTCAGGGTCATACTGCTTTCCGGGGACAACACCCAGGGGCGCATACACCTCAAGCACCTTACGATCCAGTTCATTATTCGGGTCAAAGGTAGTGTGATTGAAGACAAACTGCATCACTTCAAGCAGGTTATTCTCAAAGATATCGGCATCTGTTTTCCCGTAGGGAGGAAAGTTTACTTTATCGGCTTCCGGTGCGGGTTTGCCAAGAAACTCCGATAACGACATCCCTTTAATGGAATTGATTTGATCAACAATTCGCTTAAACCGCTCGGGTTCGTTGGCATGGGGCATCACCCTCAATGTCGCTGAAACAAAATCACCAGTCATTTCGAATATTTCATCAATGCCTTCGAGCTTTTTCCCGCTATACCCTTCCGTTCTCTTTGTATAAAAAAGCACTGTTTTGGGTTCTTGAAAATCCCCTTCCACTGTTGACAGGGGGATTTCGATATAGTGGTCGTAGCTAGTGGTCATCAGTGATACATATTTGGAATCGAAAGCCGGAAACTTAAAGACGACGGCATCCTTCCTCAAATCCAGCATGGCCGCCTGATAGATAGTATCATCACTGATTTTCATTATGTTTTAGAAACCCTCAAATTCTTGCATTTCACAAGCTGGTTCCGATTTCGAATTTTAATTTGTAGCCGT
>JAFGKD010000060.1 GCA_016928775.1 Candidatus Zhuqueibacterota bacterium | reverse complement strand
TTGAACAGCTTGCTCAAATGGACGAACCGAAAAAGACGTCAGCAGGAAAAAATATATGACAACGCCACAGCCTAAAATTTTACTAGTTGAAGATGAGGAGAGCCTGGCTATTGGCCTGCAGTTTAACCTCGAAGCCGAAGGCTACCGTGTTGTCTACGCCAGGGATGGGAAAGAAGCGCTCGCGATTTTCCCCACCCAACCATTTGACCTGATCATTCTTGATATCATGTTGCCCTTTTACAACGGTTATTATGTCGCCAAAGAAATCCGGGAATTATCGCCGCAAATGCCGATTCTTATGCTGACGGCGCGTACCAAAGTTGAGGATAAAGTCCGTGGACTGGAGATCGGCGCAGATGATTATATGACCAAACCGTTCCACCTGGAAGAATTATTAGCGCGTGTGCGCGGCATGTTGCGCCGCAAGACCTGGTATCGAAAAAGTATGGATGCACAGCCCAGCTTTTCTTTTGGCGCCAATAGCATCAATTTTGCAACCCTGGAGTGTTCAGCCGGCAAAAACCGCTTTAAATTGACGCCCCATGAAGCCATGGTGATGAAATATTTGATCGAAAAAGAAGATCATATCGTGTCGCGCAAAGAGCTCCTGGAGAACGTGTGGAACATCAGCTCCGACATAGAAACACGAACAGTCGATAATTTTATTGTGCGGCTGCGCAAATACTTTGAAATCAATCCGAAAAAGCCGGTTCATATAAAAAGCGTGCGCAGTGTCGGATATATATTTTCTTCTTCTCCTGCTTGAATTCTTTGATTCCTGGCTATTTTTTTTTAAATTTCATCCTTTAAATTTTTACTATAAGACTTGCTAATTGAAGAGATATAAACTGGAGGATTAATATGCCTGTTCGAGGAAATGCAGTATACGCCCAGTCGGGTGGAGTGACGAGCGTTATCAACGCCTCGGCGTATGGCGTCATCAAATCAGCGATGGCGGCGGAATTTATCGACGATATTTATGCCGGTCTTTATGGCATCAATGGCGTGCTGGAGGATAAACTGATCGATGTCTACCAGGAATCGTTTGAAGCCATTGAAGGATTGCGCTATACGCCGTCCGCCGCCTTCGGCTCCTGCCGCAAAAAGCTGGATATCAATAAAAATCGTGCCGAGTTTGAGCGGATCATTCAGGTTTTTAAAGCGCACAACATTCGTTACTTTTTCTACAATGGCGGCAACGACTCGATGGATACCGCGCACAAGATCAGCCTCATTTCCAAAGAAATGGGTTATGAGGTGATTTCCATCGGTGTGCCCAAAACAGTCGATAACGATTTACCGATCACAGACAACACGCCGGGCTACGGTTCGGTGGCCAAGTATAACGCCATCGCCATCAGGGAAGGCTCTTTTGATGTTGAATCCATGCACCGGGATTCCACCAAAGTCTTCGTTCTCGAGTCCATGGGCCGGCATGCCGGCTGGATTGTCGGTGCCACGGGCCTGGCCGCTACGTCCGAAAAAGACGGACCACAAATCATACTCTTCCCGGAACGCACTTTGCATCAGGACAATTTTTTGGCCAAGGTTGAAGAGACCGTGGCGAAAATTGGCTATTGCGTCATCGCTGTATCCGAAGGAGTGCGTCGCCCCGATGGCACTTTTATCGCCGATTCCGGCTTGCGAGACAGCTTTGGACACGCACAATTAGGCGGCGCCGGTATGGCCATTGCAGATATAGTGAAAACGAACTTGAATCTCAAAGTCCACACCGCAATTCTGGATTACTGCCAGCGCTCCGGTCGGCACATCGCTTCGAAAACAGACGTCGAACAAGCCATCGCCTGCGGCCAAAAAGCAGTCGAATTAGCCGCTGAGGACAAAAACGGCTTTATGCCGGTCATTTTCCGCGAGAGCAATAATCCATACGAGTGGTCGATTGGCGAAGCGCCGATCTCGGCCATTGCCAACAAGGAAAAAGAAGTGCCGGATGAATACATTCGCGAGGACGGCTATCATATCACAGACGCATTTCGTGAGTATGCCACGCCACTGATCGCCGGAGAGGATTATCCGCCCTATAAAAATGGTCTGCCCAATTATGTGCGGCTCAAAAAGGTGCTTGTACCGCCAAAAGCATAAAGTCGAAAGCCTCATCACCTGGATGAGGCTTTCCTCCTCTGAGCCTGGATTATTTATAAATTTTGTCACAAATCTTTAAAATAAAAAATCTGTGCTCTTTGAGCCTCGGTGGCCTTGAAGTATTCATGTTAAATAAATTATAATGCGCATAGCACTCGACAAATGTATCGTCCGCTCGTGGCAGCACACCGATGCGGAGTCTATGGCCAAACATGCCAACAACCGCAAAATTTGGCTCAACCTGCGGGATGCGTTTCCATCTCCCTACAACCTCGAAGATGCGGAAAAGTTCATAGCAATAGCATTGGCGAAAATTCCCGAGACTTTTTTCTGCATAGAGGTCGATGCACAAGCAGTCGGCAGCGTTGGTTACTCACTCGGCTCGGATGTTGAACGTATCTCGGCCGAAATCGGTTATTGGCTCAGTGAAGACTATTGGGGGCGCGGGATTATGACCGAGACGCTAAAAGCAGTCACCCGTTATGCCATCACAACGCATGATCTCACACGGGTATATGCTACACCTTACGAATGGAATAAAGCCTCATGCCGAGTGCTCGAAAAAGCCGGCTACCATCTGGAAGGCCGATTGCGCAAGAGTGTGCTCAAGAATGGCGTCATTGCCGACAAATTTCTCTACGCTTTCATCATCGACGACGAATAATATTCATCAACACGCTGTTATAAACTTTAGTTCGACAGATCCATACGCTCCAAGAAGCCAAAAAATTGATATTTTTCCATAACTGAAAATTTGGGGAAACTCATGAAAAAAGCAGCAGTCGTTGCCCTTGCATTAGCTTTACTCCTGGCGTGCGGCGGAAAAAGACCGGAATTACCAAAAACCGAATATCATCAAAAAGTATCAGCGCACACCTCGGGCGTCGTGTCGCGTCTCAGCGTCCTACGGATTGTTTTTGTCGACAATCTCATTCAACCGGACAAAATCGGCACCGCGATTGATCCCTCGCCTTTTAGCTTCAAACCCAAAATCAACGGCGTAGCGGTTTGGGCAAGTGAACGGATGATTGAATTCCGTCCGACTGAGCCCTTGCTGCAAGATCAGGAGTACGAGGCCAACCTTGACCTTCGAGATGTGATGGTTGTTGAAAAGGAAGAAGCGACGTTCTCTTTTACGTTCAAGACCGTCAAGCAAACCATTGATATTCGTCTGGATGGCTTGACCGCGGTCGATAAAACCGATTTGAGCGTGCAACGACTGGCCGGGGTGCTCGAACTGGCTGATGAGGAGAATCTGATCGATGTTAAAAAGATAGTAGCCGCCGAGCAAGGCGGGAATCCCCTGGAGATTGAATGGCTCACCCGCGAGAGTGGACGGGAGTTTCAATTTTCAATTCAAGGCATCACCCGACAGGAAAACACCTCACAAATTATCCTGACCTGGGACGGCAGCCCGATTGATGTCGATGACAAGGGAAAAACCACCTTTGATATCCCCGGTCTCAACACTTTTGCTGTTGTCAGCGCACGCGCTGTGCGGGCGGAGCGAGAATATATCGAGCTGCACTTCTCGGACCCGCTCAAACGCCAACAAAATCTTGAGGGTCTCATCTCGGTAACAAATCACCCCACTCTTCGATTCACCATATCACAAAATAGTGTCGCCATTTACAGTGCGGCACGTTTTATTGGCGATATTCAAATCACTGTGTCTGCGGGTATTCGAAACAGTATGGATTATCAGATAACCCAGGACCGTGTATTCACCGTTCATTTTGAGGAGCTGAAACCGCAGGTTCGGTTTGTCGGCGATGGCGGCATCATTCCAACGACACAAGGATTAACCGTCCCGTTTGAGGTGGTCAATTTACGCGCTGTGATGGTATCGGCTGTTCTCATCAATGATCAAAAAATACCACAATTCCTGCAAGTCAACAATCTCCGGGGAGAACAGGAACTGGAGCGTGTCGGCCAGGTGGTGTGGCGAGATGTTGTCGAACTGGACGTACCGCCAAATAAAATAAATCAATGGGTGCGCTTCGGCCTGGACGTTTCACCGCTGGTACAGCAGAATCCAAGCGGTATTTTTCGCATAACGCTCTCCTTCCGCAAGCAACATGCGATATTTGAGTGCCCGGATCATGACGAAATTGAAAACAATCTCGATGTGACCACCGATCCGTGGGAAAACGACGAGCCCGATCAATATCGCAGATATTATCGAGGGAGCAACTATCGGGAATATTATAGCAATCGTCAAAATCCGTGTCACCCGGCATATTATATGGACTGGTACGATCATCAAATATCGGCTGCCAAAAACTTTCTCATTTCCGACCTCGGCTTAATCGCCAAACGCAGCCAGAATGACTCACTATTTGTGATTGTCACAGATATAAAAAGTACAAAGCCGCAAGCGAATGTTTCGCTAAAAGTGTTGGACTATCAGCAGAACCTGGTGGGTCAGGGCACGACCAATAGCGATGGCGTTGCCATCATTAAAACACAACGACCACCGTTTCTCCTTTTAGCGCAAAGTGGCAGACACAGCGGCTATCTGAAGCTCAATGATGGTAACGCATTATCCATGAGTCACTTTGACGTGAGTGGTGCAAATATTGAAAAAGGGCTTTGCGGCTACATTTATGGCGAGCGCGGCGTCTGGCGGCCAGGCGATCCCATTTATCTCACATTTATTTTGTTGGACGACGGCACACTGCCAGCACATCATCCGGTTCGTTTTGAACTCAAGAATCCACGCGATCAAATCGTCGAGAGGATCACCAGAACAAGTTCGATCAATGGCTTTTATACTTTTGCGACCCAAACAACTCCGGATGCACCAACCGGCGACTGGCTGGCTACGATTCAGGTTGGTGGTCTCACTTTTTCCAAATCACTCAAGGTTGAAACCATTATGCCGAATCGCTTGAAAATTCAGCTTGATATGGGAGAAAAAAAACAGCTCACCGCCGGTCAGCTTCAAGGTGTGCTCTCGGCGTCCTGGTTGCACGGCGCTGTCGCCAGGGCGCTGAAAGCTGAAATCGAATTAAAGTTTCAACCGATTCGCACAACATTCCCCTCTCTGCAAAACTATATCTTTGATGATCCGGCAAAAATTTATGAACCGGAGAGTCAAACAATCTTTCAAGGAGCCCTTAACGATTCAGGCAACGTTACCTTTCGCAAAAATATCGTTGAACAGGACAACGCTCCCGGACTATTGCAGGCACAATTTAAAACGCGTGTCTTTGAACCTGGCGGCGCTTTTAGCACGGATTATTTCAGCATGCCCTACCATCCGTTCCAACACTATGTTGGCTTTGATTTGTCGGATAGCGACGGTCGCGGTGGCATCTATATCGACAGCACTTATACCATTCATTTCGCTCGCGTCAATCCGGGTGGCGAAATGACCGGCAATGGGGCGATCGAGATTAAACTTTACAGAATTCAGTGGCGCTGGTGGTGGGAGAAAGGTGAGGATTATATCGCCGATTATATCAGCCGCCGTTCATATCAGCCATCGCTGATCGATACACTCCAGTTGATCAACGGCGCTGCGCAATGGAACTTGCGACTTTCCCGCTATGGTCGATATTTTTTGCATGTTCGCGATTTGAATGGCAAACATAGCAGCGGCGCTATATTTTACGGTAGCTGGCGCCATTGGTGGCAGCACGCTGGCGACGCCACTCCAGGGGGCGTCAATGTGCTGACATTTGCGGCGGACAAGGAAGAGGTTCAGGTTGGTGAAACGGTGAACATCACCATTCCCACGGCTTATCAGGGACGTGGTTTGATCAGCATTGAATCCGGAACACGAATTTTACAGACCGAGTGGTTCGAGGCGAACGAGGATCAATACCACTATTCCTTCAAAGCCACAGCGAACATGGCGCCAAATATTTATGTATACGTTTCATTTTTGCAGCCGCACTTGCAGGCTGGCAATGATCTTCCCCTTCGACTTTATGGCGTCTTGCCGATCAGCGTGTTCAATCCTGCATCAAAACTGGCACCGGAGATTCTGTGCGATTACGTCTTTCGACCGGAAAATGAAGTACAGATCAAAGTCAGAGAACAAAACAATTCTCCCATGACCTATACGCTCGCCATTGTGGACGAGGGTTTGCTCGACCTGACGCGGTTCCGAACACCGAATCCATGGGACCATTTTTATCAACGACAGGCACTGGGAATTAAAACGTTTGATCTGTACGATCTTGTCGCCGGCGCTTATGGCGGTGATCTGGAAAAGCTGTTAGCCATTGGCGGTGGTGACGAAGTTGAGATCGAAGGGCAACGCAAAGCCAACCGTTTCCCGCCGATGGTTCGATTTTATGGACCTTTCGAATTGGCAAAAAACAAGACCAACAGTCATGTCGTGGATATTCCGCAGTATATTGGTTCGGTTCGCGTCATGGTCGTGGCCGGACATAAAACGGCTTTTGGAGCAGCCGAGAAGGCCGTGGCGGTACGCAAACCGTTGATGGTCCTGGGCACCCTGCCGCGCGTTCTCGGCGTGCAGGAATCGGTCAGTATGCCGACATCAGTTTTTGCCCTGGAAGACAACATCAGAAAGGTGGACGTGAGCGTCACCGTCGACGGTCCTCTGACGTTCGATGGGCCGGAAGAAAAATCGCTAAAATTCTCTGAAACAGGTGATCAGCTCGTGCATTTTGATCTTTTGTGCAGTTCCCTTCCCGGCATCGCTACCATTCACATTGAAGCAAAAAGCGGTGATGAAACCGCACACCAGGAGATCGAAATTGATGTTCGCAATCCCATGCGCAACGTTGTGGATGTAGTGGGGATTACACTTGCAGCGGATAAAGCATGGAGACAGGATATTAAATTTCCCGGACTCCGGGGAACCAACAGCGTCATGCTGGAAATATCACGTATCCCGCCATTAAATTTGAGCAAGCGGCTCGATTTTCTCATCCATTACCCGTACGGCTGTATCGAACAAACGACATCGTCAGTGTTCCCGCAGCTCTATTTGGATGACCTTGTTTCTCTTCCGAGCGATCGGCAGAGACAAATTCAGGAAAACATCAAGGCTGGCATCGATCGGTTGCGAACTTTTCAAACCTCGGACGGTGGTTTTGCATACTGGCCCGGCGATTCAGATGCCGACGATTGGAGCACAAACTATGCTGGGCATTTTATGGTTGAGGCCAAGCAGGCGGGCTACAATTTGCCTTCCGGTATGCTCGAGCAGTGGCGCACTTTTCAAAAACGACGAGCCGCCGGCTGGGTGACCGGTCCCTACAAGGCCGAGCTCATGCAAGCCTATCGTCTTTATACACTGGCATTGTCGGGTGAAGCCGATCTGGGCGCCATGAACCGATTGAAAGAACGTGCCAATTTACCAACAACGGCCAAATGGAAACTGGCAGCGGCCTATAAACTGGCCGGCCAGGACGAAGCTGCGCGCGCTTTGGCGAAAGGCGATGTGGACCTCAGAGCCTACCGGGAATTGTCAAATACTTATGGCTCCGATTTGCGCGATAAAGCCATGATTCTCGAAACATTGACCTTGCTGGGCGACATGAATAAAGCACAGCAGGTCGTTGCAGACCTGTCCGCATCGCTAAACTCGGAAAAATGGTTGAGCACACAAACAACAGCCTACATGCTCATTGCGATCGCCCGCTACGCCGGTTTGTCTGACGCCGGGGCAAGCGTCTTTGATTTTCAATTTACCTGGGGCAAAAATAGTGAACAGAACATCACTTCAGATGCTCCGATTTTTCAACGGGAATTGAGCGCTGGCATGGATTCAACTGGCAGCATCAAACTCGTAAATGAAAGCGCATCTGTCCTTTACCCGCGACTGATTATGAGTGGCTTGCCAAAACTTGGTTCGGAAACCAGCGCGTCGAATGGCTTGTCGTGCCATGTTGCGTATCACGATAAAGCGGGCAAGTCAGTCGATATATCTCAACTCAGCCAGGGGATGGACGTCATCGCCGAGGTCACTGTCAAAAACATTGGCAATACGGGCCGCTATGACGAGATCGCTGTGGCGCATCTTGTGCCATCGGGCTGGGAAATCCACAATGAGCGCTTGACAGATGGCGCCAAAGTCGGTGATATTGAGTATCAGGATATCCGCGATGACCGCGTCTATACCTTTTTTGACCTAAATCAGGGCGAAGAGAAAACAATCCGGTTGCTACTCACTGCCAGCTATATTGGCACTTATTATCTGCCACCGATTTATATTGAAGCCATGTACGATGCGACGATAAATGCTCGCGTCAAAGGAACCTGGACAAAAGTGGTATTGCCCGGGAAAGAATAAATGATCAATAATGTTCAGGTGCATAGAGCAAAAATGACAAAGTTATTTTCAGCCATTATATCTAAATTCAGCACGTACAATAAAAGCACTCTTTGTGGCCTTGTGTCTTCGTGTGAACGAATTTTTAAGGTTAAAAAACGCACATTCGTGGTATTAGCCGTGGTTTTGTTCATCGGCTTTGTCTTTTATCTTTTGCCAGTGCCCAAATTTGATCGGCCGGTCTCAACCCTGTTGTTCGATCGACATGGTGAATTGTTAGGTGCATCCATCGCCTCGGACGAGCAGTGGCGTTTTCCGGAGATCGAGTCTCTTCCGGAAAAATATATTATCGCAGCGACGGTTTACGAAGATTCCCGTTTCTTTTATCATCCCGGCGTTGATGTGCTGGCCCTGGCGCGCGCGGTGCGGGATAACATACGTTTTGGAACGATTGTCAGCGGCGCCAGCACCATCACCATGCAGGTGGTGCGGATGTCGAGGCCAGACAAACCGAGAACGTTGCTGGAAAAGCTGATCGAGATGATTTTGGCGTGTCGACTGGAATTCTCAACGTCAAAAGAAGATATTCTCAAGCTATATGCCTCGCATGCGCCGTATGGCGGCAATGTCGTTGGCCTCGAAGCAGCAGCGTGGCGCTACTTTGGACGCAGCCCCTTGAACCTGTCGTGGGCCGAAACCGCCACGCTGGCAGTGTTGCCCAACAGTCCGGCGCTCATCCATCCGGGACGCCAACGACATTTGTTGCGTCAAAAACGGGATCGACTGTTAGCCCGACTCTACAAAAAAAGTGTCATTGATTCGCTTACTTTGTCCCTCTCGCTGCAGGAACCGTTGCCCGATAAACCCAACCCGCTGCCGATGCTCGCCCCGCATTTGTTGCAGCGCTTCACGCAGGAATCAACACAATCTTTAACCAGAGTGAAACTCACCCTGGATGGCGCGCTGCAAAAAAGAGTCTGTGACATTGTAAAAGTGCACCACCGGCATCTGGCTTTGAACGATATCAACAACGCAGCAGCGCTCGTCCTGGATATTGCCGGTTCCGAGGTTCTCGCCTATGTTGGCAATGTGGAAGGAGACGGCAGTTTTGCGCACGGAGAGTATGTTGATATCATCACTGCACCACGCAGCACCGGCAGCATTTTGAAACCGCTGCTATACGCCGGCATGCTGGAAAGCGGTGAGATTTTGCCGATGGCGTTAGTGCCGGATATCCCGACGCACTTTGGCGGATTTGCACCGGAAAATTATACGAGAACCTATGAGGGCGCTGTGCCGGCCTATATGGCCCTGGCGCGCTCCCTCAATGTTCCGGCAGTTCGACTGCTCAACAACTATGGTGTACATCGCTTTTATGCCTTGTTAGAGAGTCTGGGGATGACCACCTTGTTCCGACCGGCGCAGGATTACGGGCTCTCGCTCATCCTCGGCGGTGCAGAAGGGACGTTGTGGGAATTGACGACGATTTACGCGGCTGTGGCGCAGAGACTTTTGCCCGACTCACAAAAACAAAACAGCACTTTTCACGCATCACTTTTTTTAGACTCACCGCCAGAAAGGAAAAATTCGCTCGAGCCCATACTCTCCCCCGCCGCCTGCTGGTTGACCGTCCAGGCATTGCTGGAGGTGGCAAGACCGGAGGAAGACATGGCATGGCGAGAATTCCAGTCGTCGCAAAAAATCGCCTGGAAAACCGGCACCAGCTACGGCTTTCGCGACGGCTGGGCCATCGGCCTGACACCCCGATATGCCGTCGGGGTGTGGGTGGGCAATGCCGATGGCGAAGGACGACCGGGGCTCACCGGGATTTCAAGCGCAGCACCAATTTTATTCGATATCTTTAATTGTCTCGAGAGCGCTTCCTGGTTCGAGCCGCCGGTTGCGCGGCTTTATGACATCACTGTATGTGCTCACAGTGGTTATCGCGCTGGGCCTTTTTGTGCAGCAACCAAAACGTGCCAGGTTCCGGAAGCGGGCTTGGCCTTCAGCGTCTGTCCCTATTGCCATGTGGTGCATTGCGATTCGACAGACACCTGGCGCGTGCACTCGGATTGTGAGTCCGTGGCTGATATCAAATCCATTCCCTGGTTCACCCTGCCACCAGCCATGGAGTGGTTTTATCGCAAAAAGCACTCGGACTACAAGCCGCTGCCGCCATTTCGAGATGATTGTTATATGGCACTCAACATGATTTCAGGCAGCTCAATGAATCTTTTGCAGCATCAGGAAGATCGAAGCGTCTATGTTCCTGTCGAACTGGATGGCTCGAGCGGCCGAATCGTTTTCGAAGCGACCCACCGTGACCCCAATAGCACAATTTTCTGGCATCTTGATGAAGAATATCTAACAGCCACACAAAACATTCATCAGCTCTCCCTGTCGCCGCCGCCGGGACGACATCTCCTGACGCTGGTGGATGAAACCGGCGAAATTGTACAGCACTCTTTTAACGTACTGGAAAAATAATTCGAGGACAAGATGCGTTATGTCATTTTTTTTACCGGCCTGTTCATTATGACGTGCTCCCGAACACCCGATATGATATTCCCAACATCCGAATGGAGAATCGCCGCGCCGGAAAGCCAGGGTTTTGATCAGAGCAAAATGAACGAAGCTTTGACGATGCTTGCCGGTTATTGTGGTAAAGACGGTCTCGAAGAAGCCATGCTCATTCGTAATGGCAGGATTATTTTTGCCGGGGATAGCACGACCAAAGTGCATAATATCTGGTCCAGCACAAAATCATTCACCAGCACAATTCTGGGATTGTTGGTTGAAGACAGTATCGTCTCGCTTGACGACCTTGCCTGGCGCTACGAACCCCTGCTCAGGGAGAAATATCCCGATGTAACGTTGCGCCACTTTGCCACCATGACCTCCGGTTACAGCGCCGTGGGTCGCAATCGCTGGGGTCAGAATAGTGACGATTGGTCGCTGCAGCCGTTCGTGCCAAACGATCCCCTGTTTGAGCCGGGAACGGCTTTCGCCTACTGGGATGAAGCGATGAACATGTTCGGCCGCGTCCTGACGCACATTCTTGCAGAGGATATCCAGCGCCTGCTGCGAGACCGGATCACGGATCCCATCGGCATGGGCCATTTTGGCTGGTGGGCGGAAGATTCCTTGAATGGTTCTCCTATCCGATTTGGCAGCACCGGCATTGATATTTCCGCACAACAATTGGCACGATTTGGCCACCTTTTCCTGAACAAAGGCAACTGGAATGGCCATCAGCTCATCAGCGCTGAATGGATCGAACGTGCCACGTCTGCCCAGGTGCCGGTGACGATTGAGCTTGCCGATACAGACCGTAAAAGCATTGATGGACGCGGTGTCTACGGCTACAACTGGTGGGTTAATGGTGTCAAACCGGATGGCCAACGGTTGATGCCGAACACGCCGAAATCAACCTTTTACGCCAGCGGATTCAACAATAATATGTGTTTTGTCGTACCGGAATGGAACATGGTGTTGGTGCGCATGGGCATGGACGGCAATCCGCCGGAAGGCAAGGCGTTCGTGTATGATCAATTTTTTAAAGAATTAAAAAAATCATTTATTGAGTGAGGCATGTCGCAAAACAAAAAAAATTATTATGCGGTTGTTAAAGGCGTAAAGCCAGGACTTTACACGTCATGGGGCGGACCAGATGGGGCACAGGAGCAGGTCAAGGGATTTCAGGGTGCGCGTTTTAAAGGTTTCTATGATCTTGGTGACGCCCTCGATTATTTGACCGAACACGATATCCGGGTTCCGGAACATGACTCGTATGTTCCCAAGCAGGAATCCATTGATGAAGATCGGGTGCTCATTTACACAGACGGCAGTTCCATTCAAAACCCAGGACCCGGCGGCTATGGTGTTGTCTTGTCGTACAAAGGACGACGAAAAGAACTATCAAGAGGATTTCAAAAAACCACTAACAACCGCATGGAGCTGCGAGCCTGTATTGCGGGATTGCGTGCATTGAAAAAAACCAGCACAGTGACAATTTTTTCGGATTCCAAATATGTGGTGGATAGCATAACAAATGGCTGGGCACAGCGCTGGCAATTGAATGGCTGGAAAACCGAGTCTAAAAAGATAGTGGAAAATGCAGATTTATGGCGAGACTTGTTGGACGAGATCAAAAAACATGATGTCGAATTCGTCTGGGTCAAAGGCCACGCCGGCAAGCGCGAGAACGAACGGTGCGACGAATTGGCGCAACGAGTAGCACGCGGCGATAATTTAGTTGTTGACGAAGGATATGAAAAAGATCAAAATCTTTCTCTATTTTGACAAAGGCAGAATCATTAATTGGCAGAATCATTATCGCCAGGATAATAATCGGTTTTTTAATCATTCTGCCCCTTAATGATTCTGCCGTTTTTGTATAGATTTATTCCACGCATCTACTGCGGCGACCGCGTCGGCGCCATCAGTGATAAAAACAAAGGCAATGGTGATCCGTTCGATATCTGCGTAACGGAAGAATTGGCTTTTTGCGGGATATCCTGGTAAAAAATGCTTTATGGCGTGCATCCCAAACAGGGTGTCACATTTTCGTGACAACCTGATTCACCAACCGGGAAGGATATTTCAATACCCACATCATAGGATAAAATAATCAATGCGTCCGTCGAGTTGATGGTTCCATCAAAATTGACATCACCGCAATTCATCGGGCAAAAAGCAGAAACGTCCAGACCAACGTCGCAGGAGAGAATAATGAGGGCGTCGGTGGAATTGGGTTGCGTGTCGTCATTCACATCGCCAATGATCCCTGCCGGCGTGATGGAAAATTCGGCATCGCTTGCATCCGAGGGGCTGCCATCCGTGTCCGATACCCGTATAAGACATAAATCCGACGGATTATTCGGCACCGTCCATTCAAAAAGACCATCATTCGGTGTGCCTTCCGTTATGACGCTCCACGTCGAACCGGCATTTGTACTCAATTCCACATTTACAGTTCCGCTGGACCCTCTCGAATACCAGCATATCGATTGTAATGAGCCAATATCCCATTCCTCACCGCCGTTTGGGCTTGTCACAGTACACCACTCTTCGGGCAGGTCAATCGATTGGTCCGCAGCAACATCCACAAAGTCATGGACCTGGCCGTTACTGTGTTCAAAACGAATATCGCATTGTGTGAACGGCCCCAGACCAAAATGCAGTGCGGTTTGATTTTGGCACAGATAGGCGTAATTGGAGACAGATTCCTGGTAGCCCAGGATAAAATTTTCATCTCCCACATGTCCGGCTTCATAGACGGTCACTTTGGCGCCAAATCCGCCAAAATCGCCAAGCGGTCCAAAACAGAGCACATCGATAGAATGGTTGCCATTGTTGAGATCATTGCGCAACAGAAAATTTTGTCCGGCTTTGCAGGTGATATAAAGATCGAGATCGCCATCATTGTCGATGTCCGCAAAGGCGGCTGCTCTGGCATCAACTGCCGGCACTTCGACGCCGGCGTTATCGACAAGCTCAAACAAGCCACTACCGTTGTTGAGGTAGAGCCGTGGTCTGGCGTTTGGCTGTTTACAATCATTATACAACAAAAGCATATCGAGATCGGCGTCATTATCAACATCACCAAACGAGACACTATAGCCGCTGATGGTCAGATCCACTGCATCTGTCATATCGAGAAAGGTACCATCCCCCTGATTTTGAAAAACATAAAGTGGTGGTGGCGTTGAACTCCCGGATGGCGTATAATTCACGACAAACAAATCGAGATCAGCATCGTTGTCGATATCGGCAAAGGTCGCGCCATGCGAGCGACCGCCGACATCGATGTTATAAAAATCCGCCTGTTCTGAAAAAAAGCCGCCATCATTGACAAACAAACAGTTTGGCGCCTCACGCCGGCATACATAAATATCAATGTCCCCATCCTTGTCAAAATCGGCTGCTGTGACGCCCTGTTTTTCCGAGGTATCGCCTTCCGGACCATCAGCGCCGCGCGACACGCGTCTCATGCGCCCAGTGCCATCGTTCAAATACATTTCATTGCGTCCACCCCATGTCACGGCAAACAAGTCCAACCAGCCGTCGTTGTTGATATCAAGCGCGATCGCACCACGACTGTCATTTAATTCATCTGCAATAGTGGCCCAATCCGTGATATCGCTAAAAGTACCGTCGCCGTTGTTCTGGTACAAAGCATTTCGGCCATAACCGAGATGTTTATCTTCATAAACGGACATATTGGAATAAAAAGCATCGAGATCGCCGTCATTGTTGATATCTGCTGCGACAATGCTATGCGTCAATCCCGCGTCTGCAACACCGCGCGCAAGAGCCTCCTCGGAGAAGACATTGCCACCCGTATTCATGTACAGCACATCCGGCAGAACGAGCTCACGAACAGCATTTGACACCAAGAGATCGATATAGCCATCCCTGTTTACATCGGCAAAAGAGAGTCCATGGCCATAGCCATCCTCGCTGTAACCCGATGTTCCCGAGCTGTTGGTGATATCGCTAAAATGAATGGATGTCTTTTGCACACTGTTAAAAGCGGCTGGAGATGAGATAGTGCCAGGTAAAGCGAGGAAAATGATAAGGAAGAGCAAAAGTTTGATATTAGTTTTTGTTATGCCTTTCTTTTTGCTACGAACGCGGTAGAGAGCTATTAACGTTGCCATGGTCTTGAGGCTAAGCATTTTTTTAATGCGAAAATTTCACACAACGTGTTTGGGGCTGCATCAAAAGTATGCTCAATATTGAGCACACCACAATATATTTCTCTCATTCACCCGCTCTGCGGGGGAATGCAGCGCGGACGCTCTGCGTCCAATCAGCCTGCCGGGATTTCGGACGCCGAGCCTCCTCTATTGCGTCCCGCCGGAGACCAGCGGGACAAGACATGGAATCTCCGGACAGTCTCCAATAAGATCGAGGCTTATTTTATCAACGCCATTTTACGAACAGCAGAGCTTTCACCTGCCGTTAGCGAGTAGATATAGGCTCCAGAGACGACGGCGTGTCCATCTCTATCGGTGCCGTCCCACACGACACTGTAGTAACCTTTTTCCTGCCGCTGGTTGACAAGCTGTTTCACAGGACGACCATTCAGGTCATAAATATTCAAGATAACCGGGGCACTGTGCGAGATACTATAATCGATCTGCGTTTGTGGATTAAAGGGATTCGGATAATTCTGCTGCAAAGTAAAGGTGAACGGGATTTCTGCTTTGTTTTCAACCGACGCAACAACGGTAACGGGCGTCGGCTTAAAATAAGAGCTGTGCCCATCCAGGCTCACCTCTTCAAGTCGATAGTAGCATTCATTTTCAGGGAAATTTACATCCATAAATTCATAAGTCGCACCGCTACACCTGCCCCCCGATGCCAGGACCATGTGATCATGAATTCGTGCAAAGCCGGCATTTTTATGCTGACTGCGTTGAATAAAAAAGCCCGCGGTTTCAATTTCGGATGCCGTGCTCCAGCTAATCGCGACAGCACCTTGTTCTGTCAGACGAGCTTCAAAGGACGACAACGTTACAACGATCGGCGTCTCGGATAAAATGGCTTTGCCATGGCCATAGACATAATCAAATCCATTATCACCCAAATCTTCTGTACATTCGGCGTAGAGATAATCCCTCGTCTGTGACTCATTATATGTTGGATAGCTTGAACGGATCAGCGCACAGAGGCCGGTCACATAGGGCGACGACTGTGACGTGCCTTGCCAATAGCCATAAGTGTAACTGTTACAGTTATCCGGGCCGGCGATACTTGGTTTTGCCCGACCGTCGTTGGTGGGACCCTGGCCGCTGAAATCTTCCTGCGGACCACTCGTATAATTTTCTCTCGCAATGGCTCCCACAGTCACAACCTCCTCGTAGACACCCGGATCAGTGATACTGCTCGAATAGACGCGATTGGCAATCGGATCAGAGGTAAAAACAGTAAAGTCGACATCGACGGTGGCGTTGTACTTTTTCACTGCAAAGGCATACTTGGCATCTTTGATCCTATTCACGTAAGCAATCGACTCGACTGGCTCATCATCGCCGTTTTGTCGATTTGTGGCGCTGCCGACAACCTGCCATTCTTCCGATGAATCACTATATCGATAGAGATACAAATCATAGTCCTGAGCCGAGGCCGGGTAATCATCCCAGTTCATCCAGAGCTGCAAAAGATAAGGACGCGGAAACAACCACACGTATCCGGGTTCCGGTCCAAAAAAGTTCAACGTGTGACCGGCGCCATCCATGTCGTGAAAACCATCGCTTGCCTCCGTGAACACAGCCCGATAATGGCTGTCAGCGCTATTGCCCGCGGAATTGCACCAGACGACATCGTTATTAATCGCATCAGCCACAATATCGCAGACCGGTCCGGTGCCATCATAATAGGAAAGTGTAAACCAGCTCATCGAATGGTTGACGACATCGACGCTTCGGCTGACCAGATCATCTTTGGCATTCTCAAGATCGGTAAGATCACCGATATGATAAAATGAATAGTCAGCACCAGGGGCAATTTCATAGGTCGCTTCCGCGACAGCCGTGCCATGTTCACTTTCCGATTCGAGACCGGATCCCGTATAATCCATACCATAATAGGTTGCTGGAATATCGCCATTTGCCTGCGCTTCAGACAGGTTGTCAAAGCCGCCATCGACAATCGCGACCTTGACACCGCTCCCGTCAATACCGTAAGCGTGCCAATCGTCGGCATTCATGAGCTGAATTCCTTCACCGGCAACAGCATCCTTTACCGGACGAATGAGATTACAGATCATGCGAATACCGGGCACCTGTTCTGCAACATCTTTCAGCCGATTTATCGGGATTCGACAGCGCAGGGATTTTTTAGCATGCGCTTCCACGATGACTCCAAATGCCGATAGATCCCCAACAACATCGTTTATTTGAAAACCGGATTTCGGCAGCACTGTCACAAAAACAAAATTGTCGACCATCTTGATGTTTCGAAGAGCAGCAAATTGTACATAGTCTTCCTGCGCCCGAAAAGAGTTATAGAGCTGTATCAGTTCACTGGACAGTAAAAGATCATCCTGACTTTTATCAATCTGATAATTATAGGCAGCCATTTTCGTATTGCTTAATCTTTCGCTTTCAAGGCGTTGAGAAAAAGCTGAAAAAGTCACAAGAATGGAAAATAGAAAAAAGATCAGCCAAAATTTTTGGACTCGCATGATTGTACCTGGTTTTATCGTTTTTGTTAAATAATATCAGCAGAACTCGATTCTGCTGATGGATCAGTGTCGAAAAAAAATAGGGAGTGCCTTTATTTTACTGCGCAAGAATCATTTTTTTCGTCACGCTTATATCACCAACAACCAATTTACAAAAATACAAGCCGGATGCAGTACGTATGCCATCCACGTCCACCCCATTCCACACGATCGTATATTCACCAGGCTCTTGATCATCGTCAACAAGTGTGTTTACAATCCGTCCACTCAGATCAAAAATCTGCAGTCTGACACGGTCTCTATCTTGAACGCGATAAACTATTGTGGTTGCTGGATTAAATGGATTCGGATAATTCACCAGGCTACGCATTGATTCTGGACACTGCACACTCACTTGCACGACATGTGAAAGCGAGGATGTTCCATCAAAATCAATCTGTTTCAATCGATAAAAATAGTCTCCAGCCGCAACATTTTTATCGATAAATGTATAGTGTGTTTCATGTGCCGAAGATCCTTTTCCCGCCACAAAACCGATCTCTGAAAACGATGTACCATCGCAACTTTTCTCCATGATAAAACCGAGGTTGGCTGTTTCGCTGAGGGTCGTCCAGGAACAAAGGACATCGCGCACAACAACCCGAGCATCAAAAAAAGCCAATTCGACGGGGATATCGATCCAGATGATCTGGTTGGCATAGGTGTCATGCGTGTCTCTTGTCTTTTCTTTATTGATCCAGAAAAAAGAGAGCAGACGGTTTTGTATGACTATTTTTGGAAATCGTTGTTCCGTTGACTCGCCCAAATCGGCAAGTGAAATGAAGGCATTGGCGTTTTTTTGCGCATCATAGGTTTGCGCGCAGACATGGTATGCTTCACCGCGTCCATCCTGCCAGCAAAAAACACTCTCTCCCGATGCATTGATGGCGACATCCGGCCGTTCCTTCAAAGATGAAATAGCAAAATCATCCACACGACGATTAAAGCCATCCGCCAGCATGGAACCATCGTACCATTGGGCATAGATGCCATCAGGATTGTCGCGATAATCTTCCCAGGTGACGATAAAGTTGTCGGGACCAGCCGCAACCGCGGGTTGCCACTGCGTGGCATTGCCAACAGCATCGTCGACGCGAAAATTGCCGCCGCGTTTTGAACCGTCAGAGCGCAGCCGCTGTGCATAGATGTTGGAATTGCCATCACGTTTGTCTTCCCACACGATAAACGTTTCGCCGCTTGCCGCCATAGCGACAACCGGAAACCATTGAAAGGCGGCGACGTTATCATTGACTCTGAATTCCTCGGTTATGGACGTTGTGTTATTATTAAACACGCGCGCATAGACATCATAGTCGCTTGAGCTTAGCTGCAACCAGACGATGATAAAACGTCCCATATCATCTGCGGCGATAGCAGGCTTTAATTGTGCATCAACAGACCCATGCACTCGAAACTCATTCACGTCCTGTGAGCGGTCCGGATAAAAACGACACGCGTAAATGGCGCTTGCTCCATGTCGATAATCTTCCCATGCGACGACAAATCCACCATCCGACAAGGCTGTGACTGCCGGGTGGATCTGCGCAATGTCTTTGAGAAAAGTATGCGTGATAAAATTGCCGGCGTATGGATTCATATTCGTGTCAAAAAACTGTCCATAAATATCCGGATCACTCAGCCCATGCCGTTCATCCTGCCATACGGCAAACAGTAATGAGCTCTTTTGCGACAAGGCAGCCGAGACATCCCAGCAATCCGCATCACTGTCATTGACTTTGATTTCCGTACCGATTGCTGCCGTCGCTTTAAAGCCCTCGGTTTTTGGATTGCTCGCCGCAGCAGCATCATACCGCGCTATCAACTCATCCGTATAAGTTTCGGCATCAAATTCCGGATAAACTCGATATAACAATCCAACAAATTCCCGTATAGCAGGGTGCGGATCGTCATCTAACCCCAGACGATATAAATAAGCTTGAATTGTTTGTTGGATATGCGGTGCGCGCTCGATAGCACGGGATTGAATGGGATCAAAATTTTCCGCTCCACCAGGGGGCATTGACAATAAAAATGCCAGAACAAAAAAGAACAGCGATAACTTCATTCATCCTCCAAAGCCTTATCAATGAACGTCCTGCAATGAGGATTAACAAACAGGCTATACATGCACAGAAGTAATATGATGACCATAAGCGTGATACAATTAATGTAAATAGAAATGATCCTGAATTATTCCCGAGATTATTTCATTTCATACTGGAATTATTTTCCTGTGATTGAGAAAACCTCGAGAGGCTGTCGAAAAAGCCCAGAAAGCAGGTTTTCCAAGTCACTCACGCGAAGCAGGGTGTTGCAGATTCGCATCTTTGCGTGAGGCATCTTTTATGTCAGGTTGACGCCTATGCGCGGGAGCGGCGGAACGAGAATCCTGGCACAGCCGATTATACTCCGCACGCATGACTTGGTTTTACATTTTTCGACAGTCTCCTGAGGTTTAGGTCATATGGCCTTATTTAATCAACAACATTTTAAGGGTTTTCCGATAATCTTCAGCCTGGAAGAGCAAGAAATAAGTGCCGCTCGGCAACTGCAAACCGGCGTCATTTTGGCTATTCCAGGTGATTGTATGATAACCGGCGTCAAGCCTGGCGTCGTACAAGGTTCTGACTAACTGGCCAATTTGATTAAAGACCATAATCGTGACGTTCTGGCCGCGCGGTAGAGCGAACTCGATGCGTGTCTCCGGATTAAATGGATTCGGATAATTATCTTTCAACGCGAATTCGACCGGTGTACCCAGTATGCTTTCGATACCGCTCAATGGATCGGTTATCGTCAACGCCTCACCAACCTCTAACTCCAGCTCGCCGAGTTGCTTCATGCCAGTAGTCGGATAATCGATGATCAACTTGACAAACCTGGCATTTGCTGCCGGGAACATATGTGTTTCCCATTTGGCCTGATTCTGAAGACCATCGTAAATTGTCGTGAAATCAGTATCATTCATGCCGGTTGTAGAGACCTGCACGCGGAATCGTCGGACCCAGCGACTTTCATAACCGACATTCGTATCGACAAGCACGTTAATTTTGTGCACAGCTTTGATGCTGCTGTCGTCAAAACGAAAGATCGCATAGGGTGAGGCGCCCGTAGCAGTTACCGTGCCGTCCCAGCCATCGAGATCACCATCAATCGCGTTATCCCAACCTTCATTCTCAACCGTTTCACTACCATCCAGCAGAACGAGCGATGCTGTTGTGACCTCGGGTTCAGTGAAAGTAATAAAAGGTTTGCCAACAATCACGCCATTGACCATAACTTCAATCGGCATATTAATTCCACCAAGATTGGCCACGGTCGTTTTGTATTGACCCGGTATGCCTGTTTCGACAACACGTGACAGGATTGGTCTGCCGGCATGGACGTACAGGTAAAAATCGCTCTGAGTCAATCCGGGCATCGGTTGGCCATTTTCGTCTGCCACGTTAATGGTCATCTCCGACATGTCAACACCATTGCCGATATGCGGCGAGGTGACGGCGACAGATGACAACTCGGCGCTCGCCACCGGACGAACCGGACAAACGCGAAATTCACCAATTTGTCGCCATCCGGCATCTGATGCACCAAGCACCAATTTGACATATTTGGCAGTGACGGCATCAAATTCAAAGGTTTGCCAGTCGCCGCCTTTTTTTGTTCCATCCAGCACCTTGACAAAATCACCGTCCTTGATTCCCGTGGTTGAGACATAGACGGAGAAGTATTTGGTCCAGCGCTCACGATACTCGACATCAGTATCAACCAAAAGCGCGACTTTATTGATTTCTTTCGCCAGACCGTCTTTGAAGCCAAATATCGCCCAGGGTGGATTATCCTTGGCTGTGGTTGTACCCACCCAGCCGCTGACATCTTCATCTATGGCATGTTCCCACCCTTCTTTGAGAAAGGCATAATTGTTATCGATCAGTGTCAGGGGTGTATGATAAATTGGTCCATATCCCCAGACATCGATAAAATCTTTCTTTTCAACTTCTACGTCACCCAAAGTGGTGGTTATGGTCAAGGTCACGGTATAAAGACCTGGTCGTCTGTAGACGTGCGTTGGATTTTGTTCGGTCGATGTGGCGCCGTCACCAAAATCCCAGTGCCAGGCCGTTGGAAAGCCCTCGGAATCGTCTTCAAATTTAATGCTCAACGCCGGATAGCCCGAAGTTGGTGTTGCATAAAACCGGCCGACCGGAGGTTCATAAATCCCGACGCCGGTCAGATCGACTTGTTCGACCTCGTTCTCGGGATCATTGCTTCCAATGTTGAGGATCGCCTGTTTTTCGCCTTCACTCAACGGCGCAAATTGCACTTTGATGATGTGCGATTCGCCAGGTGCCACCTCAAACGGTGCACCACCGGCGACAATCGTGAATTCATCGGTTGTTTGAGCAGTGGTCAACAGGGGGTGCTCAACTGTTTCCTGGTCGATAGATGTTGATGTGACGTTCAGCGGTGCAACACCGTCATTGGACACTGTTACATCTTGAACTTTGGAATTGCCGATGACCACACCGCCAAAGTCTACATTTTCGGGATCGACAGCAATCTGCGGCTGCGGTTGTTTACCAACACCGGCCAGATCGACGTTGACCACACCTTCGTCGGTATCATTGCTCGACACCTGAGCCATCGCTGTTTTTGCACCCTCACTTGTCGGGGTAAAATTCACCCGCACAATTTGAGAAGCATCAGCAGCAATCGCAAATGGACCGGCGTTGACAATGGCAAATTGATCAGAATTGGCTCCCGTCAATCCGACGCTTGATACGTTCAGTACCGCATCACCGTCATTCTTGATCGTGAAGGAATCTGATTTTGTATTCCCGATGAGTACTGTACCATAGTCAATATCCAAAGGTGCCACGGTAATCTCGGGGCTTGGTGCGGGTGTGCCGTTGCCGGTTAATGCAACGCTCAACGGACTTTCATTCGGATCGTTGCTGGTGATCGTCAAGGCAGCGGTTTTAGCGCCTTCGCTGGTTGGCGCGAATTGCACAACCACCTCGTGCGTGCCTTCGGGCTCAATGCCAACAGGATCGCCACCCGAGACAATTGAGAATTGATCGGCATGCGTTCCGGTGATGGCGAAACTTGAAACTGACAGCGTTGCATCACCTTCATTGCTGACTGTGATCGTCGTTTGTTCGGATTTTGTCACTTGCACATTGCCAAAATCGTGCGAAACCGGATCTACAGCAATATCCGGCGTCGGTTCCGGTGTGCCATTGCCGGTGAGCGTCACGTTCAAGGGGCTTTCATCGTCATCATTGCTGGTGATCGTGAGCGCGGCCGATTTTGCGCCTTCGCTGGTTGGTGCAAACTGCACCACAACCTCATGCGAGCCTGCGGGATCGACAGCAACGGGATCACCTCCCGAGAAGATGGAGAATTGATCGCTGTGGGTTCCAGTGATACTAAAAGATGAAATAGACAGCACAGCATCTCCTTCATTGCTGACAGTGATGGTTGTCTGTTCGGTTTTTGTCACTTGTACATCACCAAAATCGTATGCGGTCGGATCAACCGCGATGTCCGGTTCCGTGACGGTAATATAGTTTTCTTTTGTTTCCGTATCCGATCCGCCGGGTCCGGTCACCGTAAGTGCCACGGTATAGGTTCCAGCAGCCGTATAGCTGTGCGACGGATTTTGCGCGGTGCTCGTACCACCATCACCAAAGGTCCATGCCCAACTGGTGATTTCGCCCGTCGACGCATCCGTAAACTGAACGTTCAACGGCTTTTGGCCGCTCAGCGGATCACCTGAAAATGCTGCCACAGGAGCGCTTACGGTAACGGTGATATAGTTTTCTTTGGTTTCGGAATCTTCACCACCTGGACCCGCAACCGTCAATGTGACGGTATAATTTCCTTCTGTAGTATAAGTATGACTCGGATTTTGTTCCGTGCTGGTGCCGCCGTCGCCAAAAGTCCAGCTCCAGCTCGTCACTGTACCCGTTGAAAGATCAGTGAACTGAACATTCAGCGGCTTATTGCCGGTCAGCGGATCACCTGCAAAGTCGGCCACAGGTGCTGGCTCGGTGACAGTAATATACTCTTCTTTGGTTTCCGTATCGCTGCCGCCGGGACCAGTCACGGTCAAATAAACCGTATAGGTTCCAGCACCTGTATAGGTGTGCGATGGATTTTGCTCCGTACTGGTACCGCCGTCGCCAAAGTTCCAGCTCCAACTCGTTACCGCACCAGTAGAAAGGTCGACAAAATCAACATCCAGGGGCTTGTCACCGGATGTTGGTGTACCGGAAAAATCGGCGACCGGTGCCGGCTCCTGAACGGTGATATAATCCACTTTGGTTTCCGTGTCACTGCCGCCGGGGCCGGTGACTGTTAAAGCCACTGTATAAGTGCCAGCGTTGGCATAGGTATGACTCGGATTCTGTGCAGAACTCGACCCCCCATCGCCAAAATTCCAGCTCCAACTGGTGATCTCACCGGTCGAAGCATCCGTAAAATCTACATCCAGGGGCTTGAGACCCGACGTCGGCGTGCCGCTAAAATCGGCGACCGGTGCATCAACCGTCACCGTGATATAGTCGGTTTTGGTTTCCGTATCGCTGCCGCCAGGGCCGGTCACAGTCAGAGCAACGGTGTAGGTGCCCTCAGTCGTATAGGTGTGCGACGGATTCTGCGCCGTACTTGTAC
>JAFGKD010000059.1 GCA_016928775.1 Candidatus Zhuqueibacterota bacterium | reverse complement strand
CCAGTTCCAGTTGATCGTCTGGCAGGATTCCCAGGGGCGCTGCAGCGGTTTTTCCGGGATTTCCTGTTCCGGCGTCACATAATCGCCGGGATTCGACATCCAGCGTTTGACGCGGTCGTTGACGATGATCTCCGGATCGAGCGAAATGCACAAGTTATAAAGCGCTCGGGCGTCGGCATCGGACCAGCCGCTTTGCCAGTCGCCGTCGAACCACATAATTTTTGGATGGTAATTTTCGATCAGCTCCTGTACTTGCGGAAACAGATAATTATCGCGATAAGCGCGAATGCGGCCCGCCAGAACGTCGGGATGGTGCCAGTCGAGAATGGAATGATAGACGCCGAAAACGATGCCGGCGCGTTCGCAGGCATCGGTCAGCTCGCGAATCACATCGCGTTTGAACGGCGTGCGGTCAATGATGTCATAGTTTGTAACTTTCGAGTCCCACATGCAAAATCCATCGTGATGCTTGGTGGTGATCACTAGATATTTTTGTCCGGCCTCTTTGGCGACCTGCACCCATTCATCCGCATGAAACTGCACCGGATTAAACTGCTCCGCAAATTTCTCATACTCGGCAATAGGAATCTTTTCCTGGTTCATCACCCACTCGCCACGTGCCGGAACGGCATAAATGCCCCAATGGATAAACATGCCGAATTTCGCATCTTTCCACCAGTCCATTTTATCGGCTGTCGCGGTTCGGTTCATAAAATGTCCTATGAAAACGAGAGACAAAATGCTGAATAATTGCCTTTTCATTTACATTCCTTTTTTTGATGAATTGATAAAAATTTTTCCGAGACGTTTCATAAGGAACCTCAATTTTATTTGACCAAAAGCATCTTTTTCGCAATCTTGCGATCTTTGGTTTCGAGAGAATAGAGATAAACGCCGCTTGCCAGATGGCCGGCATTGTAAGCAACTTCATGATAACCCGCACTTGAAAAAGAGTTGACGAGGATTTCGACCAATGCACCACGGATATCATAGATTTTCAATGTGACATGAGTATGGTAAGGGAGTTGATAACGAATTTTGGTGTTCGTGTTGAACGGATTTGGGTAATTGCTCAACAAACCAAATACCTCCGGTCTTGTTTCAAAATAGCGACCGACATTTGTATTGCCGCTTTTCGAAATGCCATAAAGATAACCGTAAAGCAGCGTTTTAAACCTCATAGTCTGTCGGGGAGTGAATTCAGAATGGGCCCACAGATACCGGCTGTTGATGTATTTCGAGGCGTGCGGCCAATAGCTGATCTCGGGATAAAAGTTTTTAAACACTTTTTTCGGATTATTGCCGGCCATGTCGCCGCCCCAGGATTCGGCGTTCAAATAGGGCGTATGTCCGGGATGCAAGCCCGGGGTGCCATCATCGCGTCCGGAGGTATAACAGTTTTCAATACTCCGTTTGGATGCCAAGCTGGTTGTCGCCGTTGTCATTTGAATGGTATTAATCGGATTGCGTCCCAAACCCCAGTCGGCTTCAAGGACAAGCGCATCCAATAGTTCTTCTTTTTCCGCAGGATCGTCGGTGATGGCGTGGGCAATCAACGTTCGCGGCATATCCTGCACGGTTTGAAACCAGGCCGTAGAGCCGTCGTTGGCGTAACCCCGGCGCGAGGGCCGCGATTTCACATAATCCGCTTCTTTCTTTTTAGCATGATAGATGATCGAGGATTTCATGTTCTGCTGCAATTCAGGATAATGCACGTCTCTTTTGGTCAGGATGTATGCCGCCGAACCCCACAGTTGATTGTAATTCCCCTGTGAAAATAATTGAGATGTAGTTCTCGTTGCAACACTTTCTTCGTTGATAACATCTTCGTATGCTGTATCACCGGTCAAATTGTACAGATAGCCAGCCGCCATCATTTTAAAATCTCGGCCTCTGGCCGACGATTGTCCGAGATCCTGGCGCGTATCCAGCATCGGATCGGGCAAAGTATTGGCATAATTATAAGCGACCACCGCGGAATCCAGATAGGTTTTTTTGAGATCATCAAGTCCCGCAATTTCGAACGCATACGCCAGCATGGCGCTGTTCAGCGCGTTGGCCCAGGCCGCAATCAGCGTATTGTCGGCTTGGTAAATAATATTTTCCTTACTCGGATTGGTCAAGCCGTGTGAATAGCCTTTGCCATAGCGCAAATTCAACCACAAATCCACTTCGTTTCTGGCTTCATCAAGAATATCGGGAATGCCATTGCCGCTTTCCGCAATTCGGCAATCATCGTCCGAGAGCGCGCCGTCAGTTAAAATATAGGCGAGCAGCATATCGTAAATGTTGGAAACATGCGCCAAATGCCGGTCCCAATCGAGCGCATCACTATGACCGCCGATGGCTTTTGGATTGGTCGGTTTACCGGTTTTCACGAACGGCTTCCAATCTGTGGCCGTATCCCACTGGCTTCCGCTGCTGAACGTTTTCCATTCGGCATGATAAGGATGCATATCGGTAATTTGAATTTTGCAATTGGACGGGTCTTGATCTTGAATCCATAACGGTCGCCGGGGAACAGGTGTCATGTCCATATTATCCTGGCCGATGCGCATGTAAAAATAGCCGAGGACAGAAATTTTGAACGGCTCTGCGTATATATCATCTCGAATTTCAAACGTTTCGCTGCAGCCGACACCCTCTATGGCGACCCGGTATGTGCCAGGTGTTGTAAAATCCATAATATCCGCTGTCCAGACATTTGAGCCTGTCAGATTCCAGTGTGTTTCTTTTTTTGCCGTTTTCCAAAAGGAAACCGTGCCTAATTTTTGCAAAGTCTCGGCATTTACATCGTAAAAAAAAACGTCATTTCCTTGAAACTCCGAATAATCTCTGTTTCCGCCATCCCCCATAAAGTAATAGAGATCGACCGCTTTGAGTCGTGATTCCGGCATAAATCCAACAAGATTTGTGTGAATAGCTTCGGACGGGCAATTAAAAATATCATAGGTGATGGACTGCATCGTTGTATCGGCATTCATGGCCGGATTTATTTCGACCGTATAATTTTTACCCTGCTCCATGGAAAACGGCAGTTCCAAAATAATATAATGATCGTAACTGTAGTCATAAATCCAATCATTGCTGCCCCAGTTGCCCTGGGACATGCCGTTAACCCGGGTTTTGCGAAAGCAGGCATCCGGATTAATTCCGGCGTCCCCATAACGCGTATCGTCAGACGATTTTAAAATCCAGCTTGAAGCATCCGTGGCGTTGGCAAGGTCCGGTCGGCGGCCATAAAGAACCCGTTTTGAGTTTGAGGATTCCGCATGCGTGCCGCCAAATGCGCCCGTCCCCAGACCGTCATCGACAAACTCGACATCGCCGTCTTTAAAATAGAGCAGCAGATAATCTTTATCGATGACCTTGAGCTCCACCAACTTGGAGGCGAATAGTTGAGAATTTCCCAAAGCTATAACTATAATGACGAGCTTTATCAAACGATTTTTTACGTTAACCATGCCATTATCCTTATTTTTTTATATTGACTTTGAATGTTTGCATTTGAATACTTTTTATCGCACCATTCCCTTGTAACAGCCTCCCGACAGTTCCACCACGGCATATCGATGTTCTTGTGTAAAGTGCGCTGGTTTTTCATTGATTTCACAGAAAACTTTTTCCGATGGCGCCGGCAAATAGACGATGGCATTTTTGCCGTCGGGAATAGTGATGGAGAACTCGAAAGAGTCCGTTTTCT
>JAFGKD010000058.1 GCA_016928775.1 Candidatus Zhuqueibacterota bacterium | reverse complement strand
GTGTTTCATCCGTGAAAATCCGTGGCTTATAAACAGTGCTAAAAAAACACGATGTTGTAGATTTGTAGTTCAGATGAGCACGGATTTTTCGGCTTTGCTTCGAGAAAGCTTTGAGACTGGAGGCTAAAAAGATTAAAATGAATGATATGATCTGTGTTTCATCCGTGAAAATCCGTGGCCTATAAACTTTGCCAAAAAACACGATGTTGTAGATTTGTAGTTCGGATATTCATTCCGATATTGCTTCAAGACAGTTTTGGGATTGGAGGTCAAAAAGGATTAAAATGAATGATCTTATCTACGTTACACATTTGCAATATAGCCGCGCTGCTTAATGAAATAATTTCTTCTCGCTCTATTCTTTTTTTCGAATTTATTTACATCATACTATCGTTCTCGGTGTTCTTTGTGTGCTCTGTAGTACAAAGCATGCGATTCATCGAATCGAATTAACGAATCCTCTCCACCATGCCGGTAAACAATCAAAATAAATTGCTTTTCCTCGAACAGTTAGGTAAAACGCTGAACAAAAGCCCGGATGTTCTGCGCGACCTTTTACAAAAGCATGCCACTATACTTGGATTGAAAAAGAAAAAGAATTTGGTCGTCGACGATGAAAATCTTGTTCTAAATATCAAAGCCATTGTCGAGGCAAAAGAACGAGGGATTGCCGATAACGATATACCCAAGGCTTTATTGCTGTGGAATCGTATTCGTCGCTATGGCGATTTTAATATCCATGCCTATGGTTCGTTGCTGATGGAGCTTAAAGATTACCTCTCGCACACCACACAAAGTAAAGAGAACAGTGCGAGCATACAGGACGAGTCTCCCTTTTTTTTTGAACACATCAATTTGCGCGCTACACCACAAATTCTGGACTTTGCCGGCGTCAAAGAGCTCGTGAAAACAAGAGGCATTTATAATAAAATCTTGAATGAGACCGGCGAAAATCTCATCCATTTATTTCGCGTTTTCAAACTTGAGGGTCACAAGGTGGTAATGGATTATTCGACTGGCCTGATGTGGCAACAAAGCGGCTCGGATCATCCCTGCACTTTGAAAAAGGCAAAACATTACATCGATGATCTCAACTCGATGAAATGTGCCGGATTTGCCAACTGGCGATTGCCCACTTGCGATGAGCTCGCCTGTCTGACGCAGCGTCAGCAAAATACACACGAGCTTTATATCGACGATATTTTTGCTCCCGAGCAATGGCACATCTGGTCATCAGATCATCTGAAAATTTTGCCACGCGCCTGGGTGGCCTATTTTAATGACGCGACGATCAAAATATCGTTGAACAAAAAAAGTTACGTTCGGGGCGTGCGGACAGCCTTGATCAGCCCTTGAATAATTGCCCGCAACGCTGTATATTTCTTCAAGCCCCGATTATCCTAAAAATATTCCCATCATCTTGCGGAGTGAAAAATGAATAAAATCAACCGAAGACATTTTGTCGCAGCAAGTGCTCTGGCTACAGCGGGATTTGTCGTTCCTGCCCAACCGGCACCTGCCAATGAAAAGAGCACGCATCAATCCAACCGCATCGCGCTGGCCAGCTATTCCATTTGGCGATTCAAAGACGGATTGAAAAAACAGATGGAAGAGTGCATCGACCTCGCCGCCGAGTGGGGTTTTGATGGTCTCGATCTTTTACACATCCAGATGGAGCGCACGGATGACGCCTACTTGCAAGAGCTCAAACGCCGGGCGCTGGTCAACGGCATTGACCTGTGCGGTTTGTCCATCCATCAAGGATTTGTCACACCGGATGCCGACAAACGGCAGCAAAACATCGATCACACCATCGATATGATTGAACTGGCTTACAAGCTCGGCATTCCCTGTTTGCGCCTGAATACCGGCCGCTGGGGTGTCATCTCATTCGACGAGCTGATGAAAAATCGTGGCATTGAACCGACACTCCCTGGCTACACCGAAGACGATGCCTATCCCTGGGTGATCGAGGCTATTGAAAAGATTTTGCCCGCCGCAAAGAAATGCGGCGTTCTCCTCGCTCTGGAGAATCACTGGGGACTCGCCCGCACACCGGAAGGTATGCTGCGGATTTACCATGCAGTGGATTCACCTTGGCTCAAATTGCTCATGGATACGGGCAACTTTTTGGAGGAACCCTACGAAAAACTGGAAAAAATCGCGCCATATACCGCCTTTGTGCAGGCAAAAACCTATTACGGCGGCGGCGTCTATTACACGCTCGATCTGGATTACGATCGCATCGCCGCACTTCTCAAACAGGTAAATTATCGGGGGTATATCTCTCTGGAATTTGAGGGAGAAGAGGCGTACCAGACAGCCATTCCAAAGAGTTTGGCCTTGTTACGAAAAGCATTTCGCTAATAAAATTAAAACATGGAGCGCTCCTCATCATGAAATGTATTATTCTGCTTTTGACCCTTGTTGCCATGTCCCTTTTTGCCGCCCAAAACGACTGGGAAAACGAACAAATTTTCAGCATCAACAAAACAGCGGCGCACGTAACTTATGTTCCCTATGCATCGGTCGATCAGGCTATTGCGGACGTGGCCGAGTATTCGCCTTACGTCATCAATCTCAACGGCACCTGGAAATTTAACTGGGTGAAACACCCGGACATGCGACCTGTCGATTTTTACAAATCCGGGTTTGACGTCCATTACTGGGACGACATACACGTGCCGTCAAACTGGCAAATGTATAGCTATGGCACGCCAATTTATACCAACGTCACCTATCCTTTTGCGCGGGATTGGCCGAACATCATGACACCGGTCGATCCATTTTGGACAAAGTATGCGCTGCCAAATCCGGTCGGCTCCTATCGGCGTGACTTTGACATTCCCGTTGCCTGGGAGGGGAAACAGATATTCCTGCATTTTGCCGGCGTGAAAAGCGCTATGTATGTGTGGGTGAATGGCGAACGGGTCGGCTACAGCCAGGGTTCCATGACGCCGGCCGAGTTCGATATCACCGCCTACGTCAGACCTGGACAAAATATATTAGCCGTGGAAGTCTATCGCTGGAGCGACGGCAGTTACCTTGAAGACCAGGACTTTTGGCGCTTGAGCGGTATTTATCGCGATGTGTTTCTCTATGCGACGCCAAAACTGCACCTCCGCGATTTTTGGGTGCGCTCCGAGTTGTCGGAGGACTATGCCGCCGCGCAACTACTGATCACAACAAAAATAAAAAATTATGACACATCGGCTTCCCCTGCGGGCAAACTGCACGTCTACCTTGTTGACAGGGAATCGGCAAATTTAAATCCTGTTAAAATCGAAAATATCACATCTATTGCCGCAGGAACGGAGGTTAGCCTCGATCTGTCCATAGCCGTCGCACAGCCACAATTGTGGTCCGCCGAAATCCCCAATCTCTATACCGTTGTTCTTGAGCTATTGGATGCCGAGGACAATGTCAGCGAAGTCTTGAGCACACCGTTTGGTTTCCGCTCAATCGAAATCAAGGACTCGCAGCTTCGGGTGAACGGTGCGAGCGTGCTCCTCAAAGGCGCGAACCGCCACGAGCATGATCCATTCACGGGTCGCGCCGTGTCCAAAGCCCGGATGCTTGAGGATATCACATTGATGAAGCAGTTCAACTGCAATGTGGTGCGCACCAGTCACTATCCGAATCACCCGGAGTGGTACAAATTGTGCGATCAATTTGGCCTGTATGTTATTGATGAAGCCAATATCGAATCGCACGGCTATGGTTATGGTGGACGATCGTTAGCCAAACAGCCGGAATGGGAAGCGGCGCACGTCGATCGTATGATCAGCATGGTCGAACGCGATAAAAATCATCCCAGCATCATCATCTGGTCAATGGGCAACGAAGCGGGCGGCGGCCGCAATTTTGATGCGTGCTACAAAGTCACAAAAGAGATCGATCCGACTCGTCCCATTCATTATGAGCGTTATAATGAGATCGCTGATATTGAATCGGTCATGTACCCGGCGGTCGCGTGGCTGGAAGAACAGGGCAAAAAGTCTTCGCCCAAGCCGTTCTTTATGTGCGAATACGCGCACGCCATGGGCAACGCCGTCGGCAATTTGCAAGAATATTGGGATGTCATTGAAAAATATCCGCGACTCATCGGCGGCTGTATCTGGGATTGGGTGGATCAGGGGCTTGCCAAAGAAATACCCGGCAAACCCGGCGAATACTTTTTTGCCTATGGCGGCGATTACGGTGATTTCCCGAATGACAACAACTTTTGCATCAATGGTTTGACCACGCCCGACCGCCAGGTGACGCCCAAAATGATCGAGATGAAAAAGGTATATCAGTACATCGACATCAAACTGGCTGATGGCGCAAAAGTGAGCATAAAAAATAAATATCAATTCCACAATTTGAACGAATTTGATATGTCGTGGACGCTCGCGGAAGATGGCACTGTCATTCAAGCCGGCGATCTCCTTCCCATTGACCTGGCGCCTGGCGTTTCAACAAGTTTTGACGTTCCATTCGAGAAACCGAAAGTGATTCCCGGCGCGGAATATTTTTTCAAGGTCGAATTCAAATTGCGTCATGATGAACGGTGGGCACAACGGGGGCATGTCATCGCCTGGGAACAGATGCAGGTGCCGCTGCCGTCCCCGCGAATTATCGTTCCTCTGCCGATCTCTCCATCCCCGCTTTTTGTTGACGAAAGAGAAAAAAACATTCTGGTGCGTGGCAAGGATTTTAGCCTTCTGTTTAGCAAAACCGCCGGTACAATTATAGAATTAATCTATCATAATAAACCGGTGATTCACTATGAAAAATCGGATATTGCCGTCATCTCCAACAAAGCACTCATCAAACCGGAAATTATAGAAGACATAAACGGACCCCTGCCTAATTTTTTCCGTTCTCCGGTCGATAATGATCACCAATTCGGTCGCGGTGTTGGGCCAAAATGGCGGGACATGCAGTTATGGGACGTGACGCACAAAGTAGAAAATGTAAAAATCAATAAACCAGGTGAACATGCGGTGGAGATCTCGGCAGACTTGACCTCAACCGCCGCAAAGGGTTATGCGGTCAAAACCAATGTCATTTACAAAATCCATAGCAGCGGTTTCATCCACGTTACCTGCAACTTTACGCCGGATCCTCTGGATAGTGCGTTACCAAAACTCGGCATGCAGCTCGAGCTGCCAAAAGGCATGGAATATGTCGAATGGTTCGGACGTGGACCGCATGAGAATTATTGGGATCGCAAACGGTCGGCTGATATCGGTCGTTACCAAAAAAGCGTCACAGACATGTTTGAACCGTACGTTCGTCCCCAGGATATGGCAAACCGCGATGATGTCCGATGGGTGACGATCACCGACCGCGACGGTTCAGGTTTAATGATCTTGGGTCAACCGACATTCAATTTCAGCGCCTTGCATTATACGGCCAAAGATTTGGAATTTGCTGCACACCCGTACGAGCTGAGCAAACGCGAAAAAACGATCCTGTGCATTGACATTGGCCATCAGGGATTGGGGGGTGCGAGCTGCGGGCCACCGCCGCTTGAGCAGTATATCTTTAAGGCCGAGCCACGGACGCTGTCCTTCGAAATTCGGCCATATTCGCCGCTTTATGGGGATAAAGCATTCTATGCGAGAAAAGTGGGCAATTAAAAAGGAGGTATTTCTCATGAACATCATCAAGTCACATATCTTTTGCATGCTGATATTACTCATCCTGTCTCCCACTATGGCGACAACATTTTACGTTGACGCCACAGCCGGCAGTGACACAACCAGCGGCGCAACACCGGAATTAGCCTGGCAAACCCTCGATAAATTGAATGACACCACCTTTGTCGCCGGGGATACGATTTTGTTCAAAGCCGGTGAACGCTGGACCGGATCATTTCGACCCAGAGGCTCCGGCTCGGAGGAAGCACCGATTATTGTCGATATGTATGGCGAGGGTGAGCGACCTGTACTGGATGGCGCTGGAGAGGTCAATCATGTGATCCGACTTGAGAATGTGGATTATTGGGAGTTGTATAATCTGGAGATCACCAATAACAGCGATCTGCAGAGGGCTCGCATTGGCGTCTATATTTTGGCTAACGGTGGACAACGTCGTCATATTCATCTGCGGCATTTGTTCATTCACCACATTATGGGGCTCTATACGTTTGAAATGATCGGCAAAAACACCGGCGGCATCGGCATCATCGGCAACGGCAACGCGCGGTTCGACGATATTCTCATCGAACAGTGCGAGATCGGCGACATCGTGCGCGTCGGAATTTTTACCAACGGCAACAAAGGAGAACCAGGTGGCAGACCCATCACAAACCTGGTCATTCGACACAACACGATTTATCGCTGCGCCGGTGACGGCGCGATTATTCGGTATGCGGACAAACCGATTATCGAAAAAAACGAGGTGTATGAAAATCATAACGGCGATCAAGCATTGGTGCAATATGGTGTGGCACTATGGACCCGCAGCACGGATAGCGCTATGGTTCAATACAATCACGTTTACAAAACCTACGGTGATATGGACGGCCAGGCCTTTGATGCGGACCTCGAGGCGTGGGGTACGGTTGTGCAAAACAATTACAGTCACGATAACGAGGGCGGCTTTATGTTGGTTTATGGCAGTTCCAGCGACGCGATCGTCCGCTTTAATATCAGTCAAAATGATGGCGCTGTAGGTGGCCATATTTTTGATTTCCCGGTCTGGACAAATCCGCGCGGCTCGGG
>JAFGKD010000057.1 GCA_016928775.1 Candidatus Zhuqueibacterota bacterium | reverse complement strand
CCATAATTTCCGGGCCGGTCGGATCATCCGCATCCTGGCCATTTGTTGCTTTTTCAATATCGAGCGACGGTTCTTTCACGACGCCGTAGTAGTGACTGGGATCAGAATCAGAGACCTTGTCATTACCAACGCTACCTTCTGCTGTCGCAATATTTTCGTATTGTCCGACCTGAGCGGTCCCGTCGAACTGAAGAGTTTGGCTTTCACCCGGTGCCAACTGACTGATCGTGTCGATATAGCCAACCTGGTCATCCGTCACCTCAATATCTTTGAGGACAACATCACCCGTGTTGGTGATCGTATATTCCCACAGGACGGGATCACCCACAAAGATTTGTGGGCCGGTCGGATCATCGGCGTCTTCGCCGTTGGTGGATTTTTCGATGTCAATAGCAGGATTTGTATCGACGCGGTAATTATCGCCTTTATTGCCGACGTTAACTTTATATTCACCGCAATCATCATTCTGGACAGTGTAGGCATAAAAACAAAAATCACCATTCTCGTCCGTTGTGATGGTTGCTGAAGCGACAACTTGCCCAGGATCGCAACTGGCCTGACCCGGTTGCCCTTCAATTTGCCAATCGTATTCGGTATTTGGATCAAAATTTGATCCGTTTATATAAACATCTTCGCCAATAGCATAGTGGTTTGCATCCTGAGTTTCATCACCGCAATCATTTTTGGTGGTCCAGATCGCGCCCGGATTTCCCTGGGCAAAGAGCATGGATCCACTCATTAGAAAAAATAGAATTATTAACAAAGGTTTTTTCTGTTGAATTGACATGTTGACCTCTCTACTTGTATTTTGTTTTCGAATTAAAAAAATTGCTAAAAGAAATGCGCTTTTAGGGTGGCGGAAGACTTTTGAGCATGAAAAACTGCTTGTTATTTTTCAAGATGAAGCAGAGTTTTCGAGAGTGATAAAGAAGTAAAAGGTGATCTGTAAAAGGGTGGAAAAATAAAGAATCAAACACGTTGATTTGATTCACATTCACCCGCCATCGCCGATTGGCTGAACAGCGAATAAATATTAAAGTGCTGTTGCTTAGATGCAATGCAGTAATGCTCAACTGGATGCCCTTAATTACGCCTTGGCCAGAACTATGATGCACGACGGAAATAAAAAATTCCGTTTCATCAACCCGCTGCTACCACACTACTGCTTGTTCCCACGACAGCATAAATTCAGTGGCTAAAAAGCTGCCTTTTTAAATATATAGAAAACATCAGCTAATGTCAATGTATTTCCTGATCAAGCCAAAAATACTTTGCGCTGGCCTGAATTATAAAATGTGATACTGTCTATTTGTTTCGATCTCACGCCAATAACATTTCGACAAATCGCGTCAACTCTGCGTCATATTTTTGTGCGATTTCCTGTCCTTCCTGTTGCAGCGCAGCGAGGTTTTTGGCAGAGGCATTATCCATGCTGCTGTCCGCATGTTGTAATGGTTCATTGATTCGCAGATACTGATCCGGTTTGTTGACGCTGGCAAAAATTTGCCGTAATTGGTAATCCACCGTTTCCGATACACCGGCCATAAGGATGTCGAGTAATGGTCGCAGCCATCCCACCATGCCCCAGTTTTTGGCTTTGCGATATTTATACTCTTTTCGCACATGACCGGTACTGAGCGAAAGCATGAGCATATCTTTGGCGGTTGGGTGGTGCTTAAATTTTGTCCTGACTTCAGCATAAGCGCAGAGCGCCGGATTATTGGCGAATACACCGCCATCGATCAGGGAGTAACCCGCGTTGGTTGCCGATGTTGCTCGAGCGACCTGGAAATATGTTGGCGCTGCCGAGGTGGAACGCGCGACATGCAAAAGCGGAAAATTTTTCTCCGAATTGAGAACAGCGTCGTGCTGGGTAAAAAAGGTGGTTTTTCGTTTTTCGATGTCATACGCTGTGATCAGACACGGTTTGATCAGATCGCTCAAATAAAGATCACCGATAAATTGCCTGATGAGTGCTTCCAGCGATTTCTCATCATATTTTTCATCCCCCAATCCGGCAAATGATTTGAGCTTTTGCCAAATGGAGGACTTGAAGATATCCCGGCCGTGTTTGAGGTAGAGATCAACGGCAGCAGCCGCCGAGTATTTTGTTGAGATGGTCCCTTCTTCATCGGGGCATAAATAGAGACAGGTCAAGATTCCACCGGTGCTGGTGCCGGCAATCAGATCAAAGTAATCAGCAAGACGCGCATCCTGATTCCTGGAGTGTTGCTTTAATTTATCTTCCAGCGCGATGAGGATTTGTCCGGGAATTATCCCGCGAATCCCGCCGCCATCGATAGATAAAATACGTGTAAATGTGCTCATGGCATGTCCCATTTTTTGATGTAATCAAAAAATTACAACAAAGAAAGGATGGTAAATAATCCGCCGCTCGCATGTGACTGTCACTCGGGAAAATTCGGTTCAAAATCGGACTCGTTCACCCAGCCGGCGTGCAGCTTTTGCCCGCTGGTATATTTTTCATAAAAATGGCGAAAATTTTCATCGGCGTACAAATAATCATCAAAAATATAACCCTTGCCGAACATACGTGGATCACCCTGCTCTTTGAGTTCGGCGAAAAGTTGTTTGTGCAATTCCGACTTTAGATCGGCGAATTCGGCACGATCAGCCAGATTGACGATGCAGTCAGGATCTTGTTGTACATTGTATAATTCTTCCTGCGGTCGCTTGCCAAAATTTTGCTGCCAAAAAATTTTTGTATCCGGATTATTTCGAGTTCGCAGCACCTCGGTTTTGGTCGGGCTGCCATCGCAATTCAAGTAACCGGTTTCCGGATTGCCACCGGGCCACCGCTCTATTGCAAAATTATGAATGTAGAGATAGTCGCCCTTTCGAATACCGCGAATCGGATAGCCCCAATCATGCGGACGACCAATATCGTGACGCTCCTTGCCGATGAGAACGTGATCGCGATGAGCTTCAACCTGACCTGATTGTGCCGAGGTAAAAATATTGGTCAAGCTTGCACCGGTGACAGGTTGCATTCCACTGCTCTCTTCGCTCACGCCTGCCACCTCAAGAAAGGTCGGCGCAAAATCGATGAAACTGACAAAATCATCCACCACGCGACCAGGATTCTTGATGCCATCCTTCCACATAATGGCCAGCGGCAGGTGATTGGAATATTCGTAAACCTGGCCCTTGATGCGTGGAAAGGGCATGCCATTATCCGCAGTCACAACGACCAACGTATTATCCAGCTCTCCTTTTTTATCAAGCAGCTCGAGCATTTTTTGCAGATGCTGATCAAACCACTCGATCTCAAAAGCATAGTCTAACAAATCATTTCTGACTCTATGATTGTCTGGCCAGAAGGCCGGGACACGATCAATTTCAGCAATTTTTTTGCCGGCATAGTGCGCCCCCGCGCCATACTCATAAGCGCGATGCGGCTCGGTGCTGCCGTACCAAAAACAGAATGGTACTCCATGTGGCTTGTCCGCGATAAAATCTTGAAAGTTGGCGGCATAATCGCTGCTGTTGATATGCTTGGCCGGTGGTGTCAATTTTTTTGCATTGTAGGGCGCGCCGGTCAATTGACGTTTCACCCCGTCAATTTCACCAACAACTCCGGGCGCCCACCCTTTGGCGACGTACCCGACATGATAACCGTTTTCTTTGAGCACCTCGGCATATGTTTTGAATTTGTTGGGGAAATAACACCAGTGATTGGCAGCTTCCTCGAGTTGCCAGGAATTACGCCCGGTGAGAATGCTCGCGCGTGAGGGCGCGCATTTGGCATTCGGCGTATAGCAGCGCGAAAAAAGGATGCCCTCGCGGGCCACCCGATCGAATGCGGGTGTTCTCACCCAATCGTTATAATTTTCACCCATATGAGACCAGGTGGCATCATCGGCGATGGCAAACAGGATATTGGGACGAGATTTTTTCGGCGTGCTGCAGCGAATAAAAGATGTTGATAACGCGGCAGCAGTAAGCGATTTGAGAAAAGTTCGACGATACATAATATTCTCACGCTTTAAGTTCTTTTGTGGCCAAATCTTGAGTTTTGAACCACAGACGCTCTTTTTGTCCCAAAGCCTTGCGCTTGGAAATCAAGGCATAGGACACCAGGACAAATAGTAAATAGACCCCGATAATGGCAAAAGCAATCCAGGAATAGATCCAATTTCCGGTCGTAAATGTTCTGAGCGGCATGG
Organism: Candidatus Zhuqueibacterota bacterium; assembly: GCA_016928775.1. Classification (GTDB taxonomy): domain Bacteria; phylum Zhuqueibacterota; class Zhuqueibacteria; order Residuimicrobiales; family Krinioviventaceae; genus Kriniovivens. The sequence goes on along the minus strand of JAFGKD010000057.1, from coordinate 37,427 downwards.
GAATGATAAGAATGAGGGGAATCGTCATGAGAAATCCCACTCCCGAGGCATAGGTGTAGTCAACCGCTACGGGTGATTCAAATTCCGGATCAACCGCGCGCAGCAGGGCCAGGCCCGTGGACAATGTGCCGGTCGACACGCCAAAAATGAACAGCGTGCGCAAAAAGCGATGGTCGGAAAAAAGCCGCGAGCAAAACCAGATAGTGCCAAAAAAAGTGGCGACAGCACCAATACCTGCAATGATGACCAAAGGTACCCAATACTTGGCAACGGCAATTATGGAAATAGCGGCAATGGCGCTGGTGACCATGATGTCGACACTGAGGCCGGAAATACGGGTCATGGTACGGTTATCGACGACATGGTCGCACTTGAAGGCTTTGATGAATTGGCGCACCAAAAGACCCATGGTTACCGCAAAAATAAAATGCAGACCCCATAAATTGGCGGCCAGTTCATGTCCGATTGGACCGAGCATATCGAGTAAAAAGGTAATCCCTTTCAACATGAGCCAGGCACCAAAATAGGACATGAGTACCAGCGCCATGTGTAATGATACGGAATCAATTGCCTCCGTGTCCGTGGTTTGATAGGCGCCAACCAAAAGCTTGCTGTTGCGGGGACGAATGCCGGTTTGGGTTTCTTTTTTGCGCATATGTTTGAGCTCTTGTTGAGAAATCCAGCCTTTCCGCAAGGCGTGATTAATCAAAAAGATACCACCGAAACAGCAGAGTATAAATCCAATGGCGGCAAAAGTTAATCCGATGTTGCCGGCATCCTGAACACCGTGCACCTTCCACGCCTCACCAATTGAAAACGCCTGTCCCGGCCCTTCAGCAAAACCAAGGGGCAGCAGAAAGCCAAAGGTGTGAAAAAGATTCGGCATAAAAGTTTTGATAAAAAAGATCGTCAATCCAAATCCAATGATCGCCTGCAAGACAATTTGCGAAATAATACCAATAGACGTCTGAAAAACCGCTGGACCGCGTTTTTCGCCCTTGGGCGGCGTTCGCAGTCCGAGCGCGATGAACGACAAGCCGAGAAAGTGATAGGTGATCTCACCTAACTGAATCGCCGAGAGGCCAATTTCCGGAAAAACAAAATTATAAAGTGGCAAAACAATGAAACCGGCAGTTAATGCGTTCGGGATGAGATATTTTTGAAAAAACGCGACACGCGCCCGTAAAAAGGTTCCCAACAAAAGTGCTGCCGACAAGATCCCCAGATTCACAAAAATGTGCCATGAAAAATTCATACGCACCGCCTTTCGTTCTCTGATTGGAAGGAAGATATTAAATTGTTCTTAATATAATTATCTTGAATTATATTCACAAAATATTAAATTCCTAATAAAATATCGAGAGAATTTTTAATGGCCAAAGAAAAGACGACACGCAAGTTCAGCGCAACGCTGTACATTTTGCTTCGATTGACGTTCATTCCCTATTTGATTGTCAAATATAGAATAAAAGGTGAGAACAAAAAGCTGTTCAAAACACTCAAGCCACCGTTCATTCTCATCCCGAATCACGTCTCGATGTTTGATCCCCCGATGGTCAACATCTTTGTGCCCCACCGGGTGCACTTTGTGATGTCGGATGCCAACTTGCGATCAAAGCTCGCGCAATGGGCCTACCTCAGATTGTGCAATGTCATACCCAAAACCAAAGCGGTGTCCGATTCCGCCGCTGTTCGCAAGATTGTGCAGCTCGTGCGCCGAAAACGCGTCATTTGCGTATTTGGCGAAGGCCGTTCTTCCTGGGACGGGGTGACGCACGATATCTTTTTTTCGACCGCCAAACTGGTCAAAATTCTCAAAATTCCGGTCGTGGTGCCGCTGATCCAGGGCGGCTATTTGACACATCCGCGCTGGGGAACCTCCGTCCGACCGGGACGCCTGGTGATTCGCTATAAAAAAATTTATGACGGTCCAGAGCTTGCCGGTCTCCGGCCGGAGGATATTTACAGGCGTTTGCTCAAGGAGATGTGGCATGATGATTACCAGTATCAGCGACACACAGGTCTCACTTTTAAAACAAAAAAGGGCGCCGAATATCTCGAGAGGGTGATATTCTGCTGTCCTGTTTGTCACAACAGGGAGTGTTTGCGTTCCGAAGGCAATCAATTTTACTGTACGAGCTGCGGATTCGAAACCACATGGACACCGCAGGGCTATCTGCAGCCGCAAAACCGCCAGGATCAGCCGACGCGCAGCGTCACCGAATGGGTTACCTGGCAAAAGCAGGAATGTGATCGGAAAATCGACCAGATGCTCGAGCAGCACCAGTTAAATGAACCGATTTTTTCAGACAATGACGTGATTCTGAAAATCGGCTACAAACTGCAGCCACTAAAAGAAATCATGCGTGGCACCATGCTGCTCTACCTGGATCGATTTGTCGTCAACAATAGCAAAGGTGAGGCAATAACTTTTCCCATTGCCGATGTTGAAGGCGTTCAAGTGCTACTGGCCAACCGATTCGAGTTCTATTATCAGGGATCACTGTACAAATTTGAATTTTCAAATCCGAGATGTTCCGGCTACAAATATATGTGCGTGATTCAAAAAATTGCGCCGGAAAAGACAGAGTTGGAGTGAAAAGCCGCGGCCACGGCCGAGGCACGGGATTTCATTTAATCAGGAGAGAAATGTATCATGAAAAAAACACTCATATTGGCGCTGATGCTGGTATCGGTTCTGGTCGCGCAAAAACAAGACATCACCAAAACCGGCTGGAATTTTGGCTTGCTACCGGTCATTGCGTACAACACTGACCTGGGATTTGAGTATGGTATTTTGTTCAATTTTGTCAATTTTGGTGACGGCAGCAACTATCCGAATTACAATCAAAAAGTTTATCTCGAGGCGTCGCAATACACCAAAGGTAGCGGCATCTACCGCGTCTATTATGACTCCTATGTCATGATCCCTGGTATTCGATTTATCGGGGATGTGAGCTATCTACCCGACCGCGCCTATTCCTTTTATGGCTATAATGGCTACGAATCCGTGTACAATGCTGATTGGGAAGATCAGGAATCAGATGATCCCCGAAGCACCCGTATGTTTTATCGCTACGATCGTGATTTTTTGCGTGTCAAGGCGGATTTTCAGGGAAAAATTCGTGGCAATGAATGGCGCTGGGCGGCTGGTATTACTGGCCGAAATTTCAAAGTTGGCTCGGTGGATATTGACAAGCTCAACAAGGGGCAATCCGAGGAAGATAAATTGCCCAATGTGCCGGGCTTGTACGAAAAATACATTGACTGGGGCTTGATCTCGGAGGCTGAAAAAGATGGTGGTTTTATCACCACGATCAAAGCGGGCGCGATTTACGACACTCGCGATGTGGTCGCGGATCCAGGACAGGGCATCTGGTCTGAAGCCACCTTGATTGCTTCGCCAAAATTTCTGAATGAATTTGACTTTATCAAATTAAATTTGACGCACCGCCAGTATTTTACCCTGTTGCCGCGCACCTTGGTGTTTGCGTATCGCCTGGGCTATCAGACGACATTATCCGGTAAAACGCCATTTTTTTATCTGCCATTCATCGAACCATCGGAGTTGGTGGCAGCTAAAAGTGAAGGGCTCGGCGGTGCGCAATTTAACCGCGGGATCATGCGAACCCGCATGATCGGCGAAGCCATGGCTTATGGTAATTTTGAGTTTCGGCTAAAATTCTGGCGCTTTACCGTGGCAAAACAGAACATTTATCTCGGCACCAATCTATTTCTGGATGCTGGGCAGGTTATCACACCGGTTGACGTTGATCTCGCCGACATCGATACGGGTATCGAAGAAAAAAGCGCTTATTTTAATCCGGGTGCGGAAAAAATGCACTACTCCACCGGCCTGGGATTAAAAATCGCCATGAATCAAAACTTTATTATCTCGGTGGATTACGGCGTGGCATTGGAAAAGCAGGATGGCACGAGTGGATTGTATATCTTGCTCAATTACCTGTTTTAATGGGCACAAAGCCTTCACTCGGGCGTGCATGACGTCGAGTAATTGTAACATTCTCCGCAGAGAGCATGGCTGAGTCAATCAGTATTGCAAGCCGGCAATATGTGGTCTTTATTAGCAAAGTTTATGAGCCACAGATTGTCCTGGCGCGGCCTTTGGCCGCAGCCAAATTTTGAGCCACGGATGAACACGGATTTTTTTCACGAAAGTTTTGAGACTGGAGGTTAAAAAAGGTAAAAATGAATGATATGATCCGTGTTTCATCCGTGAAAATCCGTGGCTTATAAACTTTGCTAAAAAAACACGATGTTGTAGATTTGTAGTACGGATGAAACACAGATAATATCACTCAGCTTATTCCTTTTTAACCTCATTTTTGTATGAGCTAAAAAACCGGGCTCTCAAAAAGTATAACTCACAAACGCCACCTTGCTGCCATCCGGGCTCCATGATGGCACATTCATCGTACCCTGGCCACCGTACAGATAGGCCACAACGGCTGGCTCGCCGCCGTCAAACGGCATTGTTCGTAGCATCACGTGTTTATAGTGGGGATGATCCGCCGCATCGATTTCAGGCGGGTAGGATAGAAAGAGCACCGTGCTGCCGTCGGGTGAGATATGCGGAAACCAGTCGTTCCACGCATCAAATGTGAGCTGCTGCTGATTGGAGCCGTCTGCTAACATACGCCAAATTTGCATGGTGCCGGTGCGAGCGGAATTAAAATAAATCCACCTGCCACCCGGTGAGTACTCTGAGCCATCGTCCAAAGTCGGTTGATTGGTGAGTTGAATTTCGTCACCGCCCTTCACTGATATTTTATATATATCATACTGACCGTTGCGCTCGGCGGTATAGACCAGATTTTGGTCATCCGGTGACCAGCCATGCAAATAGGATGGTGTTTTGTCAGTCACCCGGCTTGGCACACCACCCTCAATGGGAAGAGTATAAATTGTCGAGCCGCCCCCGTCTTCCCCTTGTACATGGTGACTGATGCCGAGCCGCTGGCCATCCCAGGAAATGACATGATCGTTATTGTTGCGCGTGGCAAAGTCGGTATTAATCTGCGTTGATTGACGAGAGTCGAGATCGAATCGATACAACAGTCCGTTGCTGTTATAGATCAATGCTTTGCCGTCGCGCGTCCAGTTTGGTGCCTCGATCGGCGCTTCGGAATTGTAGACAACCTGGCGATTCCCGGTAGCCACATCAAGAATTTCCAGCCGACTGGCGCTATAGTCCTGATACGGACTGAAATCTTTGGGGGCCGGGATGTCGATGCGCAGGTTTTTAACCTGTGCTTTTTCCAATACATCTGCATTATGAGAGCACATGGCGAGGCCAACGTAAACTGAATCGCCGAGTGGCAAATTGATAGAAGCTGTCGTAGAAAGCGGCTCGCCAAATCGTGCCGCTCGCATGGTATAGGTGTTCTCGTGTTTTTCGAATTGAATGACATCCGGCGCAAAGATATTCGCTCTGACCTCTTCGGTATTGGCCGCAACGTCGCGTCGATATTGTAGCGACGTCAAACCATCTCCATGCACGACCGCATCGGCGTACGGAGAATCGGTGTCCAGCGATTGACGCACCATCCAGCCGACTTTGCGATGCGGATCAACGCCATCGCCTATAAAAGCAAACTGTGCCGTCAGGACAAAATCACCGCGCATTTTTTTATAGATGAAATGAAAATCATCTTTGTTAAACCACATATTTTGTCCGGAACCGGCGATATGATAGTATTGCGAATCGGGAGAATAATACGCATAGCCCGCATGATTTACGTTGCCGATATCCACGCTGCGGTCAAACAGACCATACGATAACTCACTTTTGCTTTTTGGTAATCTGGATAACACAAGAACGATAGCTCCTATGAAAACAAAAAAAATAACCAAAGACCTGCCAGACTTCATATTCAACCTATTTGTTAGAGTAATCTTTGACATGTCGCAACATAGAAAATTTAACGATATTAATCAAGTTCATTGTCAACGCAGAAAAATCATGGCAATGCCCGTCACTGCGAGGATTGTGCCAATCATTGCTCGCACGGACGGCTTTCGACGGTGCACGACAAACTCGATGGGGATGATTAAAATCGGCACAGTGGCTAACAAGGTTGCAGCAATCCCGGCCTGGGTGTGTTTCACGGCCACAATTGACAGCCAGACGCCAATATAGGGACCCAACAGTGCACCACCGAGGATAAAAAGCGCTGTACGCCTGTCGCGCATCGCGTCCAAAGCAGGTCGGGCTTGACGCAAAATAAACGCCGCTCCCCACAGGACAAGGGTGGCGGGAATCATTCGAAGCAAGGTTGCTGACAGTGAATCAATATCGCCGGTCAACCCCATTTTGGCTAAAATGACTCCAAGACCTTGTCCCAGAGCAGCGATAAAACCCAAAATAACACCAGCAGTTTTGGAGCCTCGATAGTGTTCCTTGCCATGTTTCTCGGACACCACCCAGATAATGGAAACAACAGTGAGGGTAATGCCGACAACAGCCAGAGTGCCGAGTTGTTCTCCCAAAAAAAGCCGGGCAATGATAGTGGTGACCGGTGGGGCCATTGAGAGCAGCAATGTTGATAATCGCGGACCAAGGATAACAATGGCATAAAACAGAGCACCATCACCGATAGCGAGACCGATGACACCGCTGATGCCAAGCCACAGGTGGTTTTCCAGAGAGGCGTGTACGGGAAAAAGCACGCCGGACTGAAGGTAGAGTGTCAGGCTGAGGAACAAACAGGCCAATACGAGTCGAAGCAAATTTGTTGCAAACGCACCAACACGTCTTCCGGCGCTTTCAAAAAGCAAGGCGCCAAATCCCCAAAGAAAGGCTGCTGTCAGGGCAGCGATTTCACCGATGAATGGCATGTCACCTCTGGTTTGTCGATGTTTAAGTGATCACCGCACATTAATGAAAAATTAAATCAGAGACAAGTTATGATTTGGGAAAATGAAAAGACTTGAGTATAGTAAAAAGCGTCGAATTTTGGACATAGTGCGCACATATACCAGCCATGTATGCCCAAAAAATCAATGATAGAACACGGATGTGACGGATAAAAACGGATGCGAAACAGCGGTATTCTATCCGTGTTCATCCGTTTGATCCGTTAAATCAGTGTTCTATTAAAAAAAATGAAAGGCTGACCTGGTTGTCGTCAAATTGTTTCGGTCGCTTCATATTTGGGCTGTTAATATAATGTATAACGACTTTTATACCTTCTCCCTGTGTCCAGTGTAATAATTCATAGCCACAGAGGCTCAGTCTTGAGCATAGTTAAAATACAGCGGAGCGAAATCCTCGCTGCTTAGCCATAAAAAAAAGGCCACCCGCATGAAACGAGCAGCCTTTTGTGGAGGGGAACTCTTAGCGAATCAATAGCATCTTTTTTGTGGCGGTAAAATCGCCAGCCTGAATACGAATGTAGTAAACGCCCGATCCGACCAGATTTTCAGAATTATTCTTGCCAAACCAGCGCATTTCATAATAGCCGGCATTTTTGTGTTCGTCTACCAAAGTTTTGACAACCTGGCCGTTGATGTTAAAGATGACAATTTTTGTTTCAACCGCTTTGGGCACCTGGAAACGAATCGCCGTGGACGGATTAAATGGATTCGGATAGTTTTGCTGCAGCATAAAATCTTTCGGCGTTTCCACAGTGACCATAATTGCTTCACTTTGCGATCGCACACCACCAATGTCGAGATCTTCCAGTTTGTAGAAACAGGTCGAACCGGCGACTACCGTCGTGTCAGTGAATGAATAGCTGCCATTTTGACTCTGGATGAGCCCGGCATTTACTTTTTCAAAAACACCTGATTTCGAAGCACTCTTGAGCACATCAAAACCCAGATTGCCATCTTCGTACGAGGTACGCCAGTTTAGCTCGACGCCGCGATAGGGCACCGACTGGCCGGTGAAACTGGTGAGCTCCACTTTTGTTCGCATGCCCCAGGTGTGGTCATCCCGGTTATGTGGATTCGTCGCATCATAGGCAACGACTTGAAGCGAATGCAATGAACCGCGCGGAAAGTCCGCCGCTTTGATCGGCAAGCGCGATACGTTCGAATTCGGCACAGTTTTATTGTCCAGCCACCATTCATACGAAACATTCGTGCCGGTTGCGACGACACCAAACTCCTGTTCGCCATCATATGGAATACTGATAAAAGAGTGCTGCGGGTAAAAGGAAAATATTTCCACTTTGGTCGCGACAGTGACCTTGATCGAATCCACATCAAAGCCATGTTCCGGCGCCGGCTTGTTATCATCCACACGATATTGAATAATCCATTGACCTGCCAGCGTCGGCGTCCAGGTGATCATCGCGGTATTGGCATCAAAGACTGCTTCTTTCGGCAGTCCGGACGCGACCTGATAAGTCAAGGGATCGCCATCCCGGTCGTGCGCACTGAGTGGCAGGATAAATTGCTGTTTGGTATAGATGGTCGTATCCGACGGCATATTCCTGAATTCCGGGAAATTATTCTCCACACCAAAAGCGGCAAACTGATTTCGCGAACCGACGGGCCATGGCCGCAGACCAAATTTTTGAATATATAAATCACATTGCTCGTTGGCACCGATTGTCCACCGGTTTTCTGCGAGACCGCTGTTGTTTGTCGTCACCACGGGAGCGAGCGGTTGGCCGTGCCCCTGACTGCTGTTCGCCCAGAATTCTACGGCGACATCCGGTACCGGATTAAGATATTCATCCATCACCTTGACCACGACAGGATAGACCAAAGGTCGATTTTTGGTGCCGAACTGTTGATCACCCGAATATTTGCCGAGATAATAGGCATTGCCGGAGGTTGCTGCTATTTTAAACAGGACCTTTTCGGTCGGTGGCAGTTGCTCGCAGGTTGCTTCGATAAAATAGCTGCCAATTTTTTCACCCAACTGCGCTGTGGCTGACGCCACGCCCGCCTGTCCGGCTGCACCGGTTTTAACCGGTGCTGAATCAACGGTAGCGCCGTTCTCCTGTTGCGGTTCATCAACAAGCCGGAATAAAATCGGTACATCATTAACCGGATTGTCGTCCTTGTCAGTCACTCTCACTTTGATTTTATCCAATATCGACTTTACGATATATTCTTGTGTTGTACTCTCCATCGGTTGCAATTTGACCGGTGCACCCGCTTGCGCAAACGCTGTGAACACCACATACACATCTCCAACAGATGCACGGATTGAATGGACGCCACCGGTGATAAATTTGTACCAGGCATAAGCCCGACCATAATGGTCGCTGGCTTTGCGATCACCATCGACGATTTCACCGGAGCCGACAACTGGCGTAAACTGAACGAGTGGCGAATTTTCAGACCAGACGGGAATACCGTCCTTGTCCACAACCTTGACCACAAACGGTTCACTCATGGCCACACCAACACGGCCCTGCAGGCTGTCGCCGGACACCTTGGTTAATGCATACGGCAAGACCGGGTGTCGGGATTGTCCGGTGAAGGTTATTTTCACACTCGGCTTGTTTGGATCGCTCAGTGAGGCTTCCACGAGATGCGCTTCATTCGGATTTGTTCCCATAATGACCTGAATCTGTGCCAGACCGTATGAATCTGTTTTGACAAAGGCGGTATTTTTTGAAGCGTCGCTTCCCTCCAATGAACCACCACCAGTGAGGGCAAACTTGACTTGGGCGCGATTGGCGCCAACCACATTTCCATAAGCATCTGTCACGCGCACGGTTAAGGGTGTCTTGAGGATTGCCCCAATATTACCGACAAATATATTGTTTTGCCCTGGTAAAAGCTCAAGTTTAGCCGCCGTGCCATGCTGCACATGTACGGTTATTTCCGGAATTCGAAACGAAGCGTCGTTTTTCATCGTAGCGTAAATTCGAATTGGTCCGGCTTTTGTGGAAGAAACCGAACCGTATGCCCAGCCATTGACATCTGTTGGAGCCGCGGGTTGCTCGAATGTAGCGTGGGCATCGGGTGATTTTAGTTCGAGATCGTAACCGCTCACAGGATTGCCATAGCGATCCAGCAACGAGATTTTTACGATACTTTTAATACCAGCCGTCAAACCACTCAGCACCTCTATTTTCGACGAGTCCGCGAACGGGGCTGCGGGCTGCACCGTGGCGATAACGGAATCCGGTGAGCCATATGGTGTATTGCCGTTGATGACAAGCACCGCCCGCCCCACATGTGGCCCGACATTCCAGGTTTCCTTTGCATTGCTGCCGTCCGCTCCGGTTTGGCGGGTGCTGAAGGTGTTACCAGATGAAGCGAGGCTGCCTTTTCCCGACTTGATGCTGAACGAAATCGTATGGTATGGAACGCGCGAACCGCCCGAGACAGCATCAAAAGCCGCCACTTCGACGTTCACAAGTGCGTTTGCCTGAACGGTCACCTGCTTGCTACTGACAATTTGCATTCGCTGCGCCTTGGGTGTTTCGCCGAACACGTGCACCCAAAAATAGAGCGGTTGCTGGTTCGGTCCCCGGTCGACAGATATTTCAACCTGATTGACCGTCAAGGTGGTCACGACCGGCTTGAATAACACTTGTGCAAAACCTTGGGCATCGCTGATGAGTGTTATTTCATAGACTTCCCTCCCCTGATCATCGATCAGCGTCCCTTTGCCGGTTTCCGGCAGTTTCACCTTGAATTTCACCGCTTTCCCGACAATCGCGTTGTCCCAGTGATCGGTGATTTTCACTTTTAATTGCAAAGGTTGGTTGGCTGTGGCATTGATCCAGTTGGTGTCCGGCTGCACCAATACTATATTTTCCGGCGCGCCGGCGCTCGTTATCACCTTGAACTTTAAGGGCGATTTGATCAGCGCTGTACCGTTGGCAGTACTGCTTGCCTGCAACAGATTTTCCCCCGGTGTTGTACCAGGGCGCCAGGTCACTTCTGCAATACCATTGACTGTGTTCTTTGTGATTTCCTGGACATCTCCGGGGAGCAATGAACCTGAACCCTGGATAATTTTAAAGGTGACCGGATGCTGATTGTTGACCGCGTTGCCATAGCTGTCTGATATTTTTACTTTTGGCACAACAGTATTTTCATTGTCATTGTATCCCAATGTTCTTTCCCACAAGCTGTCGCTGGCAAAGGCCATGCGCGCGGGATCACTCGGGAGTGCAGTGATCAGGTATTTTGTTTCCAGATTATGCTCGAGGAGAGTGATCCGAAGCGTATCACTGTAGGTTTTTGCTGTCGTACCGACAGTGTAGATGACGCTCGCGCGTCCTTCTGCGTTCGTGGTCTTGGGAGGAATGGACGCCAAACCATCCAGGAGCGCATTCCTGGCGGTTGCCATAAACGAAATTTTTACGTTTGAAACCGGATTATTGTTCGCATCCAAAACCTGAACGCCAAATGGGGTGGGCATGGTCGTCGCGACAGGCGCGCTCTGTCCATCCGCCGTTTCTTTGACAAGTTGTGTTGGATCACCGGGTAAAACATGCCCGACAAACTCTATGGGGCTCCCGCTGAGGGCACCGCCACTGCTTTTTAACGAGCTTGCGGTGATTTTATTTGCGACACTGACTTTGCTGCCCATTTGAAAAGAGACAACAGCTTCACCTTTGCTGTCAGAGTCGATACTCAGTTGTGCCGTCGTACCGCCATTGGGCAATTTGATCACACCACCGGCATCAACCTGAAAACTCACCGAATGTCCGGGTTTCACATTGTCATACATGTCGGTGACCTGGACGCGAAGGGGTACTGTGCTGCCCGCCTGGCCGGAAAATGTCACCTGGCTGAGGGATTTCAGTTTTGCCGCTGGTCCCGCTGTCGCCCATGCCACAAACTCGACCGGCGCGACTTCGGGATAATTTGGCAAACTAACCTGCACACGTTGCTCGCCGGCATTATAGCCTAACGTCAACGTCGCTTGCGCATAGCCATTTGCATCTGTGACAGTATCGTATACGGGCTCGTTGTCAAACAGTGAAGAATAGCCGGGCAAAACCTGGAATCTTACTTTGACACCGGCCGTAACATATTGGCCAAAGGGATCGAGAATCCGGACTCTGAACGGCGACAAGTCCTTTTGTACTTCGTTTGTTTGACTGTTCCCGGAAACAATTTGAACCGATTGCGGCAGCGGCGCATTCACGGTCAAATTAAAAATTCGATAATTTTGCGTCGGGAGCGGCGGCTGCTGCAAACCTTCGGCTCTGATCTGCGTTGGCCCGGTACGAGGACCGGCGGTATAGGAGACAGCAGCGTTGCCATTTTTGTTTGTCGTCACATCCTTCGACGCGTTGGCAGTTGCTGTGCCGGTTATCCCTTCAAAATTGCCGTCGCCCGAGACAACCGAAAATCTGACACTATAATTTGTTATACCATTGCCGTATTGATCCCGGATACCAACAACCAAAGAATCGGCAAACGTTTTACCGGCCCCCTGGCTTTGATTGTCACCTGACAAAAGAGCCATTTGATAGGCATCATCCGGCCTGGCGCTTGCGGTGAAATCAATGGGCGCGCCGTTCAGCGCCGCATCCACCCGAACAATGTGCGCATTCTCGCCGGCCTTTGTACCGATATGCCATAATACCGACGCCAGACCATCGCGGTCTGTCGAATCCGTCACGGTTGTATATTGGCCATTGAGCGTGCCATTGCCTGCGATGATCTCAAATTTGACCGGATAGCCGGCATAGGGATTATTTTTTTGGTTCAACACCCGCACCTGCAGCGATTCCGACAGCGTAGTATTCACATCGGTGTCAAAATGGTCCAGATCATTGACGCGCACCAGTTCAAAAGGAATAGTGCCTTCCTGGGCTATACCTTTAAAGGTGAGATGTTGTATCTCGGGAACATCATTCAAATAGGCATCAATCACCGTTTCCGGTTCAAAACCCAGCTTCAGATAAGCTTCCGCGATACCGTACTCATCGGTGTTGGCTTTGGCAACCTGGCTGCCGCTGAAACGACCATCGCCGCTGATGACCTCGAATATCACTTGTTCTCCGCGACGTGGATTGCCGTAAGCGTCCAGCACTTCGACCTGGAACGGGCTCGGCAGCGCTTTGCCGGCTTCACCTTGAATGATATTATCCGATAGCGCGAGAAAACTGGCCGGTGTACCGCCATTGACCAGGATGGGTGGAAACACGACAAAATTATTAGCCGTAGGAATCGCATAGGAGATCGCCTGAATCACCACTTCACCCGCCTGGGTACCAAATGTCACATCTGTCGAGACAATTCCCTTGTTGTTGGTGATATTAGCAAACTGTGGCACCGAACCACCTTCACCGGTCGGTACGAAACCTGATTGCGACGTAAAGAGTATTTTGTCGATGGCCAGGTTGGCTTCGCGACCCTTGAGGTAGAGCGTGTGAAATCCCTCGTTCAGCGAGATGTTGCTTCGTCGAGCTTTGGTGCTCCATTCCCAGTCTGTCGTAATATCAAACTCGAGCTTTGAAGCATCGTTACCCAAATTATCCGGATTATCAATGGCGAAATAGACAGAGTTGGAATTACCATCCGGCGCATGGGCGCGCAACCAGAGCGTATAGGAGCCGCTACAAATCCAGAAGGAATAGGTTGCCAGACCATCGCCGTTGGTTTTGGTGTAAATATATTGATCGTTTGAAGCGGTATTGTCCTTGGCCTTGACCATCGGGGATTCAACGATGCCCAGCTCGGCTTCGATATAGTAATGGCCATTAAAATCACCACAGACATCATCAGCGCTAAAGGCGGCGCCTACGCCGGACAACACACTAAAATCGACCGGAACATTGGCAACACCAACACCATTGAGGTCAAGCACTTTGACCGACAGCGGCGCACCAAGGGTTTTTTCCACCTCGCCAAAGATTGGCGGATCGCCAAAGATGACCATACTCTCTGGCTCGAGTTGCGGTATTTTGATATCATAGCTGTCGACTTGCGGCGAAAAGCTGCCGTGCAGGATAAGACCCGAGTAAAGAATGTTTGATTGACCATACAGCTTGTCGGCGTCCTGGACGATGCCAATGGAATTACCATTTACTTTGACTTCGAATGAATTGGCGGTTGGATTGTTCCGATAGACAACCGAAAGCGTATCACCCGGGCCAGGCTCGATAGAAGTGGAAGTGGAATATATTCGAGCACCCGCCTCACCATTGACGATTTCATAAAGCGCAATATCACCATAGACACGAATCATATAGCCGCTGGCGATGCGATAATCATCAGTATCCAGTAGCATGGCGAGACCAATCCCGCCAAGACCATCGCTATTGGCATATCGGGCACCAACTTCAACAAACTCGGCAAAAGGTGTATATTTTATTGAATCCAGAATAGCCAGTTTACTCCAACCCGAGCCTGGATCAGTATTGCGCAATCTGCCATTGGACACTTGATACGCCGGGTCAGCGCTCCACCCCGGGAAAGAGGCGTTGTTAAACTCGTCAACAAAGGCGATGCCAGGTTCGGGCAGCTCATCCGGCGTCGTCTGGCCAGGAAATGACCTTATTTCGCTGACATTATTGTTTTGATCGTAAACACGAATCGCGAAATAGTACGTTCGTCCACCCAACAAACCATCGGTTACTTTGGTGCGCTCTTGTCCGCTTGAGGGTGAATTTTTATCCGGTCGTCTGATAGAAACGAGCGTGCCGGTTTTAAAATTTGACGCATTGATTTCTCGATCAACAAGATAGCGAAGTTCGTACAAATTGACGATACCGCCGCCCTGATCATTCGGCGTCCACCAGGTTAATGAAATCGCTGGCTCGTCGGTGGCAATCGCTTCGACAATGCTGATCGGATTGGGACGATAAATATCATTCGGATTGTTGGTGATGGCTTTGATGACTCGAGAAAATTCGCCCGCCATACGCTGATAACCGGCTTCGATTGGATGAATGCCATCGGTCAATTCCTGAATAGAGACCATGGAATTCATATCGACAATGACAGCTTTGCCGCTGATGGCGTTGTCAAAAAACATACGTTCGATTTCTTCGTTAAAATCGTTGATTTGCGGGATATTCATCATGTTGGCGTCGAGCTTGGGAATAATTTTGCAGACCAAAATAGAGCTGACGCTCTGATGCTTGCCAATGGTGTTGATGAGTTCTTTCAGCTCGCCCGAGGGCGTAAAGCCATCCGTGTATGGTCCCACCCGCGTATCTGAATTAATATTGTTGGTGCCGAGATGCAGCAGAACAATTTCAGGATTGTGCGTGTTCAGCGCGACAGTGATATCTTTTTCCCCGCCGGCTAAAAAATCCCTGATTTTGCTACCACTCTTAAAATGACCGTTCAGCCCGGGGGTCACAGTGATGTCATCCCCCACAAAAGTATAATTTGCTCCCAGCTCATTCTTGAGATAACCGCGAAAGCCATCGCTGGTACCGCCGGATGGCGTCTTTCCCGCGGTAATCGAGTTGCCAACCGGCATGACGGTTGTTTGTCCAACACCGCGCTCCGCCAAAAGAAACGACATCACGAGCAACGATGCAGCTAAAAATATATTCCATTTGAAATGTCCACGATCAGACAAAGCACATCCTCCAAAAATATCATGATAGAATAAATCAGTGGACTATCTGCAAAGAGTATACCCAAGGTTCTCTTTCACGGGGGGAAAAAGTACGCATCAGACAACCAGCTTATATGGCATAAGTACTGAAAAAACATAATAAAAACAGCAGGGTCGCGGATGGCAATTAAACGAACAGAATGGATGTCAAAAAAGACCGGATGATGTTTGTTCCAGGAGTAAACAGGTTGAATCAGGTGTGAACAGAAAAGAGCGAAAAAGGTGAGCTTTTAAACATCACTTATTCGGCTGCGAGTCGTCACGGCATTGGATAGTCAGAATCCTGCCAAAATAGATACGATGATAATCTCGTAGTCGATAGGTTTTTTCTATGTCGGGATCAAGAAAATGAGACGGATCAAAATCCTGCCAGTACATTTTCACACACTCGATAATGATGTCAGCCTCGGCAAAAGCCGGTGCTGCTATGCGTTGCGATGGTATTAATGTCAAACCTGATTCGGCAATTTTATCACTGTCTCGACCGGATCGTGATCCGAGCAACTGCAGAGCCGAGCGAAATCGGCGATCAAACGCGCACAAAGTGAAAGAGTCATACTGTTCCATAAATTCAAAAGTATAACGAGTGGGTCGCACGACAACCTGGGCGAAAGGTTTGTTCCACATGATGCCCAAACTGCCCCAGGCAACAGTCATGGTATTGTAATGTTGTTGTCTGAAATCGCCGGCCGTGAGTGCAAACCACCGCTTGTCCCAGGCATCAAATATTTTGATATCAAAATCATTCACTGGAATGATGCGCCATGCCATGTTTCTCTCCTCGCTTTGTCAACCATATTCTATAGACCTTTTAACCGCCGAGGTCTCAAAGATCGCCGAGAAAAAATTCAAATGATTGCTCTATTAACTCAGAAAAGCAGTGCTTATTTGGAGTGCATTCTCTTCGTGAATGCATAACGGCAAAGCCGTGAATTTGAGTGCTCCCATCCATAACAGTAACAGTTTGCCTAACTCGCAGGCCAGTGGCCCACGAGAATTCACACAGAGAATTCACTCCAAAAGCGTATCAAATGCAATAGACAATAAGATAGAGCACTAAAAACAATCAGCTTTATAATGCTTTTTTGTGCTAATAGAGTAATCCAGCACTGGCCAAAATCATCGGATATCGCAATGAGGCTGTCCGCAAAAAAAATCTTTCGGTCAGGCAATTTCATTCTAAGCGTCTTGGATTGCAGTGTCGCTCCGGTAACGCCATCAAAAAGCTCCTTTTCGCTCCACTCTGACAAAGACGAATCCGTCATCAGCGCCTCTTGTAAGAGAGTATTATCCTGAAACTCCGCATACACTCTTCCGGTCGAAGAGTCGGGAGTCATGGCAAAAACGACGGTTGTTGTTGTGCCGCCGACCACTTGCACCTGCAGGGGGGTATCGCGAAAATTCAAAGCCGAGCATGTATAACTATAATATCCCTCATGCAAAGAGGATATGGTGAAATCACCATTTTTCGTCGTTGTCGTGATGAGGCTATCGCCGGCAAAAATAAATGCAGGATAAATCACTGCTGCGTCACCAGCGATACTCATGGCGAAACCGGCAATATCACCGCTGGTCTCGACCGGTTCGAATGATTTTTCACAACGCATCACCATAAAAATGGTGAGCATTATAATTGCCGGTATCAAAAACTTTCTGGTCTGATTTGTTTTTATACGTCTCTCACCTCTTGGGCACATTACTATCTGCTCAGCAGCATTTTTTTCGAGCTGACAAAGGATCGCTTTTCGTTTTGTACTACAAGTTCGTAAATATACAGGCCGGAGGGCGCTTTTTGACCATTGTCGAGATGGCCATTCCACCGGATTTTATACTGACCAACCTGGTGAAACTCGTCTGTCAAGACGTTAACGCGCTGGCCTATAACATTGTAAATGGAAAGGCGAACAGTGCCTGGTGTGGCAACAGCGTATTCGATCGTGGTTGTCGGATTAAAGGGATTCGGAACATTCTGCAACAATTCAAAGTCTTGCACGGTTGTTATCGATTCGGCGACACGCGTTGTCTTGCCCCTCACCAGCTCGATGCCATAATCCATGCCGAGGTTTCTTGAATAGTCCTTATCGATCGCGTTATTCCAATGCTCATGTACTCCCATACTTGCCGGCAGCGGAGTGCCGTCGCCTTCCGGATCGTAGATCAATCCTTCCGGCCAGTTCTTCGAATCAGCTGCCTGATGCAGAAAATCATCCACCCCGGCGTAGTGCGGGAAGGGTCCTTTATTATCTGACGGATCATAGTTGCCTTCGGTGGGGTGGTCACGATCAAATTCTTCAAATAAAAAATCAAAGACAACCGACTCGATGGCCACCGGATCCTGAGAGAGAAAAATCGATGACGGCCAATCGTTGTTAAAAGGACTCATTTGCCACTTTATCGGCGGATGCGCCCAATTGGTGGAGCTCCACAAGCCATCCACCAGGTACAGGATTGTTTTCCCGCCGATATGCTTGTGGCCAATAAAATCGACAAAACAGCGGTAGAGGCCATAGTCGCCATTGTTGACATCCCCGCCACCCTCGGATGCCGGCAGACTGAAATGCCAGCGAGATGCGCTGCCATTGTGGAACGGAACAAAATCGCCAAAATGGTTTTTGCTGCTTATCGATACACCTGCGCGATGGTGTTTTTTGAAAACCGGGATATTAATCATATAGTCGGCGTCCAGGTAGCACTGGGGCAAATAATCCTCCATTGTGCCATCACTGGTATAAATTTCAGCATTTTGGGATTGTATGATTCTGGTTCGCCCGTTTGCTCTCCCCCAATAATGGACATTCGGAAATTCTCCGTGGCATTTATCCCAATAGAGCGCATCAACATTGCGTCCAGGATCTCCAAAGCCGATATTTTCCTGCGCTACGCCGGCTTTATTGACAAGTTGATCCAGAATGGCGTAAACGATTTGCGGCGACGTGTCGATCGCTTCCAAGTCCCAGCGCTCGTAATTATTGCTGTTGTAATTACATCCATTGCCATTGAGGTTGATTTTAATGACGATTTTTTCTCCGGCTGCATAGCCGACATCACCCTTGCCGTGCGTGTTGTTGAAATGGCGAAAGATGACTTCCCAGGCCGAAGCATCCGAATCTGTATTGGACAAGGCTTGCAGCGCCTCAGAGAGCATGTCATTCACGATCTGCTGGTTCGTGTTGGCATCATCCGACCAATAGTCATTCCGTCGATTGCGGCAGGTTTCGTCCGTGGCATCGGGATTATGAATCCACACAACGCGTCCGGGATTGATGCCGACGCCCTGGCCCATCGGCTGATTCGGACCATCTGGTGGCGACGCCACGTAAGCGTAAGCCGGTTGATCCGTTTGCAGAAAAGAAGTGATAGCGAAAACCATTCCGAGCAGCAGAGCTAAACTGAAAACGACATAGCGTGATTGCTGCCAGAATTTTTTCGCTCTTTTGAAGAAAAAAATCGATGTTAAAAATCCAATGACATAAATAACAAATGTCGACGCCAAAGGCGCGGCAACGCGCATGCAGGGGTAAGTCGCGCGACTCGGTTTGGGAATGACGCGAATAAAAAACCACAACAGAGAAAAAAAGCCGATGATGGGAACGAACATTTTTTGGACCAGCTTTTTCACAAGAAAACCTCCTTACAGCAAATGAATATTATTATTTCTACAGAGTTGCAGCATCTCGTCCGGCCACAACGACGCCTGAATTTCGCCAATATGCGCTTTTTTCAGATAGAGCATGCACAGCCGCGATTGACCGATGCCGCCGCCAATCGAAAGCGGCAATTCGTTATTCAACAACCGTTGATGGAAATAGAGACTTTTTTTAGGCAGGGCATTTCTGATCTCTAATTGCTGAAGCAAGCTCTCCGCATTAACGCGAATACCCATGGACGAGAGTTCATACGCCGAGTCCAGAACCGGGTTGTAGACGAAAATATCGCCGTTCAAACCCCTACGGCCATTTATCGTCGGCGTGATCCAGTCGTCATAATCGGGCGCCCGTCCGTCGTGAAATTCACTGAATTTGAGCGGCCCGCCAATACCAATGATAAAAACCGCGCCAAATTCCTTGCAGATTTGATACTCCCGTTCTCGGGGCGTGATATCCGGATATTTTTCTTCCAACTCTTCAGCGTGAATAAAGTGAATCGATTCCGGCAGCGTCGGTGTCAGAGCGTGATATTGATAACAAATATACTTTTCCGTGCGCCGGATGACATCATAGATTTTTTTGACAATGTTGATCAGAAAATCAAGCTGCCTGTCGGCTTTGGAAATCACTAACTCCCAATCCCACTGATCCACGTAAAGAGAATGCGTATTATCCAAAATCTCACTTGGACGTATGGCATTCATGTCAGTGTAAAGTCCGGTGTGGAGATCAAATCCAAGATCGGCCAGAGCCAAACGTTTCCACTTGGCCAATGACTGGACGATTTCGGCCTGATCTCCGTTCATGGTATCGATATTAAAAGAAACCGGTTTTTCAACGCCATTGAGATCGTCATTGATGCCGGTTCCAGCCCGAATGAACAGCGGCGCCGTCGTGCGAACGAGATCGAGCTCAAACGCGAGATTTGTTTCAAAAAAATCCTTGATCAGCTTTATGGCTCGTTCTGTCTCCTGCACCGTGAGCAAAGAGTGATAGTTTTTGGGAATGATCAGATTCGTTTTCATGTGGTGCAACCTCTGGATTTTAGCGAAGCAGAACGAGACGTCCCGTCTCAACAGCATTATCAACAGTCAATCGATAAGTGTAGAGCCCACTCGGCACGTCGTGCATGTTTATGTTGACGATATGCTCGCCAGCACTTTCAAGTGCGGCGGGAGAGGAAAAGACACAACGCCCGGATGAATCAAAGACAGCCAGGGCAACTGTTGCGTTTCGGTGCAGAGTATACCGGATGTTCGTCCGGCTGTTGAAGGGATTGGGGAAATTGGGATAAAGCGTAAAAGTGCCCAGAGAGCACGGATCATTTTTTTTATCAGCTGCATCAGTGGCTACGCCATCCCAGCCGGCACATCTGGCCCACAGCCACCAGACCGCGTACGCCTTGAGATTGGCATTCAGCGGCTGCGAATGTGCCGATTCACAGTCGTACCAATCGACACCACGCTGATGTCTGCTCTGCCATTCCAGGGCCCAGTTGCCGCCATCGTATGAGCAGTCATCGCTGACGTGTTTATCGCCGTAATAAATGCCGTCCGGATCGTAACATTCGATGTCATAAAAATCAAACAGCACCTTGTTGTTCGCGATGCAATAGTCGCGTATTTTTTGATTATTTTTATGCAACGTTCCCTCGAGGCCGGAGCCATCCGAATGACCGGTCATATAGATAAAGATAACACCCGGGTAGTCGGTTTCCAGCGCGTTCATTTCGTCGAGATACTGCGTTTGCACTTCATTCGAGCTGTACCCGGAGAGCTGGCCGCACCATGACCACATGATGACATTCATTTCCGGATGCGCGCTGCCGCGGCCGGCGGCGTTTGGCAGGCCAAGATAATCGCGCGTCTCCTGTACCCAATCGGGATAATAACCAGCATCGTGATCGAGATCGCCTTCACCATAGCCGTCTCCCTGATAAAGATGCAGGGCGCCGCCAGAACCGCTGTGGTTCCATTGAAACAAGTCGTGCGGATAGCCTTTGTTATTCATAAAATCCACCAACCCCTGCATGCCGGAGGTGATTTGACTGCCATGCGAGGTGTGCCCGTAGCCGATATGCAGTGAGACTTTGGCCGCTTCAATGGCGGAGATGGGAATCAGCTCAATCTGTGTGCAGTGATGATCCGCAATGATGGATTCCGCGTAGCTTTGATTCATCCCAATGAAGAGCAAAGCTAAAAGATAGCCGCAAAATTTTTGCATAAATCCTCCGATAAGAATCGTGCGAAAAACGAATTCGGTGTGCACAAACACGATGAAAAGCAGTTCGAGTTTGGGATTTTAAAATAAATTCCTGGCAAACAATATAAATAATTTCGTGCTTAATTTAAACAAATTAATGAACAAGCACGATATCCTGCAATTCCAGACGATTGAGCTGTAATGCTATTTTTCCATTTGTATAAAAATAATCAACACGATGGACCGGCATTTGCAGCACCGGACAATCTGCATAAAGTATTTGCGTTTCATCATCATTATGCCCCACCGCCACTGCCCAAAAAGTTTTCTACTGAGCTGACTTTAGAATCAATGTGCGCAAATTCAATGGCTTCCAATACTCGCGCACCGGATTCACCTGAATCACCTGTTGCCCGGATTCCTTTATCATCAATTCGCCCAACACAATTTTTTCAAACGCTGATGGCCCACCAGTGCTTTGGATAGTGGCCGCAACCTGTTGATTCTCAAATTTTATCGTCAGTTCTGTTTTTTGGTCACATGCGGCTTCAGCAATGATCTGAAAAGTTCCCGGCTTTAAAACCTCAAATATCCATTCGATATATGTCCGATCCGATTCCCAGTCGGTGATGTAAGCGGATGCAGAATTATCGGACACGCCGGTTTTCATACTATAACCGCGGTTGTGAATAAATGCCAGTGGCGCCGGCAGGATAATCGTGCCGTTTTCCGCCTGCCTGGGCATGTTGCTCTCGACATCCAAAACGCCGTCGATGTCCAATACAATGACACTGTTAACCGCGTCAGGCGCTTGCTCCGGAACGTTAATGATGACGTCATTATCAGACGTTGTCCAGGTCAAAGCCTGACCATCTGCCAAAAGTCGAGCTGACGTGACGTTACTTTTTAATCCTGCTACGGGCAATTTGCCATTCTTTGGCCAGTCGAAAACATGCAAATAAAGTGTCGCACTATTTTCATCGACTTTTTTCGTACAGCGCCCCCACGGCAGCTTAAAAAACGGACTGGCCGTCGTGCCATAAATAGATTCACCGTTCACTGTCATCCACGCGCCAATGCCTTTGAGGCGCTCGATGCTCGGCGCCGGGATTTCTCCTTCTGCGGTGGGACCAACGTTGAGCAAAAAGTTGCCGCCCTTGCTGGCGATATCAGCGAGATATTGAATCAATGTTTCGGTGGATTTCCAGTCATCATCGTACCATTTGTAGCCCCAACTGGTGTTCATGGTCATGCAGGTCTCCCAGTCATAATCGAGTCCGGTTGGCGGGATATGCTGCTCCGGCGTGGAAAAATCGCCGCGCCATGGGCCATACAGGCGGTTATTGGCAATGATGCCGGGTTGCAGCTCCAGCAGGGTGTTCAATTTTTCTGCCATTGGCTCGGTCATGCCCATGGGCGTGTCCCACCACATGATCGCAATGTCACCGTAATTGCTGAGAATTTCTTTTACCTGAGGATACGCCTTCTCCTCGATGTATTGTTCGAACGGCACGCGCTGCATGGTCTTGTCCCAGTGCGGCTCTTTCGGATAACCGCGATAGGAGCCGCCGGGGTGATTCCAGTCCTGCGCCTGCGAGTGATAAAATCCGAGTTTAAGGCCGTGTTTTTTACACGCCTCAGCCAGCTCTTTCAGGGGATCACGATCGAATGGCGTTGCATCCACAATGTTATAAGGATTAACTTGCGAGTGGTACATGGCAAAACCGTCGTGATGCTTGGACGTAATGACGATATATTTCATGCCAGCTTCTTTGGCTAATGACACCCAGGCATCGGCGTCGTATTTGATCGGATTAAATTGTTGTGCCAGAGCTTCATAGTCAGCCACCGGAATTTGTGCGCGCAGCATAATCCACTCGCTGATGCCGGGAATGCGCTCGCCTTGCCATTCGCCGGCCGGGATAGCATATAGTCCCCAATGAATGAACAGGCCAAAGCGCGCCTCGCGCCACCAGGCCATGTGATCCTCGGCAGCGAGGAGTTGAAGCAGTGTCGCGAGAGCAAAAAAGAAAAGAATAAAGCGTTTCATGAGAGCCTCCAAAAAGTGAAATGTGAAATGTGAAACGTCAAAAGTCAAACGTCAAAAGTCAAACGTGAAACAAAAGATGTCGCGTCTCACGTTTGACGTTTCACGTCTCACATTCCACGTTTCACATTCCACAAAGAATGATGTCGTGTAATTCCAGTCGATCTATCGATACGGTGATCTTGCCGTCTTGATAAGTGTAATCGACTGTCCGATGGCCTGGCTGCAGAACGACCTGTTGTGGTTTTTCCGGAACGGCAATCACCACTTCAAGAGGCCCGACTGCGGGAATATCATCAAACACATTCACCCGCTCGTCCTGATGTGGCCCGGCGGTGTTGACGAGGTTGACCGCGAGTGAACCATTGATGCGATTGAGCGTCACATCCACCTGGTGCGAACCGGTGACCGTAACGATCGGATCGGGAAACATCTCGTCGACCAAACCCGCTATAAAGTCGCGCGCCACGGTTGTTGATTTTGCAACATACGCCGCGCCCAACTCGAGATAGACACCGGCGATTTTACCTCGACCATAGTCGCGTATGGACGCCGCGATGTCATAATCACCGGTATTATCATTGTTTCGATAAATCTTGCCAAATGGTTTGACATCATCGGCCAAATCCACGGCTTGCGAAACGGATTTCACCCCGGCGATCCAGCCATTGACAAACAGACCATTCACTTTTTCGGAGGCTTCGCCCGTCAACGTCACACCCAATTCTTTTTCAAAGAGCCTGGCACTCGCAGGGCTGATGACGACAAGATTGCCGCCGTTGTTTACATACTCTAACAATTGTACATTGAAATCGGGTTCGATCGAATCCCACTCGGGATAAATTAAAAGGGGATAATCCTGCATTCGATCTGTCAGGTGGTGTTCCATCACTACATCGACAACGTTCTGTGATTCAAGCAATGCCTGAAGAACACCTTTCAGCGGATCGAGCTCGCCACCCCATGCGGCGAAGAGTTTGCGATTTTGTCGATAAAATGCTTTGCCGGAATAGATAAGGCCGATTTGCGGCACGGGTTCAGCTTTGTGACAAAAGGCTTGTCTTTCACGACAAAATTCGGCCACCTCTTTCATCAAATTCATCTGCCAGCGCCGGATGGAGCCGTCGCGTTTTTGCGGGAAATAGGCCTGAAAACCACCGCCGAGTGCCAGAACCATAGCCGCTTCCTGTTTGAGCTGCGGCACGGATTTGGTACTGTAATGTCCATCCGTCCAGGTGAAACTCCAGGCCATTAAATCCCATGATTTGCCTTGATAGACCATGGATCGGCCTTCCAGGCGGGCGGAATTGATGCTGTTCTTGGCGGAAAAATCGCCGGAGATAAAATCGACCGGAACAGTCACCGGCTCGGGCATCATCGAGCTGTAAGCCCAGTTGCTGGCGATTTGAAATTCCGAATTGTGCTGGTGCATGGCTGTGACATAATGGTTCAAATAATCGCGAAAACCCTGACGGCAATATTCGGAGAATTCGTACCAACCGGGATCGTCCGGCTGGTTCGGAATCGTGGTCAAGCCTGTTTCCGCCTGGAAATCCTTGATCGCATCTTCTTTATAGTCCCTCTCTGTGGCCCAGCACTCGCCGTCCACCCAGACACCGTCAATATGATAGACATCGTTCAATTCTTGCAACTGCGGGATGAGCAGCTTTTCGACATACGGGCCAAAGACCGACGTGAGTCGTTCATCCTGTTTGCCCTCCTCATTTATTCGAGCCCATTCCGGATGTAATTCCACCGCGCGCCCATCCCATACGCCGGAATAATGCAGGTAGAGTGCCACACCGCGTTCAGCCGTGACCTCTCGCCAGACTTTGAGCGGATCGCCGACGAATCCCGGTGCCGGATGACCGACCTGCGTCGGATAGCTGGAATAGCCGGGATGGCCTTTGCAGTCGCATTGCACATAGTCCGGCTTGACCCTATCGAGGATGTATTCGATCATCTCGCGATCGGTGTTCGCGCCGACGCGATCACAATCGGGACCGGCATGAAAATCAAAGTGAATGCCTAAAAAGCTGTCGGCGCGTCGGAGACGCTGGGGATTATGTTGATTGTCGGGAGCGGAGATCAAAGTGGTTAAAGACAAAAACAGCAAAATAAAGGGAATTGTTTTCATCATTTCACCTTAATATTTATCAGTTTTTGTTTGTTTGCTGAATGTAAATGAAAGGAAGGAAAAAAACAAGCAAAGGAATAGCATATCCTTAATCCATCAGAAGGGAGTGAGAATTTTGATCTCCAAACGTCCGGTTGGTAACCACTATTACTGTTGCACCACATACAACTGCCATAAATCGCGAGTCGACGAATGCACTATCGGCGACAAGGCGAGTTTTCCGGTGGTGCCGATACTTTTTTCTAAAAATTTTAACTCGATGAGTTTTTCTCGAATATCAAGCTCCATGGTAGCCCTAAAGCCGGCATTTCGTAGCAGCAACATCCCTTTTGCCCGGATGGCCAATTCAAGATGAATGCGTAAAAAACACAACATATCGGCAACCACCTCGCCGGGGAATTTCTTTTTGAGAGATAAAAGATACATGCCTGCCCTGGTCTCGGAAATCGTTCCCGTCAAAATGGAGTCCAGTAGCTGGACATCATTATCCATGCCCAGTTCCAGCCAGTTGCGAAGAACCTTTTCACTATAGGAAAAAATAACAATCAAAAAAAGCGGCAGTGTAGCAAGCTGGGCAATTGTGGTGAAGATAGGAGGTATGAAAAAATGATTAAAAATGGAATGAATTAAAATGGCAGCAAGCAGACCGGGCACTATCGCAAGAAATTTGTTGCGCTGGCGCTCTGACATACTTTTGTTTAAAATGGCACATATGGCCGTTGTGCCGCCATGCATGACTGCGGTGCCGCACCCACGAATCAGCCAAACCAGCATATTGGATTGTTGCAAGGATTGAAGATAATAGATATTTTCGACCATAGCGAAACCGGCGCCAATCGCAAAGCCGCAAATGGCCGCATCCACCAAAAATCCCACTTTGTTGGTTCGAATCAAATAAACGATGTAAATAGCCTTTAATGTCTCCTCGATTACTGGCGATATATACCTGATAAAGATAGAGAGTGAATCGGCAAATAGTGGTGAAAGCCAGGTGTTTAGAAAATAAGCGACAAGAGCGACTACGCCGCCCAAACAGATTGTTTTTAAAACAGCAGTTAGCCTGACCAGCTTGTAGCTATCCAATGACACCAGCGCGATGAGGAAGATCAAAACAGGAAACAGGCTGAAAACGATTTTCAAAATAGACATGAGTCGATTTTTAATTTAATGAGCTGGAGCAGACAATATGGAACACAGATTGAACGGATTGAGCGGATTTGGACGGATGTTTGACGTTTCACAATCAAAATAAAATCCGTTTTTATCAGTTCAATCCGTCTAATCCGCGTTCTATCTTTATAATATCTTTAAAGAAATCATAAACTCTGTTGACGTTTTGGCATTGTCTTCAAAAGCCATCGCATAACCGAACGAAAGTGTCGAGTTTAGAAGGGACCAGGTCACCAGACGAAAATCCAGTTGTCCCCCAATGTTTGTCGCATATCGTCTCGATTGCTGGGCGTCGATATTGGTCACGAGAGCTGAAGAGAAAAGTGCCAAACGAGCCCACCGGCAATAGATGCTGGTAAAGCCAAAGCGCCGGAAACGCAGCGGCGGCACCGTCCACTCCAACATAAATTTGCCGTAATTGGTGCCGCCAAGGCTGTTCAGCTCTACGCCGGGAAAGCTGTAATATTCTCGATAACGACTCATCTCTTGATAGTCGATCCAGTTATTACCGAATCCGCCAAAATAAAAATTGGCCAATGGTTCGTCTCTCTCGCCAACCGAATAGCCGGCCGAACTTCTCAGCCAGATGGACGAATGCGAAAGTGGCAATAGAAAGCCATAGTCAAGATTCGCATAAAAGCGAGGAAAAAAGACCGAGTTCACATAATTTGTCCGTGTGAGGAATCGCCAATTGATACCTTTTTCATACTCAACCGCTCCGAGTGTCTTGAGCACATAAGAATAGTTTAATTTCGCCCCGAATGATAAAAATCGATCATAGGTAATGGCGATATTTTGAAAATCCGGCAATCGTTCCAGACCGCTATAGCCGCTGAGCTGCAGCGTATAGTCCAGAATTTTGGGCCTATTATAATACAAGCTATTGCCATACTGCACACCCAATGAATAGCCTTTGCGACTCGTTTTGGTGGGACCAAATAGATCGTAAAAATCGGAAGCGTTATAAGCGCCGTTCACCTTCCAATTCCAATGATCAACCTCAAAATTAAAATGGAACCTTTCTTCCGGCGCGAGAAAGTCGTACGGTGAATAGGCGGTGGTGATGGTCAATCCATTGATGCCGCCCAATGGATCCTGGAAATTTAAGCGCACGCCATAAGCCGCCAGATTTTTATACCCTTCGACAACAGGGTAGGCAGAGGCAAGTCGCATTGCTTTTAATCCATTGTAGCTACCCGATGCGATGGTGAGGGAGTCAAGATCAATAAGGTCAGGCGACGGCGGCTCGAGTTTCCAGGTTTTGAGAACCGGATATTCCTCGACAATTTTGTGTCCAAGAAAGCTGATCGCCCTGATGTTCTGCGGCTCCGCGGCCATTTTCACCGGCAAAAAGCCCTGTCCCGAATAGCGGAACACGATCAATGAATCGTGCGAGATGGGCACGGGGCGGAAAAAGCCGGTTTCGCCATTGGTCAGCGGCACCGTCG
Source organism: Candidatus Zhuqueibacterota bacterium (assembly GCA_016928775.1). Classification (GTDB taxonomy): domain Bacteria; phylum Zhuqueibacterota; class Zhuqueibacteria; order Residuimicrobiales; family Krinioviventaceae; genus Kriniovivens. The sequence continues at coordinate 9,250 of JAFGKD010000057.1, read as the reverse complement.
TTTTGGTTTCAAGATCAATTCGATAGACATTGGACACGCCGCTATAATAGGATGTGCCATACAAATATGTGCCATCGGGCGAAAAGACAAAGTTTTGCGGCGAATTATCCTCAAAGGCTTCGACAAATTCATAATCGCTGTTGCCGTTGAGCAGATTTTGCAGCTGCCAGCGCACCAGACTTTGACTGCCATTAATCTCAACCAGCGAAGCGGACAAATAGACGCCGTCCGGCGAAATGTCGATATCAAACAAGTCTTTGCCGTATTTTAATGGCAAAATTTCCTCGAAATGATGATACGGCGCTGGAACTCTGACCAGTGTGGAAAATCCGTCATGATGTCGTACGCCCCAGAGGGATTTATCCGCTGGATTAAAAACCAGATCGCCGATTCGTGCATGCCGCATCAACAGCGTCACCTTGCCGGTTTGAATATCGACCGCGTTCAGATCGCGCCAGGACGAGCTGTTGTGAGTGGTGAAAAACAAGCGGCCGGATGTCGGATCATAGGCCAGCGATGAAACATAATACAACGCCGGTGTGGGCACGTGACAAATGGTACGAATCGTACCCGTCTGAATATCTATTTCGGCGATGTGCGCCATTTGTCCCGGGAAATTCGCTCCGACATACAGCTTTGTTTTTGCGGCATCATAAAAAGCGCGTGACACCGAACCCAATGCTTCGGGATAAATAGTTCGATACGGCGTCACCGGGCTCAATCGGATCGAATCCAGATTGGCGCGCTGCCATGTTCGTTCCCAGCTTATCCATTTTGACCATTCGCTGTCGAGCGAAACACCGTAAACATTTTTAAACTGCGCTGAAAAATAACGCTTGCTGTCATTGGTGCGATTGTACCATTGCAGCAGTTTATCGACGCCATAATGATCAACGAGGTAGCTGATAAACCGAGTTCCATAAAGATAGGAATTGACGCCAATTTGGAAATCAATCGTCGTACCTTCGGATTCCAGGCCCACAACGTCATAAAAATAGCTGCTGTCGACGATCATGGTGCGGAACACCATTTCATCATAGCCGTTTTGCGCCCGGCCAATGCCGCCGGACATCCAGGTTTCCATAAATGTGGCGATACCTTCGTGATACCAGCGCGGAGAGTACCAACGTGGCGTCGTCAGATAGCTATAGTACATCGAGAGGGGATTCTCGGCAACGGGGGATACCTTGCCGCCAAATATTTTTCTGAAAAATGCATCGGTTTTGCCGGCTTTGTCGGTGGCCAGCACGTGCACCAGCTCATGGTTCATCACCCAGTTCATGCGCTCGTTGGTCGGAGAGGTTTCATAGACATAATCAAAAGGCTCGATCCCGACATTGATATAATTCCAGGGAATGGTGCTCGTGCCGCCCGAGCCATAATCATTAAAATCCTGGAACAGAATAGTGACCTCTTCTGACGGTTTGTAATTAAAAAGCGCCCGATGAAACTTGAGAGAGTTCTCAAAGCAGCGGGCGGTGTGAGGGAGCAAATAAGTGTGGTTTCTATCGTAATATACCAGGCGCAGATTTTTGGTTTGTAGGGCGTATAGCGGCACTTGAGCCAGAATGTTCGTTTTCTGAATGAAAATAAAAGCCAGTAACAGCAGGCAAACATTTGTAGGTCGACGACGGATGGACTTGCTTAACGGCCATAATTTCATAAATTTCATCTCAAAAAAATCGAATACCTTGATTATCCAATTAGCCCCCAAAAAAGCACTATTGAATATAATGGAACACGGATCGAACGGGTAAAGAAATCCGTTAATATTCGTTTCATCCGTTTGATCCGTGTTCTATTCTTTCACCTGTTATGGAACATTTGATTTTGCTATTCCGGCTGCTGTTGCCGATTCAGCGTCTGGGATCTTTCCAGGGTTTGCATCCGCTCCAGTGTTTGGGTTCTTTCGAGTTGTTGCATGTTGTCCAGCGTTTGACTTCTCGCCAGTGCCGGCAAACGTCCCAATGTTTCAGCGCGGGCTGATAGCGGCATTTTCTCCAGCGTTTGAGCTCTTTCCAGAGCGGGCATTTTTTCCAAAGATTGCGCGCGTTGCAGCACGGGCATCTTTTCCAGCGTCACCGCCCGCTCCAGCACCGGCATTTTTTCCAGTGTCTGACTCCGTTCCAGGGCAGGCATTTTTTCCAAAGATTGTGCGCGTTCTAAAACCGGCATTCGTTCCAGACTTTGAGATCGTTCCAGGACGGGCATTTTTTCCAGGGTTGCTGCACGTTCTACAAGCGGCATTTTTCCCAAGGTAAAAGCCCGTTCCAGCACCGGCATTTTGCCGAGCGCCTCGGCGCGCTCCAGGGCGGGCATTTTCTCCAGTGATTGCTGGGATTTTTCCAGGGAGGGCATTTTTTCCAAGACTTCGCTTTTTTCCAGACCGCTCATTTTTTCAAGCGTTTCTGCTCGCGATAAATCCTGCATGACCTGCAGCGATTGGGCGCGTTCCAGGACCGGCATTTTTTCCAAAGTTTGCGTACGCTCCAGCGTCGGCATTTTGTCCAAAGCTTCTGCTCGCTGGAAAGCAGTCATATTTTGTAATGTTTGTGCTCGTTCCAGGACCGGCATTTTCTCTAAAACGGCTGCTCGTTCCAGGCCCGGCATTTTCTCCAAAACCTCCGCCCTCTCTAACACCGGCATTTTTTCCAGGGATTCATTTCTCTGCAATGCTGGCATTTTTTCTAATACTTGCGCGCGTTCCAAGGCCGGCATTTTTCCCAAACTAGCATTTCGTTCCAATACCGGCATGTTTGCCAATTCGGTCGCTTGTTCTTGCAGTGTCAGCATGTATACTGTCTCTTCGGAGGTTTCTCCAAGCACCACATCTTGCTCGGAAATCTGCTCGATTCGATGTTTGTCGGCTTTTTCCGCCCCACCGATAGTCCCTGCCAAATCCTCGGATGATGGAGGAATATTCTGGACTGCAAATAAAATAACAACAGCAACAACCGCTAATGCTCCGATAATAAACAACGTCATTCGAGATTGCTTTTTCATGGTCTTTTTCTCCTTGTTAATAGAATATCTTGATTGATTTCAATCGAATTACAAAGCAAAAAGGAACAAGTTGGACATGTTTCATTAATTATAGCCATCACGGTAAAAAAATAATCATTCGCTAACGTAGTAGATGCCACAAGAGTTAGTTTATACATTGCCAATACTATCAGAGCGAAATCTCCTGAGCATCAATCAATCTTCCATCGGAAAACAGTTTCACAGCGATTATATCATTCTCGATATGAACATCGGTAAAAGAAAGAGTGAATTGCATATCTCCACCTGACGAGATTCGTACATTTTTCTCACCAGGATCAAAAAAAGTTTTTGTGCTATTGGCCAAAGTAAAGCGCACCAGTTTGAGAAAGGATTCATCATACTCAATGAGCATTTCTGTTGGCTGTTGAGAATTCAGGATGGTTTGAATATCAATATTATTTCCGAGTCTTTTTACCGCAAGCGTTCCACTCAACTCGGGCAGCACAATGGGAATCTCTTTCACTGTTTCAAACTTTGCCGTGTCAATCACGCCGATGGAACCGTACAAATCTGAGTTGTTGGCCGTACGTTCTGAAATCTGCTGCAAAATACCGGCATACACAAAAATTCCGCACAGAATGCCCAGCGAAAAAGCAAAAGCGAGTTTAATCACCGGCTTTGTAAGAATTGACTTGTTTCCAAAAAATTTCCTGGATGTTGCATAGCGTTTTACATCGATTGAATTCATGACATATTTTTTTATATTCGGCGACGCCTCGAGACGTGGCATCTTGTCGAGAAATTCGGATGTCTGAGACAGTTGAGCGTAATACTTTTTCGCCTCCGATGTGGTCTCAAGATAGCGATGTAACTTTTTTCGCTCGGTTTCGCTTATGAAACCGTCGATTTCTTTATGTATCATTTCGATGTAGAACTTTTCAATCATCCTGCAACATTCCTCTTGTAACGAGCACGTTTTTTAGCATTTGTCTGGCGTCATACAAGCGGGACTTTACCTTCTTTTCTGAAAGATCCAGACAAAAAGCGATCTCTTGATAGGACAAAGCTTCAAAATGTTTCAGCACAATTAATAGTCGCTGTTCGGCTGAGATCAACATAAGCGCCTCTTGCACGCGCTCGTTTGTTTCCATCCTGCTATAGTTTTTGTCAACCGAATTGGTCCAAATAATATCATCATCCAACTCTGTCAAGTGCTTTTTTTGCTTTCGAGCATTCAATGATTCATTCAGCGCGATGCGGTACAGCCAGCTAAAGAACTTGAATTTCGGATTATACTTGTCCAGTTGTTCATAAATTTTGATGAATACCGCTTGCGCGATATCTTCGGCATCATCAAAATTGGCGGTCATTCGAAAGGCGATGTTGTAAACGGTTGTCTGATATTTTTCAACCAGTCGTTCAAATGCCTTTACATTTCCGGCCAGGCAGCTCTGCACAAGCCGGGCGTCGCTCTTTTCATCCATAATTACAATTCAATTTGCAAAAAGTTGGTCATGCAATTACAAAAATTTTATCAAAGCCGGCGTACCGGAACACATCCTGAATGTGTCTGTTCATGTTCATCAATTTCAGCTGCTGATTTTTTTCACTGAGCCGTTTTTGCGTCACCAACAAAACACTTAAACCGGCGCTGGAAATATAGTCCAGCTCTTTAAAATCAACGACCGTGGATGTGATCACTTTATCAAAAAATTGATTGGCGTAACCCACCTGTGAGGCATCAAAACGGCCGGATAACAACATATCGCCGGCCTCGTTCACTTTTATTTCAAACATGCGGTTTCTCCAGATATTTAATGAGAGTAATTTTACTAATGCCATCTTTATAGTCGTACTCGATTTTGTTTATGAATTTTTTGACCAGATGAATGCCGACACCGCCGGGTTCACGCTTGTTCAGAGGGAGCGAGGGGTCATACTCTTTCGCTTGATGAATGTCAAAAGATTCAGCATCAGGATTGAAAAGCTCAATAACAACCTGATCGGCGTCTTGTGCCAGGCTTATATCGATATCAGACGGATTCTGGACATCATATTTTACCATATTGGTAAAGATTTCTTCCACAGCAAGTTGTAAAACAAATGAGATCGACTCATCCAACTTGTGATGGGCGACGAATTCATCAAGAAAAATAAAAATTTCCGTTAACGAGTTTATATCTCTTTTAAATTTTTTTCTCATGATCGATAATAGAGTGTCAAAACGGTCATGTCATCTGATTGTGCGCGGCCGCCGGAAAAATTTTTCACCGAGTCAATCAGCGTTTGGGTTGTCTCTTTTGCGCTTTTTATGGGAACCTGCAGGCTGTGATTCAGCCGTTCTTCGCCGTACTCCTCGTTATGCGGCCCCATAGCCTCGGTGATGCCGTCAGTATAGAGAAGAAGACCATCACCCGGTGCCAGTTGGATGGTTTTTGTCTGATACGAGGCGTTGGCAAACACGCCCAGGACAAGGTTGCCGGTGATTTCAATGGCGTTTGCTTTTCCATCTTTGCTGATCTTGTAGGGGGGAAGATGGCCGCCATTACAATAGACAATTTCGCCAGTGGATATGTCGAGGATGCCGTAAAACACGGTCACAAACATCGAGGCCACGCTTTCGAGTTGCAGCATTCGATTGACTTGGTGCAGGCATTCATCCGGTGAGAGCCCCTTTAGTGCTGTCGATTTCAAGACGGTTTTGCACACCGCCATAAAAAGCGCCGCCGGCACGCCCTTGCCCGACACATCGCCGATGGAAAATCCCAAACGATTTTCATCGATGAGGAAAAAATCATAAAAGTCGCCGCCCACTTCTTTGGCGGGCGTCATTTCAGCATAGATGTCCAGTTCAAAACGATCCGGAAACGTTTTCGGCAGGAGTGACATCTGGATGGTGCGCGCAATATCCAGCTCGTGATGCAGCGCAACCAATTGATCGCGGGACTGAATCGCCTCTTTCAGTTTGAAGAGATCGTCCAGTGATTTATTGATGGTGATCTCCAGATCAGCGAGATCAATGGGTTTAATGACAAAATCATAAGCGCCACGATTCATGGCGGTGCGGATATTTTCCATATCGCCGTATGCTGAAACAATGACAGAACGTAATAATGGCATGTGCAGTTCTTTCATTTTGGTCAGCAGGGTAAGGCCATCCATTTCCGGCATATTGATATCGGTCAGTACCAGGTCAATGGTGCCGTCGTTTTGCAGGCACTGCAAAGCTTGCACGCCATTCTGCGCAAAGACAAATTCAAATTCGTTGTCGCGTATGTGCCGGCGAAACTTTTGTCTGACCAGATGCTCGAGGTCAGGTTCGTCATCTACAACTAGTATTTTGGCGGACATATTTTCTCCTGAAAAAATAGAACACGGATTGAACGGATGAAACGGATAAGGACGGATTTTATCCGTTAAAATCCGTTGCATCCGTGTTCCGATTATCTTTCAAATGATTTTCAAATATTTTTCTTTTAAACTTTGGCTCTTTGCCGACATTAAACAGTAATCCGACCTCGATTGTTGTCGCTTTGAGGTAGTTGATTAATTGCGCTTCATGTTCTTCGCACAGTTCTTTAGCGGTTTTTAATTCTACTATCACCAAATCTTCAACTAACAAATCAGCGTAATAATCGCCAACCGCTTCACTCTCGTAATAAACTTTGATATTCTTTTGTTGCTCAACGTTTAATTTCATTTTCCGCAATGCAATGGCTAATGCATTTTCATAGACTTTTTCCAAAAATCCGTAGCCCAGGGTGTTATATACTTTATAATAGGCGTTAAAAATTTTTCAGTGATCTCCTCGTGCAACATTTATATTCCCTTCTTACAGATTCTGTGATCACCTTTAATAAATAGAACGCGGATCGAACGGATGTGCACGGATAATTATGTGAATTGATGTGCTCTATGTAACGATAATTTAGTTTTACGTTTCACGTCTCACGTTTGACGTTTCACAATAAAAAAATCTATTCCAATCAGTCAAATCCGGTTCTATTTCTTATTTGGTAGACTGATAATAAATTCTGTAAACTGACCTTCCTCGGTTTCAAATTTTATCTGTCCATTATGCCCATGCACAATGATATCGTAACTAATCGATAATCCCAAACCAGTGCCTTGTCCCGCTGGTTTGGTGGTAAAAAACGGTGTGAACAATTGATCCCGAATTGCTGCCGGAATACCATTACCATTATCACGAATACGGATATCTATTTTGTCTGCGTAATTGCGACTCGTGACTCTCAACAGTGGCGAAAAACCATCATCACTGCTCGTTATTTTTTTGCGAAACGCCTCATAGCAGGCGTTGGAAATAATATTGAGAAAAACACGACTGATATCCTGCGGCACGACATCCAGTTTGCCAATATTGGCATCTAGATCCGTTTCGATTTTGATGTTGAAACTGTTGTCCTGCGCGCGCATGCCGTGGTAGGCGAGATTAATGTCCTCTTCCAGCATGGCATTGATGTCGGTGAGCTGACGTTCGCCGGACTTGCCGCGGGAATGCTGCAGCATGCTTTTGACAATACTATCGGCGCGCTTGCCGTGTTCGTTGATTTTGCCGGTATTCTGCTGCATGGTGTCGAGCAACTCTTCAATAATGCTCACGTCAGCCGACTCCAATTTGTCGCGATTTTTATCAATTTCTTCGCGCAAATCAGCGACAAGCTCTGTTGTGAGCTCGGCAAAGTTATTGACAAAATTGAGCGGATTTTTAATCTCGTGTGCGATGCCGGCCGTCAAAGCGCCTAACGCCGCCAACTTGGATTGCGTCACCAGTTTTTCCTGTGTGCCCTTGAGGTCCTGAAGCAATTGATGAACTCGGCGATAGGCATGCGCATTTTCCAGCGCAATCGCCGTGTAGGTTGCCAGGTTGCGCAGAATATTGAGATGATAGTCGGTATAGGCATTTTTCTGAAAACTCTGCGCCGTGATGACGCCGATCGTCTTCTCCTTGTGCTGTAGCGGCACGTAAAGAATGGACTCCGGATTTTCCCCTTCCAACGCCGGCTGTATCTGCTTTATATATTTGCTAAAATCGCGACCATAGTCGTTGATAACAACATCTTTGCGGTTTACAAAACACCACACCGCCAGGCGATTCTCGTCTGTGAGCGGCACGGCAAATTCCGGCAGCGTTTGATTCTTTTCCTTTGTTCCGGGAAAAACCATCACCTCCTTTTCAGGATCAAATAAACCAATGCCGAAAACCGTCGCGTCCATAAGAGCATTGACGTTCTCGTAAGCGGTGTTGATAATATCCTTGATGGAAAGATTATCGGTGATGTTGCGCCCGATAACACTCAGCCGCTCAACATTATTCTTCTGCTCTTGAATTTCTGCCGTGCGCTCCTGAACCGTTTGTTCCAAAAGACGACTGCGCTCCTGCAGTTGACGCGTGCGCAGACGAACCAATCCAAAGATCAATCCGGCGGCGCCAAGAAAATAGAGACACCATGCCCACCACGTCCCGTATAGCGGCGGTGTAATGGTAAATGAATATACATCCTCACTGCTGACGTGTTGAAAAATGTTGCGCGCCTGTGCGCGGAAACGGTATTTGCCGGGCGGGAGGTTGGTATAGTATCGTCGAGTGTCCTTGCTCCACGGCGACCAATCGTCATCGAAACCCTCCAACTGGGTGCGGAACTCGTTGGCGCGCGGATTCAGGTAGGAGGCGGCGGAGAAATCAAAACGCAGCTCATTGTATCGGTATGAAAAGCTGTTTTGCGAAGGCTCTTTCGATCGGCTGTCGGGCGTTCCGGCGCCGTAATAGATGACCGAGTCGCCGGCAACAGCGACTCGACGGATGATCGCGGGAAAATCAACCTGCTCGGTCTGATGTTGGTCCGGGGCAAAGCGAATGACATTGTTTGCCGTGCCGAACCAAACAACGCCATCCGGCTCGGTAAAGATGGCGTTGATCACCTCATCGGCAAAACGCGCCAGTTGATCCTTTTCCAATCGATAGTCGCCATTCGGCAGCTTTTTATAGACGGCCGATTCCTTTCCCATATTGACCCAATAATTCCCTTCCGTATCAACGGTCATAATCCCTTCATCCGGATTTGGTCCCAACTCCATGCCATCGAAAAACGGATCGGGTGAGAATTTTTTCTGCAGCGGATCAAATTGATAAACACCCTTCTTGGTGAAAAAGAATATTCTTCCTCCCATTCGATAGGCAGTGACGCCGCCGACAGGCAGGCCATGGTCTGCGCCGAACTTTTCAATCGTGGGATCGAGCAAT
>JAFGKD010000056.1 GCA_016928775.1 Candidatus Zhuqueibacterota bacterium | reverse complement strand
ATCAGTGGCCCGCGAGAATTCACATAGTGAATTCACTCCAAAAGAGTATCAATTCAATAGACGAAAATATAAAGCAATCAAAAAAATAACAAACGACATGACCACGTTAGTCACTTGAACTATTTCTTATAAATGCATTTATATAATTATGACTCTCGGCTGCGCAGGTTTCACATATGAAAAAAGCGAAAGATATGGATGAAGCCCTCTTTTTGGAAAAAGTCAAAGAGCACCTCAAGCTGGCCGCGGATGCCGCTGTGACTCTTGCACAAGAAGAGCTGAAAAGACTCTATGACATCACCATAAAGTATCGTACGCTATATGATCTTGGCAAGCTCATCACCTCGGAAATAGAAGATGAAGCGCTTTTTCGGCTCGCAATGGATAAAGTTATAGAGGTGACCAAAGCCGAACGGGGATTTATTGCCCGGATTGATGGTTTTTTTCTTGATTTCAAAGTCGCTCGTAACTTTGACAAGCGGGATGTCGACCATCCGGAATTCCTCGTTAGCAAAGGTGTGATCGACAAAGTGATCTCGGATGGACAAACCATATATCTGCCCGATGCCCTGGCGGATGCACATTTTGGTGTCAGGGAAAGTGTCATTCGTTTGCAGTTGCTATCCATTTTGTGCACGCCCATCAAAATTGCCGATCAAATCGTTGGAATAATTTATGTCGACAATTCCAAACTCCGCGATCTGTTTGATGAAACAATGGCAGAATTTATGACCTGTTTTTCAGAGCAACTAAGCATCGCCCTCAAAAATGTCTATGCTTTGTCAGATCTGACAAAATCACAGCAGGAGCTTGAAAAACAGCTCCGCGCACAATACAGGTTTCAGAACATCATTGGCTCGAGTCCAGCCATGACCAAAATTTTGCAAAATGTCGCGAATGTTGCGGATACAGACGTGCCAGTGCTGATTCAGGGAGAAAACGGTACCGGCAAGGAACAAATAGCCCGGGCCCTTCACTACAATAGCCGTCGCAGTGCCAAACCGCTTGTCACACTGCATTGTGGAGCTATTCCCGAATCGCTGGTCGAATCCGAGCTCTTTGGTCACGAAAAGGGCGCCTATACCGGAGCCGTGAGCAGTAAAAAAGGTAAATTTGAATTGGCCAACGGCGGCACCATTTTTTTAGATGAAATAGCCGACATGCCGCCTGCGATTCAGGTGAAGCTCTTGCGAGTGCTGGAGGAGATGACATTCACCCCCCTCGGCAGTGAGACATCCAGGCACTGCGACGTACGGGTGATCGCGGCGACCAATAGAGATGTGCAAAAAATGGTCGATGCTGATTTATTTCGGATGGATTTATATTATCGGCTCAATGTCTTTTGTATCAAGCTACCACCCTTGCGAGAGCGACCCGAAGATATTTTGTTGCTGGTCGAGCATTTCCTGAACAAGTATAAAAAAGGAGATAAAATCCCGCATGTGACCGATATGGCGAAACAAGTGTTGCAAGATTATGGCTATCCAGGCAATATTCGACAGCTTGAAAACATCATAAGGCGGGCTATTATCCTGTCCCGGGATAATGTCATTGATATTCAGCATCTACCGCCAGAGCTTTGTGAAACAGCGGGCAGCGATATTTTGCAGAACACACAAAGCCAAACTTTCCAGGAACGAAAGAAACGAATCATAACACAGTTTGAAAAGGAAGAATTGCGCCGGATATTGCGGCAGTGCGGCGGAAAAATTCGCGAGTCCGCCCGTACTGCCGGCATGGACGTAAAAAATTTTTCCGAAAAGCTGCGTCGTTATGGCATAAACTATAAAGATTTCAAGGAATCGTCGTAATGGTTGGCCAAACCATTTCACATTACCGCATCCTGGAAAAATTGGGAGATGGCACCATGGGGGTGGTTTATAAGGCGCTGGATATCAATCTGAACCGTTACGTTGCCTTAAAATTTCTCTCGCCGCAGTACTCCATGGAGCCTCTTGCCAGGCAGCGGCTTGTGAATGAAGCCAAAGCCGCTTCAGCGCTCGATCATCCCAATATCTGTACAATATATGAGATAAATGAGACAGTTGAAGGACAATTATTCATTTGCATGGCCTACTATGAAGGTGTCACGCTCAAGCAGAAAATTGATGCCGGTACCTTGACGTTCAGAGAAAGCCTCGATATTACCCGGCAAATTGCCGAAGGCCTGGCCAGAACGCACGCTGCGAACATTGTACACCGGGATATAAAGCCGGCAAATATCATTGTGACGGACGATAATCGCGTTAAAATTGTGGATTTTGGCCTGGCAAAGTTGATGAGTTTGACGAAAATTACCCGCAGTGGCACGAGCCTCGGCACCGTGGCTTATATGTCACCGGAACAAGCAGCCGGCGAACCCGTCGATTTTCGCACGGACATCTGGTCCCTGGGCGTGGTCATGTATGAAATGGTATCAGGTCGGTTGCCCTTTGAACAAAACTCAATCCGATCGATGCTCTATGCTATTATGAATCAACCATACACACCATTACACATGGTGTGTCGACTTGTACAGCCAGGCCTGGAGAGCATTATTGATAAATGTCTGCAAAAAGAACGAAAGGATCGCTACGCCGACAGTCAAACCTTGCTCGCAGATTTGTCGCAGCTTGAAAAAGGGCCGTTGCCGGATATGCTGCCTAAAAAATCGTTGTTCATCCAGAAGCTTAGAAAATATAAAAAGCGCAGCCTTTTCGTTTTTTTGGTCCTCGTTTTATTTGTGATTATCGGCTACTTTGCCATCACAAACAGAACGGCTACAGCCCGTGCGGTTCCGATTGCGGTGGCGGACATTACCAATAATACAGGTGAAAAAGAGCTTGATGGACTTTCGGGTTTGCTGGTCACCGCGCTCAATCAATCCGGCAAATTATCAATTCTAACCCGGGCGAGAATGTACGAGCTCTGCAAACAACTCGGAAAAGCAGAGGTTGACTATATCGATGAAAGCCTGGGGCGAGCGATATGTCGTTTGGCACATATTGATATGCTGGTTGTGCCTTCAATTCAAAAGTTTGGTGAAATCTATGCTTTTGATCTCAAAGTATTGGATAATAAAAAGAATAAATATGTCTACACATTCTCAGAGCACGCTGAAGGCCAGGGCAAAATTCTTTCCATCATCGATAACCTGGCGCAAAAAACCAGAACCGGCTTTAAGGAAGACCGGCACGACGTGCAAATGTCCACCAAAAATGTGGCGGATATAACAACCTACAACTTGCAGGCGTGGCATCACTTTTTCCGGGGAGAGCATCATATTTACCACATGCACATGGACAAAGCGATTTTGGAATTAGAGCGGGCGATCGCGCTGGATAGTACATTTGGTTTAGCCTATTATCGTTTGGGCTATGCGACCGCATGGACTGAAGGGCAGGGTGAGCATGCGTTAGATTATTTAAACAAGGCGATACAGCGCATCGATGGAATTCCTGAGCGGCAAAAATATGATGTACGGGCTCTTGCCGCCGTGCTGGAACAGGGATTTGCTGCCGGAATAAAGATTTTGCAGGACATTGAACATCTTTATCCGGATGATACGGAATTGCTGTTTGATATAGGCGATTGGTCGTATCACAGTGGTAAAGTGGCAGTCTCCATACCCTATTTTAAGCGAGTTCTGGCCATCAACCCGTTGCATGAATTATCCTATGACCATTTGACATTAGCCTATTGGGATCTTTATCAGTTCGATAAAATGATAGAAACCGCACAGGAATATGTTGCCACGTTAAAGACAACAAACGCGTACGCTCTTTTGGCCAAGGCATACACGGGAATCGGCGATTTTGAGCATGCACAACAAACGCTGCAAACAGCAAAAACCATTTTTCCGGATCATCCTGAAATTATCAGAACCATGGCGGATACCTACATGTGTCTGGATGATTACGCGTCAGCGGAGCGGGAATTACGCAACCTTTCCAAAGACCAACCGATGCAATTTGGCGGTGTGGGCGGCGAGCGTTTCATCATTCTCCACACTTATATGGGCCACTATCGCAAGGCGCTTGAAACTGCCGATTATTGTATCGATCTGTATTGGCAACAAAAAGACACCGCACGCGCCGCCTCACTTTTATTATTCAAAGGTTTGCTTTTTTTTCATGGCTGGCACGATACAACCCACAGTAAAAGTCTGGTCCAGCAAACGGCAGCATTTCAGGCGGGAATCAAGCACTTTTTTTACTGGGCCTATTTATTCAATCTCAAAATACTTTTTGGTGACTATAAAGATGCCGAGGCGATAAACGGGCAAAAAGTATACGGTCGTTCCTGGTTCTCGCATTGCACGTCATCTCTTTTGTTTTGTGCCAGAGACGACTATGCCATGGCCGAGATGCGTCTCGACAGCGTCGTCCAGTCCGGCGATGATTTTGCGCGTCTGTGGGTGCTTTATCCGTTTGCGTTGTATCAATTCAACAAGGGACTCGTTGATGAAGCGCAAGTCTCCGTACATGCATGGCAAAAGATCTACACGGGGTGGGGCGGGACACTGCGGGCGCTCTATTATGCGCCGAGCTATGTCCTGTTGGGAAAGATCTATCAACAGCAAGGGGAAACAGAAAAGGCGATAAACAGCTATGAAAAATGCCTCGAATTATGGCACGACGCGGATGAGGATTTAATCGAGCTACAACAAGCCAAAGTTGCCTTAGCCGCACTCAAAAAAGGCGAGTGAAGAAAAAGTAAAGAACCATCAAAAGGCCTGTTGGCTCTTTTGCCAACGTCTGCAGGTTTTATTACCAACAAAATCCTAAATTCGGTCAATTTCTTTTATTTGTTACACACCCGCTAATCTTCAAGTAATTAACATCTTACAAGCACAATCCATTAGTCTCAGAAATGTGGCGCAGCTCTTGCGTAGGCAGAGATGAAAGTCTGCTCCATGTTGATAATCCTAAAGTGTCCGGGCATTTTATCATTCATTTTTGGCGCTTGTGAAAATCAAAAAGGAGGATTTGTCATGAAAATCGATGTAAAAACCACGCGTCCTATTACCTTTTTCATTTTAATAATGATCCTGGCGTCCGTTCCAAAAGCGGAAAATAAGGACCATATCTGCAGAGGTAGTTTTACCTTATCAGATCCGGTCAGAGTTTACATTCGTTTCAAGGACGATATTGATAATCCAAATAATCAATCGGTTACGGTCAGAACACGCTATGCCGTGCCACCTTCATCTCCGGATCTTTTCAATCAAAATGTCAGAGATGTGTTCTACGTGCCCAGCCAATTCATTTACAAGACGGATAACTGGCAGATGCCGGTTGCTGAGTACGAACGCGCTATCCCCGCGCGTTCCGCATCGGACACGTATTATGATGTCAGAGCGACCATCTATCACATTCAGTATGATCTTGATCCGTCGAAAGTCAGGGGACCTATTCCAGCAGACATTTACAGCGACTATACAAAAGATGCATCAAAATATGATATTACGAATCCGGTGATCCAGAACGCAGTCATGTTGGCTGTGGGCGGAGAGACAAATCTCTATCATAAAGCAAAAAAACTGCATGATTATATTATTCAACACTTATACTACGAAATAGACGGTCGACACGATCCGGCACCTGTTGTATTAACACGCGGTAGCGGTTCATGCAGCGAATATACCTTTATTTTTATAGCCTTGTGCCGGGCTGCTGGCATACCGGCGCGCTACATTGGCGGTACAGTGACGCCGAAAGCCGGATTTGCTGATGATGTCTATCACCGATGGGTGCAAATATATCTGCCTTATTATGGCTGGATTCCGGTTGACGTCACCTGGGATGACAAGGGAACCACTCCTTCATATACCTACTTTGGCGCGACAAGCAACAAACTATTCGTCACAACGATCCGCGGTGACTCCTCGAGTTTGCTCAAATGGGGCTATAATTTTTATGATTCTGTCAAAAATCCGGCGCCGCAGAGTCTGGTTTTTGATAGAGAAGCGCAATGGTTATGGAGAGAAACATGTCCGCCAAAGGATATAATTTGTGACCTTCCGACCGAACTGGACAACATGAAAACAGGCGATCCTGCTGTCAATAACTGGATAGATGAAATTATGCATAACATTGTGCACTGTATGCAGGATCAATACTGGTTCGATGAGAATCATCTTTATCCTGCCACTGGAAAAAACGTTTTTCAAAACGCTGCCGGGGCAGCGGTTAAGATGCGTGCCCTGTGCAGTTTAACTGATTTAACATTCCACGCCACTTTGGAAAAGCTGGCGTGCGCGGGACAGATGTTATCCGAAACATCGCTGGAGGAGGCAGAGAATACACCGGTTCAGCTTCCCGCCAATCAGCCGGTGGTCGATGATTTGTTATCAAGAGCTAATGAGCAGATGTCGATGGCACAACAAAAGCGTCAAGAGCAGCACTATGAACTGGCCATTTTTCATTACAAGAATGCCTGGCAATTTGCCTGCGCAGCCATCGACTGTGCGACCAGCGGCAATATTTTAGCAAAAAATATTGGCGCTGATGAATTGCAGACGCCTGTTCCGACGCAATTTTGTCTATTGCCCAACTATCCCAATCCCTTCAATCCCTCCACTCACATCAGCTATCAGCTCGCTGAGCCATCGTTTGTTTTGCTCAAGGTATACAATTTAACTGGGCAAGAAATCAGGACACTTGTGGATGAAGCGCAAGAAGTTGGCGCTCATACTGTTCCATGGAACGGCACCGACGCTCTGGGGATGGAGGTACCCAGCGGCACCTATATCTATTGTATGCGTGCTCTTGGAGACGAAAAAAAGGAATACTTTACGATGACTCAAAAAATGGTGCTTTTGCGCTAAGATGCGAGCTTTGATGAGATACGGCTCGTATGAAAAGCACAAAGTTCAGTTGAATGTGCGGTATTGATTTGAGCGGAAGCGATAGCAAATAAAATAAAAGGAGGATGACTATGCAGAATATATTTTTTTAACAAAGTAATCCAATTCACATCAATTCTAACGGAGGCTAACATGTTACTCACACATTATCGCACTAAAGTTTATCTGCTGGTGCTGATTTTTATCCAGCAGGTATATATGCTGAATGTTTCACCGGCCTATTCCCAGATAAAGGGGAAACCGCAACTGTCCGATCAGTTCGGCTGGGCACTGGCATCGGGTGATTTTAATGACGATGGTCACAATGATCTGGCCATAGGTGTTCCTTATGAAAACATTGGCGTGCGAGATGCCGGCGCAGTCAATGTTTTGTACGGCTCGAATCATGGACTCTCTACGAATAACAACAAAATGATTCATCTCAACAGCAATTTTTATATACCGGGCGAAACACCTGAAAGAGATGACAATTTTGGCGCTGCTTTGGCTGCCGGCGATTTTAATGGAGACTTTATAGACGATCTGGCGATCGGAATTCCCGGCAAGAGCTACGGCGACGCAAAAGGCGCTGGTGCGGTTGTCATCCTGTATGGCAAAGCGGGTATTGGCCTCACCGCAGAAAAAAACCAGATATTTCGGCAACAAGGCTTGAAAGAGGCAAATGACTGGTTCGGCTTTTCACTGGCAACGGGTGATTTCGACCATGATCTAGCGGATGATCTTGCTATCGGCGTACCAGGAGAAGATTTTGACTCCGACCAGGGCAAAAAAATTACTGACGCAGGTCAGGTCGATATCCTTTACGGCAAAAAGAAAACAGCCAGTGACTTTGGTGGTCTGTCTTATGCCCGCTATGAGATATTTCGGGAAAAAAATCCGAAACATTCTGATATGCGCAGCACAGCTCGGCCTTTTGATTATTTTGGCTGGTGTCTGGCAGTGGGCAATTTCAATTGGGATTTTTATGACGATCTCGCCATCGGCGTGCCTTATAATGATGTCTGGTTCGAGGGAGAATGGAAAGTAAATGCCGGATCTGTTAATGTCCTTTATGGCCAGAAAGATAAAGGTCTTACGACTGACCATAACAATGTCTGGACCATAGCAAACGATAACATTGAAGGCTGGCCACGGCGAGATGATGGATTCGGATGGGCTTTGGCCGTCGCTGAGTTTGGCTACGACGGATGTGATGACCTGGCCATCGGCGTACCTGGCAAAGATATTGGATTTGAATATTTTGAAGTCACCAACGCGGGAGCTGTTTATATTCTGTTTGGTGAAAAAGAATATACATTCCGCGACAATGTGAAAATGTTGCATCAAGAAAATATCGAAAATCTTGATGATTATTGCGAGGACGATGATTACTTTGGCTGGTCGTTGGCTACCGGCAATTTTGACGGCAGCGGATTTGGCCATTACATCGATGATCTCGCTATCGGCGTGCCATTCGAAGATGTTGGTGATGAAGGTAGTGAAATACAAGATGCTGGTGCTGTTGTGGTTGTTTATGGCATGACTCCCTTGTGCGGTAAAACGTGCGAGGTATGGCATCAGGACCAAATGAACATCAAAGGTCAGGCTGAACCATACGATTTATTCGGCGCTGCGTTAATTGCTGGCGATTTCAAGAGTCCTGTTTATGACCTGGCGATTGGTGTACCCCGGGAGGATGTCAGCTATAATGGAAGTGACATCACAAACGCTGGTGCTGTTAATGTTATATACGGAGATTCGTATTACGGCCTGCATCGTCATGCCAGCGAACGTGATCAGATCTGGTATCAGAGTCAAACAGATGAAGAAGCAAGTTTGCCAAAACCAATCAGTGAAACGGGAGATATCACAAATACGCCAAATGAATTTGCTCTCCAGCAAAACTACCCGAATCCCTTCAATCCCTCCACCCACATCAGTTATCAATTGGCGGAACCATCGCACGTCTCTATCAAAGTCTATAATCTGCTCGGGAAGGAAGTTATAACCCTGGTGAAGGAAAACCAGCCGGCTGGCGCCTATACCCTTCCATGGAACGGCACCGACGCGCTGGGGATGGATGTGCCCAGCGGCACCTATATCTACTGCATGCGCGCCGAAGGCGCACAAACCGGACAGTTTGATAAAACCCGAAAAATGGTGCTGCTACGTTAAAATTTTTATCTATTCAATTCGCCCGACATGTATGTGTCGGGCGGTTTTATCTGATCGTAACTTGATCAAAATGTCAATCGCAAACTGTCGCGAAACACCCCCTGCGCACCAAAACTCTCTTTAAAGCGCGCCAAACCCCAGTTGGGATCTTCATTGACCGTAAAGATGCCAAAATCAAGAAATTTATACCCTTCGCAGATACCCCAGTCGACAATATCGTGAAACAGACAATTGACGCCCCGATAGTGCTGCAACTCCTCATCATGACTGATATAAAAGGCCAGGACAACGCGCGGATTGCAGACAAACATGACCACGCCGGCGACCATCTCACGCTCCGGCGTAGAGGCGGCAAATAATTTGATATGCCCTGGGAAAAGTTGCTTCAGCCTGAGCAGCTCGGGCAATGTGTGCGTGGGATTAACGCCGTGGCGCAAACGTAAATTCTTTTTCAATATGGCATAAAAGCGCTCATACTCTTGCATATTCTCGGTTTCGCGAACGATCACACCAAGCTTTTTTCCGCGACGTACAGCACGCCGCGAGCCTTCATTAAAAGTGTTGAGGATGTCTGCTGAGGTAAAATCGAGCGGAATAACACTGGAAATCTCGCGCTTGCGATATTGAAAGCCATTTTGGACCAAAGCAAAATCAATATAGTTGCTGGGACGGCGCAGGTAAATCTGCGGCGGCGGGGTTAAATCCACGGCGTCAAATCCCTCAGCTTTGGCAAACGTGCACAGCGCCTCGACAAGATCAAATGCTTCACGAATGGAGAGCGTATCTTTGATCACAAAACCACCGTAGGAAGCGCCGCGGTGCGACAGCAAGACTCGAATACCATCCTGAGAAAAATCCACTGCCGGCAGCAAGGCAAGCACACGGCCATTCTTTGTAAAAAGCAGCGAAAAATCTGCAAACCGATCCGGCGGATGATAGGACAAAAATTTCCGCGTATGAAATAACGTGCCGTTATTGGAAGAGCAGACAAACTCTTCCCACTCGTGCTCAAGGTCATGCGAGTAGCGTTTAATTTCTATTGACATACAAGTGATCCGTATTTCGTTAAAAAATTTGGCTAAAATATAAAAAATCATTGCTAAAGTCAATTCATAGCTGACGTGTTTGCAAAATCATAATTTTTTATATTTTTGAAATGATAGATAAAATAAATAAGTTAAATGAATAACAGCACTCATTAATACCAGACAATAATCATTCTCTCTCACATCCTGGAGGCACAATGAAAATATTCGTATTGCTGTTGGTTTTTGCAGCATGTTTGATGGCCGCAGAAGGTAATCTTCGCTACACGATCACAGTGGAGAAATTTGCAAATGAAGCGGGTTGGCACGGCCGGTGGAACGTGGGTGATGGCTTTACGACGATGATGACGAATGCGCTTCACGAATCCGATCATTTTGTTGTTTTAGGTGATGCTGAAATGCGCAATGCCGCCATAGCGGAGCAAGACCTTGCCGCAACAGACCGCGTTGCCGGCGGGAAAAAGGCGCCGAAAACCGGACGACTCACACCGGCGCAGCTATTGGTGCGGGGCTCGATAACACATGTTGCCAATACAACGGAAAAATCATCCGGCAAAATCCGTTTCAAAGGCGTTAGCCTTGGAAAAAGTGGCGGCAAAGGCGAGGTGAACATTACCATGTATCTCGTTGACTCCGAGACCGGACAAGTGAAAGCATCAACCGAAGTGATTGGCGAATCAAATCGATCCGGTGTATCCCTCGGCTATCATGGCTCTGCGCTGGGTGGTTTGACCGGTGATTTAGCCGGATTTGAGGAAGACAATGTCGGCAAAGCCTGCGCTGACGCCGTTGATCAGGGTGTCAAGTTTCTGGAAAAGCAGCTGGAAGAGCTTCAATGGGAAGGAACGGTTATTTTGGCCGGCAGTAAAACGGTTCTGAATCGCGGCAGTCGCGAAGGCGTGCGGCTGGGCGATCAATTTGTTGTCGGTGAGATTGAAGAACTGGTCGATCCCGATACGGGTGAAGTCCTGGACTATGACATGAAAATTGTCGGCGAGCTCAAGGTGATTGAAGTGAAAGAAAAGATTGCGTACTGTGAGGTTGTGAGCGGCAATGTCGAAAAGGGTATGACGGTTTTCCCGAAATAACCCAAAGCCCCGTTAAAAAATCGGGGCTTTTTATCTCATCAATGTGACCAGAATCGCTTTTTGAATATGTAGCCGGTTTTCGGCTTGATCAAATACCACCGAATGCGCGCCGTCGATGACCTCATCCGTTATCTCGTCGCCGCGATGTGCCGGCAGGCAATGCTCAACGATGCAGTCATTTGCTGCGGCTGTGAGCAGTTTTTTATTGACCTGATAAGGTGCAAATATTTTTTTTCGTGCTGCGGCTTCATCTTCCTGTCCCATACTCGCCCACACATCGGTGTAGACAATATCAGCATCTCTGATGGCAGCAAATGGATCGTGATAGATTGAGATGTCACTTTTTTTCGCCGCTTTCGCTTTCTCAAGGAGATTCATATTGGGTTCATAGCCTGGCGGGCATGCGATGCGGAGATCGAGATGCAGCAGCGCGGCGAGGTTCATCCAGGAGTTGGTCACGTTATTGCCATCGCCTATGTACGCGACTTTGAAATTCTCATATCGACCCTTATGTTCGCAGGCTGTAAAAAGATCGCCCAAAACCTGGCAAGGATGCGTGAGGTCGCTGAGGCCATTGATGACAGGTACGCTGGCGGTCTCGGCCAACTCTTCCACAATAGCATGTCCAAAGACACGCGCCATAATACCGTCGTTAAATCGAGAGAGCACGCGAGCCACATCAGCGACAGACTCGCGACTGCCGAGGCCAATTTCGGCAGGGCTCAGATAGAGTGCATGCCCGCCTAATTGATACATCCCGACTTCAAAAGAGACGCGCGTTCGGGTTGAGGGTTTCTGAAACAACATCGCCAGGGTTTGACCCTTGAGGAGGTGATGCTGTTGCCGCGCTTTGGTTTTTGCTTTCAGCTCAGCGCAGAGCGCAAACAGCGCAAAAAGTTCATCTCGACTGAAATCCGTTATTTGTAAAAAATCCCGCTTCACATCAATCTCCACTATAAAATATACTGACTCAGGTCTTCGTCCTGAATAATTTCTTTCAACTTTTCCCGCACCATCTTTTGCGAAATTTTAATCAGCTTTGCATCGCTTTTGGGCAAATCAAAAAGTATATCCTCAAGCAAATTGCTCATGATCGTGTGCAAACGACGAGCGCCGATGTTTTCGGACTGCTGATTAACCTCCGATGCGATATCGGCAATTTCTTTCACAGCGCCTTTGGTAAATTTGATGTTCACACCTTCGGTCTCGATGAGGGCGGTGTATTGTTTGATCAACGCATTTTTCGGCTCAGTGAGGATACGCTCAAAGTCGGCCGCGCTCAAGCTGGTCAGTTCCACACGAATCGGGAAACGACCCTGGAGTTCGGGGATCAAATCGGAAGGTTTGGAGACGTGGAACGCGCCGGAGGCGATGAACAAAATGTGATCGGTGCGCACCATGCCGTATTTGGTAACAACATTTGTCCCTTCAATGACCGGCAGCAGGTCGCGTTGTACGCCCTCACGCGACACATCCGGACCGCTACCCGAGTTCTCACCGGCGATTTTATCGATTTCATCCAAAAAGACGATCCCCGTCTCTTCCACACGATGAATGGCTTCGCTGACGACCTCTTCCATATCAATGAGTTTCTGTGTCTCTTCCTGTTGCAGCACGATCAAAGCTTCGGAAATGGACAAGCGACGTTTTTTCTTTTTCGGCGGCATCATCGGCCCCAGCAAATCCTGAATATTTAATCCCATCTCCTCCATCCCGATGGGCGAAAAAACCTGCATGATGGCCGAGGGTTCCAAATTCACATCCAGCTCAATCATGCGGCCGTCAAGCTTGCCTTCAATCAACTGCTTGTGCATCTTTTCCCGATTGCGCCGATATTTCTCCTCCCGTTCTTTTTGTTTTTGTTTATCCTCGGCATTGTGTGCTTTCGGCATGGGTGGTGGCGGTAACAAAATATCGAGCAACTGTTCGACAGCCAATTCTTCTGCCTTGTCCTGCACACGTTCAACATATTCGCTGCGAACCATGTTAACGGCTTGATCAACAAGGTCGCGTACAATCGATTCCACATCGCGACCAACATAACCGACTTCGGTGAATTTGGACGCTTCCACCTTGACGAACGGCGAGTTATCCAGTTTTGCCAGGCGACGTGCGATCTCTGTTTTGCCAACGCCGGTCGGACCGATGAGAATAATATTGTTTGGCATAATTTCTTCGCGCAGCTCGACTGGCACTTGTTGTCGTCGCCAACGATTGCGCAGGGCGATAGCTACAGATTTTTTTGCATTATCCTGACCAATAATATATTTGTCAAGTTCCTGGACTATTTCCTGCGGGGTTTTATTCATTCGAAAATCCACTCGTTTCATTTGCAGAATATCTGATTCTAGGTCAATTCTTCCACGATAATATTATCATTCGTATAAATACAAATCTGTGCCGCAATACGCATGGCTTCTCTGGCAATCTTGACGGCATCCAGATCCGAATGCGCCATGAGCGCACGAGCAGCAACCAGGGCAAAATCACCTCCGGAACCGATAGCAATAACATTGTCATCCGGCTCAATAACATCGCCGGTGCCAGATATGAGGAAAATGTGTTTTTTATCCAAAACGACGAGAACGGCCTCCAGACGACGAAGGTAGCGATCCATACGCCAGTCTTTTGCCATCTCAACAGCAGCGCGACCGAGATTACCATTGGCGTCTGTCAGTTTTTCTTCAAAGCGTTCAAATAATGTAAAGGCATCAGCCGCGGCCCCGGCGAATCCGGCCAATACATTGCCGTGATAAAGCTTGCGAACTTTTTTCGCCCTGGATTTGAGCACGGTCTCTCCATAGGTCACCTGACCGTCACCGGCCAGCACAACCTTGTTCTTATGTTTGAGACCGATTACAGTTGTAGCGTGAAATTCTTTTAGAATTGACATGGAATGTTAGATCCTCCGCCTGAGGCGAGCAACCGGTATATTCATCTGTTCACGATATTTGGCGACAGTTCGACGCGCAACAGGAAAACCCTCGTTATTTAATATCTCGGAAATTTTTTGATCATTGTAGGGTTTATCCGATGGCTCATTATCGCACAAGTTCTTGATAATCGCTTTAATCTTTTTATTCGAGACATCTTCCCCATCTTCTGTGACATATTTTTCACTGAAAAAATATTTCAGCTCAAACACACCATATTCTGTTTGGATATATTTGCCGTTCGTGACGCGGCTGATGGTGGAAATATCCATACCGATTTCATCCGCAATATCTTTCAGAATCATTGGCTTGAGATTTTCCGGACCTTTTTCGAAAAAGTCATGTTGCTTTTCGATAATGGCTTCAACCGTTCGCAGAATTGTCGCTCGCCGTTGATGTATTGAATTGATGAGCCAGCGTGCGGATTCCAAACGTTGACGGATGAAATCGCGCGTCTCCTTGCTCGTTTTCTTTTTATCCAACATCATTTTTCTATATTCATGATTGATGCGAAGCTGCGGTACATTAAAATCGTGCATAAATATTTTAAACTCACCGTCCTGTTTTCGGACTTCAATGTCCGGAACGATATAATTATTTGCGTAGGTGACGTACCCTTCACCGGGTTTGGGATTGAGTTTGGTGATATGTTCCATTGTTTCCTTGACCGCGTCGAGATCAATCATCATCTCTTTGGCGAGTCGTTCAAAACGCTTGTTTTTAAAATCCTCATAGTGATCGCGAATCATTTTCACCGCCAAGTCGTGCCTGGGATTTTGCTGATAAAGCTGGATGAGCAAGCATTCCTGCAAATTCCGGGCTCCGATCCCCGGGGGATCAAATCCTTGAATGATGTCGAGAATTCGTTCGATTGTCTCAACATCCTCTTCGAGATTTTCAGCGATTGTTTCAGTATCTGTCACGACATAGCCGACATTATTTATGTTCCAAATGATGTATTCGCCAACAACCAATTCTGCCGCCGTCATATTGGTCATATGCAGTTGCGACATGAGGTAATCAGTCAAGGATTCCTGATGAACTTCGACGCGGCCGTTTTCCTCTTCATTTTTTTCACGCGGCAATCGAAATTCATAATTATCCTCATCGTTGAGGATTTCATCCCAGTCGATCTCCTCCTTTTCCTTTTCGATCTCAGCCTCTCCGATGCTCTCCTCATCTATATCTTCGTCATCTTCAAGCTTTTCCTGCGTTTCCTCCATCTCTTGCTCGAGTTCCTGCTCCTGCTCCATTTCAAGAAGCGGATTCATTTCCAGCTCCATGGAGAGACGTTGCTCCAGACTCATGATGGGCAGCTGCAACAAAGATGACAGCAACACCTGTTGCGGTGATTGTCTCATCTGCAAACTTAAATGTTGACCTAACCGTACCATGCCTTTTAACTCCCTTATCCCTTCCTCATCAAATTCATGTGCACACCCGAGATTTATAGTTTAAAAATTAGCGATCCAATCTAAAGCTGTCACCAAGGTAAAACTTGCGAGCCTCCGGATCATTTGCTAAAAAATCAGCTGTACCGGTTTTTAAAACGCGCCCTTCAAAGAGCAAATAGGCGCGATCAGTAATGGACAGCGTTTCATGAACATTATGGTCAGTGATCAGTACACCAATATTACGTTCTCGCAATCTCACAACAATTCTCTGAATGTCCTCGACAGCGATCGGATCTACACCCGCGAATGGTTCGTCCAAGAGAATAAACTTGGGATCTGTCGTCAGAGCACGACAAATCTCCACGCGTCGTCGCTCTCCACCGGACAAAGTTGCCGCTTTGTGCCTCGCCAATCGGGCCACATCCAATTCGTTCATCAATTGGTATGCTTTATCCTTTTGCTGTTTGCGCGTCATGGGTAGCGTTTGTAATATCGCCATCAAGTTATCTTCCACGGACAGTTGTCGAAAAACGGATGCCTCTTGCGATAAATAAGCGATACCTTTTCGGGCGCGTTTGTACATGGGCAGTTTGGTGATCTCTTCATCACCAAAAAAAATCCGACCGCGCTTTGGGCGAATCATGCCCACAATCATATAAAACGTCGTCGTTTTTCCGGCACCATTCGGACCCAACAAACCAACAGTTTCACCCTGACTGATCTCTATACTGACATTATCGACGACTCGTCGTTTGCCGTAAATTTTAATCAGTTTGTCACTTTTCAGTATCTGTTGTTTGCTCATGTTGTTCTATTCGCGCTGGAAAATCATCTTTTGTACTATCTATTAAAGCCGATGCTGTTGACTGTTCGGATTCTTGCACGACAATATTCAACCTGGTCAATTCCATCCGCAACTCTGCCTCCAATTCCGTGCGATGCGTTGGGGGATGGAATTGTCCAACCGAAGAACTCGGCGAGCTCATGACGCGCACGCTCGAGAGTGTATCCTGCTGAAATCGGATGAACAAGGCATCGCCCAGCACTTTATTAAGTCCTTTTTCTTCACCATCCTCGATCACATGATAATAGCTCGTCGCTTGCTCCTGGATCAGCACGGAATCGATTTTTTCATCGGTCACATACACCATCATATCCTGACCGGAGAGCAGATCGTACGGAACCGGGGTCGTAATAGCCGAATCTACAATGGATGAAGCAATGGCATGTCCAACAATATGAATGGCTTTGACATCCGATTCACGCATTAAAAGTGATACCGACTGGCCCGTAAGGTACTGCCGTTTTTGATGAACTCGCGGCGAATTTGACAGTTTGATGATACTTTGTTCCTGAAAATATTCAAGCGAATCACAAAAGGCTTCAATCTCACCGCGCAGGACACGAACGCTATCGGTCACTAAAAACCGTTCGCCATCATCAAACATTTGAAAGACGAGGCCATAAATGAGAAGCGTATCCGTCCTGGCAGAGTCCAATTTTGTCAACACGGCGTTTCCGGTCACTTTTGCATAGCCGCTGTTGCGTTTGTACTCGCCGTTGTCACCAACGAGGTCGATATTCTCCTCGGCGTCGACGAGGCAAACATGACCTGTAGCGTATGCTTCCTCTTCCTCGTCATGATACCGGATACGATCCGCCGTCAAGGTTTTCGTCGAATCGACAAGTCGCACATTTCCTTCCACATAGGCAATCTTTGTCGATTCATAATAGGTGATCTTGTCGCCATACAACGATTTGGCTGTATCGACATAGGCGACATCACCATAAAGAACATAACGGCCGGTGTTCTCATACTCTGTTGCTCGTTCGCACGTCAACGTGGCGGCTCCCTGCCGGAACATCACATTGCCAATAAATTGCCGCAGTTTCTGTTCACCCATCTTTTGGCCGCGCAGTATATCAGCGTGGACGAGTCGAAGCTTTTCCTCCTGTCGGGTACCGGCATCTTGCGGAAAAGAAAATTGACAAAGAACAAAGAAAAAAAAGATTTGCAACCGAAAGTTCATTTCTGTTCAAACACAGTATCCGGACGCGTCGAATCGACAACAGCAGGATCGAATACCGTTGTATCAACGCCTACATTAGAATCCACCATGGTGCTATCCGGCTGGCGCTTTCTTTCAAACCGATCCAGTGAGAGATCGACGCCTTTTGGCGCCACGCCATCATAGGGTTGCCGTATTTCCCAGAATTCCATTTGTGCATCCGATTCAAATCCTACACCATGCAGAATATGTCCCTCATCTGTTTCAACTTTAACATGCGTGTTGGAAACAATCCGATCGCTTTCCCGGTTGTAAAACAATTCTTCAGTATATAATGTAATTCCGCTATCCGAGACGACAACGACATTGCCGGAGGCTTTGACATTTTCCGTTTCCATATCGTATTCGCCCTTGTCGGCAGTGAGCACCGATGCGTGTTCACCTTGATCATCATAAAAGTCGACGTGAACACCATCATGAAACAGCATCAGGGATTCTTTTGAAAAACGCTGCATATGTCCTGCTTGAATCAAGGCTTCAAGCTTGCCATTGGTTGTTGTCTTGGCTTCAAAGTCCCAGATTTCCTGGTCCGGAAATCTTTTGCTTTCCGTTTTATCCATAACAGTAGACTCATCACGCGAGCACTGGACGACGATCACTGTAAAGAATAACAACCATACATACTTTTTATATTTTTTATATTTTTTCATAACGCACCATACAACAGAACAATTTTTTACCGCGAGCCAATTCCGGCATCTAACAAATCATGCAGATGAATCATGCCAATGGGCTTTTTTTTCACATCGACAACGATAATTTGCATGATATTATGCTGGTCCAATATTTTAAACGCTTGTGTAGCCAGTGCGCCGGTCTCGATGGTTTTGGGATCAGCGTTCATGATATCTTTTGCCGTCAGTTTGTCGATATTCACCGGCTGCGACCACAGGCGACGCATGTCGCCATCAGTTATAATCCCGGCTAAAATCCCGCTATCCTCCACAACACATGTGCCGCCGAGGCGTTTTGTGGAAATCTCGCTGATGATCTGCTGCAAACCAGCGTCAAGCGGAACCAGCGGGATGCGCGATCCGGTGAACATAATCTCGTCAATTGTGACAAACTGGCGTCCCAACGAACCGCCGGGATGAAAAAAAGCAAAATCTTCTTTTTGAAAGCCGCGTTGTTCCAGCAGCGCGACGGCCAGGGCATCGCCCATGGCTAACATAGCCACGGTGCTCGCGGTTGGCGCCAGATCATTGGGGCACGCCTCGTTTTCGACGCAGACGTTTAGCACAACGTCACTCCGCTCCGCCAATGATGATCGGAGGTTGCCGGTTAGGGTGATAATCGGCACGCCTATCTTTTTTAACGTCGGAATGATGGCGCTAATTTCATTTGTATTGCCGCTTTTTGAAAGGCAAATGACCATATCATCTCGTGTGACCATGCCGAGATCACCGTGAATTGCTTCAGCGGGATGCAAAAAAAATGACGGCGTGCCTGTACTCGAAAAAGTGGCCGACATTTTTTGTCCAATAACCCCCGATTTGCCAATACCTGTCACGATGATTCGGCCTCGGCACTCAAGAATGAGTTGAATAGCTCGGACAAACTGGTCATCCAGCATATTGCCAAGGGCGTGTATGGCTTGACTTTCAATGGCAAAAACACGACGAGCGCACGCTAATATTTTTTGTTCATCAAGCACTTTTCAGGTTTCAAATCCATGCTTTACAATCTGATAAAAATATCTTCAACAGCGGTTCCCATGCATCTCTAGCTTTGAGAACAACTTCAATCAATTCGCGAGCAGCACCCTCGCCACCTTTGGTCGAGGTCACATAGTGCGCAGATGACACTATTTCGGGTCGTGCATTTGCGGGTGCTGCTGAAAAGCCGGCGCGTCGCATCAGCGCGAGGTCTAACAGATCATCACCCATATAGCAGACCTCGTCGTCAATCAGGCCATGTTCCGCTAATACTTTTTCAAAAGCCGGCACTTTTTCATAACCTTGAAAACAGCAATCCAGGTTGAGTTCTTTGGCGCGGCGTTCAACAAGCTCGCTGCACCGTGCAGTTATAATGCCGGTTTTTAATCCTGCTTTTTGTGCCAGGACAAATCCGAGACCATCCTGCGCATTGAAGCGTTTATATTCTGCGTTGCCGGGGCCATAGACTAACTCGCCATTTGTAAGCACACCATCGACATCAAACAGCAGCAAACGGAGTCGTTTGATTTTAGCGGTCGCTTTATCCTCATCTAGACAAAAGCGTCCCATCAGTGCGCCAATTCCTTCTGGTCGAGCAAAAAATCATGTAGCTCGGTCAACTGTTTGAGCACGGGCTTCAATTGATCGAGAGGCAGCATTGTGGCAGCATCGCACAGGGCGTTTTGGCAGTCCGGATGGCTCTCGAAAAAAAGCGCCTGCACACCGGCGGCGACGGCTGCCCGCGCCAGCACTGGCGCGCGTTCCGGCCGGCCACCGGACAAATCACCGAGACTTCCCGGCTGCTGCGTCGAGTGCGTCGCATCAAAGCAGACTGGCCAGCCAAGATCAGCCATATCCGCCAGACCGATAAAATCATTGACCAAACGTTGATAGCCAAAAAAAGTGCCACGCTCCGTCAGCATAATGCCGGAAGCGTTGGCCGTAACAAGCTTGTGGATGACACTTTTCATCTCGGTCGGACTGACGAACTGGCCTTTCTTCACATTTATCGGCTTGCCAGTGGCCGCTGCTGCCAGCAGCAAACTCGTTTGGCGACATAAAAACGCCGGAATTTGCAGCAGATCGACGACGTCACCCGCACTGTGCGCCTGTTCTGTATCGTGAACATCCGTCGTTATCGGCATATTGTACTGATCGCGCACATCGGCTAATACCCGCAAGCCCTCTTCTATACCCGGGCCACGCGGACTTTTTATACTGGATCGATTATCTTTCAAATAAGATGCCTTGAAAATAATGGGCACCTTTAACTCATCGGCAATGCGACGAATATGTTCGGCCTCGCTCATCACCAACGCACGCGTCTCAATCACACAAGGTCCAGCGATAAAAACAAGTGGCAGGCCAGGGCCAATCTGAAGATCACGAACATGGATGGTCTGCATCGACATCATCAAAATCCAGCTCTATCAGGTTCATTTTATGTTGAATAGCGGCACTGACAAAATCGCGAAATAATGGGTGCGTATCGAGAACGCGCGATTTGAGCTCAGGATGATACTGCACACCAACGAACCAGAGATGCTCGGGAAGTTCAATAACTTCAACGAGTCCACTATCCGGATTGGTGCCGGCAATCCTCAATCCGTTTTCTTTTAACAAGCTGACATACGAATTATTGACTTCATAACGATGCCGATGCCGTTCGGCGATCATCGTTTTTCCATACGCCGCATAAGCCTTGCTGTCTTTTTCAAGCTTGCAATCCCAGGCACCAAGACGCATGGTACCGCCCATTTCTGTGACGTCGATTTGTGTTTCCATGAGATCGATGACCGGATGCGGTGTCTTTTCATTAAACTCGGTGCTGTTGGCATTCTTTAGACCGCAGACATGTCTGGCGAATTCGATGATGGCACATTGCAAGCCAAGACAAATGCCAAAATAGGGCACATTATTTTTGCGGGCATAATTTATCGCAGCAATTTTGCCTTCACTGCCGCGTTCCCCGAAACCGCCGGGGACTAACAATCCCGAAATATCGGTAAAAAACTTGGCCGCATTATCAAGGGTTATCTCCTCGGAATCAAGCCACTTGAGTTCAACCTTGGCATCATTATCGACACCAGCATGGACAAAGGCTTCGATAATCGACTTGTATGAATCTTTCAACTCGGTATATTTGCCACAAATACCGATGCGGATATAGTGGGTCGGATTTTTCACTTTGTGAACAAACTTTTTCCAGCCTTTCAGATCAGACTCGCGTTCCGGCAAGCCCAGCCGCCGGCACACCTTCTCACCAACAGCATACTTTTGATAGGACAATGGTATCTGATATATAGTATTTTCATCGCGCGCTTCAATCACCATCTCCGGGGAGACGGAGCAGAACAAGGCGATCTTTTCGCGATCCGAATTCTCGAGCGGCCTGTCGGTGCGACAGAGCAGCATATCGGGCTGCAGCCCGATTTCTCGCAGCTTCATCACCGAGTGCTGCGTGGGTTTGGTTTTCATCTCGCCGGAGTGGCTCAAATAGGGAATCAGCGTGAGATGAATGATCATTGTATTTTCGCGACCTTGATCTAAAATGAACTGACGAATGGCCTCCATGAATGGCTGGCCTTCGATATCGCCGATTGTCCCGCCAACCTCGACGAATACGGCGTCGTAATTTTTGGTCTCACCAACTTTGAGAATGCGTCGCTTGATCTCGTCGGTAATATGCGGAATAACCTGCACGGTTTTGCCTAAATAGTCGCCTTTGCGTTCGCGTTTGATGACGGTTTCATAAATTTGCCCGGCAGTATGGTTATTATCGGCGGTCATGTTGGTATGAATAAATCGTTCATAGTGACCAAGATCGAGGTCCGTTTCGACACCATCATCGGTGACATAGACTTCACCGTGTTGATAGGGGCTCATGGTGCCGGGATCGACGTTCAGATAGGGATCGAGTTTCAAGATTGTCACATTAAAGCCACGGGATTTTAGCAAACGCCCGATGGAAGCAGCGGCAATCCCTTTACCGAGTGACGAGACCACGCCGCCAGTGACAAAAATATACTTTACCGGTCTGCTCATTGAATGCCCAATTCTTGGATTCGTCGTTCAACCCGTATCACATCTTCCGGCACGTCCACACAGATTGGCTGCGCGTCCACATAGCCAATTTTTATCTTGTAGCCATTTTCAAGCACTCGGAGTTGTTCCAGCTTTTCTGCCTGTTCCAGCATTGAGATTGGTAATTCTGTTAACTCTAATAAAAATTCTTTCCGATAGGCATAAATGCCGATGTGATCATAGTATGGAAAATGCAATAGCCAGGCATTTTTTTCAACATCGCGGGCATATGGCACAACAGCGCGCGAAAAGTAGAGAGCATAATTATTATTATCGACGACAACTTTGACAATATTTGGATCATTGAGCTCGCTCGTCTCTGTTATCTTGCGCGCGAGTGTCGCCATACGCGTAGATGAATCAGCCAGTAACGTTTGCGCCAACACATCGATGGCTTTGGGATCAATGAGAGGTTCATCGCCTTGCACGTTGATCACGGCGTCTACATCAAGGTCTTTGGCAACATAAGCGACGCGATCGGTGCCGGAGGGCAACGCGGAGGGAGTCATCACTGCTGTACCACCAAATTTTTTGACCGCATGAAGAATCCGTTCATCATCCGTTGCCACAAGAACATCCGATATCGATGTGGCCAATTTTGTCCGCTCATAAACCCACTGAATCATTGGTTTACCTGCAATAGGCACCACCGGCTTGCCAGGAAATCGACTGGACGCCCAACGTGCCGGAATGAGTGCGGCGATTTTATCCATAGCTCAACCAATCACCTTGGGTACGCTGAAAAAACCGTGATTTGACCGTGGCGCATTAGCGAGAGCTTCTTCCTGGCTAAGCCAGGTTTTTTCTTCGTCCGGGCGCATCACATTTGTCAAAGCCAAAACATTATAGGTTGGTTCAACGTCGCTGGTATCCAGCTCATTCAACTTTTCCATATAGGTCAATATCTGGTTAAACTGCTCGACAAATTTTTCTTTCTCATCCTCTGAAAAAGACAGCTTTGCCAGCCGAGCAATATGATCTACCTCTTGAATGGTCACAGCCATTATTCAACCTCACCGGCAATACACAAAATTTTCGGGACAAATATAAAACAATGCCAGATCAGAGTCAAGTTAAAATTGGACAATATGGCATAATTTTTGTAGGAACAAATATGTAAGGCAAAACCAAATTCGTAATTCAATGATTAATTTAAGCTTATCAAAATTAAAGAGGAAAAAACACTCGAGGCAGGCGGGGGGATGCGGGAAAAAGCGCTGTCCGGCGAGCGGATAGCGCACATGAATATCAATGTCAAGAAATTACGAGATGATGCTCACGAATTTTTTGTTCTTGCCTTTTGTTGAAAACATCACCTTGCCGTCTATTTTGGCGAACAATGTATCATCCTTGCCAATACCGACATTTTCTCCGGGATGAATTTTGGTGCCCCGCTGACGCACGAGAATACTTCCGGCAGTTACAACCTGGCCGCCAAAACGTTTGACTCCCAGCATTTTGGGATTGCTGTCGCGGCCATTCCGACTACTGCCAACACCCTTTTTATGAGCCATTTTTTATCTCCTTTTTTTCCTGCTGACGCCTATGCCACGATATCTTTGATTTCGAGTCGCGTTAATGGCTGGCGGTGGCCATTGAGGACACGGTAGCCTTTTCTTCTTTTTTTCTTAAAAACCAAAACTTTATCGCCTTTTTCATGACCAACAATTGTCGCTGTCACTTTTGCACCATCAATATAGGGTGTACCAACCCGTGCACCTTCCTCATCCGACAATAACACGACTTTATCAAATTCAACATCAGCGCCTGCCTCGCCAACAATACGGTTGGCGAGAACAACATCATCTTTTTTCACTTTAAATTGCTGACCGGCAATATCCACGATTGCATACATTGACTCATTTCTCCGCTAAACAGATTCTTTTCTCACAAAGCCGAAAAAATTACAAAAATTTTGTCAAAGAGTCAAGATATAAATCGATCTGTCAGGTCCTCTTCGCCCATTTTATCGAGAAAACGGAACTCATCGAGGCTGATGTTTTCGTCAGTGACTACTTTTATGCGGGTCCAATAGCTCCAGGTTAATTTGCGAATCAAGCTCTTGTGACCTTCTGACAGATATTTTGCCAACTCGGGGTGAACCACTAATTGTATACTTCGGGACCCTCCCTCGCGTCGATAGCGCTTTATCCAGCGCTCGATCTTGGCGGAAGTTGTTGATTTGGATATAACTCGACCGGTTCCCATGCATGCAGGACATGGTTCACTGATGGCAAAT
This sequence comes from Candidatus Zhuqueibacterota bacterium, assembly GCA_016928775.1. Classification (GTDB taxonomy): domain Bacteria; phylum Zhuqueibacterota; class Zhuqueibacteria; order Residuimicrobiales; family Krinioviventaceae; genus Kriniovivens. The sequence goes on along the minus strand of JAFGKD010000056.1, from coordinate 25,018 downwards.
AACAGCGATGGGCGGACGCGCTCACGCGTCATCTCAATAATACCAAATTCCGATAGGGGTGCGATATTGGCCTGGGCACGGTCCTTGCGCAGTTCTCTTTTGAACTCCCCCTCCAATCGTTGACGGTTTTTCGGATTAATCATATCAATAAAATCGATGATAATGATGCCCCCGATATCTCGTAATCGTAGCTGCCGTGCGATCTCCTTCGCCGCATCCAGATTGATCTTTAAACTGTTCAGGTCATGATCATCTTTGCCGCTAAATCGTCCGCTATTCACATCGATCGCGGTCAAGGCTTCTGTGTGATCGATAAAAATATAGCCACCACGTTTGAGCCATACCTTCCGCGACAAGCTTTTGTTGATTTGCGATTCGATATTATGCTTGTCAAATACAGGCACTTTTTCCTGGTGCAATTTGACACGCTCCACCAACTGCGGCGATACATCTTTCAAGTAGCGAACAATCTCTCGATGCATCTTTTTCTCATCAACAATGAGCTGATTAACATCAGCAGTAAAAAGATCACGAATCACACTCGACAAAGTGCTTGCGTCTTTATGAACGAGAAGGGGCGGTTCCGCTCCCCGCATTTTTTTTACCAATTGCTCCCATTTCCTGACAAGGCTTTCATAGTCCGCCTTGAGTTCAGCCTCATCTTTGCCTTCAGCAGCAGTCCGGATGACCATGCCAAATCTATCTTTGCGGATGGAGCGACCAACACGCTTGAGTCGGTATTTTTCCTTTCGATTATAAATTTTGCGCGACACGCCCACGACGTTGTCATTCGGTACCAGGACCAGGTAGCGACCAGGTATTGAAATATTCGACGTAATGCGTGCTCCCTTTGCTGCGAGTGGTTCTTTGGTGATTTGCACTAATAATCGATCGCCTTTTCTGATCGGTACCTCGTCAGCCGTCCAACTGTAATTCCTGCGATGTGGAAAAATGGCACCGTTTTTTATGTTGGGATCAAAACCCAAAAGGCGGTCATCCATATCTGAAAAGTGCAGAAACGCATCCTGCTTTTGACCGATATCAACGAACGCGGCTTGCAAACCCTTGATAACTTTGGCCACTTTGGCATAATAAATATCCCCCACCATGCGGGTGTTTTCGGGGAGTTCGTAGTATAATTCGACGAGTGTCGCATCTTCAAGAATAGCAAGACGCATCTCGCCCAAAGATACATTAATGATAATACTTTTTTCCATTGTTCCTCTTTAAACTTTTTCATGTTCTGCTTCCGCGGTACACAGGTCCAGTGGAGTGCGTTGTCTTCCCTCCTCCTCCACCCACAAGGCGGCGCGATGTACGCGCGTTGTTTTTTGTTTGTTTTGATCATGCGGAAACAGGAGAGAAAGAAGCTCATCCGTCCGAATTGTCTTGCCGTTCTCTATTTTCGTTCGCACGCGCAAGCCCCAATCAGTCACCTCCAGATCATCTATATAGGGACGGACATTGATCGTTTGTGATCTCTTTTTTTTCTTTCTCTCAATGTTCAACTCTTTGTGTGACAAAATCGTCGCGAGACGATCGTTATCATCGAATGCGATTGTGTTGCTCTGTAGGTGAAATTCAAATTCGGCACGATTCGCGCACGCTGCCAGCGACGGAGCTTTTTTATCCAGGTATTTGATCTCGATGATCTCTACCCCCCGGGGAAGCTGTGGCGCGAGTTTTTCAGCGATGTCAATAACTTTTTCACCTACATAAAACGCTAAATCGAGATATTCTGCATCGCTTGTGAGTCCCGTTGCCAAAGAAGGGCCGAACGAGAGCTTGGGATGCGGATTAAATCCCTCCGTAAACAGTACGGGAAGTCCTGCCCGCCGGATGGCTCGCTCGAACATCCGCAGCATATCAAGGTGAGATAAAAATCGTACCTCTTCACCACGACGATAGTGAATGCGCGCATGTTGAATTGTACGATCAACTCGATCTTTTGCGGGTTGCTGTTCAGCCTGAGAAAACTCGAAATCTTTCGATTGATATTCAATCGGCATTTCAAGCGCATCGCCTGCACGTTGCCTGCGGATGAGCTCCCGACAAGCCAACTCACCCATCAAGCCACAACTGTGACAGGTGCTGAATCGACAATCCGGCACTTTTTCCTCCCCCAGCGCACGGTGATACTCATCTCGTAAAAATTTTTTTGTCACTCCCTTGTCAATATGATCCCAGGGCAATGGCTGATCGACCTGAAATCCTTTTAGCACGTCATCAAACGCCAAATCGTTTTCCGCCATAGCCCGGGCATAATAGCGCGCATCAAAAAATTCAGACCACCCTTCGAGATTCGCCCCAAGTTGCCATGCCCTCTTGATGATCGGCCCGAGGCGCCGATCACCACGGGCGAGCACTCCCTCGACTTGTGCGACGTGCGCTTCTCGCCAGCTGAATTTTACATTTTTGCCCCGAATGTGCTCTTTGAGGAAAGCGAGCTTTCGGTGTGTCTCTTCAATCGAATCCTGGCGCACCCACTGAAAGGGCGTTAGGGGTTTGGGGATGAACGGCGACACCGACACGTTGATTCGTTTTCCCTTGTGCTTGAATGCCAAATGACGCACATCGCCAAGCAAATCAACGAGCCCTTGAATATCCGCACTGGTTTCCGTGGGATGGCCGATCATAAAATAAAGTTTGACCACATTCCACCCTTCACCAAATGCAAGATCCACCGCTCGAAGCAACTCTGATGCTGTTGTCGCTTTGTTGATCACATCCCGCAAGCGTTGTGATCCGGCTTCGGGCGCCAACGTTAGACCGGATTTTCTCACCCCGCGAGCACATTTCGCCACTTGAGGGGTAAAGCTCTCGGGGCGCAAAGATGGAAATGAAATACTCACTTTATCCCTGGTAAAAGTGGAATGCAATCGATACATCAATTCATTGAGACGAGTGTAGTCGGAGGTGGACAAGGATACCAGTGAGATGTCCTCATAGCCGGTGGCGGCGATATTTTTTTTAGCCTGTTCGACCAATTCCTCGGGTGATCGTTGGCGAACCGGCCGATAGATCACGCCTGCATTGCAGAACCGGCAGCCGCGCGAGCAGCCGCGCGCAATTTCCAGGGAAATCCGGTCGTGCGTTGTTTGAATCATCGGCACGAGCGGACGGTCCGAATAAAAGCCGGGCGACAAATCCGAAACAATCCGCGCTCGAATACGTGCAGGAACACCCTTCATTTTGGGTGCGATGGAGTTGAATTGGCCGTTTTGGTAAACCGGCTGATAAAATTGCGGGACGTAGACACCCTTGATCCTGGCCAATTCAAGCAAAGTTTCTTTGCGCGACAGTAGCTGCTTTTTTGCCATGCGAATTGCCCGCGCAATGTCAACGATGACCTCCTCCCCGTCGCCAAGAATAATCGCATCCATAAAATCCGCCATCGGCTCCGGATTAAAGACCGAGGGACCGCCGCCAATAACAAGAGGAAAACCAGTCCGCTCGCTGGACTCCAGCGGCAATCCAGCCAGGTCAATTAAATTTAATATCGTGGTGTAATGGAGCTCATACTGAAAAGTAAAGCCAATCACATCAAAATCGGATAGAGCAGAAAAGGTTTCCAGCGAAAAAAGCGGCACCTTTTTCTCGCGCATCACTGCTTCCATGTCAGGCCACGGTGCGAAAACACGCTCCGCATAAGCCCACTGCAACTGATTTAAAATATTGTACAAAATCGGAAAGCCCATATAAGACATGCCCACCTCATAGACGTCCGGGAAAACCAGCGCAAAGCGAACGTCCACATCCCCAGGCTCTTTACGCACAATATTTATTTCATTGCCCACGTATTGCCCCGGCTTTTTCACAAAAGGCAACAACTGATTCAAAATAAAATCTTTATAACTCTGCTGCTTTATAGTGATTTTTCCAACTGATTATCATTCATTGAACGGATCACCGTGAAATGTTCATTTTTAATAACATATCCCACGCCGGTCCGCGTCGTCCCATTTCGTGATAGGCACGCGCTGCATCAACATAGTCGCCATCGGGGTAAATGCGATCCAGGCGACCGGCAAATGCCGACAAAATTTCTTGATGCAAAACATCTCTGTCGATATCCCGAGAGAAATAAAAGGTTGGCGACAATAGATTTGTTTCGGCGGAAATTTGACCCTCCTGTATCGCCCAATCATACACTGCCGTGCCAGGGAATATCCTCACACCAATCCCGGCGAATATGACACACCGTTGGAGCGTAGTCAAATTTTTCAGCCCTTCCACGACCGTAGCAGGTGTCTCCCGGGGTCCGCCGAGAATGATAAAATGCGCGTTATAAATCCCCATCTCGGCAAAAAGATTATTCGAGTGAATAACCTGATCCCAGGTAAAGTCTTTGCGCAGCGCTTTGAGGGTGACATCGGTGGCGCAATCTGTACCCCACTCCACAGAAGATAACCCGGATCGCTTTAGAAGCTCTGCCTCGTCACGCGTGAAATTATCCGGGCGCAGGTAGCAGGTCCACGGCACATCGATCCCGCGTCGTACGAGTTCCCGGGCGATTTTCAAATAGTTACCGGCGGCATCGTTGAATACCGAATCTGTGACAAAATAATAATCCGCTTTATATTCTCGCACCAGCATCTCGATCTCATCGACAACACTTTCCGGTGTACGAAACCGATAGCGCCGTCCCTCCAATACCGGGTAAGAGCAATAGGCACACCGGTGCGGACAGCCGCGCTTGGTTTGAACATTCAGCATGCCGCCTTTATTCAAATAATAATCCGCCAGAACAGGCTCGCGTATTTTGCAGGCGAAATTGTCGCCACTCATCGTTGTATTGTTATAATAAATTGGATAAGCAGAATCGGGATCCATTTCAAGTTGATCGAGCAATGCACAAAAGGCCTGCTCGCCTTCACCGGCGATACCGAAATCAGCGCCCAACTCTTTGAGCATCTCTTTGGGGAATATTGTATAGGCCGAGCCACCCAAAATGATCGGCGCATCGGAGACGCTTTTGATCGCCTCCACAACCTCTTTATATTCCGCAAAATAGGCATCCGGCTTGTTGTAATTGGCGCTGTCAACGTTGCGGAGAGATAGTCCGACAAAATCCGGCTGCGTCTCCTGAATAAAGCGTCGAATATCCGCCTGATTATGACCATGTACGATGAGGTCCCATTGCGAGACATCATGTCCGCGCAAACGGGCGGCTTCCGCCACCATCGTCATACCAAGCGGATATACCGGATAGGGATCCAGATTCGTATTACACGATATAAGTGATACTTTTGCCATACTGCTTGACGAACAATTCGACTTTACAAATTTTGCTACTATCGCTTCAAAGTAGAAATGTACTTTTACCAAACATACTTAGCCATTGATGACCCACCCGTCCCGGTACGTGTGTTTTAAAAATTGATTTGCCTTCGCATCATTGGTCACCTGGCCATTAACGCCGTCATATTCCAGCTTTTTCCCGGCGCGATAGGCGACGAGACCGAGCATCATCATCTCCATTTTACTGCCGGCATATTCCAGATCACACGACGTCTTTAAATCACCTTTACACGCATCAAGCCATTCTTGCTGAAAATCGCCCATAGGTTCGATGATATTGTCTTCCGAACGGCGATTATAGTAAGTCATATCCGCATCATCGCCATGCGGAATAATGATGCGATTATCAAAACTGGCAACCAGGAAACCCTTGTCGCCTTTGAACATAACGCCATGGCCGATTTTATTGAGATCGACATAATCGCGCGGAGATATTGGCATCGCGCCACCCTGGTGCCAGGCAACATCTATCGCCGGACGCCAGGCATTCGCCGGCACTTCAAACGTCATTGTAAGTTCGACTGGTGTGACCTCCGGATGGTATTTTTCACCCTCGGCGGCAGCCGACGTCGGAATACCGGCGTCGATGGCGTTCCAGACAAGATCCATCGTATGACTGCCCATATCACCAACCTGTCCGGTGCCAAAATCCCAGTACATATTCCACTGCAAACAGTTCATTCCCGGGCCACCGGAAAAATATTCCGGAGTATACGGATGAAACGGCGCCGGCCCAAGCCACAGATCATAATGCAAACTTTTTGGCGGCTGCCCCTCACCTTTCGGATAGCCGGGGCGACGCAGTTGGCGATTACCCCACGCATGCGCCTGCGATAATGTGCCCACCGCACCATCCTGGATGAGCTCGCGCACACGATCGAAATTTGGCTTGGCATGCCGCTGTGTGCCATGTTGTACGGCGAGTTTATCCTTGTTTTTCATATAGGCTTCGCGCACCAGCCGCACCTCTTCGACACTGATACCCATTGGTTTTTCGAGATAGAGGTGCAGCCCTCGATTCATCGCCCAGACAGCGATGAAGGCATGTGTATGATCGGGCGTGCAACAGACCACGGCATCGAGGTCTTTCTGCTCGAGGCATTTGCGCCAATCCACATAATGCGTCGCATCTGGAAATTCCCTCGCTGCAAAAGCGAGATGCTTTTCATCTACATCGCACAATGCCACAACGTTGTCGTTCTTGAGCCCATTATAATGGGCACGTGCCCGGCCATCGGCGCCGATAAGCGCGATATTGAGCTTGTTGCTGGGTGCATTTTGACCCGATAAAAAACCACTCGGAAGAATGGTAAACGCCGCTCCGGCGCTTACGGCACCTTTGAGAAAATCCCGTCGATTGATATGTTGTTTTGACATGAATACTCTCCTTCTTGTAAAGTCCTGTCACTTTGCCTTATATTGACAAATCATTACGCTCGCCAGGGACGCGCCCTCTCTCCGACGCGCGCAAGTGCGGCCAACACCGTGTTCACATCGTCAACGATCTGAAAATCATACATGCCGATACAAATAAAATCCGCGCCGTTTGCAAATGCATATTGAAAACCGATGTTCGGCTGGATCGCCCCGGCAGCTAAAACCTTGAATGCAATCCATGGCTGCGGCAGCGTGCTCATATAATCAATCGTTTCATTCGGATTGGTGCACCAGATATTGTCATGCTGTTCCTGCGGGCTGGCCGACCAATAGTTGATCGGATGCAGCGTTTTCATCCAATAATCGGGCTGTAGACCATAATCAACGCACGCCTTGACGGTTTCGAGCGCATGCGCGCCAATACCGGCGGGAAGCCCATTCTGACGGATGAGGGCCAGCGCTTCGGCGATCACCTCAATTTTGCCGTCTTGTACAAGACTGTCGGCAATACCGCCCTGAACATAACAAGAGTGCGCCCCTGTATCCACAGACATTTTGATCCCGGTCATCACGTCACCCCTGTAGGCGCAATCTGAAATAAATTTTATCCGGCCGATATCGCGTCGCCAGTATTCGTCGATCACCCGGCACAAAACCGGATTGGTGAGAAAACAATTGATGCCGCACTTTTCGGCCAACAGAAACGTCTCAAAGATTTTTTCTTTTGTGTGGTAGGATTTGACCAGCTTATCCACATAAATCAAATCCCGCGCATGCGCCCAGCCACCAATCAAGTTGCCGCCTAAAATCATCCGACTCAATTCCAGATCACCAATTGAGGCGGTGGGTATCGTTCCCTGCAACTCCTGCAAACTGGCATAATTAAATGACTTGACCGTCGCGCTTGTTTTGGCATCTATATCATTTGTGAGATATAAACGCTCGTAACTCTCCCACCCTTTCTTTTTCATGACCGCATAGACAAAACCGCCAAAAACGGGGAGTGTGGCGAGACTCTTGATGAGTTCGCGGCGATTGAGATCGACAGGCTGATTTGTGCTCTGAGCCGCTGTTTCAACAGCAGGCTCCTTTTTGACGGTATGCTTTTTTCGAAAAAGTCCCAGTATATATTGAAAACCGGGCACGCTACTGGTTGGAAACCAGGTCACAACCGCAAGAGCAACAAGCTCAAGCAGATTTTTATCAACGACCAAATAGTTCCCCTCCACAGGAATGCCAATACCGAGTCCGACAAAAGGAGGATGGGCGACGTAATAAAGAAGCAGGAGCACCATTCCGGAAATACTTGCCACCCGGGTGAAAAGACCAAACAGCAGCGCAAGACCAATAAGGAAAAGTCCCACGATATTCAAGAGATCAACAGCTTTCAAAACGCCGGGATTGGCGACAATCCACTGAAAAAAATCCCGAAAAATCCATCGGGACAAATCGAGATATGTTGCCGAAGACCAGCCAGGCGTGAATAATTTAGCGACTCCCTCGTAGAGGAAATGCCAGCCAATAACCATTCTGAGCGCAACCAAGACAATCCATTGCGGGGTGGAATACCTTGTCACATCTTTGGGGGATTTCATTGAGTCACCTCCAGGTTTAGTCGTCCGTTTGACAAAAAACGAATGGTCATCAATAGTCAATGGTTATAATTCGCCCGGAGGTAAAATTGAAGAACTTTTCCTTGTCTGCAACCTGAATACCCGGCATCAAATCATCAGGTGTTTTTCCCGCTGCTTTCAGACATCCCGGGCACGCCATCAGCGTGACACCTTTGTCTAACAAATTCTGAATTTGCGTATGTGAGCTGGGGAAATGGCTAAAGGTCAGATCTTCACTTTCTTGCAAAACGACCTGAACTCCAGAGATGTCAAAATAGACCAGCACATCACGATCGTCTGACATAATCGCCGCCATGTGCAGGCCCATGAGTACCCGGTGCACATCATCCTCGCCATGGCTGATGTGAACAAAAACGCCATCTTTTTGGGCGATGGTGTCATCTGATCCGACATGTTGACAGCCCAAAAGACAAGCGGACAGGAGAAGAGCAGATAACAGCTTTTTCATTGGATCAAGCCTCCAGGTTGTGAATTATAAAGCTTCATAGGCATCGCAATAAAATTGATCCTCACCTTGTTGATCGAACCTGTTGAGGATACAAAACATATATTTTTCGGGATCGTCGTCGTGTTTACACATTACACACAACGATGGTTTTGGCACGAGATCGGGATTAATCTCGGTACCGTCGTCGTCATAGAATGGCATGGCATTTCCCCGCTCTACTCTATTACAATTTCATTTAAATTTGTTGCGTTGTTTACCGACATAGGCCGCGTCGTCAGGATTTGTTCATCTTCTGCCTGGCGAATTCGATGCCCTTTTCTATTGCTATCCTGTTCAGCGGCACCATCGTTTTCTTTTTCAGAAAATTCGGCAGAGCATCCAAAACTGTCGCTTTGGTCAGCACGCCGGTGTACTCAATATAGGCTCCCAAAATAATCATATTGGCCACGCGCGTATTGCCGAGTTTGTCTGCCAGTTCAGTGGCAGGAATGGCAAAAACCTCAACATCATCGCGTTGGGGGGCACGATTGATAAGAGAGGAATCGTAGATAATCAAACCGCCGGGCACCACCAAGTCTTCAAACTTGTCGAGAGAGGGCAGGTTCATGGCGACAAGCACCGTGGGTTTGGAGACCAGTGGCGAGCCAACACGATTCGTCGACAGATTGACATGACAATTTGCAGTACCGCCGCGCATCTCAGGTCCGTACGACGGAATCCAGGAGACATTATAGCCTGCCTCCATACCGGCTTCGGACAAGCCCACACCAAGCATTAAAATGCCCTGGCCACCGAATCCTGCCAAAATCATTCGAGGATCTTTATATCTCTCAGGAACTTGTGGAATCTGGCTTTTTATGACCTCCTGGGAAGGAATATCGAGTTTTGATCGAATATCCTCGGTAGAAAAAATGAACTTGTTCGCTTCCCGGATATCACGTTCTGCGGACTCGTCTTTGTACACACCCGGCGGGAATATCTTGAACATGTGTTCTTCCACCCACTGCTTGGCTTGCACTGGTGTCATCTTCCAGCCGGATGGGCAGACAGACAGCACTTCGACGAGAGAGAATCCTTTATTCTCCAATTGATTTTTTATCGCTTTACGAACGGCGGCGCGCGTCTTCATTGTATGTTTCGCATCAGTGATCGCCACGCGTTCGACATAGACCGGTGCATCGAGTTGGGAGATGATCTCCGCAACTTTCATCGGCATGCCCTCATTGGCCGTGGTACGGCCGTATGGTGTTGTTGTTGTTTTCTGCCCAAGCAGCGTTGTCGGCGCCATTTGTCCACCGGTCATGCCGTAAATGGCATTATTGACAAAAAATACCGTGATATTTTCACCGCGATTGGCAGCTTGCAGTATATTGTTGCCGCCTATGGCTGCCAAATCACCATCACCTTGATAGGCGATTGTGACGCTGTGCGGGAGTACGCGTTTGATGCCGGTCGCCACGGCGGGCGCCCGTCCGTGCGCACACTGGATATTGCCCACTTTGAAATAGTAATAAGCAAAAACACTGCACCCCACCGGACTTATGAGCACAGTCTTGTCCGTTGCATTAAAATCATCGAGCGCCTCGGCGATGAGTTTATGCAATACGCCATGACCGCAGCCGGGACAGTAGTGAGTCACATCTTTCAGTCCCGATTTGCGCTCATAAGATTCATAAAAGCTCGCTGCTTTTTTATAGGCCGTCACTGCCATGTTTACGCCTCTATTATTTTTCGTACATTAGCAATTATTTCGTCGGTCGTTGGAACCACACCGCCCATACGACCATAAAATTCGACCGGCTTTGCCCCATTCACCGCCAGCCGCACATCGTCGACCATCTGACCGTTCGACAATTCTATGACAATAAACTTTTTCACGCGTTCGGCCAGATGCTGGATATGCTCGGTTGGAAACGGGAACAGGGAAACGGGGCGCAGCATGCCAATTTTGATACCCGCCGCGCGCAGCTCGTCTACAGCGGATTGCAAAACGCGAGAAACAACCCCATAACCAATGAGGATAAAATCAGCGTCATCAAGATAATAATCTTCATACCGCACTTCATTTTGGCGAATTTTTGCATATTTTTCTTGCAGTTTGATATTGTGCTGCTCGAGCTCAGGCGGATCTAACAGAATCGAACAAATGAGCTTGTCGTCATCTTGACCCTCGGCATAGATGGCCCACTCTTTTTTCTCCAGACGTGGTAGCGCCTCCGGGAATTCAACCGGTTCCATCATTTGACCGATGAATCCATCGGCCATAATGGCTGCCGGATTCCGATATTTATCTGCCAACTCGAACGCCAACATGGTGAGATCGCACATCTCCTGGGCGCAGTTGGGGGCAAGCGCGATGACTTTATAATTGCCGTGTCCACCACCTTTAATCATCTGGTTATAATCCGATTGTTCCGGCGCAATATTGCCGAGGCCCGGACCACCGCGCATGATATCAACAATGACCACAGGCAGTTCGGAACCAGCGCAATAGGAGATGCCTTCCTGTTTCAGGCTAATGCCGGGACTGGACGAAGCGGTCATTGCGCGCACGCCACCGGACGCCGCGCCGTACAGCATATTGATCGAGGCAATTTCGCTCTCCGCCTGCAAAAAAGTTCCACCCACACGCGGCAGATAATAGGCAGCCGCTTCGGCAATCTCGGATGCCGGAGTGATCGGATACCCAAAAAAGAAACGACAACCGGCGAGAATCGCTCCTTTGACAATCGCTTCGTTTCCTTTAATAAGCTGCTTTGCCATTACACCTCCTCCTCGATTTCCACATACCCTTTTTTCAGTACCGTAATGGCGCCCGGTTCCGGACACGCATAAAAACAGTGGCCGCAGCCAATACAGCCCTCACCTCTATAGCCAGCCGGATGATATCCCATACGATTGAGATGAGGCTGCTCAAATAATACATCCTTTGGACACATCTCAATGCACAGACCACACCCTTTGCACTCATCCTCATTGATAATAACTTTGTGTGCCTTGAGTCCTATCGATTCATTCATAAAAATCCTGTCAATTTTTGCAAAGTCCTGCAGTGTACAAACTTGTACTGCGATAATTTCTATATCATTCCGCACATCTTAATTATTGGATAAACGGATTATATTTCTTTTCCCGTCGAATGGTTGTTGATGGACCATGGCCGCAAAACACCCGCATGGAATCGGGTAGCACAAACAATTTATTTTTAATAGATGCGATGAGTTGCCGATAATCACCACCGGGCAAATCTGTGCGGCCAATACCGCCATAAAAAAGTGTGTCGCCAGCAAAAATGTCATTTTCAAATTTAAAGCACACACCTCCCGGAGAGTGTCCGGGTGTTGTCAAAACAGAGGCATTGAATTCGCCGACGGAGATGTTGTCGCCATCATCTATAAAACTATCAATGACAAAAGTGTCCGGTGCCGGCAGACCAAAGGCTTGCGCTTGCAATGCTGCGCCCTGAACCAAAAACGTATCGGCTTTGTGCATAAAAATTTCGGCGCCGGTCGCCGATTTCACCTCTGACACCGCACCAATATGATCAAAATGACCGTGCGTGAGCAGGATATACTTGAGGTCAAGCGATTTGGATCGGATAGTTTTGAGGATATTTTCCGCGTCATCACCGGGATCAACGATTGCGGATTGGTTCGATACTGGACATGTGATAATAAAGCAGTTGACTTGAATCGGGCCTACGATGATAGATTCTATATTCACAAACACCTCTTATTGTACAGCTACTCTGAGCGTAAAAAAATTTCTGTACTTATAATCATCGTAAAGGTGCTATCGCACGATCAATCCTCCTTAACAACTTTTTGACTCGTTAACGCAAGATAGCAAATTTAATCGTTTTGTCAAACCCTTTTGTTGATGTCATGTGGCAGAAATAGAGACCGCTCGGCAAGGGGCGATTGAATGCATCAACCCCATTATAATCCAGGGTAAATCGACCAGCGTTCTGCTCACCCGAAAAGAGTATGAGCAGACGCTGGCCCAACACCGAATAGACCGAGATTTCAATGTCACTCTTTGCCGGCAGGCCGTAAAGAAACTTTGTCCGCTGGTTAAAAGGATTCGGGTAATTTTGCGAAAGAGAATAGGTTGATGGCGGTGTATTGTCCCCCTCAACAGCTTTGATAACAACGGATGCACCTATAATAAATTGACCACCTTCCATCCCCCCCAGGTGTGGTAAACCGAGTTGATAATCTAGTACATAGGATTGGCCGATCGCCGTTTCGCCAGCGCTAAGAACTGAACTGCGCTTGATGGAATAACTTGTCGATGACATTTCCGATGTCTGACTAGGCAGACGAATCATCAGCATGAGGATGAATGCAAAAGTTTTCAGAGTCCACTTCATCGTTTATCACCCTCCCTATTGCAGCGTAACCAGGACTTTGATCACACCGTATCCCGACGCTAATCCCTCGAGGGCTTTGCCAACGATACTTCCAGGCTTTGGTTCGGTCGCTTTTTGAGCGCATCCCTGGTGACTCGATGTCGTCAACAGGTCTCCGGGATGGATTGGCTCTAAGGCAACAACCTTGCAAGGGACGATGCCCGCCAAAGCAAGCGGGTATTTATTGTCCCCCGGTTTTTCAAGTCCAACTGTAATTGTGGGTTCCGAAGAGATGATCCCCGCAACGCGCGTATCCGATACCTCAGCGCAGCGTTTCATTTTGTGTGCCGAATCTGTATCGATGATAACCACGTCGCCGGGTTCGAGACGTTCATTTGAACTGATATATTCAGCGACATCACCCCATTCGCCGCTGGTACAATGCGCAACACCCTCGACGTACAGGGCATAGTTTTGCGGATCAGTATTCCTGGCGTACACACCGTAGATAGCACCTTCCCCATACACACCAGTGTGAGTGCCAATGCCACGCACACCGTTATGGCCATGTCCCTCTAATCCAGATGTACTTTGGATCATCGATTGATTATAAGCGCTCATCACAGCGCCGCTCGATTTATCCTGTTGTACCCAAAAATTGGGAGAAATATGCTTACCAGAAATATCACCTTGTACAATCATTTCGCCGGTAATCATATTTGACTCGTTTCGTTTGAGAAAACGGGTATCAAATATGGAGCCGCTCTGATAGTCTGTTGTCAAACCAAGCACTGCCTCACCTTCCTGGGCATAACCCGTGAGGCCATTTGTGCCGCGCACTGCGGTTATATCACCTGCGGTAAAGGCCATATCTTGTTCCCGAATTGAGCCATCTTTAATATCAACGGATGTGATGTCGCCGTCGCGGATCATAGCGGCAGTGACGCCATTCGCTTCGCCACGCGGGACAAATCGTGCATCATAAGCCGCACCGCTTTGGTAACGGTCCGCAAGAGAAAGTGTGACTGAACCCATCTTGCCGCCGCCCGACAAACCACCGGCGGCGATAACCTCGTTGATGGTACCGGCAGTAAAGGCTAAATCATGCGGTTGAATTGTGCCATTCTTTATATCCGCTGAGGTAACGCCGTCATCCGCAATCATCACACTGGTGATGCCATTAGGTTCGCCGCGCTTTGCAAAACGAGTGTCGAATGCCTGCCCCGAGTGATAGGGAGCGGAGAGTCCCAGGTGAACATCACCGCTGGCACCGCCACCTTCAAGCCCGTTTTCAGCGATAATTTTTGAAATATTGCCGCCACCGACGCCAAGATCAAAGCCAATGTCTTGTCTTTGAATGGTACCATCGACAATCATATTGCTGGTGATCGTATTGGACAGTGTTTTGTTTAAATATTGGGAATTGGCCTGGCTTTTGGTGAGATATTGGGCTGCTTCGACGCCGCCGAGTTTGGCCGCGTCGATGTCGTTCGCTGTTGCGGAATTTGCCTGTGCTTTGGTATAAAAAGATGTCGCCGGAAGACCGTTCAAAGCTGCCGCATCATTGGCATTGAGGGCGTGCGGCACTGCATTGATACGTTTCCTCGGCGTCATTCGTTCGCCATCAATTTCAACTTGTAACCAACGGGGCTCACCCCCCCACATCTCTATTGCCATCGGCGTCACCATGCCAAGGGACGAGGTGAAATACCCGAGGCGACAATCGATCGATTGTCGTTCCCGCCACAGCTCATTACCGCCATTTTGATCGTCCCACAAGCTGAACGTCATCGGCAATGAGCCGGATATCGGTTCGCCTGTTGGTGTCGAGAGAAATCCCTGGTAATCGACCACTGCTGGCACAAGTGCCTCTATATGGGCTGTTTTGGAAGAATCCGGCAAAAACTCTTTTGCTGTGCTCCCACCCTCTTGCGAATAAATCCGCATCCCCGCCATGATAAAAATGACAAAAAGCACTAAAAAAACACGATGACAAGTCATCAGATGCTCTCCTTATCGCTTGATCAGACATTGCTCACAAACCCTTTCAGGTGTCGTATGAAAGTACAAGCGGGCAGGAGAAAATGCAGAGTGAGGATTCACCCCGGAGCGCAACAGACGGAGTGCGACAGCACGTCATCCAATTAAAATCAATTCTCTCTGCGGTGATGACAGAAATTCACAACCATTTTCGGTCACCACAACAATTTCCTCGATGGTTGCAATGCCGTATCCTGGAATCGTTAGCCGAGGCTCAATCGTGTAAACCTGACCCGCTTCGACCACAGAATAGGGAATGTTTTTGTAGCGATCCCATTTGGGACACAGCATAGCCGAGCCGTCGTGCGCCTGACGGCCCACCTGGTGTCCGAGTCCGTGCGGATATTCTTCATAGCCGGCACTCGTAATATAATGTCGAGCGATCGCATCCACTTCCCAGCCCTGTACGCCGGGTTTGAGAGCGTCCGCTGCCATTTGGATGGCATCCCGGATGATGGTGAAGCCATGCTTCACTTCATCGGGCGCATCTGCTTCACCGGGACGCAAAAAGTACCAGGTTCGCTGCAAATCGGATACATAGCCATTCTTACGGACACCAAAGTCGATATTCATGACATGACCGGGCTGAATTTTACGATCTGTGGGCCCGGCATGCGCGCCAGCGGTATCGGGCCCGGTAAAAACTGCCGGACAATGAGCTTCATCCCATGCCAATCCCAGGTTCCGATCTTTCACCTCGTTTTTGATAAATTCGGCGACCTGTTTTTCTGACAAGCCGATCCGCAGCCATTGGGTCACTTTGTCAAATATATCCAAAGTCTCTGCAATGGCGTCTTTGATGAATTCGAGCTCGGCTTCTGATTTTCGACCACGAAGTGCGGCGACAAGAGCTTCGCTGGAAATCAGTCGATTGATATAGGGTGAATCTTTAAGATAATCCGTCAGAATAAGATACATGCCATATGACAGGCCGTCAGCCATCACATCATTGGTGGAGTAATTAATAGCGATTTTTTGGGGATCATACTTTATTAATGTATTCAGCAAATCGTCTTTTATTGAATCGACATAACCGATGACCTGATAATCTGCATGATCTTTTATATTTTGCACATCCAGGCTACCAACTATGGCAATCGAATCGCCGCTTGCGGTAATCATAAAAGCCGATGGCCAGGTGCAGGACGTTCCCAAAATTAAATCCAGCATAGGATCAGGAGTAGAGCCTGTCTCACGGGCAAACGTTAGCCACATATCAATAGCTTTTTCGTGACAGATGTCAATTGCTTGCTGAATTTTTTCATTCACCATGATGTGACCTCGAAGGTTGGTTCAAATTGATGTTATCAAGAAAAGTCTATAAAAAGAAATGGCGAGTAAAACTCGCCATTCCCAGGTGGTTGTTGCAGGAGGGAGGCTACACATACAACCACCATGATTTTCATTCTATTTTAAAATCACCTGCAAAAACATTCCCATCTTTTCATTTATTCCCGTCTTTTTTTCACCCTGTTTTATGTGGATGACTTGCCGGAAGGCGTTCTTTCATCTCGTTTAAAAAGCGGACCGGGACAGGAAGGGTGCCTAACATCAGAGAACCATCACGACCACCGTGACAATCCGAGCCGCCGGATTCGAGCAGATTATATTGTCGCGCCAATGTGCTGAAAAAGGCTCTTTTTTTAGCATCGTGTCTTGGGTGTATCGTTTCAATGCCGTCCAATCCATAGCCAACCAACATTTCAATAACGTCCTCGCAGCATTCGATGGTCGCCGGATGCGCCACAAAAGCGAGCCCTTGAGCTTCTTGGATGATTTCAACGGCCCGCTCAAGTCCGATATTAAGCTTGGGGATATCACAACATTTTCTTTCGCCAAGATACTTGTCGAAAGCCTCGAATGAAGAAAACACATAGCCCTCTTCGACCAAAACTTGCGCAACATGCGGCCGACCAATAGGCGCACCCTGTGCTTTTTGCTGTACCAACTCGTAGCTAATTTGAATCCCTTTTTTCCGCAAAACTTTGACAATCTCTCGTGCACGTTCCTCGCGAGAACGCATCAACAACCTGGCATAATGTTTCAGGCTTTTATTGTTTGGATCGATAAAATAGCCCAAAAGATGAACTTCACACTCTTTATATGCGACGCCAACCTCAATTCCCGGCACAACCTCTATGCCGGCATCCTGCCCCATTTGAAAAGCGGATGGCGTTGCATCGACCGTATCATGATCAGTGATAGAGATCGCCACGAGCCGGCGTTCCCTCGCTGCTTCGATGATTTGCGCCGGCGTTTGCAATCCATCTGAATAAGTAGAATGGATATGTAAATCGATATATGGTTCGTTATTCCTCTGCTTGTCCTGCATTGTATCTTTTCTGGCTCCAGGCTAAAAAACTAATCGTCTTCTTGCTCCATTTCTTTTTTCTTTCTTACGACCGCGGCAGAAACCCAAATGCTAATTTCATAGAGCACAATCAGTGGACCAGCCAATAAAAGCTGTGTCATGACATCCGGGGGTGTCAGCATAGCCGCCAAAATAAAAATGATGACAATGCCATAGCGGCGTTTTGATCGCAAAAAGTCAGGTGTCAGCAGTCCAATCTTGGAGAGGAAAAACGATAAAACCGGCAACTCAAAGACAACCCCAAAAACAAGTATTATCGTCACCACAAAACCGAGATACTTGTTAATCGCAATCATATTGACAGTTTGATCGCTGAACGTAAGTAAAAAGTGCAACGCAAATCTAAGGATAACAAAATAGGCAAATACGCCACCACTCACAAAGCAGAGCACAGTAAAAAAAACAATTGGCGGAACAAGCTTTTTCTCTCTGGCTAACAAACCGGGGACAATAAATTTCCAAAATTCATACGCCACAAACGGGAGGGCCAGCACCAAACCCGCGAACATGGCCACTTTGATGGCGATCACAAAGTCATCGGTGGGACCCAAAATAACCAGCGTCATTTTACCACTTGGCGCGACAGCCTTTAAAACAGCGATGATTCGTTCGTTGAAGAAGAAACAAATGATCGCGCCCACGAATATCGCGATCAAACTGCGTATGATGGTCCAGCGCAGCTCTTCAAGATGATCGAGGAACGGCATTTTCTTTTCGGGATTGCCCTGCGGGATATCGTCATCATCGTCGCCGCCGTTTCCATCTCCGCCATTGGAAGCGCCATCATCTGCTGATTTTTTTGTTTTTTCATCGCCTTTTTTCGCCGTTTCATCCGCACTCTCCGGCGTTGAACTGACTTTATCTGAAGCGAGATGTGAATTTTTCAGATAATATTCTTCCCCATAGCCGTTTTGATTCTCAACAGAGTCCGGCGATGTCTCGTCTTGAGAATCACTATTTATATTGTTCTGCGGATCTTTTTCATTTTTTTTATTTGATTGTGTCATTCTTGTCGTACAATCCTTTCTTCCAATGCGTCTGTATACAAAAGTGCCCCTCTTTTCTCGATCGAAACAAGGGGCAAGTTATCAAAAGTGGGGACGAAAATCAAGATTTAAATCAATTGCCGAGCTTTAGTCCTGAAAAACCAAGAAACGCTATAGCCATCAAACCGGCCATAATAAAGGCGATCGGAATACCTTTCATCGCTTCCGGTATCGGTGCCATCTCCAGCTTTTCACGAATTCCAGCCATCAGCAGCAACGCGATGGTAAAGCCAATGCCTGCGGCAATGCCGTGCACCACACTTTCGATAAATGTAAATCCTTCATCAATATTGAGCAGCGCGGCACCAAGGATGGCACAATTGGTCGTGATGAGCGGCAAATAAATACCCAGGGATTTGTAGAGTGCCGGGCTTGATTTTTGAATGACCATTTCAACAAATTGCACCAGCGATGCAATGACAAGAATAAAAGAGATCGTTTTAAGAAATGTCAAATCCGGCGGTGTAGTGCCACCAAAAAGTCGGAAAAAGATATTCGATTCTGTGGGAGCGAGCAGATAAGTGTAAATAAGCCAGGTCACGGTCGAGGCGAGAGTCAAAACAAACGTCACAGCTGCGCCCATACCGATGGCAGAATCGAGTTGCTTGGAAACACCAATATAAGGACAAATTCCGAGGAATCGCGCGAACACCAGGTTATTGATGAAAATAACGCCAATGGAGATGACGAAAAGATTTTGCAAATCCATACCAGACCTCAAATATTATTTGGCTCGTCGATTTTCAAGCCAATTAAAAAATCCAAGAACAAAACCAATCGTGAGAAACGCACCAGGGGGCAGAATCATAATAAGAACCGGCTCAAAGTTGGCGCTCAGGATGGGAATACCCAAAAGGCTGCCGTTACCCAAAAACTCACGAATAGCGCCGAGAAGCAAAAGAGCACAAGTAAAGCCAAGTCCCATTCCAAGACCATCAACAATTGACAAGCCGACATTGTTCTTTCCGGCATAAGCCTCGGCGCGCCCGAGGATGATGCAATTCACCACGATCAGCGGCACAAAGATTCCGAGTGTCTTGTGCAACGCCGGCAGAAATCCGGCCATCGCGAGATCAACAATCGTAACAAACGTGGCGATAACAACAATATAAATCGGAATTCTAATTTTTGCCGGTACGATTTTACGGATGAGAGAGATGATAAAATTTGAGCAGAGCAGCACAAAGGTGGCCGCGGCTCCCATGCCCAAAGCACTCTCCACCGAATTACTCACAGCGAGCGTTGGACAGAGTCCAAGTGCCTGCTTAAAAACCGGATTCTGCTTGTAAAAACCTTTGGTGAATTCATGAACGACCGACATAAAAGCCTCAATGCTTTGAATAAGCGGATTATTTTTGTGTCAAATTATCTTTCAAGAGCTTTTGATATCCTTGCACAACAGAGTTTGTCAATGCGCGCGATGAGATCGTCGCACCGGTGATGCTTTGAATATCCCCGCCATCTTTATCGACGGCGAGTTGATCTGCTGACTTGTTCAGAAATTGCCGGGTGAACCAGGGATCTTGTTCTCCGTACTTGACCTCTTCCACTTTTGTACCCAAGCCGGGCGTTTCCACCTGGCTCAGGACTTTGATGCCAAGAATTTGACCGGCACTGTCAACGCCCACCATGGTTTCAATAACACTGGAATAGCCCGATCCGCGCGCGACAAAAGCATAGCCGACCGTATCTTGTTTATCCGGTGTTTTATAGCCGATATAATAAGCAACCTTGTCGTTTTGCTGCACCGGGAAAATCGCCTCTTGCGGCGCATCGGGTAGCGCCACTGTCAGTGCTCGTTCCAGCTCAAGTGCTTTTTGCGCCTCGATGCGTGGTTTCGTCACGTTATATATGCCGGCCAATGCAGTCGCAGCAATGACCGTGATCAGCATGAGCAGACCGCCTAACTTTAAGATATCATTCATTCTTTTTTCTTCCTCCGAACACTTTTGGACGCGTCCAGCGATCGAGCAGTGGCGTGAGCAAATTCATCAATAGAATAGAGTAGGACACGCCTTCAGGATAGCCGCCGATCCGACGAATAACAAAGGTGATCATCCCGCAGCCAATGCCAAAATAGAGTCGTCCACGAAAGGTGACCGGTGAGGTGACCATATCTGTGGCCATATAAAAAGCACCGAGTATCAATCCACCCGATAAAATATGAAAAATGGGATTGCCGGTGAACAAACCTTCCGTTCCACCGAAAATCCAGCTGAGCAAAGCAACGGTGCCAATAAAGGTAAAAGGGACTTTCCATCCGAT
Source organism: Candidatus Zhuqueibacterota bacterium (assembly GCA_016928775.1). Taxonomy (GTDB): domain Bacteria; phylum Zhuqueibacterota; class Zhuqueibacteria; order Residuimicrobiales; family Krinioviventaceae; genus Kriniovivens. The sequence continues at coordinate 4,185 of JAFGKD010000056.1, read as the reverse complement.
GTAACGTTTGTACATCAAATAGGCGGCGCCAATGAGCAACAAAATAACCGATGTCTCGCCAATACAGCCACCAATTTGCCCCATAAAGAGCTTGTCAAGGGAATCATACAATTTGCCGATCGCCTCCCCGGCTTCGCGAGTTTGTTCTGGCGTAAATTGTTGTGGATTGGCAAGAATTCCCTGGGCAGACTTGAGAACGTTCAGCGGCGTCGCATTGGTCATCATGTCGATACCGGAAACCGTTCCCCCACGGGGCACGGCGTCAGTGAAAATCGTCATATGAGTGGGCCATGAGGCTAGCAGAAACGCTCGCCCCAAGAGTGCCGGGTTCATTGGATTGTAACCGAGTCCGCCAAAAACCATTTTGCCAACAGCAATCGCAAAAAATGAACCGACTGCTGGCATCCATAGCGGTACGCTTGGGGCGACATTATAGGCCAACAAGAGGCCGGTCAATATGGCGCTGCCATCCCATGCTGTCAACGATCTTTTCATTAATTTTTGTAACAGCGCCTCGGTGGCAACTGCGGAAACAATTGCGATGAGGATAATCCACAACGCTCGCGGACCAAAATAGTAAATTGCGCCGATCCCTGCGGGTACGAGCGCCAGAACGACCGTGTACATGATTTTGGGGATCGAATCGTTGGCAAAAACGTGCGGAGAGCTTGAGACAAAATATTTCTTATCCATGTATGGCTTCTATTTTATGTCCGATATGTCAACTTGCTTTTTTCTGTTTTTGAATGACTTTGAGCTTACCATATTTTATCCAATGAACCAGATTGATATGAGCGGGACAGACGAAGGCGCACGAACCGCATTCAATACAATCCAGAATATTATAAGCTTGCGCGCTGTCAAAGCGTTCGTATTTGACAAACTGACCTAACATCTTGGGCATCAAGCCCATGGGGCACGCATCAACACAATGGGCGCAAGAAATACAGGGTTGCTCCTCTTGTCGGTGACTTTGCTTCTCATTGAGCACCAGGAGTCCTGAGGTACCTTTAATAACCGGCGCATCCAGATTCGACTGCGCCAAACCCATCATTGGTCCACCCATAATCACTTTGCCGGCATTTTCCTTCAAACCGCCGCATTGTTCGAAAACGTGTGAAAATGGCGTACCAATGCGGATCAGCATGTTTTGCGGCTTGTTAATGCCATTACCAGTGATGGTGACAACACGATCGATGAGTGGGCGATTATAAACGACCGCATCGTAAACCGCAGCCGCAGTGCCGACATTTTGAACAACACAGCCAACATCCATTGGCAAGCCGCCGGCTGGAACGCGTCGATTGACAATAGCGTTTATTAACTGTTTTTCAGCGCCCTGGGGATATTTGACATGCAGCGCATAAACTTTGTAGGGCAGATTGAGCTCGGCTATTTTTTGTCTGAGCGCCTTAACCGCATCCATTTTGTTTTTCTCAACGCCAATGGCGCCGGTTTTTGCTCCGAGAACTCGCACTAAAATCTGCATCCCTCGCAGGATTTTTTCTGTCTCTTCCAGCATGAGCCGATGGTCAGAAGTGAGATACGGTTCACACTCTGCACCATTTACAATCAGCGTATCGATTTTTTTATCCGGCGGCGGACTCAATTTGACATGCGTTGGGAACGTTGCCCCGCCCATGCCGGCTATACCCGCCGCCTGAATTCGACGCAAAATTTCCTTTTTATCCAACTCTTGATATGATGAATCAAAGCCAACATCCTGCCGCCACTTATTTTCACTATCATTTTCTATGACAACGGATAGCACTTTCGTCCCCAGAGGATGCGGTCGCGGCTCCACCGTTTTGACGGTGCCTGATACCGTCGCATGCGACGGCACCGAGACAAAACCGCCGCTTTCGGAAATTGGATCACCAATAAGAACGGCATCTCCTTTTTCAACAATTGGCCTGGATGGTGCACCAATATGCTGTTGTACCGGCACAACCACTTCCTCTGGCGGTGGACAGTTTTCGATCTTGAAAAATTCAGTTAGTTTTTTATGCTCGGGGGGATGTATGCCGCCGGAAAATGACTTGCTCAAGAATGCCAACGTAATCTCCGTTTGTATGAGTTTATCAGAAGGACGGACGTCGTCAAAAAATGTTCGCTTGATGTATAAAAAGGCAAGAAAAGAGTCTTTTCATAGATGTTTAAGTTCCGTAAGGAATTCTTCTTTCGCCTGGAAATTGCGATAAACCGAAGCGAATCGAACATAAGCAATTTCATCCAACTGCTTCAATTCTTCCATAACTATCTCACCGATTTCTTCGGAAGCAACTTCCTCAACACCTTTATCCCGAAGCGCGTATTCAATTTTTGAAGCAGTTTGCTCAATTGCCGCGGCAGATACGGGACGTTTGATGCAGGCAAATTGTATACCTTTGATGAGTTTGTTGCGATCAAATTCCTCTCTGTTTCCGTCTTGCTTGATGATCCAGAGCGGTATTTCGTCAATCATCTCACGCGTGGTGAAACGACGACGGCATTTAATGCATTCTCGACGTCGCCGAATTGATCGCCCACCGTCGCGCGTACGAGAATCAATTACTTTGGTGTCATGAAAGCTGCAAAATGGGCATCTCATAAGTCACCCACTTTAAATTATTCATACAATGGAAAGCGAGCACAAAGCTCCTTTACTTGTCCGTAAACCTTTTTCTGTGTTGTTTCACTCGAACTGTTGCGCAATACGTTATCGATCAAGGTGGCGATGATTTCCATCTCACCCTCTTTCATACCGCGTGTCGTGAGTGCGGGTGTGCCCAATCGGATACCACTCGTGACAAATGGACTTTGATCGTCAAACGGTACCATATTTTTATTCACCGTAATGCCGGCGTTTTCAAGTGCCTGCTCTGCAACCTTGCCGGTCAAATCATGCGTACGAAGATCAACGAGCATCAAATGTGTATCTGTACCGCCGGAGACAACATGATAGCCGCGTTTCATCAAAGAATCTGCGAGCGCCTGAGCATTTCTGATCACCTGCTTTTGATAGACAATAAAATCCGGTTGCAGCGCTTCATTGAAGGAAACTGCTTTTGCGGCGATGACATGCATGAGTGGTCCACCCTGAAAGCCGGGGAATACGTTGGAATCGACCAGTTCAGAATATTTTTTTAGTCGACCTTTCGGCGTTTTTATACCCATATCGTTTTCTGAATCTGCACCGATGAGCACCATACCGCCACGGGGTCCGCGCAATGTTTTGTGCGTCGTCGTCGTGACGAGGTGACAAAAAGGCAATGGGCTCTTTACCAATCCAGCGGCGATCAACCCGGCGGGGTGCGCGATATCCGCCAATAATTTTGCTCCAACCTTGTCAGCAATCTGGCGAAAAGCCGCAAAATCAATTTCCCGCGCGTAGGCGCTGGCACCGGTGATGATCAACTTTGGTTTTTCACGCCTGGCGATGTCTTCGACCTGAGTCATATCGATGTAACCCGCTTTGGTAACGCCGTAAAAAACCATATCAAAAAAGCGACCGGAAAAATTCACCGGGCTGCCATGTGTTAAATGACCACCGTGCGACAGGTCCATGCCCATGACCTTGTCGCCAAAGTGAATCAGACTAAAATAGGCCGCCATATTGGCCTGGGAGCCCGAGTGTGGCTGGACATTGGCATGTTCAGCTTTGAACAATGTCTTTGCACGCTCGCGCGCCAATTCTTCTGCGACATCAACAAACTCGCAGCCGCCATAATAGCGTTTTGCCGGATAACCTTCGGCGTATTTATTTGTCATCACCTGTCCCATGGCTTCCAGGACGGCAACGCTGACAAAATTTTCGGAAGCAATGAGTTCCAGCTTGAAATTCTGGCGTTCAATCTCGTTTTTTATCGCATTGTATATATCAGGATCACTTTTTTCCAGGTGCGACATCTCAAAAACTACCTTCCAGTTAGCGAATTTATCTTATCAACTCGAACGGTGTGGCGACCGCCTTCAAACTTTGTTTCCAGGAAAATATGAATCATACGGACCGCAAGATCGATCGTTGTCGTGCGTCCACCAAAAGCGAGAATATTGGCATTGTTATGCTTTCGCGCCATTTCAGCCATATAGTCACACGTACACAGAGCGGCTCGGACGCCCTTCACCTTGTTCGCTGAAATGCTGATGCCAATTCCCGTACCACAAATTATGATGCCTCTTTCGTGTTCACCCGCCGCGACTTTT
>JAFGKD010000055.1 GCA_016928775.1 Candidatus Zhuqueibacterota bacterium | reverse complement strand
TGGAAAAAAACGAAATGAACATCCTGCCGAAGCGCGCGCAATCCTTTAAAGTAAAAGTATCGGTCCCCGAAAATTATCAGGAGGCCTTTAAGGATGCCTACGCTTTGCGAGTCACGTCGGTGCCGGTGCAAAAGAATCAGGATAGCGAATGGGGGTCGCGCGGCGAGTCCATCATCCCGATTGTGGCCTATGATGCCATAGCGAAAAATGTCGATCTGCAGACGCAAAAATTTGAACTCGTTCGCCCCAGCCCAGGATTAAATCCAACGGCTTGCGTGCTACGCGTAAAAAACAATGGACTAAAGGCGGGCCGCCTCAAGGGTAAAATACAATTCGCGGATAAGCAGGGCGTGGAAATTGGTCACCTTGATATCGGAACAATGAATACCGAGCTCATTTTGCCGGAAAGCGAGCGGGAATTCCGCGCCATGGTTCCAACACTTTACGAAGGAGAGTTTAAAGTAATGGCAACACTCAATATAACAGGCAGGAATAAAGATATCTTTTATGAAGAGTTGCCGTTCCATGCTATCGGCGTCAGCCCTTGAATTTTTAGGCTCTCTACAACAAATACCGATGGATGACTTTAATGAGTACTATATTTAAAAAGAGTGGCGGAACAATATCTACCCGCCTCTTTCGCAAAGTTTGCCTGATGATTTTTGTAACAGTGAATCTGCTTGCACAAGAAAACAAAGAGTGCGTAACAACGACATCCCTGACCATTGCGCCTGTTGTCAATTTTTGTGGGAACAGCGAATCTCCCCTATATATACCAGATTTGATCTATGGCATCCCTCATATTGCTCCCATTCCCATTCAAATTTGCTATGAGACAAACTCGCCGTTGTCAGCTATGTATCTAGAGACGCCCATTCAACGTGGCAACCTTCACAATGGTGCACAAGAAATTCAAACTTTTTATCTGTTGACGGATTCTCCATCGAGGCCAACCTCGCTCGATCCGCGCTGGGAACGCGGTGAGTATCTTGGCAAATTTCTGAAAAAAAATAACCGTGGCGGCAAATTTTATTTTAATTTATTTGTGCGTCTTTTTGCTGACTCGACAAGTGGTTTTGGAATTTATCAAAACCAACTTTATATTGTCGTCGTTGATCACCTTGGCAGAAAGCATACAAAGGCTATCGGCCTGCAAACGCGACTGGATGAAGCCAGCCTGAAGGGGCGTCTGAGACAAGAGGAATATCGACCCGAACTCTCTCACAATGTTCGTTCGGAAGGATTGATGGAATTTATTTTTCCGAGCGATGCTCCGGAGGTTTTTTTGCAGCCGGAGTCGAGTACAAAAACACTTGTTGGATACCTTCCTCTGCAGATTTACACTCATCAAGATCACCTTCCGTGTACAATGAAGCTTGAAACAACAAATGAAGATAACTACTTTCGTGACGACAAATCAAAATTAGTCAAAACATCCTATCAACTTACACCGTTGCATATGCAGCGTGATGAATTGAAAAACTTGGTCTGGATTAACGGTGAAGATTTGAGTCAATGCGCGCAGCTTATCTCGGAGAACGGCTATCACTCATGGGATTTATGGATTTCGATTTACGATTCTCAGAAATCATTGTATGAAAATACACTCTCTTTGGTTTTGATCGATTCCAAGGGGAATCGTCGTGTGCAAAGTCTGAGAGTTATTCTGAAATAGGCATGGCCAATTCATGAAAACTTTACATACAAAAATATGCTTGTTCCTTCTGGTTTGGAGTGCGCCTTTTTGGGCACAAAGCCAAACAAATGATGAGAGCCTTGTCAAAGAGGGCAGAAAGTCTATTGAAATCGATGTGAATTCAATTGACAGATATTATGAACAGCGCAAACAGCAGCAGTCAGGAATGGCTTCAACTAGTGAATTAGATACAGCTGATATACAAGATCCAATCGATGATCTTCAGAATCAGCCCCTTATTAACAACGTATTTTATGAGACAGATCTCAGGCAAGCAATCCAGGATATCGCCACGCAGGCCGATATCAGCATCGTTGCTGATAATACGGTTCAAGGCTATGTGACCATGGAAATCATCGACTTGCCCATGGAAGTCGCCCTGAAGCGTCTTTTATCTGTTGGTGGCTATACGTTTAAAAAATTGGATGGATATTACCTCGTTGGTTCACCTGATCCTAGCAATCCATCATTTGGTCTTTTAAGCACCACAACGTCAATTCCCGTTAATTATATTCCCGTTGCCCAGGCCGTCTCGCTCCTATCCGATTACTTTGCACCTTTTGTGAAAGCAAATATTGAAACCAATTCCCTCATTGTCACCGGTTCACCTGAAATCATAGAGTCAATAAAATCCGATCTAAAAAGTATTGATCAGGCTCCAAAGCAGGTCATGATTAAGGCGCTGGTTCTCGAGGTCAAAAACGCAGACATGTTGAGTGCGGGTATTGATTGGCGCTTTTTAGGATCGCAAGATAATAGTGCCCTCGGCGGAACTGCAAAATTATCCACCGGCTTGATTGATACGCTCAGCGCAATTTTTTCTTTTGTGAGAGCCGGAACTGGAATTTTGCCCAGCGGGATGTCCTATTCCTTCATGGCAAGCATCAATGCATTGGCCACGGATGGATTGGCAAAAATAAGAGCAAATCCGAGTGTGGTTACAACCAATGCGCAACCCGCCTCTATCTATATTTCTAAAGAGCAATATTTTTCAGTGGTTACAGGGCCGGTTAATTATCCCTATACTAGACTTGAACAAGTTTCGGTCGGCATAAAGTTGGATATAACGCCGTTCATCTCGGATAACAACGAGATCACTGTCAAGGTTGTGCCTGAAGTCAGTGACGCCGTCGGAGCTGGTCGCGAGGGACTTCCTCTGGTTGATCGTCGCACTGTGAATACCACTGTTCGTGTCAAGAATAATGAAACCATTATCATTGGCGGCTTGACGCAGGAAAATACCCGCAAGGTACAGAACAAAATTCCTATCCTCGGCCATATTCCCATCTTGGGGCTTTTATTTAGTCATACTGAATATGTCAAGGAAGTGACGGACATTATAGTCTTTGTCACACCTGAAATACTAAATAATATGTAAAGGCTTCACCATGAAGTATCCATTTTTTGTTTGTGTGCTGATATTGATTTTTCAGACTTGGAGTTTGTGTCAATCGAACGATGCTGTTGAGCTCTTTTTAAGAAATCGAAATCCGGTTGAGCAAGCGCGGACATCAGTCGAGCTGCAACAACAGGCGATGCATAAAATTGAGGAGATAACGACAGCTGATTTTCCAAAGTATGAGTATCAAAAAGAACATCTCTTTGTCAAACGACTTGTTCTGGCGAGTGAATTGGCGATGCCAACCAATGGATTCAAGTCAATTTCTCTCAAAAAAAGATCCACTAATACTGGCGCTATCGAAGGCACCGTTCGCATTGCAGGCATATTTAATTTTGACAGAGTCGATATGCTGGCTTTTAATGAGTTGGGATATTGTCTGGGTGCAGCAACTGTAAATCCTGCCGATGGATATTACTGCATTGAAGATTTGCCGGCCGGCTCTTATTATCTCATTTCAAAAAGTAATTACATTGACGAATTTTATAATAACATTATTTCGTGGAATTTTGCAAATTGGCGTTCTGCAGAATTGGTAGCTGTCTCTCAAAACTCGCCGACTCTGGGGGTAGACTTTGACCTGGATCGAGGGCCAATCATCACGGGGAAAGTGATGGATGTCGAGTTGAATGCTCCGATTCAGAATAGATTTGTGACTTTTTATCTCTTTTCGTCGCAGGATAAGAAATTGGTCGATTCCTGTATGACCTTTTTAGAGGCAGACGGTATATACTCCTTTACTTACCATCAAACCGGAACATATGCAATACAATGTAGCACATCTGAATATGAAGACCAATTTTACGCTGGACAGATTTCAATCGATGATGCGACGCCGGTTGAAATACAGTCGCTGAGTCAGACGACCGCCAATATTGATTTTGCGCTTAAAAGAGCAACAGCTATCTCAAAAGGCGCTATCTCGGGAATGGTATATGAGAGTGAAACGAACCAACCCCTGGAGCTTGTCGAGATTATCGCAGAGAGTAAAAGTGAGCCATGCGTTCTATGGTCGACATTTTCCATGTTCGATTCAGGTTCGTTTCAACCTTTTCCTGCCGGTTCTTTTCGTCTGGACGATTTACCAGAAGATTCCTACACTGTTTGGGCGGTCGATTTTTTCGGTGGGCATGCCACAGAGTATTTTCGTGATGCTGAATTCGAAAGAGATGCAATGCCTGTTACCGTTGTAAACGCACAGATTACTGAAGGCATCGATTTCACCTTATCGCAAGCAGGTAAAATTTCTGGAAAAATTATCAATGAATCTGGTGAGCCCGTTGATTCCATTTTTGTTTTGGCCGTATATAACAAAGATACACAAATACCAGAATATCTTGTTGATCAATTTATTAATGGTTATTTGTACTATGGGCAGACTGACGAGAATGGACAGTTTAATATCGTGGGATTACCTGCGGGGAAATATGCCGTTCAAACATATTCCTACCAAACACAGCCAGGCGAATTTATTGATCACCCCTATACAGCTCCTGTCACAATAGCAAATGGCAGCCATGTCGAGGACATTGATTTTATATTATATAGAGCAGGCGCGATTATCGGAAAAATTTTAGATGCAATTCTTTGTCCGATAAATGGAGAGATAGATGCGTATGTGTTCAATTCTCAAACGGGTAATTTCGAGTTTTTCACAGAGTTTAATGTGAGCGGAAGCGAATATCGAATTTCAGGATTGGACACAGGAGAATATAGCGTCTTTTTCGACCTATCAACGCAGACAGCTCCCTATGTAAGTCAATTTTACGACGGCCACACCGCCTTTAATCTCACAGGTGCAAAAAATATCCCCGTTGTCAGAGGAGAAGAAACGAAGAATATCGATGTCACCATATCTCTGGGTGGTACCATCAATGGACATCTCTACTTGCCGAATGGCCTGGTGACCGGGGCTGACACTTTGAAAAAAACTTTGATTATTTTATATGATGTCAGCAGTGCTGAGTATGTTATGGATAAAAGTACGACTTTTTGTGGCGGATACGAGATAAAAGGAATCCCGGCAGGAATGTATAAGCTGTGTGCTTTTGCCACAACGACAGATGGCGCTGTTTCTTATTATGGGGGAGGCGAGACGTTTCATGATGCCAAATCCAAGACAATCGAGATGAGGCCAAATGAGATATATATAGCCGATATGACAATGTTTCATGCAAATGCGCGAATCAATGGGCGCACAGTCAAAGATAGCGATTTTTCGCCTTTAAATTTTGTTTACATTCTGGCGTATGATGAATCGGGGCATGCTGTTTCTTTTGGTGTTTCTGGTGTACAACTAGAAAATGATCGTTTTCTGGGAGATGGGAATTATTCTATTCATTCCTTGCGACCAGGCAGTTATTTTCTGAGAAGCTGGTTTATTTTTTCACTCCATCCCTTCTTTACAACATATTTGGATGCACATTACAATCAGGAATGCTATGATGAATGGTATCAGGATGTTCGAATCGAGCCCCACGTTGTGCCGAATTCTTTCGCCTACTATAAAATGTACTTTGCGCCACCTTTCTTCTGTGCAGTTCATCCAAATGCAGCAAAATTGACAATTCCGGATCCTAACAGCGTCGCAGAAGATATTGTATTTGAGTTGGACCCGATCGAAAATGCTCAATTGACACCAGAAAAAGCTCAAATTGTGAGCGATTTTGTGCTTTATCAAAATATTCCAAATCCTTTTAATCCGGACACTGAGATACGATATGACCTGGGAGATGGCTCACATATCACACTCTCTATATACAACATAATGGGTGAGAAGATCACTGATTTAGTCGATACCTATCAGGTAAAAGGCACTTATTCAGTGGTCTGGTCGGGGCAGGATGTTCTGCAAAATAAAGTCTCAAGCGGCGTTTATTTTTGTATTTTACAATGCGGCCTACATCGTCAGATTAAAAAGATGGCTCTTATTGACTGAGCTACAAAAACAGTGTGAGACGATACGCTGGTTTTCTCAGATCGAACTTGTTTTTTTCATCTGCAGTATTCAAATATAAGGATTGGAGCATGCTGCCCGGCTTTAAAGGTTACCCGAGTTGCTATGTAATTTTATTGTCATTGCTTTTTGTTGTATCAGCCCGTCCCTCTAATGAGGCTTTTATCGAGGTAAATGAAATCCATTTTCAACTAGATAATCAGCCTTTTCATTTCATTGGCACAAACTGTTATTATCTCATGGCCTATGCTGCTGATCCATATTTGAAAAAATTTGCAGATGAAGTCATTGAGGATGCCGCTGCAATGGGGATCAAAGTGATCCGGATGTGGGCGTTTAATGACGGTGCAGAACAATGGAACGCTCTGCAAACAGAGCCAGGAAATTATCAAGAATATGTTTTTTGTGGCCTTGATTACATCCTCGCAAAAGCGGATGAATTCGATCTTTGTCTGATTCTTACGATAGTGAACAATTGGGATGATTACGGTGGCATGAATCAATATGTGGAATGGAGTTCCACTGCGTTTAGCCATGATGATTTTTACACAGATACAAACACGAAACAATGGTATCGAGAACATATCTTTGCTTTGCTCAATCGCGAAAACACAGTAAATGGGCGAGTCTATAAAGATGATCCGACGATTTTTGCCTGGGAGTTGGCAAATGAGCCTCGCTGCAGCGCCGATGCAAGCGGATCGGTCCTCAACAGTTGGATCGCGGAAATGAGTGCATATATTAAATCTTTGGATTCAAATCATCTTGTCTGTATTGGTTGTGAAGGTTTTTACAATAATGGCAATCCAATCAATTGGATGAACAATCAGGGTACTGATTTTATCGCAGATCACCAAGTCAGCACAATTGATTTTGCCGTCGCCCATTCCTGGCCAGATCACTGGGGATGGAGTGCAAATAAATCGGCGACAATGTCTTTTTTGCAGCAACAAATTTCCGATGCACACCAAGTCATTGGAAAACCATTTATATTAGAGGAGTTTGGTAAATATCGAGATACGAATCCTTCTATCCCAAATCCGCCAATATCGACCGCTGGTTCAGGTCATACAGCGATACGAGATGATTTTTATGAATCCTATTATGATCTCATTTATAATAATTCTGCCGGCGCAGCATTTCACTGGATTTTATATCACGATGAATATCCTGATTACGATGGTTTTGGTGTTTATTATACAGCGGATCAAAGCACAGTCAGTATTATTGAAAATGCAGTCAATGATATAAATAGTCTTAATGATCCAATCGGGATTGGAATCGCGACATTCAATGCTCAAGTCGATGGGGAACGCATTTTTTTGCGATGGGAATTTTTCCATAATCAGGTTGTCGCTGGATTTTATATTCATCGTCGTGCTGCACACGATTCCACCTACATGTGCCTTAACCAAAAGTTTTTAGTATTGGCAAATGCATCTGCGGAGTGTACAAGCTATGCATTTGGTGACAACCTGTCAGAAACGGGAGTTTATTACTATAAAATCGAGACACTTTATCTCAATGGAAGGCGTGAATTCAGCGAACCGATCACAGTTCGATTCGATTCTAATCTTGGATTGATTGCGCCAAATGATTTCAAACTAGACCAAAACTACCCAAATCCATTTAATTCAATGACAATTATAAAATTACAAATGCCAGAAACAGCTAAAATCACCCTACAAATCTATAATATTCAAGGCCAAAAGGTCAAAACATTGGCAAACGAAATATTCATAGCCGGCTACCATACTTTACAATGGGATGCAACCAATGATTTCGGCCACAGAGTTGGCTCAGGAATTTTCATTCTACAAATGAAATCGGCTAGATTTGAGAAAAATATAAAACTGAGTCTAGTATTATGAGTTTCACATCGGCTTAACCTTTTTGCGCTAAAAAGACACATTTTACGAAAATACGAGTAAATCTGACAAACAGCCTTGGTTACGTAGATTTTTTTCACTGCCATAGAAAAATTCTTCTTTATGCTTCCTTTTGAGGTTAAAAAAGGTCACATCTTTCGGATCAGTTTTCTTTCTCATCATGCCCGAACAGTTTACTGATTGATTCCTCCTCAAGTAGAAAAAAATACAATGACTTGTATCATTTAGCTTCGTCTTTCTGCCGCGATAAATTTTTACATTTTGAGCACTTTTAGTATTGAATTTTGACAAATAGCTATTACCCTAAACTTACATCCTGTATTCCAACATTGACTTTTC
>JAFGKD010000054.1 GCA_016928775.1 Candidatus Zhuqueibacterota bacterium | reverse complement strand
GCTACAAATTAAAATTCGAAATCGGAACCAGCTTGTGAAATGCAAGAATTTGAGGGTTTCTAAAACATAATGAAAATCAGTGATAATTTTATGCTATCGCTCTGCGCGCGGCATTGAGTCGGATATCTGGCCGCTGAGCATCCTCTTCTGCATTCCGCCGCTGGAGCGCATAGGCGTCAACTTTTTTTTTCGAATAAAGTTATTCCTGCAGCCAAATATCCAGTCGTGGCGCTTCCCATGTATAGGGTTTGCCGAGAATATCATAATCGCCATCGCCATCCAGATCAGCGATGCGCGATTCGTGCAGGCCAAAGCCTGTATGGACACTATAATCGTCAAAATTACCCTGGCCGTCGCCTAACAAAATTCGCGTTACGGCATCGGGATTGTTGCCGAGGCGCATTTCGGCATTAAAGAGATCGAGGTGACCATCGCCGTTAAAATCGAGCACCTCGATGCTATGGCCGTCTTGTACGGTGTCGATGACGGTTTTGGCGATCCATTCCTCATTCTGCCATTCGTACATTATCAATGGCGCGCGGCCATCGCCGACAACCAGAAAAACTTCTGGCCGACCGCCCTCAATAAAATCTCCGGCAGCCGAACGTGAAAAGGCATACGTATCATCAATGACATGCACTGCAAATGTGCCGTCGCCATGGTATTTGAACCAGCGACCGGCGCCGATAATGTCGAGCGTGCCGTCGAGATCGATATCGATTTTGGCCAATCCTTCATGTTCGTTCACGTTTTTCCAATTAGGATACGATCCGCGCTGCGGTGGTTCGCTTTCATCGCCATAGGTATAGATGGCGATCAAATCCCACGTAACGACATTTTTCACATCATCCGGAATCTCGGCAAAATAGAGTGTGTTGGCGCCCTGATTCCAAAAGACAAGCTCCAGTTGACCGTCTCCGTCAAAATCACCAAAAATTTGATCATGATGTTTGTTCGGACCGCCGTCTTTGATCAAACGACGCATCCAGGGTGTATTCGGCTCAAAATCCGGATAGGGATTTTCCCACCACCAGACCTGATTACTGCCACCATCGCCGCCGAAAACGACGTCTGTGTCACCGTCGCCATCGATATCCGCAAAAGCGGATCCTGCCTCGATGCGCAATGGCTCGTCGTCAACAACATAGCGATCCCAGCCGTCATCAACACGGAGATAGGCAATGACCGACGGCGCTGCAGTGCGTTCAGTGATGATAAAATCGTTGATGCCGTCTTTATTGATATCAAACAGCGCTGTAGCAGTTTGCTGATTGCTGTCATTCGGCACAGCAATCTCGCTATTCACACTGCTCAAATGTCTCCAGGTGATGTCCTTCTTTGCCTGCGGTGCACAAGAAAACAGACTAGGCATAGACAATAATAAAAGTGTTTTGTAATTTTTCATGATACATGCTCCCTGTTTATTTTTCCGGAATAGCCATCCATTTGTTATTCAGCGATGATTCCCACGCCGCATCCAAAACCTGCTGGCAACGATAGCCGTCGTAAAAGTCAGCTTTGACGCCCTGTCCATTATCGATAGCCCTCAGCAGATCGCCAATTTCATGAATAAAAGTATGCTCCCAGCCGATGATGTGTCCCGGCGGCCACCACAGATTCAGATAGGGGTGTGCGCTTTCGGTGACAACAATGTTGCGGAAGCCTTGTGTGTCTGGCGCATCAGCACGGGAAAAATAGTCCAGCTCATTCAATCGTTCCAGATTAAAAACGAGCGAACCTTCGCTGCCGAATATTTCCAGTCGCAAAAAGTTCTTTCGGCCATGTGCAAAGCGCGTGGCCATAAAATTACCCAATGCGCCGTTTTGAAACTTTGCCATAAAATAGAGCGCATCGTCCACGGTAACTTTTGCCATATGGCCATCCGGTGTTCGACGTTCCTTAATAAAAGTGTCCTGCGCCGCACAAACGGCGGCAATCTCGCCGACCAAAAAACGGGCGAGGTCCACCGTGTGGGCATTCATATCCCCATGTGCACCGGAGCCACCTTCTTTGACATCGTGCCGCCAGACAAAGGGAAAGTGTGGATCGACAAGCCAGTCCTGATAATAGACCGCATTAAAGTGATAAATCTTGCCAATCTTGCCCTCATCGATCATTTTTTTGGCCAAAAGAATCGAGGGTACGCGCCGATAATTAAACGCCGTCATGTGGCGTACACCGGCTTCTTCAGCCGCCTCGTACATGGTTTTGGCTTCAGCGGCTGACATGGCAATGGGCTTTTCACAAATGATGTGCTTGCCATTTTGTGCCGCGGCAACCGCAATTGGCATATGGCTTTTGTTTGAGGTACAAATGTCGATGAGATCGATATCATCCCGGACCACCAATTTTTCCCAGGAGGATTCGGTATGTTGCCAACCATACTGTTTCGCCAACGCCTCGGCTGCCGACTGATTCACATCACAGACGGTATGCAATACCGGTTGTGGCACATCAAAATAGTACCCGACGTCCAGATAACCATTACTGTGGGCTCGCCCCATAAAGGCGGCGCCAATGAGTCCGACGTTCGTTTTCCTGGCCATTCTTTTCTCCCTTTTTGGTGATAAAATAATATTTGACAAAACGTTCTTTATTGCGTACGTATTGATAAAGGAGTCAAATGATGCGATCTATCGCAATAACTCAAGCTCGAGCCAATCTTTACAAACTTGTAGACGACGCAATTGATAGCAGCGAGCCAATCCATATAACCGGGAAAAGAGGAAATTCAGTTCTCATTTCCGAGTTAGACTGGCGATCCATTAACGAGACGATCTATCTTCTATCGATCCCGGGAATGCGGAATTCCATTATCGATGGAGAGTCCTAAAATCTGCCGATTCATCTCCGCATTCGAGTCACCCCCCGCAAAATCATCAAACGCCACCTCGGTCGTCTTAATAATGTGTTCGGCAATAAACGGCGCACCTTCTGCCGCGCCCTGTTCCGGCGATTTGAGACAGCATTCCCATTCCAAAACCGCCCAGCTCTCATAACCGGCTTCGGCGAGCAATGTGAACACTCGTTTAAAATCGACCTGTCCATCGCCCAGTGAGCGAAAGCGACCGGCGCGCTGCGCCCAGCCCTGGTAGCCGCCGTATACGCCCACACGGCCATCAGGACGAAACTCGGCGTCTTTGACATGGAATGCCGTGATGCGATCGCCGTAAAGCTGGATAAAATGTGCGTAATCCAGTTGTTGCAGCACAAAGTGGCTTGGATCATAGTTCAGGCACGCGGCAGGATGACCGTTTGTTTTTTCCAAAAACATTTCGAAAGTTGCGCCGTCAAAAAGATCGGAGCCGGGATGCAGCTCGTACGCAATCGTGATACCATTTTCGTTTGCAAAATCGAGCACCGGTTTCCATCTTTTGACCATCTCATCAAACGCCTGGTCAATTAATCCCGGCGGACGCTGTGGCCAGGGATAGACCATGTGCCAGGCAAATCCTCCGGACAACACTGGCACTGCTGTTAATCCCATATTTTTAGAAGCCATAATTGATTTTTTCAATTGATCTGTCGCCCATTTTAATATTTCGGGATCGCTCAAGCCTTTTGGATAAAAGCCGGCAAAGGCTGTTTTGTAAACATTGTTCATCGCCAAAACTTGGCCCTGAAGATGCGCCGCCAATTCGGTGACCTCCAGGCCGATTCCCCGCAGCAATCCAACCAGCTCATCACAATAATCTTTGGAATCCTCTGCTTGTTCGAGATCAATCACGCGGCTATCCCACGTCGGGATTTGTACGCCCTGATAACCAAGCGATTTCACCCAGGCGCCAATGTTTTCGAGACTGTTATAGGGTGGTTGGTCTCGGAGGAATTGGGCGAGAAAAATGGCTGGGCCTTTAATTGCTGACATGATCTTCTCCTTTATTTGAATAATATGCTAGTTCAGAAGATCTGAAACTTGAGATCGCCGATCTTCAATCTGAAATCTTTTGATTAGCGATTAAAGATTTTCGATCTCAGATTTCAGATTTAATTGGGTTAAAACTCATTAAAACTCGGGCTACCTCACTTGCATCATACAATCGCGCAACAACCGCGACATTGCCGGTCCGTCCGTGCCGGTTTTGCGAAGCTCTCGCGCACCGCGCTCATTCATCATCTTTACCACCTCTTGTCCGAGTCGCAGGTTTTCAACCGAGAGTTTCATAAAATCAACCGAGTCATCGCGATAGGGAAACAGATCGAGGCCGAACCAGCCGTCATAGTTCATTTGATCCAGGACGTAAAGGATGCTGACCATACGTTCAAAATTGGCGCAGCCGGGCGGGATGTCCATGTCGGCTTGCATGTCGTTGTCGTCCCAGTGCGTGTGGTAGAGCTTGCCGGCGCGCAGCACCAGCGAGAACATATCCTCGACGTTTTCACGGGCGATGAGAGCGTGACCGACATCAATATTGATGCCAAAATTGGGATCATTCACTTCCTGGACAATGGAGAGCGCTGACGCCGTGTTGCCCATCATAATCCAGGAGCGCGGCTCAAAGGGTTTTGGCTCGATGCAAACTTTGGTGGTGTATTTGTTTTGATGCAGATAATCCAGAATTTGACGAACGGAATCAACATAACGATCATACAGGGCGACATAATCGGTCTGCAGCATAAAATCATTGCCGTCCGTAGCCGGCCAGAGCACACTGATTGGGACATTAAATCTGGCACCCATATCCAGCGCCCATTTGACTCGGTCAATAGCGGCGTTACGAACCGTGGAATCCGTATCACCTAACGCGCCGAACTTGTACTGTTTTTCCGTCCAGGTGTGGCCGCAGAGCTGCACCATCTCGAGATGATAATCGCGCATGACTTTTTCGATCTCGTTTGCATTTGACTCATCAATTTCCGTGGGAACGTGCAGCTCAAAGCCATCTACGCCATCAGTCTCGCCAATAATTTTGATGCGCTCGATGACCGACACATCTTCTTTAAAGCCGTTGACATTGAAGCGATCGCGAAGATTGGTCATGCCCCAGATGCCCATACAGATTTTATTCATAGCTCCTCCATTAAAATTTAGTTTTATATTCTCCTGGAATGCGCTCACTGTGTGAGCGCACATCGCAAAACGTGCATTCGAGTATTTCATTTTACGGACTAGTCATGTTTTGCGTGGATTTCGTCAGAGCGCCGACAAAGACGGCGCACTCCAAATCCGACAAATTCTATTCAGGACTCATTGTCTTAACTTTCCTGAACCACGGCAACTTTTCCAGCGGCGCTTCGACAATCTCCATGCTCGGCCCAACAAATTCCATTCCTTCTTGATCCTTCCACGTTCCAGGCGGGAAAACAACCGTGCGGGTTCTCGCGCCTTTCTCGACGACCGGCGCCACCAGGATGGATGAACCCAACAAAAATTGATCGGTGATCTCTTCGTAGCCATTGTTCGGGAATTCATAGTCAAGCGACCGCACGATCGGTTCACCAGTCTTTGCTGATTCTTTAGCCAGCGTCACTATTTCATCGCCCATGTTTGTGTGAAGCTGCGCCATCTCGACGCAGATGTGCAGATTTTTTTCATCCAGCACCCGCCACGGCGCTACAGAAAACTGCATCATAGGCATAAGGGCGTGACATTGGGCGGCGCGCACAATGAGCTCCTGATCGACGCTCTCAAGATCAATAAAAGAGAGATATTCGCCACCGCCAATCATGTCGGGACAGGTAAACGGATATCCCATCAGACCCTGGGCAATGCTGCCAGGGACCAGTTTCTGCACATCCTCCCAGTCATGCCGTTTGTCGCGTAAACGCATGGCAATAGGCTGTCCAGCCATTTTCCACGCCGCCCGATACTCATTGAACGGATAATCCAGTCCCAATTTGACAAACAATTCCGAATGTTCGTTGGGCGTGATCTCTTTATCATACGAAACAGTCGGACTCAAAAAGCGTTGCTGCGAATAATGCACTGCATCGCCGCCATCAAACTTGAATCCATCAATGCCATAGGTCTCGACCAGAAAATCCAGTTGCTTATTAAACCAGGCCAAACCTTGCGGATGCGAAAGATCGATCACATTGCTAAAGCCGTCCCACCATTGCATCACCGCCGGGAACTGCGTATTGTTTGTATTGAGTATCCAGATGGTTTCCTTGCCATTTATAAAATCGAGCCACCGTTCCTTCCAGAACGGACCATCCGGCGACATGTATGGGCATACCCACAGAAGCACCTTGAATCCCAGACTTTTCAGTTCTTTCATCATGGCGTGGGGATCGGGAAATCTTACGGGATCAAACTGCCACTGCCCATAAGAAACAAACCATCCCTCGTCGATCATAAAAACACCGGGTGGGAATCCATGTTCGGCAATTTTACGGGCATATTCCAAAATGCCTTTTTGATTTTGCTGGTAAGTGAATTCAATCCAGGTGTTGAACTGTGGATGCGTAAACAACTGCGATGCAGGAATGCTGCCTGAGGGCGGAAAGTACTTTTGGCTGACGTGCGAGTAAACCTCTTTTAACGTTTCGCCCTGCTGTCCAATTTGCAGCGAATTAAACTTTGATGTCACTGTCAGATCTTTCCCATCAAATTGAAAGGCAAATGGATCATCCGACCAAACAAATCGGCCATGCGTGGAGAGCAATAATGGCTGTCCCTGGTTGCCGGCGGTGTTGGCGCAAAAATCAAATTGATAAGATTGTTGGGAAATGGGAAACAGATGGGCATCCGCGATGACGCCGGCCCACCAGCGTTCACCCGGCTGGATTGGAATCACGTGCTGTTGAACGTCTGTGGCAAATAAAGGATTCAAACTCCAAAAATACACATAAAACAACAAATGGATGAAACTAGTCAACCAGCTCACGTTCGATCTCCTCTAAAGATTTCCCTTTGGTCTCGGGCAGTTTTTTGAAAATGACAATAAATCCAACTAAACAGATGCCGGCGTACAACCAATATGTGCCGGCTGTTCCCAGGCTATTATTGAGAAATGGAAATGAATAGGTCAATATCAAGCTCGCCGCCCACAGTGAAAAAACCGCAATGGATACTGCCGCACCGCGGATACGATTGGGAAATATTTCCGAAATCAACACCCATACAATGGGCGCCAGGGTGAACGAATAAATGGCGATCGCTGAAATGACCAGGACGAGCATTGGCAATCCCTGAAAGTGCAGAAAATAACCACCGCCGATGAGCACATAAACCGTGGCCAGGCCGCCGCCGCCGATGAGCATCAATATTTTACGCCCCCAGCGATCGACGGTATTGATCGCCAAAAACGTAAAAATCAAATTGATTGAGCCGGTAATAACAATGTTGAGCATAATATCGCTCACTCCATATCCGGCAGCGGAGAACACTTCCTCCGCATAATAAAAAATAGTATTGATGCCGCACCATTGTTGAAACATCGCCAGGAAAATACCCAGGAAAAGTATTTTGACAAGCTTTGGCTCAAATAAATCCTTAAAATTGACCTGCTCGATTTCATTCTCAAGTGTATTGAGAATATCCGCAATTCCCTGTCGTGCAAAATTTATCCCGCCAACTTTGGTCAGAATTTTTTCCGCATCAACGGTCTGGCCGTTTTTCACCAGCCAGCGTGGACTCTCGGGCACAAAAAACATCAAGAGGAAGAACAGTGCAGCCGGTATGGTTTCCGCAGCAAACATCCAGCGCCAGCCGATTTGACCGTTCCAGGAGTTCAGGATTTCGGTCGCACTGGCTGTTTCAGGAACAGGTTGTGCAATAAGCCAGTTCACGATTTGTGCCAGCAGCACACCAATGACAATATTGAGTTGGTTTATCGATACAAAACGACCGCGCATATCCGCCGGCGCGACTTCAGCAATGTACATCGGTGACAGATTGGAAGCCAGCCCAATACCCACGCCGCCCAAAATTCTAAACCAGATAAAAGCGGAAAAAGTGTTCGCCAATGCGGTGCCGATGGCTGATAAAATAAATAAAAAACCAGAGAGAATAAGCAGTCTTTTGCGGCCAAACTTGTCGCTTAATCCGCCGCTTAGAACAGAGCCGATCAAACAGCCTAACAACGCGCTGCTCATGGCCCAGCCGATTTGAGATGAATTTTCAAGAAAAAAATATTCCTCAAAGAACGGTTTGGCGCCGCCGATGACCACCCAGTCATAGCCGAATAATAAACCGCCCATGGCGGCGACCAGCGAAATGGACCAGATATAGAAAAAGTTATAATTGGATTTCTGCATCGATTATCCTAACAGAATTGGGGATGAGTGAGGCGTTGTGACTTTGTTTGGAGAAAAGTTTCAATTTCATTGTGCGACATGACAGCCGTGGCGCCATGCGTCGTTGCCACCAGCGCGCCAAGCGCGTTGCCGAGCTCACACGCCACTTGCAGAGAATTGCCGCCCAAAATGCTATGAACAAAAGCAGCGGAGAACGCGTCGCCGGAACCAAGAGAGTCCGCCAGGTGGATTTTGTACCCCGGCACGTACACCTGCTCTCCGTGTGATGATTGTGCAAATGCACCGAACTCACCAAATGTGATGAGAACATAGTCCAGTTCAAACTCGTTGATGATAAACTCGCAAAAGCCGGGATATGTCTCAAAGGATATTCCCAAAATATCGCGCAACTGATTCACCTCATCGTCATTCATTTTGAGGATATGCGCTTTTTCCAGAGAGTATAGAATCGTTTGTTTTGTAAAGCATTTTTTTCGGAGATTAATATCGAAAAATTTCACCGCCTGTGGTGTTGCGTCGATGAGCTCGTAAAGCGTTTGGCGCGAAGTTGCTGCGCGCTGAATGAGCGTTCCGAAACACAAACATTCCGCCTGCTCAGTTGCATGCAAAAGTGTTTCCGTCAATTCGATATGATCATAGGCGACGCTGGGATTGATGACAAAATCAGGCATATGATTCTCGTCAAAACTGACATCGACCGTGCCGGTGGGAAAATCGGTACAGCGTTGTAGTAAGGAGCTATCAAGCCCGAGCGAGCGAACTCGTTCGAACGCCTTGTCACCAAGCCCATCGATTCCCAGGCTGCTGACAAACAGAGCATAGTCGCCAAGAGAATTCACCCGAAAGGCAAAATTGAACGGCGCACCGCCTAAAATCGTTTTATCGGGGAGCCGATCCCAAAGGATTTCGCCAAAGGCTAATATTTTTCTCATGCTCATTAATCCTTCACTAGCGCTTTCAAAAACCGAACGGTGATTTTTTCATGTCCTTTGTCCCCCAATTCCGGTACGACGACATCCGCTTCCGAACTATCCTCGCGTTCAGTATAGTAGTTTGTCGTCACCACGCAGAACGCACCAGCAGCTTTTGCCGCCAATAGGCCAACACGACTGTCTTCAATAACCACACACTCCCGGGGATTCAGATGGAGTTTCATGAGTGCCAGATGATAAATTTCGGGATCGGGCTTTTTTTTCGAGACCACATCACCGGCAAGGATGGCGGCAAAATGTTTTTTGCGTTCAGGACCGATCAATTTCTCAACGATCAAATTTACCGCGCGCTCATTCGAGGTCGAGCACACCGCCAGGGTGATGCCATCCGCAATCGCTTCATCCACGAATCGTGCAACACCGGGCCGCAATGGTAATTTGCCGGATTCAATGATTTGCATGAACAGATCCGTTTTTAATTTGTGCAATTGTTTGATGAAAGCATCTCGGTCACCCACATCGTCCGGCCATCCGGCCTCATTAAAAAAATGCCGCATGCGCTCCTTGCCGCCAGCGATTTGCAGCAGCTCGTGATATTTTTCCACACTCCATTCATGCGGCAAATTCATTTTGGCAAAGGCGCGATTGAACGCCACTCGGTGGCCGTCTTTTTCGGTATCGACGAGCACGCCATCACAGTCAAAGATGATTGCTTTTAGCACAATAGACTCCTTTTTGAGAGGAGAACGGAGAAGGGAAAAAGGAGAAAGGAGTGGTGACCATGTTCTTCTCTATTCACCTCATTTTATCATTATTCAAATTTTTCCAAAAATGACCGCATGCTATTCAAAAATTCCGCGGCATAAGCGCCGTCAATGGCGCGATGGTCACAGGCTAACGTCAGTTTTATTTTTTCTCGTACGGCAAAGGAATTATTGGGTCCGGGAACAAACTGTTTCTCGACCGCGCCGACGCCCAGGATTCCGGCTTCCGGCGGATTGATGATCGGTGTAAACTGATGAACACCGAACATTCCCAAATTGCTGATCGTGAACGTCCCGGGATCGGTTATTTTCATGACACCACTCTTCGCCTGCAGCGCCGCGTTTTTTGCGGCAACATGAATTTCATCAAGCGAAAGCGCATCTGCTCTGGGGATCACCGGTACAATCAGGCCTTCGCCAAGCGATACCGCGACGCCAATATTGATATCCTTTTTCGCAATGAGTTTATCGGATTCAACATGCGCATTCATTCTTGGGAATTTTTTCAACGAGTGCACCACCGCGCGGATAAGCATATCATTAATCGATATTTTTTCGACTGCGGTCACATTGTACGATTCCCGCCACGCCAACGCCGCTGTCATATCCGCGTGTATGCAGAGATAAAAATGTGGAATGGTCGTGGCGCTGCGCGTCATCCGATCCGCGATAGTTTGGCGAATCTTTGTGAATGGAATGGCATGATCTTTATCCTCCACGGCAGACTGCAAAGACTGAGTATTTGGCTGTCGGCTGTCGGCTTTCATTTCTTCGTCTTTGGCTGATGGCTGATGGCCGATAGCTGACTGCTCAAAAGCCTTCAGAATATCTTTCTTGACAATTCTGCCATTCGGCCCGGACCCTGCAAGCGTCGACAAGTCAATGTCATGCTGCCGCGCCAAACGACGCGCAGAGGGACTGGCAAAAGGGCGATGTGTTGAGTGTGGAACGCTGAAAGTGGACTGTTCAATATCCTCTTTATCCCTGTCTCCGGTTTTCGGCCTCCGGTCTCCCTCTTCCTTTCTCCCTTCTCCCTGTTCGTCGCTCCGCTCCCCTTCAACCAGCGTCTCTTTTTCTGTTCTCATATACGCCATCGGCTCAAAAACCTTCCCCTCCTCGCCCTCCTCCACCACGATTTCGGTTATCGTTCCTGCTGCATACGCCTCCACCTCAAACACCGCCTTGTCCGATTCAACCAGCGCAATAACATCCCCAACCTTAATTTTGTCGCCTGACTTGACTTTCCATTCCGTGACGACAGCAGTTTCAATATCCTGACCGACCTGCGGCATGTTGATGGGTGTGACCATTTACGCCTTGCCCTCGCTTCCGAACAATTTTATATTTTCCATAACGGCCGCTTTTAAAGCTTCGTATTGCGCTTGCAAAGGTTTGAGAGGATTATACACCTTGTTTTGCAGATGATAATCGACAAATCCATTGATATGGGCATATTTGAGTTGGGTGGAAATATTCACTTTGGCACATCCGAGGGCGATGCATCTGTAAAAAACGTCCTCGGACAAGCCAGTGCCGCCGTGCAGCGCCAGCGGAACACCTGTTCGTCTGGCGATCTCCTCGATGCGATGGTAGGCGATCCTGGGCTCGCCTTTGTAAACACCATGCGCTGTGCCGATGGCCGGCGCAAAACAATCGATTGCCAGCGTATGACAAAACTGCACCGCCTGCTCGGGATCAGCCAAATGGGCGTCCTGTTCCTTGACATGAATATCGTCCTCCACGCCGACGATAGCGCCAAGCTCAGCTTCGACGGAAATGTTTTTGGGACGTGCCATTTCGAGCGTTTTCTGTGTCAGCGCGATATTCTC
This sequence comes from Candidatus Zhuqueibacterota bacterium, assembly GCA_016928775.1. Lineage (GTDB taxonomy): Bacteria > Zhuqueibacterota > Zhuqueibacteria > Residuimicrobiales > Krinioviventaceae > Kriniovivens. Next base: position 91,605 of record JAFGKD010000054.1, on the reverse strand, counting down.
TTCGAACGGCATTGTCGAGGCATCGATCATCACCGACGTCCATCCCGCATCGATGCAATTTTGAATCACTTTTAAATCCTTGCAATGGTCCAGGTGGATGGCAATTGAAACAGTCGCATTTTCTGCAAGCTGCCTCGCCCATGCGATCACCGGCTCATAGCCCCAAAAAAGTACGGTCTTGACCGAGGTCTGAATGATCACCGGCGAATGCAACTCTTCGGCCGCATCCACCACAGCTTTCATGGAATTGTAGTCGAGAATATTAAACGCTCCAACGGCATAGGCATATTTTTGCGCGCGTTTGAGCATTGCTGTCATGCTTTGCAGAGTCATTTTACCATCCTCAATTGAAATGGATTATTTTAGTTGATTTTCCCATAGCCGAATCGGACCAATATAGTAACTCTGGGGTCCGAGAACATCGAGATCGCCATCGCCGCCAACATCACCTAATACACCGGCATAGATGCCCGTAGAATCAAGTACCTGCATTGTCCATTCAGAAGCATCACCCTTTATATTGTAAAAAAGGGCAACTGGATATGGTGGTGCATTATCATAGTTTTCCGGATCGTGCCGACGAAATTTTGCGGCCATGATATCCAGCGTGCCGTCGAGATCAACATCACCGACATCAACCGTTTCGCACCAGTCAAATCGATCTGCAATTGTATTCTCTATCCACGGACCAGTTCTGACCTTGTTTTTTGATTCCACCGAATACCAAGCAAGCGGATACCCGGCTTTTTCTGAATGCGCCAAAATGACGTCATTCAAACCATCAGCATTCAGATCCGCTACCCCAACGTAGCAACAATTGTCCTGCCAACTGCCGCTATTTTGTTGGTACCATTTTTCATCGATATTGTGGAAGATATATTCGCCATTTTGCAAATCGTCCGGCGTCTCCAGCCAAAAGCCATTCAAGATGACATCAAGGTCCCCGTCGCCATCGAGATCACCAATCGCCATCCCCTCTTTGCGCGGATGCTCGAGCTTTTTAGCGAACCAGCTGTCGTTATTTTGAAAGTATATCCTGGAAATCTCGTGCGATCGAACGATGACATCCATCTTTCCATCAGCATTCATATCCGCAGCTAATATATCTTTAATGTGATCTTCAATGAGGCCAATATATCTTTCAGTCCATTCGTTTGATGGATCCAGCGACGCTTTTGCAAAAGGATTTTCATACCAAAATATGTGCACCTCATCACCAACAACTTTTCCCGTCACTGCGTCCGGTGTACCGTCACCATTTATATCACCCAATCCCATGCGGTCGCCGATGAAATCGCCAAACGCAATAGGATAGACGCTTAAATCGGGCCAACGCAACCATTCCATGCGGATCTGTCGATTCTCGACTTTAATATGCATGTCGTCGCGGTGGCAGTGCAGGAGAATATCACCAAAACCGTCGCGATCAACATCCGCTATTTTGGGGTGACCAATCGCCGTACTGACCTCTTGATAGGAAAAGGGCACCTGAATCTGCTTTGACGAGTCACACGAAAAAACGAGCAGAATAAAGCTTAAAAAATATAATCTGATCATGGCATCACCTTTCTAAAAGAATTTATTTCTTCAGCTTTTTAGAGCTCCCACTGTATTCACGTGAGATGTTTGTGAATTATCCAAATTAAATGTACATGACTTTTTTAACGGCATTGATAATATCCTCCTCTCGTGGGACCACGCGGCTTTCCAGAGACAAATTGAACGGAACCGGACTATTCAGGCCGGCAACGATTTCGATCGGGGCATCCAGATAGTCAAAAGCTTCGGCTTGAATAATCGATGCTATATCAGACGCGACGCCGCCACGTCGTACGGCCTCCTGGACGATGACCACGCGCTCGGTTTTTCGAACCGAAGCTAATATCGTCGCTTTATCAAGCGGCACCAACGTTCGTGGATCAATAACCTCGACGTCAATTCCTTCATTCGCCAGCTTGGCCGCAGCATCGAGCGAGCGCGGTACCATATTGGACCAAGCGATAATCGTGGCGTGCTTGCCACGTTTTTTTATATCCGCCTGGCCAAAATTTATGGTATATTCCGCTTCCGGTACATCACCTTTTGTCATATAAAGCAATTTGTGTTCGAGAAAAATGACCGGCTCGTCGCAGCGAATCGCCGATTTCAGCAACCCCTTGGCATCATACGGCGTGGAGGGCATCACTACTTTGAGTCCCGGGATATGGTAAAAAAGTGCTTCCAGGCTCTCCGAATGTTGTGCAGCCAGACCATTGCCGACACCGCCCTGCGAGCGCAGAACAAATGGGACAGGTGCCTTGCCTCCGCTCATAAATTTATATTTCGCAGCCTGATTGATGATCTGATCGAGTATAAGCATGGTGAAATCGATAAACAAGATTTCCACCACCGGCCGCATTCCGGCGATTGCGGCACCAACTCCGGCGCCAGTGAAACTGGCCTCGGCAATAGGTGTATCGATGACGCGTTGCGGGCTAAACTCTTTTAAAAGATCAACGGTTACCTTGTAGGAGCCGCCGCGTTCTGCGATGCCTTCACCCATCAAGAATACGGTGGGATCACGGCGCATTTCCTCGCGCAGCGCTTCATTTAAAGCTTCCCGATACAGGATTTCTCGCGCCATCTTAATAGCCCTCAACGATCGCTAAAAAATCATCAAAAGCCAATTCGTCGCTCGACTGCGCAAACCGGATGGCCTCCTCCATGTTTTTTTCGACGGTCGCCTCAATCTCTTTGACCTCATTATCGGACGCGCCTCCCTTCTCCAGCAAATATTGGCGTCCACGTTTGATGGGATCAATGGACATGTAATAGTCAAGTTTTTCTTTCGGCATATAGAGTCCTGGATCGTTGACATGGTGCCCACCGTGGCGAAAGGTGATCGCCTCGATCAAAAACGGTCCCTCACCCCGCCTGCAGTGCTCGGCAAAATTTTTGACCGTTTCATAAACAGTGAGCACATCGTTGCCATCAATTTGCTGACTTGTTATGCCCAGCGCCTCTCCTCTTTTGAACAGATTGGCTTCACAAGTTGATTGGGTGATGGGGGTTGAAACAGCGTACTGGTTATTTTCGACAATTGTGATCAGCGGCAAATTCCAGATTGCCGCCAGGTTCATGGACTCGGAAAAGACGCCGTTATTTGAGGCGCCGTCAGAGATGAAAACGACAGTCACTTTGCCGTCCTTTTTCATTGACGACGCCAGTGCAGCACCGACACCGAGTGGCAGATTCGCACCGACGATTGCATTGGCGCCGAGGTTACCGACAGCCAAATCCGCGATATGCATGGAGCCACCGAGTCCTTTGCAATAGCCGGTTTTTTTGCCCAAAAGCTCAGCCACCATAAATTTGACTTTAGCGCCTTTGGCGATGCAGTGGCCGTGGCCTCGATGGGTGCTGGTGATATAGTCATGCCGCTCAATCGCTGCACACGCGCCGACAGCGATCGCTTCCTCACCGAGATAGGGATGAAAATAGCCGCGTATCAAACCCTGGCGATAAAGTTGAATACATCTCGACTCAAAAACACGAATCGTGTACAATTTCTTGTAAAGTTGTGCCAAAAATTCTTTTGTATACATTGATTATCCAGATTGTTAACGCACTAACTATTGTAACTATTGCGATATACTCATGTCGCTCGCACGGAAAAGCTGTATTTGTCACCTCGGTAAATTGATCGTTCCATCTCGAGGATCATCTCTTTGCCGGTAAATGTGACGCCATTGACCAGAAAAGCCGGTGTGGGTGCATGAATATCGAACAGCTCTTCAGTCACCATATCCGAAATGATGATCGTTCGAATCATTTGATTGACTTGTTTCATTTTGAGATCAAAAAAATGTTCATAGATTTCGTAAAGTGGCCGGCTCAGGTCCATGTTGTTTATTCCCGGACATAGTGTCATATTGATAAAACGCACCTCCAGCATCATCGGAGTAGCATCAGCGTAGCGCAGGCGTCGAATTTTAAGCACTGGACCGCGCATGGTATATTTGCGACCATTGATGATGTCTGAATAGCCTTTTTTTTCAATAGTGGATTCGAGTAATCTTGTTGAGGGAGTGTAGCCTGCTTCGATCATATTTTTCGAAAAGCCAAGAATGCGCGTCACCGAACGATCGACATTATGCGTCTGGACGAACGTCCCCTTGCCTTTCACCCGATATGCCCATCCCTGTTGCGCAATCTCTTGCAACGTTTTGCGCGCCGTGGTGTTGCTCACCTGATAATCACGGATAATTTCGTTTTCAGAGGGAATTTTCATTCCCGGCTTTAATTCACCCGATTTTATCCTCTTGACAATATCCTGGCTTATCAAATAGTATTTTGGCAAATGCACAAAATATCCTCTAACTTGACGCGTCAAGTTAGTATAATCATTTTTAGCAATAAATGCAAGAATCTTTTAGCGCATAATGATGAGTCGTTCAATGACCTCGGTGTGCTCATCACGATCTCGCGCGCAAATCTTGTAAAAATATACCCCGTTGGCCAGCGCATCACCGTAGGCATCACAACCATCCCATTCCAGCTCATTGTAACCGACATCACTAAAAGGTGCCTCCAGAGTCTGAATGAGACGACCAGCGACAGTATAAATCTTTATGTCAACAGCGACAGGTTGGTCATTTTTGATGATATAAGTAAAGGTCGTTTTGTCCTGGAAGGGATTGGGGAAATTGACAACATTGTCTATTCCAATGGCTGACTGTATAAAAAATCGAAATCCCGCAGGTTCACCCTGATGTTGCACCCCCGCACCAACAAGTTGGATTTCATAGTTACCGTCGGCCAAGTTTTGTGGAGAATAGCTGAGCACCAGTTTGTTCCTGGCTGGACTGCTCGGCACCAATCTGATCTTTATTTCATTATCAATTTTTTCATTATTGACCGCCAAAGTAAAATTATTCTTTGCCAATACGACATTTTCCAGCTCCACTTCGGCGATAATAGTCGAGGAGAGTGATATGGGATCGCCGTCATAAAAGTCTTGTCCAACCTTGCGTCCATCCACAAAAAATTGCACGCTGACCATATTTTCGACATGCGTCGGCTTTTCCTTGAGATGCAGCGAGTCTGTTGCTCCGAGGCGCCAGGCTACAGCTGGCTCCAACAAATGCGCCCGGTTGTCCGACTGCTGTATCTTGAAATAAACGCTATCTCCGGCCATACCGCCGTCTTTTTCCGATGTAGCAGGATTATCCTCAGGGATATAAATCGGCCCAAAAGATCCATCAGACGCATTAAGGCGCCCGCTGGAAAACTGTCTTTCATCAATAAAGGCTAACAGCTCACTCTGCGCCGGTGGCACTTTATCCTCAATGGTCACATAACCCGAGTACCAGGCGTACTGCCGTGCCGGGCCGGCGTGGGTGTAGTGCAATGATGTCGCCGGATCACCGAACAAAACATAAAAACGAACATGATCCAGGTTTTGCGGAAAAGTGCTGAACATAGCCAATAAACCTGCTGTGCTGAAAACGCCGATCTGCGGTTTTGTCTCTGTATAAAGGGTATAATATAAAATATGCGCGAGTGGCTGCAAAATCGATGCATAGGCTTTTCCTGAACCGGTGAAAACCGCGAGCGCTCCCTTGCCGACTTCGGTGACTAATTTTTCTCCCAAAGCTGCACCTGCAGCGCTCGGATCCGCAAAATAACCATTGATGCAGCTCATCGTAAAGACGAAGGGCAAATGAACATTTTCCGGCAGGAATGGCACATCGTCTCGACTCAATATGAGCTTGTCTGACCAAAGACTGGCCGCGCCGTGGCCAAAATAGTTGAGGGTCAAACACCCCTGGCCAAAAGCTTGAAAAATCGCGTTTTTTGTATTCGGCATGCCAAGCTCGGATAAATAAATTCTATTGGCAATGAAATCGGACGGAATATAACGACGAATGTAGGCATCGGACGAATCCTCAAAGGCGTTTGAACCTCCCTCTCCCACATCAGCCACAAAGGTTGCCGTATTGTGCCAGGCACCTGATTCGTATTGTGTCGCATAGTCCAATATTTTTTGCACCATATAGTGCGCCTCAATTGTGGAGCGCGCCGTCAGCCGTCCGATCAAAAATTCGGGCAACACATCATTATCACCGTCCAGACAACCAAACCAGGTGTCAGAGGTTGCCTGAGCGTGCTCAACATCCGCCTCGAATAATCGTGTGGGTACAAAGTCGCTTTTGCGCCCGCCACCATAAAATTCATTCTCAGGCCTCAGCATCCGCGGATTCCACGACGCATCACCGACCAACAATACAAAAGTCGGCGCCGGTTTCGCCCAGTTGGCATAGGTATAGGCTAAAAAGTCTTTGATAGCATTTTTGTCATAGATACCGGCGCTAAATTCATCATAGATATCCTGCACTTTAATGATCATCACCTCAAGCCCATTCGACGTATGAAAATTCGCCAGCGGCACTGTGGCTTGGTAAAAATCATCATAGGTTATGATGAGATAATCGGCGCGATTGACAGTTTGCCTCAAGTTAGAGGGTGCATCGCGCTCGAGACGAATCGGGGCGAGTGTCCGTGATGCCGCTGTCAGGTAAAAATATGAAGGTTCGTTAATTGTATATTCAAAAGAAATTTGATCGTTATTGTGCAAAAGTCCGGTGATGTAGATTGGATTTTTCGAATCCGAAATATCCAGCGCGTTGACATCCGCTGCAAAGCCGTTTGCTTGAATGTTATATTGTCCTGCTTGCTCAATTGAAAATACCAGGCTATCATTGGTTGTTGAATTTATTCGTGTATATTTCAGGGCGAAATAATCAATCAATTGCCAGTCCAAAAAACTGCCCGTATCATCCGGACCAATAAAATCTATATGATTAATTCCATCTTGCAAGAGACTCTGGTCAAATCTTATAGTATCTGCAACACTGATGCGGCCCTCCCACCATTTGTCCCAAATTGTCGTTCCGTTGATATTAACAAGCGTATGATGATCGGGATTGTAAGCCACCATGCTGGCGAATCCCTGCAAATGCACGGCAAACTCGGCTTTGGCATCGGGCGATTTTTCCACACGTCCCAGATCAACCGGGTAGGATAAGGCTTTGGGAGCGAACAAACTGTCCATAAACCAATGGTCCTGATCCGTATGATTCGGAAAATTGGCGTGGTGACAATAGTCAATTTCATAGCGCAAAAGGCTGCGGCCGACGTCTAATTGGGGATAACCGTGAACAGGCGCTGCATCGACACTCTGCATGCGTTTTCCCAGCCCGGGAGAGGCCGTCAGCCAATAGATGTTTGTGGTTGTATGCTGATTCTTAAATGCTTCGCCATAAAATTCAAGGTAATCATTTTCATCAAAAACGCCGTCACTCTCCCCCTCTACCAGGATGGCCACCTGCTCGTTGTGGTTGAATAGTTTGAGCGTGCGCGGATCAACAGACGTTATTGCCAAACCCGCCTGGCCGAGCTCGGCAGCGGAGATGTGATACAGTCCATTTTTTTCCAGCGCAATTTTAATCCAATCCTGGCCCTCCTGCAAAAAATAGGCTTGCGCTTTTTCCATTGAAACACTCGGTGTCTGCCATGCACTGGCATAGTGAGAATTGACGAGCGTGTTGGCGTAAATCGTCTGAAAAGCAGTCGATTCTTGCGCATATGTTGTTTGGCGATGTTGAAGAACCGTCGAATGAAAATGGACAGAAAAAACGATTCGAGTCACCCGCTTAATCTGGTGGATGACCGGATTATAACGAACGGGATAAAAAAGCACGCTGCAAATATTCAGGCCGCGCATTTTACCTTGTGCCCCAAGCTGCACATGAGCCTCCGGGTAGAACCGGTTTTGCTCATAGATCAGCTCATTTTTTGGATACGCATAGCGCGGACCAGTGCTTTTGTTTGCGGCGAGATTTTCAGGCACAAACGTCGGAGCCGGAGCCAGCTCGTTTATATTCTCATTGACCTCTTCAATGTCCAAAATATCAATTGAAAGCTGTGCCCCCGGTGGCACCGCCATTGGAATAGCGCGAATCGGCAGCGCCGGCGCACCTGGCTCAGCTATCGAAGTGTATCCTGACAGCTGCAGCGATGAGCCTGCGACCCCATTAACGGCCGAAGGCTTCACCTGCGGTTTCGGCACATTAATTTCAAGCAAAAGACTAACAGAATCTGAAGCTAAAATCTTCACATCATCAGGGAATGTCTTTTGATAAAAACCACTGGTTCGTTCAGTAGTGTGGGCAAAGGAGAATAGAACAAGCAAGACAACAGAAACGATTTTTAATCGCATTACTAATAGCCGCTTTAGTAAGTATTGTTTATTTTTTGTTAAAGGTAGGAAAAAACGGTGATAATGTCAGCAGGAATTTCAGAAAAAGTGCTTTATAAGTATTCCAAAAGCAGTTGATCATTCTGCACGCTTATTTTCACCGCACCGCCTTTTTCCAGTCTGCCGAACAAGATTTCATCAGCCAAAACCGATTTGATATTTTCCTGGATCACCCGATCAAGGGGACGTGCGCCGTAGACTGGATCATAGCCCTTTTTGGCCAACCAGGTTGTCGCGGCCTGGGTGAGCTCTATCGTCACCTTTTTGTCAATAAGCTGTATCTCCAATTCACGGATAAATTTGAGCACGATTTGCTCGACAATGTCGATATTCAAATGATTAAAATGAACAATGCCGTCAAGCCGATTGCGAAACTCGGGGCTAAACTGTTTTTCGATCGCTTTTTGACTTTTGCTGCCCGGCTGCTCGCCAAAACCGATGCCGCGGGTACTCATCTCGCGTGCCCCGGCATTGGATGTCATGATAAGAATCACGTTGCGAAAGTCAGCTTTTCGTCCAGTGTTATCGGTCAAAGTGCCGTGATCCATAACTTGCAATAAAATATTGAACAAATCCTCATGCGCTTTTTCAATTTCATCTAACAGCAGCACGGTGTATGGATGTTTTCTGATCGCATCGGTCAGCAAACCGCCCTGATCAAAACCAACGTATCCTGGCGGCGCGCCGATGAGTCGCGCCACAGCGTGCTTTTCCATATATTCGCTCATATCGTAACGTTCAAAGTGCACGCCAAGTTGAATTGCCAGCTGACGCGCCACTTCGGTTTTACCGACGCCAGTTGGACCGGCGAATAAAAAATTGCCAATCGGTTTTTCCGGTCGCGCCAATCCGGCGCGCGAGCGTTTGATTGCGGTCACAATCGATTCGATCGCATGATCCTGGCCGTAAATATTGTCCTTGAGATTCCATTCCAGAGATTCAAGCTGCTTTTTTTCGGAGAATGATGTTTTTTTGGCTGGAATCCTGGCCATCCTCGCAATGACCTGCTCCACATCAGAGACGCCGACAGTAGTTCGTCGCTTGGGCTTGGGCTGCAAGCGGAAAGAGGCACCTGCTTCATCCATCACATCAATAGCTTTATCCGGCAAAAAGCGATCATTGATATATTTCGCCGCCAGCTCAGACGCGGCTTGCAGCGCCGGTCTGGTATATTTGACATTGTGGTAGGCCTCATAATGCGATTTAAGACCGTTTAATATCTTCACCGTCTCTTCAATCGACGGTTCGGTGATTTCAATTTTTTGAAATCGCCTTGAAAAGGCGTGATCTTTTTCAAAATAATTCTTGTATTCGTTAAAGGTTGTTGAGCCAATACACCGGACATCGCCGGAGGCCAAAAAAGGTTTTAAAATGTTTGAAGCGTCCATGGAACTGCCGGTGGTTGATCCGGCGCCGACGACAGTATGGATTTCATCGATGAACAGAATGGCATTCGGACGCTGCTGGATGTCTGAAATCACGCCTTTCAGTCGGGCTTCAAAATCGCCGCGAAATTTTGTGCCGGCCAATAGTGCACCCATATCCAATGCCCAAATCTCGGCATCGATCAGAATCTCGGGCACAGTGCCACCATGGATGCGCAACGCCAGGCCTTCGGCAATAGCTGTTTTACCTACTCCGGATTCACCAACAAAAATGGGATTATTTTTCGTTCGGCGACACAGCACATGCATGGTGCGCTCAATCTCCTGCACTCGCCCAATAAGAGGATCAATCTTGCCATTGGCCGCTTTTTCGATCAAATTCACCGCGTAACTTTCCAGAAACCTTTTTTTCTTTTTTTCAGAGCGAGTTTTTGTCATCTCCTCATCAGTCACATCCATCTGGGCATAGCTGCCTTCCACAGAGTGAGAGATATATTCCAGAACATCAAGACGGGTAATTCCCTCATACGCCAAATAATAAGCGGCGTGTGAATGAGGCTCCTCAAAAATAGCCGCCAAAATATCACCAAAATCAACAACATCTCCTTCGGAGCGCTCGACATGAACGATCGCGCGTTGAATGACGCGCTGAAAGCCAATCGATTGTTGCGGCTGAATTTTTTTGTCATCCGGCAGTTGCGGAAGTTTTTCATAAAAGAATTCTTCCAGATTATCCTGCAAGCTCTCGATATCACCACCGCAGGCCTGGATGATCTCCGCTCCGTGCTCACTAAAAAGTAATGCATACAGGATATGTTCCGGTGTGGCAAACTCATGCCGCCGCTTATGCGCTTCCCGCAATGCCGCTTGCAGCGTCATCTGTAATTCCATCGTCAACATCATTTACGCCTCCTCCATGCTGCATTTTAGCGGAAATTGCTTTTGTTTGGCTAACACGTGCACCTGCACCACTTTGCTCTCGGCGACATCATAGGGATAGATACCGCAGACACCCAGTCCTTTTCGATGAACATTCATCATGATCTGCGTTGCCTCAACCGGGGACTTATGAAACACTGTTTCCAGTACCTCGACGACAAATTCCATTGTTGTATAATTATCATTATGCAGCAAAACTTTAAAGAGCCGCGGCTCATCGATGCCCACATCCTCCCGGGTGAAAACATCACTTTGAAGTTCAGTGTTCTGCTTGCTCATTTTCCATTCACATTTTCTATTACGCAGTTTTGTCGTTAAATCTATAATTTATTGTTTGAAAATGCAAGAATACTTTCTATCTTTACACTAACAATCGCAATGAGCGTTCATCTTAACAAAGAAAAAACGTTTCTTATTCAATATTTTAAATCGATACCTGTAAAACTGGAGGAATTATCATGAAAAAAATTCTCTTTGTCACTGCACTGCTCATACTGTTCGTTGCACATCAATCGTTTGCCCTTGTTGGTCTTCGTTTTGGCGCGAATGCCAATATCACGCAACCCACCGCAACGCTCGCCTTTGATCAGCTCAGCAGTGGTGATCTGAGTGAAACATTCAATCCGACAGGTTTTGGAGTGACCGCTTTTGGCATGGCGGATCTGGTTTTGTTGACCGTGACAGCAGATGTTGGCTACCTCGACTTTGGCAAACAGTCATATTCCTTTGCAGTTGATTTGGCCGGCAACACCGAGACTGTTACAGCCAACACCCACGTGACAGCCATTCCGATTTTAGCCGGATTACGTTGGGAATTTGGTTTGCCCGTTGGTCCCAAATTTCACTTTGGCTTCCAGGCCGGACTGCACAATTTTACTTTCACATACGAGGGAACAGCAGTTGATCAAAAACTCATTGACGAGGAAGAGACCAGCTCAAAATTCAGCGTTTCTCCCATCATCGGTTTACGCTGGTCATCCGTCGATGCCTCTTTGCTCTATATGGTGGTTGAGGATTTTAACTATGTTGGCCTTCGAGTTGGTTATACCTTCGGACTTGGGATGTGAAATTTTTAAGTGATGAAAAAAGCCCGCTATGCTCATTAATTTTGGCGTAGCGGGCTTTTTTTTATCTCCATTTAAACTCTATTCAAACAAGAGCTCGAAGCTCCGGAAGCTATGCATAGAACAACATGATCAGTTGCTACTTTTTTCTTCGGGAAGCAACACAAACCGAGCCACATTCTCATAGGTGAAATATTTATTCGTTGCGTCCTGGATCATTTCTTTGGAAAGTGTCTCAATCTGCTCTGGTACTTTGATGATCAGTTCGTGATCGTAATCCGCCCAGTATGCATTACCCAGACGGTCATTCCACCAGCCATTTTCTTCCAGATCCGTCTCAAAGGTGCGCAGCTGCGACTCATGCACTTTGGTCAACACAAGGTCATCCGGCCCGAAATTTTTCACACTGTCAATGACCGCATAAACAGCTTCCGTCAGTTCATCAACGCGCGACGGCTCGCAGCCCCACCCGATGGTGATACGATAGTGCTCTTCAGGGGTAAACCAGCTTGAGGCGGATAGCCCAATCCCGTATGTACCGCTTTTTTCTTCGCGAATCGTCTCGCGAAGCTTGATACGAAGCACCTGGGCCATGGATTGAAAAGCATAATTATTTTCCCGAGACCATTCGTAATCACCATGCAGCACGATTTGGACGCGCGCCTTTTCTTCCATACCTTTATAAATGACTTTTTCATGTTTTCCCGGCAGGAGTGCTACTTTTGTATCTTTGTTGCTATTTTCGCGATTCAAGCTCGGCAATCCGCCTAAATAAGTCAGGACAAGTGGCTTGATTGCCTCCATATCGATATTACCAACGAGAATAAAATAGAAATCACCAGCGTCGGCAAATCGGTTCTTGTAAAAATTGTATGCTGTTTCAAGGTCTATCTTTTCAAGGTCGTCCACTTTCCACGGTAAACGCCTGGGATGATACTGATGTATGATAGAGGTCACCGAATCGCTGAACACATATTCCGGCATAGCGTTCTGGTTTTCGAGATATCCTTTTGTGCGCGCTTTGTACGATTCAAAGGCGGTTTCATCCATACGCGGCGCAGTGAAAGCCAAATAAACAAGCTGAAAAAATGCCTCAACATCTTTGGGAGAGCAGCTGCCGCTCAGTGTTTCCATCGTCTCGGAGACATTTGACGATACACGGGCAATTTTTCCGGTCAGCTTTTTATCCAGGGTGACCTGATCAAAATTTCCACAGCCACTCGAATTGATAATTGCTGAAGCCGCACGCACCGATAGATAATCCTCGGTTGGTGCATTTGAGTGTCCGCCCCATCGGCCGCCTTGAAACTGTATTTCATCATTTTTGAAATCCGTGGCTTTTAGCATGATGCGCGTACCGTTGGAGAGCGTCCATTCTGTTACATCCAGGGATTCGATTTTACGTTCGTTAACGATTGTTCCCGGCTTTGGCGGCTCGGCAACCAACGGTTCATCCGATACTTTGTCGTCATATGGCTCTAACTCTTTATTTTCAGCAGCGGTGAATAACGTGGCTAATTCATCTTTTGAGGGAATTTCGAGTCCGGCTTTTTCCGGAGCCTGGACAATGACAACATTGTTGCCATCGGTGAGAAATTCATCAACCAGCCCATTCACTTCTGCCAGCTTGATTGTTGGTAATAATGCTTGTACGTATTCATACTCACTGACGATTCCGGGAATGGGTTCCGATTCCAGAACGTGGTTAACATATTCATCGGCATAACGACGGGATTCTGTTTTATCTCTCTCGTTGTAAGCCTGTTCATACTGTCGAAGTGTTGCTGTCTTGGCTCGCGCCAATTCAGATTCAACAAAGCCGTATTTTTTCACCCGAAAACCTTCGGTTAACAGGGCGTCAAGCCCGCGTTTGATGCCATCTTCTTCAACACCGGCACCGAGGAAATAGGTCTCTTTTGTTCGAATGATGCGTCCACTGGCAGAATAGCCATACATAAAGGGTGGATCCGCCTGCTGACGCAATTCATCCAAACGATTGTTGAGCATCTGATTGTACAACTGTTCGGCCAGGGATTCTCGATAATCACCGAGCGTCTCATCTATCTCAATATCACGCTTGAAATAGACGCGAATATCTGTACGCGGCGCTTCCGGATCGGTCACAATAGCAAACAAGGTTTCTTCATGATCGGGAACCGGATAGAATATTCGTTCACGAGGATTCTCTGGTTTGGGAATCGAGGCAAAATGTTTTTCGATCAATCCTTTGACATAATCCGGATCAAAATCGCCCACGGCAATAACGGACATGAGGTCCGGGCGATACCATTCTTTATAAAAGCGCCGGACAGCCTCGTTGTCGTCATTTTCCAAAAGCTCTATTTTGCCAATCGGCAGGCGCACGGCATATTGCGAATTTTTAAGAAGCACAGGTAGCCATTTATCGAGCATACGTTGGCTGGCGCCTCGCCCAAGTCGCCATTCTTCAATGACAACACCGCGTTCTTTGTTTATTTCCTCCTCGTCGTAGCTGACCTGATGCGCCCAATCTTCCAAAACTTGAAAACCTTTTTCGAATTGTTCGAGGCTATCAGTGGGCAATTGCAGCATATAAACGACTTGATCAAAGCTTGTGTAAGCATTGACTTCAGGCCCAAATTTCATTCCGATGGATTCAAGATAATTGATCAAATCCTGTTTCGGGAAATTTTTGGTGCCATTAAAAGCCATGTGCTCGCCAAGATGCGCAAAACCGAGCTGGTCTTCGTCTTCGACTATAGAGCCAGCGTTAATGGTTAGACGAACCTCGGCACGATCTTGCGGTTTTTCATTCACTCGAATCATATATCTTAATCCATTATCAAATTCGCCGCTTATTACCTGTGGATCGACAGGCAGTTTCCGGGCAAGATCAAGATTTTCCTGCGCATAAAAAGAACTTGTTACGCCAATAAAAAGAAAAAACAGGACAAAAATGGACATTTTGTCACGGGACATGTCGCCCTCCTCTTAAATAATGATGAAAAATTTTTTGGTTTGTCAATTGTTGTTAAGCGGATTCAAGACAGTTTCCTTACGTTTACATTGGACAGATTGTTCCGGTTAACAAAAAATTCTTTAGATTTATTCACCTTTTTTATGATCATTTGCTGATTCATAAAAACCTGTATGCCTTGTCAGTTGCTCAGCTTATTCGATTTTCGCCTGCGCATTTTTAATCATCTCGGCGAAGAGCTGTCTTTGCTCTTTCAGCGCCGCCACCCGATCATCCGGATTGGTGCGAGCTTCGAGTAAAATCCAACCCGCGTAATCCATGCCAACAAACAAATCCATTAATTGCTGATAAGGGTAATCTCCAATATTTAATTCACGCACATGAACCGTCGAGCCAAACCATTTTTTGAGCATATTAAAATTATATTCGAGGCCGGTATCCACCAGATCCTGGTCATTGCAATTCCAGCAAATTTTCACATTGGATTCGGTCACATGCTCAAAAATGGCATTCATATTGGCCGGAAGCTGAGTGAGCCGGCCATGCACCTCAACCCGGATTTCCTGGCCATAATCCTGGGCGAACTTGCCAACCGTATTGAGAGACTCGCCGATTTGCCCGATGGTTTTTTCCTGCGGCACACCTTCGGGCAGCGTGTTGGGCTTGACTTTTAAACCACTTGCGCCAATATCATGGCAAAGCTTGATCAGCTCAAAACTCCCATCAATCTGCCTCTTTAACTCATCCGGATCGGGCGAATGATATTCCTGATTCGAGCCATATCCCAGGCAGGTGACCGGACTGTCAGCGAAACGTTTTTTCACCTCTAAACGTTCCGCAGCCGAGAGGGACGGTTCGACGCCATGCGCATGCTCTGTTCGCAGCTCAACACCCAGGACATCGGTCGTTTCACAATTGGTGATCAGCGTGGGCAAGTCCCAGTCTTTGCCCCACAAATAGGTGACAAGCCCGAATTGCATACCCGCACCGGATTTTATTGTTTCCTTTTGCGCGGAGCAGGTTGAAAAACCGAGCGCGGTAAAGGAGATACTGGTTGCTAAACTGGTCTTTAAGAAATCGCGACGGCATGGATTCATTTTTTTTGACATTGTTTGCTCCCTTTTTGATTGTGAACATGATGAAAATACATGTAAAAATGGGCATTTTCAGGGATAAATTCAACAGGAGAATTAAAGATCGTATTTTTTTATTTTATCATACAATGTTTTGCGATCGATTTTTAAAATACGCGCCGCTTTGCTGATATTAAAATTGGTCTTGTGCAACACATATCGAATATGCTGTTTTTCCATTTCCGAGAGCGGCAGCAAATCATCCCCTGCACCTTGTTTCATGACACCTCGTACATGCATTGGCAAACTTTCCGGATGAATAATGGTATCCTCTTCCAAAACCACTGCCCGCTCAATGACATTTGACAGCTCCCGCACATTGCCTGGCCAGGAATAGTGCAAAAGATACTCCATTGTCTTGTCCGAAACGCCAACGACGATATTGTCGCGTTTCTTCATAGCAAAACGTTTGATAAAGTGATTGACCAGATCAGGGATATCTTCTGTACGATCGCGTAGGGGCGGCAAATAGAGGGGGATGACACTCAATCGATAATACAGATCTTCGCGAAATCGCCCCTCATCCACGGCTTTGAGCAGATCAAGGTTCGTTGCCGCAATGACGCGAACATCCACCTCGACTGTCTTTATCCCGCCAACCGGCCGAATTTCTTTCTCCTGAATGGCTCGCAGTATTTTGGCTTGTACATTGAGCGAAATATTACCGATTTCGTCGAAGAAGAATGTACCAGCATGCGCCAATTCAAAAGCGCCATGTTTCGTGGCGATTGCGCCGGTGAAAGAACCTTTGACATGGCCGAACAATTCGCTTTCAAACAACGATTCAACCAAAGTGCCACAGTCCATAGTGAGAAATGGATTTTTTCGGCGCAGACTATTGGCGTGGATGGCTTTGGCGATCAATTCTTTGCCAGTGCCACTCTCGCCGAGTATCAATACCGTACTGTCCGTTGGTGCGATCTTGGAGATGATCTCAAAAATTTCCTGCATTTTGGCGCTCACGCCGATAATGCTCAGATTGGTGCCATCAAAGTCTAAATTTAATGCATGTCCCGCCGTACGACGCAGTAATTGTTGACGTTCTTCAAGTCGCTTGACCAATGCCAGCAGTTTTTCAGCTTTTGTCGGTTTGTTTAAATAATCATAAGCACCGAGTTTGATTGCCTCCACCGCTGTTTCTATCGTGGCGAAGGCTGTGATCAGCACAACATCAATTGATGGATCAAATGCCTTGCTGCGACGTAAAAATTCAACGCCATCCATATCCGGCATCCGATAGTCAACAAAAACAATAGAGTAAAAACCGCGATAAAGTTGTTCCAGGCCTTTTTCGCCATTCGCCGCCGCCGTCACATTGTAACCGTTCTCAGCTAAAATCAGAGCGTAGGTATGGCGATAAATCTCGTCATCGTCAACGATGAGTATTTTGGTCGACTCGTCCACTCATTCTCCGGCTATGGATGCAAACTCAATAGATAATATATCCAAATTTCAACACTTTCTCCATGTTTTTCTCTTCGGAAAAAACTCATTTCATCTTGACATTCAATGCGGAAATAGCTACAATTATTTGTCTATATAACAACAAAGTGATGAACTACACAAATGATGGGAGAACGTTATGAAACAGCTATCACGGCGCACCTTTATAAAAACCGCCGGTGTTGCAGCGACGTCAGCCGCACTGTTGAGTAGTGTGCGCTCGACGGCCGTCTACGGTGGTGAAGCCCCGTTAACCCTTGGTATGGCATCCTATACGCTGCGTGAATATAACCTGGACGACTGCCTCGCCATGACAAAACGACTCGGCCTGTCCACAATTGCTTTTAAAAGCTTTCACTTGCCCTTGGACGCTTCGGACGATCAGATTAAAGCTGTGCGCCAAAAAGTTGTTGATGCCGGCCTCGATTTGTACGGCGGCGGCGTCATTTATATGAAGAATGAAGAACAAGTACACCAGGCGTTTCATTACGCAAAGACCGCCGGCATGCGCGTGATCATTGGCGTACCAGACCACAATCTTCTCGATCTTGTCGAGAAAAAAGTGCAAGAACACGACATCCTGTTGGCTATACACAACCACGGTCCGGGCGATGAGGTTTATCCCAGCCCGGAAAGCGCTTTTGAGAAAGTAAAAGATCGTGACATCCGCATGGGACTGTGCATCGATATAGGCCACACGCAGCGCCTCGGCCTCGATCCGGCTGATGAATTTGTCAAATTCAAAGATCGCGTCCATGATATCCATATCAAAGATGTGACAAAAGCGGCGAAAGAAGGAAAAACCATAGTCATCGGCCGCGGTATCATTGATATCCCCAAATTTATGAAAACGCTGGTTGCTCATAACTACCAGGGCATTGTTTCTCTTGAATATGAAGCCGATGCAAAAGATCCCTTGCCTGGCTCAGCCGAGTCTATTGGTTTCTTGCGCGGTGTGATGTCAATGATGTAATCACGAATCAAAAATAGGGAGATCACAATGATTCGCAAAATTCTCGCAACGTTACTGACACTGTGTTTGATGATTCTCTTTCTCTCTTGTTCAACTGGAAAGGAAACCAGCATGACTTTTACTGGCGCCAAAGGTGAAGTCAAACTGATGACATTGGATCCCGGCCATTTTCATGCAGCTCTGGTGCAAAAGACAATGTACGAACAGGTCGATTCTCTCGTTCATATTTATGCTCCGGAAGGTTCGGATGTTGAGGACCATATCAATCGAATAAACGGCTTTAATACAAGGACGGAAAATCCAACAGCATGGAAGCTGACGGTTTATCGCGGCGACGACTTTTTCGACAGAATGTTAACCGAGAAACCGGGCAATGTCATGATCACGGCCGGCAATAATCGTAACAAAACCCAATATATCAAAGCCGCGGTGGATGCCAGCATCAATGTATTAGCGGACAAGCCGATGTGCATCAACAAGAGTGGATTTGAAATGCTCAAAGAAGCGTTCGCTTCAGCAGCGGCGCATGATGTATTATTGTATGATATCATGACTGAGCGGTATGAAATTACCACTTTGCTGCAAAAAAAGCTGGCGCATATGACGGAGGTTTTTGGCGAGCTGGTTGAAGGGTCACCTGAACAGCCGGCCGTGACCAAAGAAAGCGTGCACCATTTTTTCAAGTATGTGTCCGGTAATCCAATCAAACGTCCGGCCTGGTACTTTGATACCACCCAGCAAGGAGAAGGCATTGTTGATGTTGCGACGCATCTTGTTGATTTGATTCAATGGGAGTGTTTTCCGGAGAAGATACTGGATAGCACCGATGTCAAAATGCTCAGCGCCAAACGCTGGGTAACCGAAATCAATCGAGCCCAGTTCGAACGCGTGACGGACCTGCCAGAATTTCCCGACTTTTTGCAGCCCAATGTACGGGATGGTGTTTTATCAGTCTATTCAAATGGCGAATTTGTTTACCAGCTCAAGGGGATTCACGCCAAGGTGTCGGTGATCTGGAATTATGAGGCGCCAGCGGGTGGCGGTGACACTCATTTTTCCATTATGCGCGGAAGCAAAGCGAATGTTGTCATCCGACAGGGCAAAGAACAAAATTACCGGGCGGAATTATATGTAGAGCCCGTCGTGGATGACCCGCAATTTTCCGCAACGCTCGCCGATGCGATCAAGCAAATAGCGCAGGAATTTCCCGGCGTTGATCTTGAGCAGGCTGGTAATTCATGGCACATCTCGATCCCGGAAAAGTACCGGGTCGGCCACGAAGCCCACTTTGGCCAGGTCACACAAAAATATTTGCAGTTTTTAATTGATGGTGAACTGCCGGAATGGGAAGTGCCAAACATGATCACAAAATACTATACCACGACATCGGCACTCGAGTTTGCTTTGCAGGGCAGCAACTAATCATACAAAACGCCCAGGATAAACTTCCTGGGCGTTTATTGCCATAGCGTCTGTGAAGGCTTTGCCAAGATTTCTCTAAAAATCCGGATCTTGAATGATCATTTCAGATACAGTATTGTTTTTTACAACGTACGTGATGCCGTCATAGAGCCACTCCGATCCTCTTTTTTGTTGTGGCTGGCCATAAGCGGCAATCAAATCATTCGCTGAGCTTTTGAGACCGATTAGTTCTGGAGTCATGCCATCGTATGGATCGAGCAATCGAATAAAGCCTACCTGACCATTACCGAAAAGAATCGGCGAATTATTTTTAATGCGAACATCAAGTCCAATATAATCATATTTAACATTGTGGATAAACAACGTATCCGCAGGACGGACATAGCCGCTGGAGGTTGGATTGCCATAAAGTTTTTTTACCATCAGGAAGGTATCACCGAGCTCTACATTTGCAGCACCAATCCCGGCAAACACCTCAACCTCTCGCACATAAGTGAGATAGACATTGATTTCTGTTTCACCGCCATTTGATTTGATGCTGACTTTATCATTATATTCACCATAGTCCAGCTCGCTTAACTTTGCATAAAATGGCAAGGAATCCGTTTGACTTTTATATACAAGCCCAGAATCCTGCGCAAATTGCAGCCATGGTGGGCTGTAAGAAATCTGCCATTCCAGCTCTCCTCCGCCCTCATTAACAATAACAAGTTCAGAATATCGGTAGTGCCGGTCCAGGTTGATAATGCCATTTTCGATCCTGAGTTGTGGTGGCTTGTAATCCAAATTGAGAAAAACGGTTACTTGCCCGCCATTGGAACTGATTTTTATCTGGCCATCATATTTACCATAGTCCAATTGATCAAAACTAGTGAAAATACGGATCGAAACCGTATCTGTAGAATTGACGCCCAGTCCGTTTGTGTTGGAGAGTTCAATCCAGTCTGGTTTTTCATCGATATACCATTGTAGCTGTCCGCCGCCGCTATTGGTCAATAATATACGATCACCGTATGGATTACCGGATAACTCAATCGTGTTTCGATTGACGCTGAGGGCCGGAGATTTCTCCGGATCATTTCCCGTACCCGAGTCACCGCAGGCTGCTATGAGCAGTGCCACGGCAGAAACAATTATTGTAATGAGTCTATTTTTCATTATTTTTTTCCTTCTTATGACACATAATCAACTCGAAATATAAAAAAAGAGTTCCAAAAAGTTATCAAAAAGCTGTTTTAATCGCAATAATAAATAGATACTACATCTTGATCACACTTTGCTCATCTGCAGGAAATATTGGCATTTTCCAACAATTTTTCCAATTCCTCCTGGGTGAGTTCCCATTCTCGTACATCGGATTCTATTTTATCTTTTACTTGATGATATTCCTTTGTCAAAGATGCAGCAAATTCATTCTTTTTATAGGATTCCGGATCAGCTAAAAGTGCTTCTACTTCTGATTTTCGTTTTTCGAGCTCCTCGATCGATGCTTCAAGTTGAAAGATGGTCTGTTGCAGTTCATTTCTTTTTTTGCTGATGGCCTGACGAGCTTCCGCCTCTTTTCTTTTGTTATCTTTGGCTTTTTTGCTCCCTTTTGAGATTTGTTGCTCCGACCGCAGGTCAATGGATCGTTCCCCTCTCTTTTGTAGATAGTCTGTGTAATTACCCGCATACTCAAAAAATTGTCCGTGTCTGATTTCAACAACCTTTTCAACGATTTTATCGAGAAAGTATCTGTCGTGCGAAATGAGAATCAGCGTTCCATCATAGGTGGCCAACGCATTTTCCAACGCTTCTCTGGAGCGTATATCAAGATGATTTGTCGGTTCATCCATGATCAAAAAATTAACCGGTGATAACAGTATTTTCGTAAGCGAGACACGCGCCTTTTCACCTCCAGAGAGCACGCCGATTTTTTTATAGACGTCATCGCCACTGATGCCAAACAGACCCAGCACTGTGCGGATGTTGGGCAGTTGGCTGTTCGCCACAGAATCAGCAACAGCTTGGTAAACGGTAGAGTTTATATCCAAAGCGTCGAGCTGGTGTTGAGCATAATAGCCTATATTGACGCGTTGGCCAAGAGTGATCCGCCCCCTTTGTGGTGTGCGCTGTTTGACAATCAGGCGCGTGAGCGTGGTTTTACCGGCGCCATTATCGCCGACAAGTGCGATCTTTTGGCCGCGATAAAGCGCGAAATTGACATCTGAAAATACCCATTCTTCAGCGTATCGAAAAGACATATTCTCGATGACGAGTACATCTTTATAGCTGGATGTAGTGACAGAAAGTTGAAAGGACAACTGCTGCTCTTCCGGTTCAATGTCGATATCCTCCAGATTTTCCAGCATTTTGATCCGGCTTTGTACTTGTCTTGCTTTTGTATTTTTATAGCGGAACCGATCAATAAATTCCTGCTGTTTTTGCTTTTCCTTTTTCAAATGCTCCGCTTTTTTGTAAAGGAGCTGTTTATTTTTTAGCTTTTGTTCTTCATAAAAATGATAGTTCCCTGCGTAATAATTCAGCTTGCCGAATTTAAGTTCGAAAATCTCTTGCGCAATGCGATCAATAAAAAACCGGTCATGTGAAACAACGACGATGCTGCCGAAGCAATTTTGCAAATAGTCTTCAAGCCATTCAAGCGAAGCCAGGTCCAGATGATTGGTCGGTTCGTCCAGGAGCAACAAGTTAGGCTGCTGTAACAAGAGGCGAGCCAAATAGACACGCATTCTCCAACCGCCGCTCAGTTCCTGAATCGGACGCTCATAATCGCTCACCTTGAATCCTAGTCCCGCAAGGATCGCTTTGGCGTCGCTCTCGAGCTTGTAGCCGCCGAGATGTTCAAACTGATGCTCAAGCGTTGCCAATTTATCGCCAATGTGGGAAGGATTCGACGCCGAATCGGATAATTCATGCCGAAGCTGTTGAATTTGTTCTTCGAGGTCAAGCAAATCCTCTCTTCCCTTTAATATATAATGGAGAATGTTGTTAGACTCGAGCAAAATCTCCTCTTGCGGCAAATAACCGATCCTGTACTTGGTGGATCGCAGAATAACGCCGCCCTGTGTCGGCAGCTCGCCCGCAATAATTTTTAGCAAAGTTGTTTTACCCGCGCCATTGGCGCCAATGAGCGCAAAGCGCTTGTTGTCCGGGATGACCAGGTCGATGTTGCGCAACAACTCTCGATCACCAACAGTATATGTTATACCTTTCAAATGCAGCATACTTGTGCATTAATTGTTTATTGGATTCATTGTATTTGAATTTGTTGATTTGAACTCGAGGTGTGAAGCGGGAGAGCCTGAAGGTGCTCTCCCTAAAAATATAAAAGGCAACTTATTCCTTTTCAAGTTCCTGAATAACGTGATAGATGTTCTGCGATCCCATTTTTGCATGATCGATAAATTTTGTTTTTGTCCTGTAGCCGGGAGCAGAAATTTGAATGATATGATCTTCATTGCGAGTCACCTTGTATCGCAAGGGAGATTGGCCAACGACTTTGTCGTCTATGATTATCTGCGCGTGCTCCGGCACCGTGTTAATTTGCAAATCGATAAAAGAGTCGATTTCTACCGGTTCTGAGTCCTGCCTTTTTTTCGTTTCTTTAGTAAAGTCTTCAAATTTGGCGGTAAAATACATTTTTTTATTGACGGGTTCGCCATTCGGTTTTTTAACAATATCAGCCGTCACAACAGTCCGCTTGTCATGCTGGATACGAATGAGCTCTTCTGACAGGATTTCATATTTATCTTCTCCCCATCCAACATAGGCATTGTAGTACGCCTTGAGCTCATAATAGCCGGGACGCATGCGCATCCGGTAGACATACTTGTTTTGCACATTGGACACCAGCCAGTCTGGATTTATTTTGTGACCATTTATGTAAAGATCGACACGATTTTTATAACTTGTGCCTTCATCCGCAACATTCTCAATGATAACAACAAAGTTCTCTTCGATCTGATCCGGCAGCTCAAGTTGCTTGACAGGGCGGATAGCATTATACGCTTCATCAACAGATACATTGCCCTTACAGCCGATGAGAAAGAATATTCCCAAAATGAGCAAAAAGCCTCTTTGATATCTCTTCATTTTTTGCCTCCATGGCGCTAAATAACAAAAATCGATTCAAATATTTGACGAAAATGGTTGCATAATGTTTACGATCCTGCTATTAAAACGACTTTTTGATTTTTAATATTTCATAATATTCCCCGGCTCAAGCAAGCGAATTTTCAATAATTTCATGTGGTGCAGCCCGCATGATTCCCCATTCGCGCCATTGATTTTTTTCAAGACTCTTCAAGTGTTGTATAATGACACCCAATTCTGACCGCGTGATCCATCGAAAACCACTGATTGCTTCGCCTTCATCGCGCACTCGTGGCTTGTCACGTTCAACATGGACTTTAAAAATATAGGACACAAATGGCAAAACATCTTGGCGATGTCGGAAGAGGTAGAGCAATAATGCCAACTGGTTCACCGATACAGCGCGAAGACTGGTCTCTTCGTCTAATTCTCTAAAACATGCATCGATCACGCTCTCATCAAAATGGATGCCGCCCGTCGGAATTCGGTAGGTACTGGAAGGATAAAATAGTTTCGTATGCAGCAAGATCCTGTTGTGACTATTGACCACACAAAGCGCTATTTCTCCACGACGCTTTTTTTGCACACGCAGGATATCGTGCCAATGGGCAAAATAATCCTGGCTGACATCAAAGTCAAAACGATAAAAATCAATCGGTCCATATTTTTCATGAATGCTCAAAATCTCATCTCGCCAGATCATCTCCTTGCAGAGTGGGTCTGAAAAGAGTGTGTGCAAACCAATGTGTTCAATCAACTTAATTCTCTGTATTACTTTGGTTTTTTGATCTTGTACTTGTCGAGTTTGCTGTAAAGTGTGCCGCGGCTAATACCAAGGGTTGCCGCGGCTTGCTTGAGATTCCAGTTTGATTGTTTCACAACTTTCTCAATGAGCAATTTTTCCGCACCATACAAGGAATATGACGGCAAGTTTAAAGTCAGCTTGACACCTTCCGCTTCAGCTTTAATATTGGGGGGTAAATCTTCCTCTGTCAAGACATTGCCCTGACAATAGACAACGGCTCGTTCGATGGCATTCTCCAGCTCTCGAACATTGCCGGGCCAGTTGTACGATTCCAAAATCAACATGGCATTATTGGAAATACGATGAATTCGTTTGTTCATCTGTGATGTATATTTTTCCAAAAAATAGTGAACCAAGAGCGAGATATCACTTGGGCGTTCGCGGAGAGGTGCAATGTGAATATTGATGACATTTAATCTGAAATAGAGATCCTCCCGAAACGTGCCATCCTTCACAGCTTTATGCAGATTTTTATTTGTCGCAGTCAAAAGCCGTACATCGACCTTTATAGTATCGTTGCCGCCTAATCTCTCAAATTCTTTCGCTTCAAGGACGCGCAGGAGTTTAATTTGTGTTGATGGCGGGATATCGCCGATTTCGTCAAGAAAAAGCGTGCCATTGTTAGCCAGCTCAAATCGGCCGATTCTTTTTGAAATAGCTGAAGTGAACGCCCCCTTTTCGTGACCAAAGAGCTCACTCTCGATGAGATTTTCCGAGAGCGCGGCACAATTCACTTTAATAAATGATTTGCCCTTTCTGCTGCTCGAATAGTGAATGGCGTTGGCGACCAGTTCTTTGCCAGTACCACTCTCCCCCGAAATCAACACGGTTGAATCGGAAGAGGCGACGCGCTGAATCTGTTGAAAGACGTGCTGAATTTGCTCGCTATTGCCAACAAAATTCTCAAAGCCATAAAGCTGGTCGAGCTGCTGCTGCAGAACCTCTTTTTCCTGCCGTATGGCCTGCGTTTCCAAAATTCGATCAATGAGAACGGACATTTTGGCGATATCCATCGGTTTGGTGATATAATCATACGCTCCCTTTTTCATCGCTTCGACAGCGTTCGTCACCGTTCCTGCGCCCGTAAAAATAACCACCGCTACCTGAGGATTGTGCTGCAAAATTTTTTGCATTATTTCGATGCCGTTCATATTGGGCATCACGTAATCACAAAAGACGACACACGGCTTTTCCGTCAGGTAGAGCTCGAACGCCTCCAAACTATCTGATGTTGTCAGGATTCGAAGATTTTTGCCGGACAGCATTTCTTCCATCATCTCGAGTAGACGCTCGTCATCATCAACAATTAATACTGTGTTTTGGCATCCCATATCCCACTACCCTCTCATGCAAGTCCATTAAAATATGAATATTTTTTCCCTAACCATGATTTATCCAATATAAGAGTCTTGCATATGAATTTCCAGAGTAAAATATTCATCACGCAAAATTTAATACAGCTAACATTATTTTCATTATGTTCAAAATAGAAAATAGTGTGCCAACTTTTGTCACCACAATTATTCCATATTATGATCTTGAAAATCCCAGACTTAGCGTGTTCATCTCAACACATAAAGTGTCGGATTTTAGACATTGATTGGAGCACGAATTATTTGAAATATTTCCTGCAAAATCACCTATTGTTTTTATGAAGTTTAGACATAAAATTGGAAAAACATTGTATGAAATATTGGCATGTATTTTGATACATATCCAAACAGACCCCTCTACTCTCAATTACGCCAAAAGGCTATTTACACTCCCCATGTAAATAGCCTTTTTTCTTAGGGACTCAATTTTCCTTCAGTTCATCATTTTTTACCCACTGAAACTTGATTTGCAGTGTCTTTGAATAATATTTCTCAAGCACATCATAATCAACTCTTTTGCCCCAGTCGTAAAATATGCGTGGATCAATATATGATTTCTGGCTGGTTCCAAGATTCCAACTACGGTTTTCCATGGCAATGGCCTTTTGCGCGCGAATTTTTCCCACAGCCGTTTGCGCTTTTTCCTCACGAATTTTGGTCGTTTCAAGTCGCGCTTCGAGATTTTTAATACGCTTTGTGTAGCGCTCGATTAATTTTTGTTTTTGTTCCTGATTCCTGGCACTTTTTTTCTTCTCGCTCAGTTCTTTTTTCAGGTCTTTTCGTTTCACATTGAGCTCAACTAGGAGGTTTTGCACCTTTTTTATGCGTTCAACGGCGCGCATTTCTCGCTCCTTGTAGCGCTTTTTTCGCTCGGTCCAATTCTTTGGCACTTGCCTGGTATGATTACATAAAATAGCCGCCTGCGTATTCGCTCGCGTCGCTGCCTCCCATTTTTTATATTCTGGATCATCAGCAAGAACACCTGCTTGATCAAGACTCTCCCGGACAACTTCGCTGGCGTGGTGTGTACGAAATACTTTGGCAGATAAACCTGGCATGGCTTCGGATAAAAAGGCATTCACGTTACGACTGCTGACATCAGGGAACAGTTGTGGTCTGTTGTAAACTGCGTGTTTCTTTCCGCGCGCGTTTGAGGGCCTGGCATTTTGCACGAGCTCCTGTAGATTGCTTATGACATCTGGAGTCAGCTCGACCTTTTTGTGCCACAACACCGAGTCTTTGCCCAAAAAGCGAAACTCGACCATTCCGTTGTCATGAATCTTTACATGCTCGGGGCGCAAGGTTGTTGCACCAACAGTATCCGCTTCTTCCGGATCTTTTTCGTCACCAACACGCAAGCAGAGCACATCAATCAAGTGACACGCGGTGGCAATTCTGCGAGTCTTGGCGTCTTTATCGATCAAACCTTTTTTAATGTGTTCACGAACCGTGTCCAGTTGATCGTTCAGTTCAATGGCTTTATCAAATTTTTGCGCTTCCCGCGATTGTTTTATCGGCGCACTGTCATGCAGCCAGATATATTTAAATTTACCGGAAAGTTTATCCTCCCAGCGCGCCACCCATAATGACTCCGGTTGCCAGACGATCTCTTTCCATTCATTGCGGTTTATTTCGGCATCCGGACTTAAATTGAGGGTAACGTCTCTCTTTTTCGTCCCCTCTTTCCAGCGACCGCGCAATGGATGTTTGCCGCGTCCCATAAAAATGCCGCTCGGCTCTGTCATGTAGCTGCCTAATTCAATTCGCTCCCCGTCAGCGATTGCATAACCATAGGTCTCTTTCAACTGCTCACGTATCTCTTTACGCTTTTTCGCCAGGGCTTTTCGCTCTTCTTTGGTCAGGGCTTCTCTGGCTGCTTTTTCTTCAGCAACGCGTTTATCCAACTCTAAAAAATCAAGTTGATCGATTTTGAGCGGCTTTTCATAGCCAAGAGCAAGACTGAAATCCTGTAAAAAATTGCGGGTAAAAACCTGGTCTTCAACATAGGGAGTCCCCTTTTTCTTCGCCCATGCATAAGCCATTTCTTCTTGCTTTGGCGTCAATTTAATTCTCTTGTTGTCAATTTTTATCGACAGCCCTTGATATTCCGGGGGATCGGGTACCAGTATACCCTTGTGTAATAGCTGTTGAAGCACGATATAAACCTCTATTTCATCTAACAAAAATTTACCAAAATTAAAACTGCAAATAAATGAACTTTTTTATATTTATGCAAGCTTTTATTTGCACTTTTGAAACAACCTCAGTTATATTGCTCACTTGGGTTTTATACAATCCCCTATATAAGTCTTGACAATTTTACAATTTCTTATTAGACTGTAAATAACAATTACGTCATGACCATCATCTGTGCAGACTACTTTTATTAGTTTAATAGTTCAACTTTTCAACAAGGAGGTTAGCATGCAGCTTTTTAAAGTGAGTCTATTGATGTCAATTTTTTGTTTGCTATTGATGTCGGTTGCGCCGGCTGAGATGAGTATCTCGATCTCGAATCTCCAAGATGGTGATATTCTGACGCCATGTGTCGATTTTGACGTTTTGTTTGATGTTAATGCCGATGGCAAAACAATCAGCGATATCCTTTTATATTCAAACGGCTCACTCAAAGCTCGGGTCAGAAGGGAGCCGTGGCAGTATACATGGAGAAACATGGTTGGCGGCGTCTATACGATACAAGCTCTGCTCAGAGCTGAAGACGGTACCGAGGCATGGTCTGATCCCATCACCATTCGCAGCGGATATATCTCCAGAGGGGAAAAGGCTTTTAATGGCAGTTTTAATTGTGGTACATCCATGTCGCCATGGTCTATGAATGTAAATTCTACCGACGGCGGCGCGGCCACGGGCGAGGTCATTGAAGAAGTCTATTTTGATGATATCGGTTACCTGTACGTTGAGATCGCCAATCGCGGCTCGGCGGATTGGCACATCCAGGTACACCAGAATATTCCGGTTGATTCAGCCCACGTTTATGCCATTTCTTTTTTTGCCGATGCCGACGACGAAAAACTCATCCGCTTCACTATGCAGGAAAACCAGGATCCCTGGGTTATTCAGTTTTCACAAGATGTCACGATTGACGGCGCGGATCTATATGGACCGTATGAATTTATCGCTGCGCGGACAGATCCCACCAACTTTATGCGCTTCAATCTGGGAACCGATACGACGCCAGTCTATCTTGATAATATACAGGTTATCGATCAATCCATGTCTTCCGTTAAAGCCACAGAATTTGATTTTTCCGGTGCTGTCAAAGCGTACGAGTTGTTTGCAGCGTATCCCAATCCGTTTAATATGAACACAACGATTTCATTTTCACTCTCGCAGAAGGACAAGATTGATCTGACGCTATACGATATGCACGGTCGCCTGATCAGAACATTGGCGAGCGGTCTTAAAGACGCGGGACATCACCACATTCGCTGGGATGGCCGCGATGAGTCTTTTAACGTTGTGCCCAGCGGCATATACTTTTATCGGCTATCCATAGCTGCCGATTCCCGCTCACCTATTCACCTGACGAAAAAAATTGTTTTGGTGAAATAAATACTCTTTTCACTGAGTTTGGAGACATATCATGAACAGACGTAACTTTTTGGCGACCGCCAGCGCCGGTGGAGCAGCAGTTATGCTGGCGTCCTGTGCCACGACCATGCCAGCGAAAAATTACGATCGTATTCTTGGAGCCAATGACCGCATCCGTATCGGCATCATCGGCGTCGGCAGTCGAGGACGCGATGCCCATATGGAAGGCGTGCATCGACATGACAAAGAACAAAATATCGAAATTATCGCCGTGGCTGATCCGTACCGCGCGCATCGTGAACAAGCAGCGGCGATGATTAAAAGCTGGTACAATCTCGAGGCAAAACAGTTCAGTTCCTATCGCGATCTGCTGGCGCTGCAGGAACTTGACGCGGTCATGATCGCTTCGTGCGATTTTCAGCACACCACGCATCTACAAGCATCTGCAGAGGCGGGAAAAGATATCTATATTGAAAAGCCATTAGCCATGGATATGGATCGTTTGTTGAAGGCATATGATGCAGTCAAAGCTTCCAATGCAGTTGTGCAAGTCGGTACCCAGTTGCGCAGCTTGCCATCGTTTACCGGCTGCAAAGAATTGGTAAAGACTGGCATCTTTGGCACAATAAACAGAATCGAGCAGGTTCGTAATACCGAGCAACCTTATTGGTACTCTTATGTGAAAGAAGTGAAAGAGGAGGACGTTGACTGGAATGAGTTCCTTCTGCACCTGCCATATCGACCATTTGATCAATGGCACTATTCGGGCTGGTATGGTTATGCGGATTATTCCGATGGCCCCCTGCCCGGTTATGGCAGCCACTTTATTGATCTCGTGCATTATATCACCGGCGCTCAATTCCCGGACAGTTGCGTATGCCTGGGTGGGCGATACACCTGGATTGATGAATACGATTTTACCTGCCCGGACCAAATACAAGCCCTGTGGCATTATCCCGAAGGTTTTTTGGTGAGCTATTGCAGCAATTTGGGGAATGGCTATGGGAACAGCTTCAAACTGTATAGCGATGTCGGCGTGCTCAAAATGGACAAGTGGACCGAACCCGTTTACACCGCCGAAGGTGGCTCGAAAAACAAAGGTACAATCAGAGGTGAGAACAAAGTCGAAGATATAGAGATGCCAGATCATTTTCTCGATTGGTTGTTGTGCCTCCGCAACCGTAAAACACCGAATGCCTCAATTGACGCCGGTTTTCAACATGCGGTCGCTTGCCTGATGGGCATGCAAGCTTATCGATCCGGACGAAAGACAATCTATGATCGTAACAAACGCAACATAAGCTATTCGTAGTAAATAAGTAATGCTCACCATTATCGATATTGAATCCGGCAGCATCGCCGAAGAATTGGGCATTGTACCTGGTGCCAGGCTCATCAGCATTAATGGCTACGACATCAACGACGAGCTCGATTATCGCTTTCATAATAATGGCGAAGACCTTGAGGTTTTGATCGAGCTGCGCGGTGAGCAGGTCATTTATGAAATAGAAAAAGAGCCGCACGATGACATAGGCTTGATTGTTGAAGAGATGCACATGCGCACGTGCGGCAACAACTGTATTTTCTGTTTTGTGCATCAAAATCCCACAGGCCTGCGCAAGCCGCTCTATCTAAAAGATGAGGATTACCGTTTCTCCTTCCTCCATGGTCATTATGTCACCTTGACCAATGTCACTCAAGATGACTTGTCCCGCATTGTCGAGCAGCGACTTTCACCCCTGTATGTGTCAGTGCATGTCACCGACAGCGAGCGACGCAAATATATGCTGGGTATCAAAAAAGATGATCATTTGCTGGAAAAGCTGGACTTTTTGTGCCGCAACAATATCGAGCTGCACACCCAGATCGTCCTGTGCCCGGGCATCAACGATGGGAAATACCTCGACAGAACCATCGCTGACCTCAAGTTATATTATCCCATACTCGGGTCTATCGCCATTGTACCCGTCGGTTTGACGCAATTTCGCGGCCGGCTGCCAAAACTCACGCCAGTTTACCGCGAGTACAGCCTGAAGACAATGGATATCATTGAACAAAAGCGGCGTAAATTAAAAGCCGAACTCGGCAGCTCTTTTGTCTATTTGGCAGATGAGTTCTTCATCAGTACAAACATGGAGCTGCCCGAGGCTGAATATTACGATGACTTTTACCAGATGGAAAACGGCGTTGGCCTTACGCGCGATTTAATCACCCGCCTGCATAGCGAGCTGCCGCACATCAACATCCCGGCGCCTCTAAGGTTGACACTGGTCAGCGGCGTATTAGGAGCAGCGGCATTGAACAAGTATGTTATCCCCCATCTGCAAAAGGTGTGTAATCTGCGTCTCTCTCTACTTCAAGTGAAAAACAAATTTTACGGCGAGTCGATCACCGTCGCCGGATTACTGGTGGGGCAGGATATTTACGCTGCCCTCAAGAACGAACCATTAGGTGATCTCGTAGTATTGCCGCCGAGTGTCCTGAATCACGATCGCCTCTTTCTCGACGATTGGCACATCGAAGATCTGGAGAAAAAACTGGGCAGACGCGTCCTTGTTTTTCCGGACAGTTTCACCTTGTTATTCGACACCATCAACAATTTATTCAAATAGAAACTCCGGCAAGATTGCGGGACATGCCGGAGTTTTGTGATCACCCCATTTTTTCAAGCTGGAGGGTTGAAATCTGTCGTGCCTGACTGAGGGCAGCCTCTAATTTTCTGGCAATTTTTCGTTTGTTGCTTTGCGAAATTCGCGAATGCCTTGCCCCAAACCACGCGCGAGCTCGGGCAACTTTTTTGCGCCGAATAACAGCAAAATCACAAAGACAACGACCAATAATTCTGGTCCACTCGGTATCATTGTTTTATCCTTTACGTGTTTGTCAAATCTCGAAATTCATCTCTTATGTCGTCCATCGCGTTTCTGGCGGCGCGCATCCACTGACCGATTCGTCGAGCGGCCCGTGGAATACTTTTTGGTCCCAACACGATCAGAACAACAACCAACACCACCATGACCTCGGACATACTTATTCCAGGAAGCATGGCCACCTCAGGAACGAGCATGTTTATGTTTAAACGAAGGCTTAATGCCTTTACCTTTTGGCGCCGGCTTGAGTACAATGTAAAAGCCGTAAATCATCAATCCAAAAAAGAAAACGCCTAAAATGATGATAATGCCATTTACAAAAAAATCACTCATTTTATCCTCCTCTGAACACAACGCATTCAGAATAAATAGACTTTGACCTCTTTATTTTTACAAGCGGACAAAGGTGCTTTCTAATAGTCGGAGGTGTATTGCCCCAGGGCAAACTTGAATGCTTTGAGGGGAGAATCTGTTGGTAAATGTTCCCGTTCGTTATAATGTCGCACGGAGTGAAAATGAAAGGAAGGTTGGATATGATGAAAAGAGATAAAAATCGAATCTACAGCAAAAACTGCATGGCGCATTGTGATGGGCTGGAACACGCCTTGAATTGGTTCGTTTTTTAATGTATCGATGTTATCAGATTTGTTTTCTGTGAGAGTGGAAAAGCAAGGAACGATCAATGAGCTATTCAAGAGCGCAGCGACGGACAACTGAAGGACGATGTCATTCCACTTTTTCATACCATTTTGCAATTATATATGATTCATTAGAACAAAAGCAGAAAGAAAAATGTTCCATATATTTTGTATATACCGTTTGCCAAAGTTGTCTCAAACAGAAGCTGTTCTGGTGCCAAGTCACTCCTTGTAATGGTAAATAGCGACTACTATCGGACGAGAGCAATTTTTTGGACATCCTGAATATGGCCTGCTTGTAAATGCACAAGATATATTCCACTTGGAACAGGTTTGTTGGATTCGTTTCTGCCATTCCACGTTGTTTTATAAGTCCCTAGCTGGAAGACTCCATCCTTCAGCAGGCGGACCTGTTCGCCTCGAATATCAAATACTTTTATCTTTATGTGAGCAGTCTGACCTGTGTAGAATGGAATAGTTGTGCTGGAATTGAAAGGATTGGGATAGTTATCTATGAGGCAATAATTGGCCACGGTATTATTGTGCTTTGTTCTGACATGACTCGACAAATCCTTGTGCTCGAAATCCGCAATGATGATTTCAGACTCTGAATTGTTTGACGGAGGGATTCCGTTAACGAGCCAAAAGTTCATCCTTATAGTCGTTTGATCGGCCGTTGGAATATCTGAGCCTTTGTAGGTCCACATTTGAACGACGGAATCTACTTTTGCCTGAGACACATGCACGACGGAACTTTTAAAAAAGAGGCTATCTGCCGCCCAGAGCATTCTATGATTGGACATCTTTTTGTTCGACGGCATGGACCATTGGTATCGATTCCCGGCCCTGTGCCATGGTTGTATGACGTACTGGGCGTTTGGTGAATCATCGATTTTCCAGCGCGAAAATTCTATGTCTATTTCATTGTAATGCGTATCACAGGCATCATTATCCCAGGTAAAAAAACCAAAGACAATATTTTTATCCAATTCATTCAAGTCACTCTCTACGAGCAGATCATACGTGCCATAACCCAGAGTATCCTGGAGAATAACTTCCGGGCAAAACCATGCCCCATCGCGATGGGTAATTTTCAAGTGCAAACGACCTTGATCATCGACCCAAACATTTTGTTTGCTATCCGAAAAATAATTCGGTCCTGGTCCGACTTGTGTAGAGCTGGTCTTCCTCCACCATGTATAGCCGGAAAAAGATAACGTCCCGGAGTTCCGTTCCGTCGAAACACTGGCAATCGATAAGGTTTCAAGTGAATCCGGCAAGCATGAAAGCCCCGCTGATAGTATCGGATTTATTTCAGCCGATAAAAGAAAAGCGCGAATTCTTGTGGCATTGATATCATTCTCTCCTGTCGTGATATCCGCGCTCCATGTACTGTCAGATTTTATTAGCGTGAGCGGTTGTGCAAAAGTGGGCTTGTTCCACCATCCGGCACCCTCAGCAAAAATATAGACCGCTACTTTAAAATCATCAGGATTGACATTTCTGACGCGACCACTCAGGTCTTGTGTGCTGCCATAGGGAGGAATAGAGATAAATTCTATTGCTGGCTGATTGGCAAATTTTTTACTTTTGCCAAAGATGCATGCAGGATTGTGCACGCGCAACGTGAAAAAAAGCACGCATACGAACAGAATTGATCCACGATTTATATTCATGCTATCGCCCACTTTTTGGCCTTACGTATCAAAAATTTCCCTCAGCCAAACTCCCCCACCCGAAAAAACCGATCAATCTCGGCAATACCGGCGGACTTGGCTTCGTTCACTGGCCCGCAGAACAGGCATTTTCCATCATCTAAAAAGACGATACTGTCAGCGATGCGATGAATGCTGGCCAGTTCGTGCGAGACAATGACCATGCTCATACCCAAATCATCGCGCAATTTTAATAACAAACGATCGAGGGATTCGGACGTGACGGGATCAAGGCCGGCGCTGGGCTCATCGCAAAAGAGCAGCGGCGGATCAAGCGCGATCGCTCGAGCCAAAGATGCTCGCTTTCGCATGCCACCGGAGAGCTCGGATGGCAGCTTGTCAAGGGCGTGGCTCAACTCAACCAAACCCAATTTGATGAGCACTAACCGTTGAATCAGCGTCGCGGGTAACGTTGTGTGCTGTTCCAACGGAATGGCAATATTCTCCGATACGGTAATAGAGTTCAGCAAAGCGCCATTTTGAAAAAGAACGCCTATTTTTAAGAGCAGCTCATTAAACTCCGGTTCATCCATGTCTGTGATCTCCTGGCCGAATATGGCAATAGAACCCGACCAGGGATAAAACAAACGAATCAGATGCTTCAACAAGGTTGTTTTGCCGCAACCGCTGGCGCCCAAAATAACAGTGATCTCGTTCTCCCTGGCGACCATCGAGACATCATCAAGCACTTTGTCACCATTATAGCCGCTGGTGAGATGGGCGACAGAGACGATATTATCTGATTCATTTGTCATTTTTTGTTGCCTCGCATGAGAGATTGATCACTGCATTATATCGGGCTCGTTGGATCAAAATAGAATATCAGACCAAGTAAACTATCTGCAAGGATGACCAAAAAAATTGATGTGACAACAGAAGCTGTTGTCGCACGTCCGACATCGGCGGCACCGCCGCGCGTCCGAAAACCGTATGCAGCCGCGGTGAGAACGATGAGCCAGGCGAAAACCACACTTTTTATAATGCCAGTGACGATATCTTTTAAAATCAATGCATTGACGACTTGATTGTAAAACGGCTTTACGCCGATATCAAGATAGGTAATGCCGATCACCATTGATCCCAGAATGCCCAGTAGCATTGATAAAACAGTCAGGAGCGGCATCATCATACTGATGGCGTGGATTTTCGGCACCAAATTATAGCGTATCGGATTCAAACCCATCGATTTAAGCGCATCTGTTTCTTCCGTCACCACCATGGTGGCAATTTCCGCCGCAATAGAGGAGCCGCTGCGACCAGCAAAAATAATCGCTGTCATGATGGGTCCCATCTCACGCGTCATGGAGATCGCAACCAGATCCGCGACGTAAATACTGGCACCAAACTGCCGCAACTGCGCCGCGGATTGCAGGGCAAGAATAAATCCAATGAGAAATGAAATAAGCGCCACGATGGGAAAAGCGTCCATACCGATGAGAATACATTGATTGGAGAATTCACCTTTGCGAACACCCTTGCGGGAAACAAGTTGAATGACTGTAAAATAAAAAGCATCCGAAACAAGGTATATGAGATAGACAAATTCCAGCCATATTTGATAGGCCCACTGCCCAACTCGCTCAAACAGCGGAAATACCGGTTTTGGTTCCGGTTTTTGAATATGCCTGGAGGAAAAAGCCGAAATCGTCGCCTGAATATTGTTGGGTGCCGCTACAAAATGCAGCCTAGTGCCCTGTTTTTGTGCTTTGTCATATAGCTCATCGAGCAACGCCACCCCGGCACTGTCCAGATAATTGAGATGTGCCAGATCGAGATAGATATTTTTCTCTCTGTTTTTAGCAAGCCAATCCATGAGTTGTTTATAATGTTCGCCCACTGCATCGAGATCGAGGTCACCCTCAAACGTCAGGCTATTTTCTGATACATCAATGATCATTGTCTCCCCTGTGGTCGGTTTTCTTCCAAAAAGAGTTGCACCTGATCTAAAAATTCATCAGCAAAATGTTTTAAAATTTGGCTGGTTACCCTGGCAAACGTATTCATACTTTTCGCGGGCTCTACTGGTACTTGTTGGTTATCTTCATAGCGAACAACAACTTGTTCTGTTTCGGCGTTGATGAGCTCGATCACCATGTGAACGTGGGCGTAAGCGGCTTTGTGTTCCTGAATGCGCTCAAGACTCTTGATATCCCCGGTGATCAAATAGTCGGGATTGTAAGAAATGCCGCGAAAGCGGCCGGTGAATATGTTCGTCCCCTCGATGAAATCATAAACAAAATCCGCGACCGATAGAGAAGGTTTTGCAGCCCAATGATGATAAAAATAATAATCCAGTTCATTGGAATTTGTACGAAGCGCGATGCGGGTTTGATCAAAGGCTCGGGCGACACGAAAATCACGTACATCCACTTTAATATCAAATGACGTACTGTCTGGCTTTGTCAAAGTTGTATTCGTCAATTCTAGGACATAATAACGGCGGGTCGCGATCCTCTTGCTACAAGCCGTGAAAAGTGCAGCTGTTAAAAAAACAAGCATAAAAATTTTCACTTTCATACTATCTCTCCAAATCAAAATCCGGTGCCTTTTTGGGTTCAGCGCCGCGAACGATAATTGATGGATCTTCACTAATGAGTCGGGAAAATTGATTGAGATAATCCGAGGTTTCCTTCAGCCGCTCAATGGTGTAGACAAGATCAGTGCGGCTTTTGGCGAAACTGATCTCCACATCCTTGAGCATATTATTGGTTTGCTCCAGAGTTTGGTTAATTTCGCTGAATAATCGAACAACTTCGGCTTCTTTTAATTCATCGGTCACAGCGGCAAAATTATTGACAATTTGAGCCAACGTATCCGATTTAGCAAAAGCATCCCAGCTTTTGAGCACACTCGTCACGTAAAAAGCGAGCGAATCCAGCTCGCCGCTAAATTGTTCAGCATTCTGCAAGGTTTGATGAAAAGGAATTCGGTTGGTTTTCACAAATTGGTTGAACAATTCGACTGAATGCGCAACCGTGTCAATCATGGTCAAAACACGTTCGGCATTTTCATCACTCGTCACTTTGATCAAATTATTGAGAACAAGCTCTGCTTTTTCAGCAAGCACCTCCGCTTTGCCGGTGATCTCCTCGGTCAAAGATCGTCCACTTGGTATAAAAGAATCAGGTGGCAAGGATGCTGCCAGGTTGCTGCCGCTGCGCAGCTCAATCACCTTTAATCCCGTGATGCCCAGGAAGTTTATTTCGGCGCGCGTATCCACTTTGATCGGAACACCTTGATCCAGACTGACCTGTAAAATGACGCGCCTGATATTATTCGGATCAATGGTGATGTCACTCACATAACCTACCTGCAAACCTTGATATTTGACAGCACTCCCTTCTTGCAAGCCGGTCACCGAAACATCTTCATACGCAATATAATAGGTGTCGCGGTCCTGTAAAAGTTTTGGCGCAACAATAATGATAAGTGATAAAACAAGAGCGCCGAGCGCCAACGTCACAAATATCCCGAGTCGAATACGTTGAGAACGAGTGATCATAATATTCTCTCAATTTAACACACCCACAAGTCGCTTTGAATAACAAGAGTCGAGGTGCTCTCCAAATGGCATTTTTGTACTGAATCTAATTCGTTAACGAAATCGGCCAAAATGAGTTCCTTATGTACGATTGATTTAGTGCATTTTTTTTTCTAAATTGTTTTTGTGAAAAATAGCCAAGAGGCACCAGATGTATATAAGATACCTGCTATTTATTTTCTTGTCAATGCTTTTTATTATTTGTTGTTCAGAAAAAGCACCGCTTGACGCCTATAATCCATTTGACCATGTCGATCCATTCATCGGCACGGGCCATATGGGCAATGGCAATCCAGGAGCCACAACACCCTGGGGTATGATTACCCTGACTCCGTACAATATTGAGCGCGGCTTGTCTATTACAAAATGGAATCCACGATTTTATGAACATGGCCAGGAATACTTGTATGGATTTGCGCACACGGCTCTGTCCGAAATCGGATGTGGTGAATCGGGCAGCGTTGTCATCATGCCCGTTTTTGGAGAATTGAGATGGAAACCGCAAGACCGGCGCACCCACTATTCTATGGAAGCGGCTAATCCAGGATTTTACAAAGTTAAATTGGATGAAGACTTGATCTTTGCCGAATTAACGACAACAGCACGTACCGGACTCTCCCGCTTTCGCTTTCATAACGGCTGGGCGTATATCATTCTCGATTTGTCATCTGGTTTAACGAATTCGCAAAATGGACTGGTTCGTATCACGGCGCCGAATGAAATTGTTGGCTATACCTATGATGTTTCAGTATGCGACGGCAGCGATGCGCGCAGACTCTATTTTGTCGCCCAGTTTGATCGTACAGCAATGGGTGGTGGTCTTTACCAGGGAGACACCTTGTATCCGGATACGGTTAGCGAAGTTGAAGGAGAAAAGATCGGCGCGGTCTTTTCATTCCGTACCCTGGATGGCAGCGCCATTCAGGTCAAAGTCGGTTTGTCGACCGTTAGCATCGAAAACGCGCGCCTCAATCTGCAAACGGAGCAACCCAATTTTTCATTCTCGCTCACTCGCCAAAAAGCTCGCGAGCAATGGGAAAAAGAATTATCAAAAATTCGCGTGTACGGCGGCTCGGAAAAACATACCAGGATTTTTTATACAGCCCTCTATCACTCTCTGCTCTATGCGCGCATTTTTAACGATGTGAATGGCGACACACCTTTGATCAACGATGCTCCTGTCGTGCGGAACGTGTCGGGGATGAATTGCTATCGTATTTCCTCACTGCGAGACACCTACAGGACGGTGCACCCGTTGCTGTCGACGTTCTATCCGGCGCAACAGCTCGATATAGTACGGTCGCTGCTTCTTTTCTGCGGTGAACATAATTGGCAATCCAGGTGCTCACCGTCCGGCGATGAAATCGGTGTCGATATCAGCGATCCGACGGTTTTTGTAGTTGCGGACACCTATTTGAAAGGTTTGCATGATTTTGACATTGAAAAAGCCTATCAATCCATACGCCGGTTGGCAAAACAAACCGCAGGCGAGGAGAATACTTTTCCACCGGCATTAAAAGCGTATGACAAATATGGCTATATTCCACACGAATGCGACCAGGGCCATCATCTCTCGCGACAAAATCATTCACAAGACAAAGTTTGTGGCTCTGTATCGACAACCCTCGAGTATGCTTTCGCCGACTGGGCCACTGCCCAACTCGCAAAAGCACTGAAAAATGATGACTATGAATTCTTTATAAATCGCAGCCAAAATTATAAAAACATATTTGACGCTGAGACCGGCTTTTTTCGCCCCCGCCTGGAAAACGGCACATGGCTGATGCCTTTTGATCCGCTATCAGTTCTGCCCCCTCCCGAGCAGGTGCCAAACGATCGTATGGGCTATTGCAAGGGATTTGCATGGAATTATGCTTTTTACGTACCGCACGACATGCCAGGCTTGATCGAACTTTTGGGCCAGGATGCTTTTATCACACGATTGCAGACGCTCTTTGAAAACAACTATTTTGATTTGGGAATCGAGCCCAACCTCGCATTTCCATTTCTTTTCAACTATGTGGATTGTGAAGCATGGCGAACGCAAAAAACTGTTCGTGATATTATCGCCAGGCATTTCGACACGAGTCCAACCGGTTTTCCCGACAACGGAAATCGCAAAACATTGTCCGCATGGCTCGTGTGGGCCATGATGGGATTATATCCGGATTGCCCGGCTAGCAATATGCTGCAAATTTCTACGCCCTTTTTCGACAGGATTGAGATCGAGCTGAGTAACGACAAATATCCGGGGGAGACTTTTGTCATTGAAACAAAAAATTTGTCCAACGAAAACATCTATATTTTTACCAAAAAATTGAATGGAAAAAAATTGAGGGAATTCGCACTGGATTTTGCCGATCTTGTGAATGGTGGAACTTTGCAGCTCACTCTGAAAAAAAAGTAGGCCAAGCTGCAGCGGTTCACTGTGCAAAAAGCACGTATCATGCAGTAAAATGGACAATCGAAAAACAGAGGAATCAATGATGTTTGCCAAACACACCCGTCGTCAGTTTTTACAGAGCGCGACCGCTGTATTGAGTAGTGCTGCAATTGGATCAACTCTTTTTTGTAACTCAAAGCATAAACACCCCAATATCATTTTTTTGCTCACTGATGACCAGCGCTGGGATATGCTGGGTTGTATGGGCAATGAGATCATTCAAACGCCAAACATTGATGCCATGGCGAATGATGGCGTCATTTTTGAAAAGGCGTTTGTCACAACCGCTATTTGCTGCACCAGCCGCGCCAGCATATTTCTCGGTCAATACGCTCGCCGGCATGGCATCCATGATTTCTCCACAGATTTTACTCCGGAGCAGCTCAACTTGTCCTATGATATGCAGCTAAAACAAGCGGGGTACACGGTCGGATTTATCGGGAAATATGGCGTTGGCAATAATCTTCCGCAAACGTCTTACGATTTTTGGGCTGGTGTGCCGGGCCAACCGACCTATGAAAATAGCGATGAAAACGGTGAGTATATCCATTACACCCAGGTCTGCAAAAAGCACGCTCTCGAATTTTTGAACAGTTGTGATCCCGAAAAGCCATTTTGCTTGTCCATCAGTTTCAAAGCACCACATGTACAGGATGGTGACCCGCGCCAGTTTATTGCCGATCCGGCGTATGACAATCTATATAGCGATATAAAGATTCCTTTACCCGAAAAAGCTGATCCAAAATACGTGCAGTCCATGCCTGATTTTAAACAAAGCGATAACAGTATGCCGCGTGTGAGGTGGCAGTTACGCTTTTCCAATCCCGAGTTGTACCAAAAAATGGTAAAGAATTATTATCGTCTCATCACCGGCGTTGACGTTGTCGTCGGTCAGATTCGCCAGGAATTGCAGAGACTTGGGTATGCTGATAATACGGTCTTTGCATTCATGGGCGATAATGGCTTTTTCCTTGGCGAATACGGCTTTGCCGGCAAATGGTACGGCCATGAAGAATCGATTCGCGTGCCGCTTGTCTGGTACGATCCCCGCCTGCCGCGCCAGCTCCGCGGCCAACGCCGACAGGAGATGGCGCTGAATATTGATGTGGCGCCAACAATCATCGACCTGGCCGGTCTGCCTGTTCCCGCTGATATGCAGGGAAAAAGCCTGGTGCCCCTTTTACACAACAAAACAACCGCCTGGCGCGAGGAATTCTTTTATGAGCATCTCTACAAGGTACCGGAACAATGGGAGGACACTGTCGGCTATATTCCCCGTTCTATTGGCATTCGCACAAAAGATTTCAAATATTTACGCTATATTGATTATCAGCCGTTTTACGAAGAGCTGTATGATCTGCAGAACGATCCCAAAGAACGGCACAATCTGGCGAATAATCCGCTCTATGCCGCGCAGCTCGAGAAACTGCGAAAACGCTGTGAAGAGATGAGCCAGGAGAAACGATAGGGCAAGGAGATCGGCCAGTTGATGTGGATTATTCACATCTTTGAATGTGCTCCAAATATTATTGAGAGGATTTCCATGAAAGTGAATACCGCAGCTTTATGTTTGTTCATATTTTTAACTACGGCAAACACTCGTGACAATTTACTTTATATGGCCAACCCCGAAACGCTCAAACAAAACAGATTAGCCAAACTGCCTCTTGGATCAATTAAAGCTCGGGCCTGGTTGCAGCACCAGCTCCTCGCCCAGGCGAATGGTCTCACCGGACATCTTGATGAATTTTGGCCGGATATCATCAATTCCGCCTGGAAGGGCGGAGAAGGTGGTGATGCATGGGAACGCACTCCTTATTATCTCGATGGCCTGGTTCCATTAGCCTATATTTTGGATGATTCTATTTTGCAGGCCAAAGCGCAGCCGTTCATTGAATGGATTCTTGCGAGTCAACAGGAAGA
The DNA here is from genome assembly GCA_016928775.1 of Candidatus Zhuqueibacterota bacterium. Taxonomy (GTDB): domain Bacteria; phylum Zhuqueibacterota; class Zhuqueibacteria; order Residuimicrobiales; family Krinioviventaceae; genus Kriniovivens. Next base: position 49,039 of record JAFGKD010000054.1, on the reverse strand, counting down.
TGGCTGGTTCGGTCCGGGCCAGCGCTGGGAAACCTGGCCGCAAGCCATTGCCAATAAAGTGCTGTCAAGCTACTACGAAACGACGGGCGATAAACGAGCGCTTGCACACATTTCAAATTATTTTGCTTACCTTGATAAAATGAAACCAGATTTTCCAGCTCAGGACTGGCGTGGTCAGAGAGCGATGGAGCATGCTGTGACCGGCTATTGGCTCTATCGGCAGACCGGCGATAAAAAAATCCTCATCACTATCAAAAAGATTTATGAAAACAGTCCGGACTGGACGCTTTATTACGAAGAATTCCCATGGGATGAAGAGGCCGTTTTAGCGAACAAAATACCGCACAACTGGGGCGCGGATGGATTGACCGCGCACGTCGTCAATAATGCGATGGCTTTTAAATATCCAGGACTCTATTATCAGCAATCCGGGCAGGAACGTCACAAGAACGCGGTCTATGCAGCGCTGGAACAATACAAAACAGAGCATGGTCAAGTCGGCGGCCGTTTTTCCGGCGATGAGCATCTCTCGGGTCGTCGTCCAATCCAGGGTACGGAAATGTGCGCCGTTGTTGAATCCATGTTTTCTCTCGAAAAGTTGCTCGAGGTTTATGGCGATGTTGCGTTTGCTGACCAGCTTGAGCTGCTCGCCTATAATTCGCTACCCGGCACCATGACACCGGATTGCTGGGCGCATCAATACGATCAACAGGCGAACCAGGTGCTGTGCACGGTGGCCAAACGAGACTGGAGCACCAACGGCGATTATTCGAACATCTACGGGCTCATGCCCAACTATCCCTGCTGTCTTGCCAATTTCCACCAGGGATGGCCAAAGTTTGTTGAACACATGTGGTATGCCACACCGGATAGCGGATTAGCGGCCGTTACATATGGCCCGAATGTCGTCACCGCACGAGTGGATGGAGATCGTGAGGTAAATATCATCCAGGAAACAAATTATCCCTTTTCAGACACGCTCACATTTACCATTCATTTGGCAGGTACAGCTACTTTTCCGCTTTATTTCCGCTTGCCAGGCTGGTGCGAAAACTATACGTTTTCAATCAACAAAACAAAGCAATCCGCGACGCTACAGGATGGTTATCTCGCAGTCAATCGCGAGTGGAACAATGCTGATGTTGTCACTCTTGTCCTGCCGATGGCGTTGAAAACGGAAAAAAGATATAACAATGCGATCGCCATCCGCCGCGGACCGCTCTATTTTGCGCTTCGAATCGACAAAGATTTCAAGGAAATTTCGGTCAAAGAAAAAAGCTTTCAGAGCATCGCCTACAAAGGCTCGCGCGATTGGGAGATCAGACCCGTATCCGAGTGGAATTATGGCCTGGCCATTGACCCTGCTTTTCCTGCGGCTTTTATCAGCGTCGATGCTTTTCTCATTCACGAGTACCCCTTCGCAGATCGCGGCGATCTGGTGTATTTGGATGAATGGGATACTCACGTCACCTGGCACCACGAGGCACCTCTGGTCTTGCGTGCACCAGCAAAAAAAATTCCTGCCTGGGGACTTGCAAACAATTCGGCTGATGATCCTCCTGCCGGTCCTGTGACAATAGAAACTGAAATTGATAGCGTCGAGTTGGTCCCTTATGGATGCGCACGGTTGCGGATATCTGAATTCCCGATCGTGGATCGTTAATATATCATCATATTTACGAAACGATGTACTTTGGTTTTGCCGCAGTTCTAACCTTCGACTTGCGTTTTTCATAATTTCTACTATCTTTATGTAAATTTTTTGTGAAAGATATCCGCCCTGTGCGGGTGATTTTTCATGAAAAGTTCGCAATATAGACAGGCTTGTGAGCTCATCATACTCCAATAGACCAGAGAAAAGTACCCATGGAAAAAGTTAATGATTTTATTCAATCCCTTGTCAGTATTGTCTGGGGTTGGCCGGAATTAATGCCTCTGATGGTCGTCATTCTGCTCGGATCAGGTATTTTTATCACCCTGCGTCTTCGGTTCATACAGTTGTTCAAAACCGGTCACGCCATTGATGTCATTCGTGGAAAATATGATAATCCGCAAGATGCCGGTGATATTAACCATTTTCAGGCACTGGCAGCGGCATTATCGGCGACAGTGGGAATAGGAAATATTGCCGGCGTGGCAACAGCCATCCATTATGGCGGTCCCGGTGCGCTGTTCTGGATGTGGATCACCGCCATATTTGGCATGGCGCTGAAATATGCCGAGGCAACACTGGCGGTCCAGTTTCGGAAAATCAATCCTGACGGCTCGGCGAGCGGCGGTCCGATGTACTATATTGAGAAAGGATTAGGCCCGGCATGGAAGCCATTGGCCATTGCGTTCGCCGCCTTTGCTGTTGTTTCATCCATGGGTACGGGAAACTCGATTCAAGCGTTCACCTGCGCGGATCAAATCCTCAGTGAATTCAAATTGGCATTGTCGCCAGAGCATCCATTGTTGGCGCCAATTAATTTTTTAGGTATCCACGTCGAATTGGTCAGATTATTCACCGGTCTTTTTCTGGCCACGCTGGTAGCGCTTGTTATTCTCGGCGGGATCAAACGTATCGGCAAGGTTGCTGCACGGCTGGCGCCTTTTATGGCCATCGTTTATGTGGTCTCGGCACTCATTATTTTATCAATACATGCCGACCGTATTGTACCAACATTTGCCACCATTTTGAGCGAGGCATTTCAACCACGCGCCGAATTGGTTGGCTTTGTCGGTGGTGGTTTTCTCTTGTTTTTGAACACCGTTGTCTGGGGTGTCAAGCGCGGGCTCTTTTCAAACGAGGCAGGACAAGGCTCGGCGCCCATCGCACACGCGGCAGCCAAAACAAATGAACCGGCGCGCGAGGGTGCGGTGGCAATGATTGGTCCCCTGGTTGACACGCTCATCATCTGTTCACTCACGGGCCTGGTCATTGTCTCCACCCAGACATATGAAGTGGTCGTCGATGGCGCACGTTTAAATGGCTCCCCGTTGACAGCTCTGGCATTTAAAACAGGTCTGTCGCCTCTTTTTCCATGGGGTGATAAAATTATCACATTTTCGGTATTTCTTTTTGCCTTGTCAACGGCTATCAGTTGGTCGTATTATGGCGATCGCAGCGCGGAATATCTGTTTGGCCCCGGCGCCATTCGCCCTTACAAGATTTTTTATGTTTGTGCGCATTTTGCCGGCGCCATTGTATCACTTGAAATTGTCTGGGGATTTGGCGATGTGGCTCTCGGATTAATGGCCATACCCAATCTCATTGCGCTTGTGGTTCTATCAGGAAAAGTAATTCGAACAACAAATGACTATTTTGGCCGTGAACAACAGTGGCGCGTTTACAAATAGCTGCTTTGCAAAAATTCCTGCACAAGAACTTGAATAAACCGTTTACGGGCTGACTTTGTCAGATGTGCACCGTCTTTGGTTGGAAAGTGCGGGTATTTGTCCTGATTAAAATCATAGTATGGCGTATCGGTGGATTCACAAAAAGCTTTGAGGCGGGTAAAACAATCCTGATAAAGTCTCTCTTCCAGGTCTGCCGATTCTTCATCCATCGGCATTCTGATAATAATAATCCTCGAGTGTGGGAGAACTTTCATACAGGTGGATGTAAATTTTTCAAGGTATTCGCGGCCAAGAGGTTGTTGTCTGGTCAAGCATGTTTTGTAGATCATTTTACCATATTCATACTGCTTTGCCAGGTTATTTTCTTTTTTTGCATGGGTAAAATGATAGCCAAAAAGTGATCGATAAGCATCAACCGGTTTCAGGTTTAACATCTCTCGAGCACTTTGCGCGATAAAGCTTTGCGGCGGGAAATTGCCGAGACTAAAGACAAGAGTTGACAAAGCCGTCGTCAATTTGTATTCAACATAAAATGTAAATGCATCCCAGGTAAAAAGACGTGCACCGGCGTAAATTGCCATTTTTGCTTTGTTCAGGCTGTTGTCATTAAAGTCCGAATCTCGAAATGCAATGGGCAAAATTGATATTTTTGGAAGTCGCTGCAATTCTAACATCGTGGTCAGAACATGTATGCCGGACAATCCCGAAACACAATAATTCTCAACATTTTTATCTATACTATTGTCACGTAAAATATTCTCTATAAATTCAGAATCCAGCATTCGGACAGTTGAATTGCCAAAGAGACCAATGTCCATTTGGGGAGCAGTGCGAATCTTTTCACCCAGGTCAATGAGTTCATTTTCCCGGCGTTCATAGGGATACCAGCCGCGCAAACTGATTTCTACAGGTAAATAAACAGAAAAGGCGACCATGAGGAATATTAAAAGTTTTTTAGAATTGAAAGTAAATGAACGCATTACTTCGTCCCCAAAATAAAATGACAAGCTCGATCGCACCGGCAAGAGCAAAAAGCATAGCAAAACGTGGTTTCCATTGCTGCTGTGGCATAAATTCACCCACGTATTTCAGGGCGTAATATACCACGATGAGGAATAGAAAAACAGAGGATAACCGAGCGAAATGCAGGATTTCAAGTGGTGTATTGAAATTAAAAAACATGGCACCCAAAATTTGAAATGCCTGCGAAAAAGATTGTGCCCGAAAAAACACCCAGGCAATAGTGGTGAGATGGAATGTAATAAAAACGCCCACCAATCGGCCCCAAAAAGAGTGCGGCTGATTCTGAAGATTCTCATGCCGACGAATCATTCTCTCGCCGATCAGATAGGCACCGTGCAAGCCACCCCAGGCGATAAAATTCCAGCTAGCGCCATGCCACAATCCGCCCAATAGCATAGTCAGCATAAGATTTATATATGTACGAAACGACCCTTTTCGATTGCCACCCAGCGGGATATACAGATAATCTTTCAACCAGGTGGACAGAGAAATATGCCACCTGGACCAAAAATCTTTAAAGCCGCAGGCAAAATATGGATTGTTGAAATTTTTCGGAAATTTAAATCCGAGCAAATAGGCGATACCAATCGCAATGTCCGAATAGCCGGAAAAATCACAAAAAATTTGGAAAGAATAGGCGTACATGACGATCCACGCTCGAATGCTGTGTATATTCGTAAAATCGGTATTGCGAAAAAAATCATCAACCAGCTCAGCGATCTGATCGGCTAAAACAACCTTTTTAAAATAGCCAAAAACGATCAAAGGAATGGCTATGGAGAGGATCTTTTTATCAAGCGGTGTATAGGAGCGCGTTTGCGGTAGAAAATCTTTGGCACGAACAATAGGACCTGCCACAAGTTGCGGGAAGAAACTGACATAGAGAAAAAAATCAATCGCAGAGTCGACCGGTTTGAAATTTCCACGATAAATATCAATTGTATAGCTCATGGACTGGAACGTGTAAAATGAGATGCCCACCGGCAGCAGAATTGATGGATTTGTCACCTGAAATTCAAAACCAATTAAACCGGCCAGCCAATTAATGTTCTCGATAAAAAAATTGGCATATTTAAAAAACCCGAGAATCCCCAGATTGACAATACAGGAAGCCGTTAAATAGAGTTTTTTATGCTGTGGATGCGTGACGATTCGATTGCCAAGAATGAAATCGACGTAAGAAGAAAGAAACAAAAAGACAACAAACGGCGGAAACCACCAGGCATAAAAAAGATAGCTAAAGCATAAAAGGCATATTTTGGCGACATTCCAGGGTATCTTTGAATAAAAAGCGCGAAAAAAAAGCACGATAAACAAAAAGAAAACAAAGACTGTTGAATTGAATAGCATAGCAATCTGTTCCGCTATCTTGTAAGCGTCATCGAAGCATATTCAGGGGTGCACAATCAAGGGAGCATAACAAAGAGGCAAAGGCAACTTTCGACTGGCAAATTGGTGTCAACTATTGTTTTATAATAGCACAAGATAATATATGTGCGGAAATGCAGATGTGCTGAAGATGATTGATCAATTCCCCAAAATCTCAGGTACAATTTAATGATAGATAAAATATACAGAGCCGACACAATCCCTGTTCACTTTTACGCGCACCCAATGTGCTGAGAAACCATCCGTGAATTCGTGATGCGCATAGCCGGTTTCGGGCGATACGGTTATGCTTGTATAATGTTTCCAGGTGCCATTGCCGAGGAAATCAACCTGGATGGTGAATGTCACTGAATCGGTCGAGTTGTGGGCCAGATGCACGACCTTTTTGTCAAAGCCGGTCAAAAGAAACGGATCAGAAAATTCACCCGCATCAATCGGCTCTTCCCACCACGGACCGCCCCATCCACCCGGTTTGCCGAAAGACCACAGATCATCGATATTGCCAAACCATAAACCTGATTGAGGTTGACCAACGGCGTTATCGGTCTGATCACCAGCCAAAACAAAGAGCCCGCGCCAGAAAACAAAATCGGGGATAATACGAAGATGCGTACAAACGGGGCGAATACCCCATACCCAGCCATCATAAACCAGGGCTGGCAAATCGTAAAACATGCCGTGCACATCCATCAAATAGCGCTCGGTCTGCACTTCGCGAATGCGCATCCATTCGGTGTTCCAGGCATGATCAAAAGAATGGCTCGCCTTTGGCAGGAGATAGCGCTTCCATTGTCCGGCATGCAAGACGCGTAGAATGACCGACGATTTGCTCCAGCCTGTAGCATAAAGGGTATTGCCGTATGCTTTGCCGGTTCGGGGGTTTTGTTTGCCAGAGACTTCAACAAAAGGAAATTTCTCCAAAATAGTCCAGCTCTCTCCATCCCATTCGGCCAGGCGCCCGCCCTGCACGGTACCGAGGAAATCTTCTTCCCAATAGCGATTTGCAGCAACGACAACACGGCCTTGAGCGGTAAAACCGCCCTTGAAGTGCGGTGGTCGACCTTCCGGGAAATCCAGTTCGATGTTCAGATCAAAGAGCTGTTTTGACTCCAATGAGTTAACATCAACTTCCCACAAAAAGCCCTCCATCGTGAGAAAATAGACTTTATTTTCCGGATCAAACAGATGTCGCATTGTTGCAGCAAGTCGGTACTTTGCCATTTCAGGAATTGTGCGCACCAGCCCATCCGGGTCGATGAGATGTGGGCCAATGATCGCCTGGCCGGACTCCCAATGCACCAAACGATTGGCAAACGTGCCGGTGACCGACTCGGGATGCAAACGCCAGGTCATATCTTCGTCGATTTCATAAAGACCAATATTGCTGCCCTGGATATGGGCAACGTAACCCACAGCCCAAAGCTTGTTCGCCCATGGAATAAGCGCGCCGATGCCGGTCTCGCTGATACTGCCAATACCATCAGCGTGAACGGTGAGATGCGGGAACACATTGCCGACGCGGACGGGATTTTTTTGTGCAACCAGCAACACCGTCAGGCTCAGCAAAATTAAAATACTTTTCATAGCGATCACTCCGCACAAATAGGCAAGAAATCTGCGTTTTTTTACAAGCTACGGATTTTCCCAGCGCGGCCAAAGGCCGCAACCAAAAACGAGCACTATTCTTTAGAATAGAACGCGGATTGAACGGATTGAAACGGATTGAAACGGATTTCTTCATCCGTTAAAATCCGTCGTATCCGTTCAATCCGCGTTCCATTATTTCTAAGCCTTTTTAGCCTCCAATCCCAAAGCTTTCTCGAAGCAAAGCCAATAAATCCGTGCTCATCCGTGTTCATCAGTGGCTCAAAATTTTGCTGCGGCCAAAGGCCGCGCCAAGTGTGTCCAAAATAAAATCGGGCTATACCATCCTTCAGGCGGCTAGGGCTTTTTTCTAAAACTAAAGGTGAATTCAGCTCGTCCCTGCAGCTCAAACAAACCGCTCTGGATCATGCCATTGATGATACTTGATTCGCTCATGTGCTGGTCGATGAACGACAAAAGTCCTACAGGTTTAATCACCCGGTGCAATTCGCGTAAAATTTTATTCGGATCTTCAAACATGTGAAAGATATCGAACAGGAGAATGACATCAACCGTTTCTTCTGCACATCCGGTGTCGCAATCGGATAGTACGGTGGTGACGTTTGAAATTCCGCGACTGGCAATGAGATTTTCAACATGCTTGATGGCCAGGGGGTGAATATCGAGCGCCACAACCCGACCGCTTGAGCCGACTATTTTTGCGATGATAAAAGTATAGCTACCCGGTCCACAGCCGAAATCAAGCACTGTATCACCCAATTTTATCGGTACTTCACTCAGGATGATCTGCCGTGGCTTGAGAAAATCCCTCGCTTTGTATGACAGTTTCATACTTTGAAACGCGAGAGTGGGGATGGGTTTATCCATAAGGCTTGTGCTCTTTATCCATGTGAGTTATTTTCCAGCGTACCAAAAAGCCCGCAGCCAGGCATGCCGCCGCAGCCGTTTGAGCAAATCCTCGTTTAAATCCGGCAATTCGGAAACCGCAGTATTGGCTTCAGCCTGAGTGACGTTTCGAATTCCGGGAATAACCGTGCTCACCGCCGGGTGCATGAGGGTAAATTTCAACGCCAATTGCGGCATGGTCAAATCCGTGCCCGCTATTTCTTTTTTGATCGCCTCCACCCTTCTGACAGCCCGCTGCAGCCGATCGCCGGCAAAATAGTTCTTTCTGAAATCACCTTTGGGAAATTTTGTATTTAGGCTGTATTTGCCGGTGAGAATACCCTCGTCAAAGGCCACGCGTACGATAATGCCGACATGATGTTCCTTGGCAGTTGGCAATAATTCGGCCGCGGGTTCCTGTTCAAAAATATTGTATATGACCTGAACCGTGTCAAGATAACCGCGCCGCATGAGATCGATGACGCAGTTCTGATCGTGTTCCGGCGTGGATATGCCAATGTATTTTATCTTGCCTTCGGCCTGCAATTTTTTGAGAATATCCAGCGGCTTGGGATTTCTGTTCCAGGCTCGCGTCCAGGTGTGCAACTGCAGGATGTCGATGCAGTCGGTATCCAGATTACGCAGGCGCTCCTCGACATTGTTGCGGATATATTTTTCCGAATAGCGCTCATCCATCTGGCAATAAGGTGATGGTGGCCAGGGACCAGCGGCTGGCGGGGTTTTTGTCGCCACAATCACCTCTTCGCGACGTTCCTTGAGAACACGAGCGATGAGACGTTCGCTTTTACCATTACCGTATCCGGCCGCGGTATCGATAAAATTGACGCCCAAATCAAGTGCCCTGTGCAATGCATCAAGCGAGTCTTTTTCCGGCTGTGTTCCCCACCACGACTCGCCGATCGCCCAGGCACCAAATCCGATTTCTGAAACTTTTAATCCTGTACGTCCAAGAGTTCTATAACGCATAACAACAAACCTTTCAATTAATTGATACAATTTAAAGGTATGTTGGAAAAAAGCAAAAATATTTTTACTTTTTTGTAATCAAAAACCGGACTTTTTTTTAACTCTAATTGCAGCTCAGGAGGTAATATGAAATCTGTGTTGGCTTTTTTCGTGATAATGACGGTTGCTGTTTTGGGTCAAACGGCTGATCCACAACAAATGGTCCAGGGCATAAACTTTATACCGACGACATTCTATTCCCCGGAGGAGAACGCTGCTGTGCTCAGACTTTATGAGAATCTTCGTGTGGCGGACGTCTCGGACGGCATGGATATGGTTGGTTTGCCCAATACCGGTCTTGTGGATGCGTCAATTCAGGCGTGCTGGAAAGATGAGGAGAATCTGGCACACGTCATTCGCGGTATTGCTTTGACCGTGCGCTACGTACCGACGCAGAAAAAAGATCGCCCCGAGCCGGACGAGGACTTTGGCGCCTGGGAAGGACATTTTTATAATCACTACTCATCCGAGCCGTGGGCGGCGATCATTCAGCCGGGACATATTATTGTCATTGACGACGATGAATTTGGTGATGTCGGCACCATTGGCTCAAATAACATTATGGGATGGGCATCGCGCGGGGCGGTTGGCGTGGTCACCGACGCCGGAGCGCGCGACACCGACGAAGTAGCCATCGAAAAAGTGCCGCTTTATCTGCGCAAAAAGAGTCGTGGTATTCGCCCCGGGCGCAATGAACTGGAATCAGTCAATCGGCCAGTGAGCATTGGTGGCGTGCTTGTTTGCCCGGGAGATGTTGTGGTTGCGGATGGCGACGGTGTCATCGCTGTACCACGATCCGTCGCCGAAGAGGTCGCCCGGTTCGCCCGAAAAATATTGGAAAACGATAAGGCCGGGCGACGAAATTTGTATAAAAAACTGGGATTACCCATGGACAAGACTGTGGAGTAGCTTGATTAATTCCGTTAAATTCGCTATTTTGGTCAACTGATATAGAACTGTGATAAAGGAGCTCCATGTATCTTAAACGCGGCAGCGGCATTCTTTTACATATTTCTTCCCTCCCGTCCCCTTTTGGCATCGGCGATCTTGGACCAGCAGCATTTCAATTCGTTGACCAGCTAAAAAAAGCGCAGCAAAAATACTGGCAAATCCTGCCACTCAATCCGACTGCTGCGATTTACGGCAATTCACCTTATTTGAGCGTCAGTGCCTTTGCACTGAATCCACTTCTCGTCAGCCCGGAGCTGCTGATGCACGATGGTTTGCTTGATCGGACGGAGATCGCCACGCTACCGGCATTTCCGGCGGACAAAGTCGATTTTACGACTGTCACAACCTACAAGACGCAGCTTTTGCAGAAAGCATTTTTTCGTTGGGAGCGCAGCCGGGATCAGCAATTTGAAACCTTTTTGCAGGAACAGGCTGGTTGGCTGGAAGACTATAGCTTGTTCATGGCGCTGAAAGAGGCGCATGCGGGGGTAAATTGGCATGAATGGCCGGCTGAACTGCGAGACCGTGAACCGGCAGCATTAGCAACAAAAGCCAAAGAATTAGCGGACGATATCCTCTTTGTTCAATTTCAGCAATATCTGGTGCAAAAACAATGGCACCACTTGAAAAAATATTGTGTGGAAAAAGATATTCAAATCATTGGCGATCTTCCAATTTATGTTGAATATGGCAGCGCGGATGTGTGGTGCAATCCGGACTATTTCAAGCTGGACGAACACAAGCAGCCTTATGTTGTCGCCGGAGTGCCACCAGATTATTTCAGTGCCACCGGTCAGCGTTGGGGCAATCCGATCTACAACTGGCCAAAATTACAGCAGGATCACTTTTCCTGGTGGATTGCCCGGCTATCACGTAATTTGCGCCTGTTCGATATTGTGCGCATCGATCATTTTCGCGGTCTGGTCGCGTATTGGGAGATTCCCGCTGAAGAAAATACAGCCATCAATGGTGAATGGGTACCTGTACCGACAACTGAACTCATGGCGGCATTACAAAAAACTTTGAATTTTAATGTCATTGCTGAGGATTTAGGCTTGATCACAGATGACGTGAAAGAAGCCATGCAGCGTTACCAGCTTCCGGGTATGAAAGTACTTCAATTTGCCTTTGATGATCTTGAAACCAATTCTTACCTGCCGCATCACTATCCGGAAAATTGCATTGTATATACCGGCACACATGATAATAATACAACGCTGGCCTGGTATCAGAAAAACGCTTCGGAAACTGAAAAATGGAATCTTGGTGCCTATTTCAAAAAGGATATTACGGCTGAGAATGTCATTTGGAATTTGATTGAACTGGCATTATCCTCGCGTGCGCATGTTGCGATTATTCCGGCGCAGGATATTCTGCAATTGGATGGCTCGGCGCGCATGAATACGCCCGGAACGCGATTTGATAACTGGGAATGGCGCCTGAAAATGAATCAACTGGGAGCGAACGAGCTGAATCAACTGGCCGAGTTGACAAAAAAATATGATCGCGTTTGATACCAGTTGATGTGTGTCGCTAAAGCTCCTCAGCATTTTCTTTAATCTTCTGAATTGCTCTCACAATATCAGCCATATCGTCCTCGGTGCCGAGAAGTACATTTTGCGTGAACCACACTGCTTCCTCGAAACACGCCTTTTCGCTTTCAGGACAAACAACCGATTCGTAATCTACTGGCAGATCAACGCTTCGACCGCGAGGGCCAAATGCCTTTTTCAAAAACACCGGCTGTTTGTATAAAGGCAGTGAATAGCCGGGGCTGGCGGGTATACCCTCCTTGCGCAACGCGTCAATAAAGTGCGCTTTGCTTTTGTGGGCAAAGGCTTGTTTTTTATATCGAAAAATGAATAGATGCGCAGATTGTCTCGTTATCCGATCATCTTTCGCCATCACCTCGATGCCGTCGATTTTCGCCAATTCCTGATTGAGCATATTTAAATTATCCTGGCGAATTGTCATGAGTTCAGGATAACGCTCAAACTGAGCCATTAACACGGCAGCCTGCAGCTCGGTGATGCGTGAATTGCCGCCAAAATAAAAATGCTCATACCACTGGCCATCTTCACTGCGGCCGCAATTCGAGTGCGCGCGCGCCATCTTGGCGACCAGATCATCATTGGTGAGAATGATACCTCCTTCGCCGGCATTAATATTTTTGGACGACTGGAAACTAAAGCATCCGGCGGCGCCCATAGCGCCCACCGGCCGTCCTCTCCACGACGAGCCCCAGGCTTGCGCGGCGTCTTCAATGATAATCAAGTTATACTTTTGCGCCAGGGTCAGCACGGCGTCCATATCTGCCGGACGCCCGGCGAAATGTACCGGCATGATACCTCGGGTTTTATCCGTGATATGCTGTTCAGCGTTTTGAACATCGATGTTATACGTAGAAGGATCAATATCAACAAACACCGGAATCGCACCGGCTTCGATGACCGCCGAGGCAGAGGCAATAAAAGTATATGCGGGCACCAGGACTTTATCGCCGATATCGATATCTGCGGCTGTCAAGGCAATCCGCAGAGCGGTTGTGCCGCTGTTCACCAGAATAGCGTGCTTTGCTTGATGATACTCGGCATACTTTCGCTCAAAATCGCCTGAAACGGATCCATGCAGGCAGCCCCATTTGCCACTTTTGATGACACGTGTCAAGTTTTCAATTTCTTCATCGCCCCAAACCGGCCATACCGGAAAGGGAGTTGTTCGAACAGGTGTTCCACCACGAACTGCTAACTGCGGCATTTCTCCTCCAACAGATTTATATGTTCACAAATAATATCTTAACCTTTGTCACTTTCGTGATGCGTCCGGATGATCAGCGGATAGGGCTCGGTATCCATCTCCTTGAGCTTCTCGATGAGCCTCTTTTGTTCCTTGGCGCCTTTGGCAACGAACTGGACACAGCCGTCACCCTGGGAACCTACACCTTTGCCGCCATAAACCAAATCTTTAATCTCGGGGCTGGAGAGAACAAAGTGCAGTGCGGGAGAGAGCAGTTCGGTTGGGCACGCCGGCGCCATAAAATGATCAAAAAAACGTTGCGACTCTGTCATGAGGGCGCCAAGTTTTTGCGGATTGCTTTCTTTCAAAGCCGCTTTTGCGCGGGATAAAATATCCTTGTTGACCGGGCCAAGATAGTAGCGCACATCTTCGCCAATTTTTCCACCGCTTTTTGGATAGCAGGCATTCAAATCCGCTAAAATCTTTTGCGTGTTCTTGCCGGCTTTCAGATCGGCGACGACAAGATAGATATCCTGCTTGACCTCAATTTCCTCGACGTCCATACGTTCGCCATCAAAGGTGAGGAAAACCGGTGTATTGCCGTAAGCGCACGCTTGATCCATTCGTCCACAGCGCGAGGGAGTCAAAATTTCACCTTGATAGGCGATTTCCATTTCGCCGCGCTTTGTCAGCTTGAGATCGTATAATTGATTGAACGCGCGCGCCACCATGACATTATTCGCAGCAGAAGAAGATAAACCCTTGCGAATCGGCAGGTCCATTTTATAGCTGTTGATCTCGAGCCCTTTGACATTGTAATGGTTCATGACATGGTAAGCAACGCCGGCGGTATAGCTATAAAAGCCCCCTTCTTCCGCCACCTCTAACAGCGCCTGTGGCACCATATCAATTTCATGCGGTCCCAAGGTTGAGCCGTCGGGCAAGGTTGACGTGATGATCAGCTTTGACGCGTGGCGTCTGGCGCGGCCATAAATTCCTTGATTTGTGCCGACCAATAGGCAATAACCTTTTGCGATTGTTGAATCAATGCGCCGATAACCTCCGGCCCAATCCGAGTGCTCGCCAAACAAACAAAGGCGACCTGGGACAAAAACTTCAACATTATCGGGAAGTGTGCTCATATGCTCTCCAGTTAATTTGTATATTCTTCTAACAAGGCGCCAACGGATTCGCCTTTATGGATGGCGCTTATGGCATCTGCAAAGTGCGAATATTTTCTTCGATCTTGACTTTGATATTGCTGTTGCTGTGAAAAACTTTGAGTTGCCTAAGCATGCGTAACTGCTCCCTTTAACAATTCATAGTATCCACAGTCGATGAGATAAGATGGTTGTATTTGAAAATGCGATTGCAGAAAAATCAGGTTCTCCTGTGCCGAGAGCGCATCTTTTTCTTCATTCATCACAACTTCGAATTCAAGAAAACCGCCGAGGCCCTGGACATTATCAATATGAATGCGCACATTTTTCCAGGTATAGAGTGTTCTTTCTTTTACAACATCGATATCAAACGGAAGCACGTGCGATAAAACCTTTTTGAGCACGGTCGGAGTGGCCGTCTTGTAGATGTAATAATCGCTCACCTTTGCGTTTTGATCTGTGGGACGAATATAGGCTATCAGTTCTCCGTTTTCATTTTCCACCTGGCGCAATTTGAGTTTACCGTTGGGGACCGAAAAATAAGAATCGATCTGTTTCTTTGTCCAGTGCTGCTGAGCACCAATTGTCCCAGCCAGCTCAAATGCGCGTTCTATATGAGGATATTTTGCTTTCAGTTCCAAATTTTGCATTTTTAAACGGGAAAATATGATTTCTGCTAAATGTACAAGCTGTGCAAATGAATGTATTGCAGCACTTTTTCCGGCATCAGATAGCGCACGCTTTTGTTTTGGTTAATCCTTTTCCGAATCATAGATGCTGAAACATCGATCAGCGGTGAATGCAATGATATAAAATCGCAAATTTTTGAGTTGAGCATCCCGGCATTGGGGCGACCAGCCACGACAATCTGCGCCAAACTCACGATTTTCTCCGGCTCCTTCCACGTGTGAAAATCGTTAAAATTATCTGCGCCTATCAGCACATAAATATCGCTTCGCGTGAGATGATATTGAGCGGAAAAGTACTGCACTGTATCGACAGTGAAGGACGGTCCTTGCCTGTTGATCTCAAACTCTGAAATAGCAAATTTACTATTTTCTTCGACAGCCAATTTCAGCATATTAAGGCGATGGACATGCGATGTAATGCATTTTGACCGCTTGTGCGGAGGGGTATAACTCGGGACAAAATAGAGTTTCTCCAAAGAAAGATCGGAATAGGCATACTCTGCTATGATGAGATGGGCAATATGAATCGGATCAAACGTTCCACCATAGATGCCAATTTTCAAATTGTTGCACTCCCTTTGGAAAGATCAAGGCTTTTTATTGACGACCTTGCACCAAACTACGGTACTTTTCATAATTCCTTGTCGTCTGTTTTATCTTGTTTCTGACACGCGGAATCCATTCGTGTTCGGGATATCGCTGCAAAAAATCATCGAAAGCGCCCAATGCCGTTTGATAGTCATCCAGACGTCGATTACATTCGCCAATCCAGTATAGGGCTCTCGGCGCAAACTCGGTATCGTAATACTCTTCCATGACTTTGTTATAGTAGATATTGGCCGCCTCAAAATAGGACATCTTGCGATAAATTTCTGCTGACGCATAAACTTTCTGGGCTAATTTATTTCTGGCTTGCAGCAGATAGGTCTCAACCTCTACCACAAGATCACTGGTATGGTAATCTTCAAGAAACTCCTGGAAATGTCTTGTGGCCAAGATAGTGTATTCTTGATCCAGGCTATATTTGGGAGAAAGCTTAAAATAGCTCAATCCAAGTTTATATTTTGCGTTGTCAACAAACTCTGAATTGGGATAGACTTTGATCAGCCGCTCATACTCACTGGCTGACAAAATATACTCTTTCATATTAAAGTGACATTCGGCATAATAGAATTGCGCTGTATCCGCTGCAAGGCTACCGCTATGACTAAGCGTAATGATACGAAACTGAGTTTTTGCATCAAAATATTTGCCCTTTTCAAACAAGCGGATACCCTCGCGCATGCGCTCCTCGAGCGTGGCGTTGGGTCGTACCCTGCTGCGAGAACACGCAAATAATGTGATCATTATGATCGCAAGGTAAATCAGTATATATTTAACTCGTGATGTTTGCATGTACAGACCTGTGCGTTATTGACTTCGATAAGAATAAAATAAAAATATGATCAGTCCGGTGACGGTTGTGACAATAAGAGGTTCATAAATAGCTGAAAACCACGATTTTTTCTGTTCACCTTTAGTGAAGGTAAAATGGATGTTTTCAATCGTTTGGATTTGACTTTTTTGAACTGTATCCGTATAGGTCTTTTTTATGTGCTCGTTTGTCACAACTCTTTTGTGTGCATCTGCAATGTGTAGGTAAATTTCAGTATCTATGATGCGCTTGAGTTGCTTGTTGTTTATTTTATCATATGAAATAATCTGTGCGACGGTTTTATATGTCACGTGCATAAAGTTATCACTCTGCTTTTGTGTATATATTTGTCGCACGCCAGATTCTTTGAGAACCTTGTAAAGTTGTTTGTTGACAAGCCACGCATAAGACGTTCCGTTCTCCGGTTGCTCGACGAAGCACTGAGAATCGGCGATACAAATCTCAGACAATATTTCAGAAAAAATCGCATAATATTGTTGTTCCAGCACTTCCAGATTTGTCTGTGTCTCCGACCAAGCGCATGCGTAAAGAATAGCGCAGAAAAGAATAACTTTGCATATGTCAAATGTTTTTTTCACAGTTACCAAGTTCTAAACGAGATCGAATATTAAAAGTTCCTATAATCGTATCAGAAAAGTCATATAGTGGATATAAAAAAAATCACGTTTAGCCTGCTCAACCTGGAGGCCATAATTTAGTATAATATTCGAAAAAACAAAGCGATCTGATACGGATCGAAATGGGCGGAAATCTGCCAATCCAAAACCCAGCGAAAAGATATTGCTATTTTTCTCTGGTTGGCAAAAATAGCCGCCACGCAGCGCCAAAAAGTTGGCGAGGATCACTTCGAGACCAGCATGAATTTCATTTGTTGAATTATTATCTTCCTCTGACACATTGCGAAAATCAACCGCTAAATTCGCACTTGAAAAAGGACGATAGACGATGCCCATATTCACAGATTTATTGCTTATCCGGTGCTGCACAAACAAAAGCGTATCTGCTTTCTCCGGAAAATAATAATAAGACACTCCTGCTGAAATCTTGTTGCTGGGTCGCATGAGAATGCCATAGCTCGAACCGAAGCTTCGCTTTAATTCACCACTATCGTTGATCAGATTAAACGCATAACCGGTTGCACCCAATGAAACTTGTTCAGCTAACGTAAGACGGGCCGCCACAGCATGATAGTTCCAATCAAGCAGTCCTCGAGTCGATACAATTTTATCTTCCGCCAGATGCTGAGGATTATTCAGCAACTCCTCTGAAAAGAGAGCCGAAAGTTGAAAGACGGATGTTGAAAATGTCAACGCGCGCGCAAAAAGTCCAACTGCACTGAGCCAATCATAAGCTGTTTTTGGTGTTCGACTTGACAGCTCGGAAGCGTTAAGCAAAGCACTCGCACCACCGATCGGATTAAAATAAAAAGTGATTTTCCTGTCAAAATCAGTCTCAAGTCCCATGGCCGCAGGATTGTAAAGGATGTTCTCCAGATGATCTGGCATTGCCGTCAATGCACCTCCCATGGCCATGCCGCGCGCATAAATTGAACTGGCAACAACAAATGTCTCCGAATTGGGCTCGGCTGTCGCGGATAGACGAACGAGCAGGAGTGAGACAACAATTATCTGGAAAAATAACTTTATCATAAAAGCACAACTTTTTTAATCAATGCAATAACGAGACTCAGAATTGATACAAACGTCACAAAAACTGCGAACACATCACCATGCTGTGTATAGAATGTTTTTTCTTCATTGAGTTTGACAGAATCTGTAATCATCGCTGGTTCAAATAATGGCGTTGCTTGCCGCACAGCACCATATTTGCTGATAAAGCACGAGATTCCCGTATTAGCGCAGCGTGCAATATCGCGACGGTTTTCGATGGCACGAAAGACGGCCATCTGCGCGTGCTGGAATGGCCCGGATGTTTTGCCAAACCAGGCATCATTTGTTATTATGATTAAAAAATCTGCTCCCTTGTTTACATATTGTCGCACATGATTGGGGAACACCGACTCGTAGCAAATAGCGACAGCGGTTTGATAATCATAGGATTCTTGGCTATTTGGCGTATGAACGCTCCCGTTCATGGTTGATCTGAACCGTCCTTCCAAAACACCAATTTCACCTCCCAGTGCATAATCACCGAGACCTAAATCCCATAACAAATCTTTTAAAACGTTAAATGGAAAATAGTTTTTATAAGGCACTTTTTCCGAAAAAGGAACCAGTTTCATTTTGGCGTATCGTTGCATCGTATAATAATGGGGCTCAATCATCATAGCCGAATTAAAATGCTCATAACTGCCGTTTTCCAGGAATTCATAGTCGATGGCGCCGGTGAGTAAATATGTATTTGTTGAATCAATGAGCTCATGGATTTTTTGCAGATAATCTCGTTCTGACCTCAGGTAAAATGGCATGGCAGTTTCCGGCCAGACGACCAAATCCGGTTGATCGTCGAGAACCTGGCGCGTCATTCGCGCATAGATGGCAAAATTGCTCTCTCGAATATCGCCGTTCCACTTTTCGTTGGGATCGCGATTTCCTTGAATCAGCGAAATCTTCAGACTCTCACCCTTTTTTATATTCTTCAGAACAATTATGCCGTGGATAGATGGCACGAGGAAAAGCACCAGGATCGCGGCAAGGAGTGCAATCGCTAGTTTTAACGTGGGACTCTTTCTCCACAGGAGGTAAAAAAGAACATTGATCAAAACAACCCAAAAACTCACCCCATAGATAGAAGTGATTTCAGCATATTGAATGAGCGGGAGAAAATAGGATTGTGTGTAGCCGAGATAAATCCACGGGAATGCCAGCTCGGTATGTGATTGCAGATATTCAACCATTGTCCAGACAAAGGGCAAAAGCACGTAGGCGAACCGGGAATGTATTTTGAACAGCAAAGCATGCAAAATAGCGTAAAGAGCGATAAAGAGCGGCCAAACAAGCAGCACGCCAAAGAGTCCCGGCACGGTAACCCAGCCAATCCAAAAAAGAGAGGTGACCGCAATACAAAAGCCGGTAATATACCCCCAGCGGAACGCCTCTCCGATAGCTTTATTCTCAAGGAGCAAAAAGAAAGGGATCAAAGCAACATAGCCGAGAAAGCCAAATCTAAACGGCGGTAGCGACAGGGCTATTATGATCCCCGTAATTAAACACAGAACACTATTTTTTTTCATCTATATTTTATATCATACTCGTAATCGGTTTGAGGATGAATTATGGGCTAACCTGTCCATTTTCTTTTTTTACGTTAGCCAATCTGTCCAAAAAATTTTGCAGCAAAAAAGCGGCAGCAAGCTGATCTATCTCACGTCGGCTTTTTGAAGGTGATCGCCCGGTTTCAATCAAAAGTTTTTCTGCGCTGACTGTCGTCAGCCGTTCATCCCACATGTAAATAGGAACATCAATCTTTTGTTCCACCTGTTGTATGAATTCCTCGATATCTTTTGCCATTTCTCCTGTTTCGCCACTCATGTGTAACGGTTGGCCGATGACGATGGCAGTGATAGCTTTTTCGGCAGCAATCGTCTTGATTTCGTCAATTACTCGCTCTCTAATGTCATTCAAAATGGTTTTTAATCGCGCTGCCAAAGTTTGCGATGGGTCGCTTATCGCCAGGCCAATTCGCTTGCGGCCATAATCAATACCAAGAATACGCCCGGCTTGGATCCGTTTCAAAGACTTTACACTATGATCACCTCTCATCGTAGCGCAAACAATTATTGCAATTCCTCCAACGGTGTTTTTAAAACTTCTTTTAATAATTTGCCGGCTTTGAAATGCGTTTTTCGCCGTGCCGGAACATAAATAATATCGCCTGTTTTAGGATTTCGGGCTTTCGGTTTGGGTTTTGTTTTTTTCACCTCGAACACACCAAAATCACGAATTTCGATACGAACTTCTGGATTAGCCTCCGCCATGAACTCTCGCAGAGCCTGGAACACACCATCCACAACTTTTTCTGTGAGATAAATTTTCTCACCGACAATTTTTGCTGTTCTTTTAGAAACATCTTTTTTGGTTATTGTTGTTTTTTGGTTTTGTTCTTCCATGTTAAGCTCCTCTATTTATGTTATTCAATATGAATTCGGTTGCTGATCCGTTCGACCGATATGACGCCGGACAGCCGTTTTAATTTGCTGATCAACTTTTGCAAATGACCGAGGTCATACACCTCAATTGTCAGCGCGCAGTTGAATAGCGAGTTCTCTGAATTCATTTTTACATCGACTATGTTGGAATCATTGGCATTGATAGTGTCCGAAACCTCGGATAAAAAATTCTTTCGACGTTCTCCCAGAATAAGCAAGCCAACGATGAACCGATTATTGTTTTCAGCAGCCCAGGAGACATCAACAATTCGTTCCGGCTCCTGCATCAGTTTTAAAAGATTTTTGCACGTATTTGTATGGACGACGATACCTCGGCCTTTTGTCACAATGCCGGTTATGGGTTCGCCGGGCACCGGATTGCAGCATTTACCATAACTGATCATAATATTATCGATACCGGCGACTCTGACGCCGCTGCTCGTCCGGCGTGCGCGCTCCAAAAATTTGACCAGGGGTGATTTTTCTTTCTTGAGACGCTTTTCTTCGGGAATGATTTTGCGGATAACCGTATCAAGTTTTGTATTGCCATAGCCGATAGATGCCAACAGCTGCTTCTCGTTATGAAATTTGAGTTTTCCGCTCAAATCACCTATATCGATATCCTTGTACTTGATGCCATAGCCCTGTAAACACTTGGACAGCATCTCTTCGCCAAGCGCGATGCTGTTATCCAGCTCTGTGTCGCGCAAATATTTTTTAATTTTGCTCCGGGCACGACTGGTAACAACAAATTTAAGCCAGTCTTTATTCGGGAATTGATTATTTGAGGTGATAATTTCAACTTGATCGCCGCTTTTCAATTTTTCACTAATCGGAACAACAACACCATTCACTTTGGCGATACGGCAGTGCAAACCGATATCGGTGTGCACCGCAAAGGCAAAATCAACCGGCGTGGCATTCATGGGAAGTTTATAGAGGTCACCTCTTGGCGTGTAGACAAAAACTTCATCTTGAAAGAGACTGATTCGCAAATTTTCCATAAAAGATGTAGAATCCGGATCATCTTCATCCAGATCAAGCACCTGACGCAGCCACACTAACTGCCGATCAAGATCATCTTCGCGTATTTTACCTTCTTTGTATCGCCAGTGCGCGGCGATACCTTCCTCTGCTGTGCGATGCATCTCTTCAGTGCGAATCTGAATCTCGTACTTTTTCCCTAACGGACCAACAACCGTGGTGTGAATGGACTGATAGCCATTTGGTTTTGGATTGGCGATATAATCCCGAAAACGATCGTTAATTGGTTTATAAAGACTGTGTATAATGCCAAGGGCATAATAACATTCTTCAATTTTATTCACGATAATACGAATCGCTAACAAGTCGTATATATCTTCAAACGGAACGCCGCGTTTGTGAATTTTAGTATAAATGCTGCTAAAATGTTTGGCACGACCTTCAAAGCGGGCGTGTATTTTTGCTGCGACAATACTTTCGCGGATGGGACGCGTGATAATGCGTATGGCTTGCTCGCGCTCTGTTCGACTTTCATTGACTTTGCGCGATAGTTCCTCATAAATCTCTGGTTCAAGATATTTGAGCGCCAGATCTTCCAGTTCGCTCTTGATTTTAGCCAGGCCAAGTCGATGCGCCATTGGAGCGTACACCTGGCGAGTTTCCAATGCAATTCGACGTCTTTTTTCCTCTGGCAGCGATCCCAAAGTTCGCATATTGTGCAACCGGTCGGCAAACTTTATGAGAATGATGCGAATATCTCGAACCATGGACAGCAGCATTTTGCGAAAATTTTCCGCCTGACGCTGCTCGAAGCCAAGGAGTTTCAAACCGCCGATTTTTGTCACACCATCAACAAGGATGGCGATCTCTTCGCCAAAATCTCGTTTAATGATATCCAGTTTGATATTGGTATCTTCAACGACATCATGCAATAGTCCACCAGCTATGGTTTGATAATCCATTTTCAAGCCAACAAGAATCTTGGCGACCTCCAGTGGATGCTCGAAATAGGGCTCTCCGGACTTTCGTAACTGATCCGCATGCGCGGCAGATGCAACCGCAAACGCACGCCTGAGCACCTCAAAATCAGCAGTCTGGCTGTAACGCTTGATTCTCTGCAACAAGCCTTCAAAAACATGCTCATAGCTATTTAATGTTTCAGCTTCGATAGTCTAGCTCCACCACATTAAAATGGATCATCCGATAAAACCGGTACTTCTTCATGATATTCTTCTTCATTGGCGAACAGAACAAATTCGTTCAAGAAGATAAGGTCAACTTCACCTGTTGGACCGTTACGCTGTTTGGCGACAATAATTTCCGCTTTGTGGAGCAACTCCGGCTCTACTTCACGACCATAAGCGGCCGGTCGATTGATGAACATGACAACGTCAGCGTCCTGTTCTATAGCTCCCGACTCTCTCAAATCAGACAATACAGGCCTGCCATCGCCGCCGCGAGACTCGACGGCGCGGGAGAGTTGTGATAACGCCAGGACTGGAATATCCAACTCTTTTGCCAGATTTTTGAGCGATTGTGAAATCATCGCAATCTCGATTTGTCTGCTTTCAACGCGCGCTGCTAACCGCATGAGCTGGAGGTAATCGACTACTATCAAACCTATATTATGTTCAGCTTTCAGTCGTCTCGCTTTGGAACGTAATTCCAACACAGAAATGCCCGGCGTATCATCAACATAGATCGGATACTCGGCCAATTGTCCAACATATTGTCCAAGCCTCTCCCACTCGCTGTCCTTCAGCTTGCCGATGCGCACGCGATGAGAATCAATTCGAGCTTCGGAGCACAGCATGCGCATGACGAGCTGATAGCCCGCCATTTCGAGGCTAAAAATCGCGACAGGTATGCCGGTCGCTGCAGCATTACGCGCAATGTTCAGCGCCAGGGCTGTTTTTCCCATCGACGGTCGCGCCGCCAAGACGACAAGATCGGCATCCTGCAACCCGGATAGCTTGTCATCCAGCTTATGAAAGCCGGTGGGCACACCTGTCACTTTGCCCTGCATTTTGCCAAACTGCTCAATCTTTTCCAGCGTTTTGTGCAGAATAGGCGCGATGTGCGTATAATCTTGCCGAGCGTGTGATTCTGACAGCGCAAATATTCTTTGCTCAGCCATGTCAATGATATCTATGGCATCCTGGCCTGCTTCATAACATTCTTGCTGAATTTCATTCGATACATTGATCAGCTTGCGCAACAATGCCTTGTCGAGCACTATTCTGCAGTGATATTCAATGTTTGCGGCGGACGGAACACGCTCCACAAGCTCGGCCAAATAATATGCTCCACCAATGGCCTCCAAATGACCGCGTTTTTCAAGCTCATTTTTTACCGTTAAAATATCTACGGGTTCAAGTCGCTGATATAACGCCAAAGAAGACATAAATATTTTTTTATGGGCGTCTTTATAAAAGCACGAATCATCCAATAATTCGATCGCCAAACTCGTCGCTTCACTTGACTGCAACATCGATGAAATAACCGAGATTTCAGCGTCCACAGCCTGCGGTGGCATGCGAGTTATGATGTCGTCCTTTTTTGCCATTTGGCTTTAGGCTTGTCCTTTTATATCGTCATATAACTGTCGCAACCGTTTCATATCTTCCCACGTGGCACTTTTATAGCCTGTACTTCGCAGCAGTGCTGCTGGATGGTACGTCACCATAACTTTCATCTCGTTTAGGCTAAACCATCTGGCGCGAAGTTGCGTCAAAGAATCGCTGGTTTCCAATAATACCTGCGCAGCGATACGTCCCAAACAGACGATAATTTTGGGCTGGATGAGCTGCAATTGCTTGACAAGATACGGCTTGCATGTCGCAATTTCATCCGGAAGTGGATCGCGATTTTGCGGGGGTCGACATTTGAGAATATTACAAATGTAGACATCCGTACGCTTCAACTGGATAGAGTCCAAAATTTTTGTCAGCATATCACCGGCCCTGCCGACGAATGGCAGCCCGATCCTATCCTCATCAGCACCAGGTGCTTCACCGACGAACACAATATCCGCCTGCGGATTTCCGCCGCCAAAGACAAACTTGTTGCGTGCCTGGCTGAGCGCGCATTGCTGACACGTTTTGATCGTCTGTTCCAATTCATGCAACGACGCGCTCTCTTGCCATGCCAGAGGGCTGAAGGATGATTGCTGTTCATCAATAGTCGTATCCAGAATCAAACCGATATCATTACCGTACAATTCGATTTGTTGTTCGAAAAATAAAACAAGATTGTCGAATACATCGGACATCACATTAACGCTATAATTTCATCTATAATCGCCTGAGCGACCTTATCCTTGCTCATGAGCGGCAATTCTTTCTGCTGGCCATTCTTGTTCAAAATGGTTACTTTGTTGGTGTCAACATCAAAACCGGCGCCATGTTCCAGAGGATTATTCAGCACCAGCAGGTCGCACTTTTTACGATGCATTTTCTCAAAGGCAAAAGTCAATTCATTCTCAGTTTCAAGAGCAAAACCAACAAAAATTTTCTGCCCTTTGTTTTTTGCTGCCGACTCCAAAATATCTACCGTCGCTTCAAGCTGCAGACTGTTGAGCTGGTCTTTTTTAATTTTGTGTTTTGACGCCACCATCGGTCGAAAATCAGCTACGGCAGCGGACATAACCAGAATGTCGTGTTCCGGCAACAGGTCAGCGACAACATCAGCCATTTCCTGTGCAGTAGTAATTTTGCGTACCCGCACTCGAAAAGGATCGGGCAAATTTGTTGGTCCGGATACCAGTGTCACCTCTGCGCCGTGAAGCATAGCCTGTTGGGCGATGGCGTAGCCCATTTTGCCGGATGAGCGGTTTGTCAGATAACGAACAGGATCAAGGGCTTCACGCGTTGGCCCTGCCGTCACAAGCACCTTTTTATCTTGCAGCTCCCTCGACCGGTTGAGAATATACGCGAGTGACGCTATAATATCTTCGGTTTCCGCCAACCGACCCATACCAGTCTCACCACAAGCCAAATCACCCTGCCCTGGTTGAATGATATAATAGCCTGAATCCTCAAGTATTTTTTCATTCTTGTGATAGAGGCTATTTTTGTACATCTCGACATTCATTGCCGGGCAAAAAAGAACCGGCGCTGTTGTTGCCAGGATGATCGTCGTCAGCATATTATCGGCCAGGCCATGTGCCACTTTGCCGATCGTATTCGCCGTTGCTGGACAAACAACGATGATGTCCGGCCATCTCGCCCAATCGATGTGCGCTGTGGCTGAATCATCGGGATGATCAAACAGATTCATAGCGACCTTGTTCTCCGAGAGCGACTCAAAAGTGAGCGGCACGACAAATCGAGTCGCCGCCTCGGTCATCACAACACGCACATCAGCAGATTTTTTTTTCAGCTCGCGTACCAAATAAGCGGCTTTATAAGCCGCAATCCCGCCTGTGACAGCAACGAGAATTTTTTTATCAAAGAACATGCTAAAATGAACTATTTGTTTTTGCCGATGTACTCGAAATTCAACCTGTCGTCTAACATCTCTTGCAGAGCCAGAGTCGTCGGCTTGGGCAGTTTAAGATATTGCCTGTCAAGGTAATCGCTGTCCAACAAGACTTCATCCAGATCATTATCACTGGCGTTCGCTTCAGTTTCTTTGTCAATAAGCCGTTTTTGCAGTTCATTTATTTGTCTCGCGCGCCGGGCAATGATGACAATCGCCTCATACAAACTGTCAACTTTATTTTCCAATTGTTCAAGTGGTAATGTTTCAGCCATCTATTTATACCTCCATGCGCTGGAATTGGTTGTCTCTTTTTTTAATTATCTTTTGTATTTTTCGAACAGTTTTATTCAAATCATCATTAACAATGATAATATCAAATTGATCCGCTTGCTTTATCTCTTCCGGGAGGCGTTCCAACCTTCGAGCAATTTGCTCTGATGTTTCGGTTGAACGCTTTTTTAGTCGTTGCAAGAGTGCCTGTTTGTTTGGCGGCTGCAGAAATATGAGCAAACTTTTTTGTGCATACCGTCTTTTTAGATGTAACGCGCCATGCACATCCAAATCTAATAGGACAATCTTGCCATCGTTGAGCCACTGCTGAATTGGCTGCCTGGGTGTGCCATAAAACCAGTCGTGAACCTGCTCATATTCAATAAATTCGTTATTTTTCACCTTGTTCATAAACTCATCCTGGCTGACGAACCAGTAGTCTTTTCCATCTATTTCGCCATTGCGCGGCGGACGCGTTGTCATTGAAATCGAGTACACATAATCAGCGTCAGCAGATTTGAGAATATTCTGAATTAACGTTGTTTTTCCACCTCCGGATGGCGATGCCAAAACAACAAGTAATCCTTTATCTGTTTCCACATTAAACCTTAAAAAGACGTAAATTATTCAATATTTTGTACTTGCTCACGAATTTTTTCGATTTCTTCTTTCATTTTTACAACCGCGTGCGATATCTCTGCTGTGTATGCTTTTGAGGCCATGGTGTTGGCTTCGCGATTCATTTCCTGCAGCAAAAAATTTAGTTGCCGACCCTGAGACTTGGGATTCTCCAATATTTCCCGGAAAAGCGCGATATGGCTATAAAAACGTGTACATTCTTCAGAGACATCAATCTTGTCCGAAATAAGTGCCAGTTCGAGCTCAAGGCGATACTCATCAATCTGTTCATTGGTGATGAGCCGTTTGACACGATCTTTCAGCTTGTCCAGCTCCTGTTTAGGGCCATAAGCTGAAAGTTCGTCGACGCAGTTCACATACTTTGTCAATGTATTCATACGTTCGATAAAATCTTTCTGAATCTCCGCACCCTCCCGATTTCGCATGCACACCAGGTCTTTTAGCGCCGTCTCTATCGCGGCTTTGGTGCATTGCCAGGTCTCTTCATCGCTATCAGCAGCATTGGTGGTAATCACATCGGGCAGTGCCATTATCTGTTCCAATGACAACTCGCCACCGATATCGTGCTTTTCCTTGATCTCGTGAGCCAGATTTTTATAGGCGCTCAGCAAGGTATGGTTAACAGCAAAACTGTTCACCTCTTCCTCGGCTCCTTTGAGATTAATCCAAATGCTGATCCGTCCACGATTCACGTGAGCAGCAACGAGCTCACGAACCTTTTGCTCATAAAGAGATAAAAATCGCGGAAGCTTGACAGCAACATCGAGAAAGCGATTATTAACACTTTTGATTTCAACTGTCACTTCAAGACCATTATCAGAAAAGACGCCGCGTCCGTAGCCTGTCATACTTGATATCATCGATTTACCACTATTATAATCAAACACACTTAACCATTGTTTTCAATTAGTTTACATTTTAATGAAAATTTCACACATAGTCAAATGAATTTTTTGGAGTTATGCAAAAAAGGCTTTGGAGAGCAAGCTCTCCAAAGCCTTTCAGATATGGATGGCCTTTTGTTCCTATTTGCGTCCGAATCGTTTTTCTTCCAGGCGTATGCGGAGAGAGATACGGTGAGTATTTTCAAGATCTGTATGTTGCATAAAGGCATAATCAATATTAAGGCGCGATAAAATAATGCCAGCGCCGGCGGTAAAATTGCCGAGGTCATCGCGTCCAAGACGCAGGGCAATGATATCGTAAAACGAAATTTCCCCTCCAAGCCGAAAATCAAAACTCACAGCACCAAGATAAGCCTGCGCGGCTCCCTGTCGACCCTCAAATCGAACATCAACATCGGATGCGAGCAGCAATCGGCTTTTCAAAAACGGCAGCAAGAAAGGATAGGACAGACCTGCTTTGAATGTTGGTGATATCAACTCTTTTCGTCCTGTATCCCAGGCCAAAAGCGTTGTTGTGACATCTTGAAAATTGGCGCCGACAATCAACCGCCGCCACGGATTCCATGCCATGCCGAGATCAAATCCAATTCCCCATGCAGAATTGTCTCCGACACCCTTTCTCACGACTTTGGCATTGGCGCCATAGGCAAATGTTCTATTATGTCGTTTTGCATAGCTCACATAAAATGCATATTCGGCATCGCTGACGTATCGATCAATATAAGGGCGATTGACTCGTAAATGTCCCTCGGCATCCGTAAACTGTTCATCGGCCTGCAAATCCGATCGTGGTATGGCGGATATAGGAATATCATCAATTCCGAGACGAATGACAGAAAAGCCTAATGTCTCCTTTTGACGAAACGGCATGGCAAAAGCCAAATAATCATAATTCACCACACCGGCGAAACGCTCTGAATGCATGGCCGCGACTTCCGGGTAATTGAGTGGGCTCAATCCTGCGGGATTCCAGTACCCGTACGTCACATCACCGCCGCCGGCGACGTAGGCACCACCCATGCCAAGAGCCCGTGCGCCGACGCCGGTACTCATGAATTCACCAGCATATTTGGCGATGGCAGCTGCAAAAGATGGTGCAGCAGCACCCATGATAAAAACAAGGCAGATCATGCAGGTGTCAATATATTTTTTCACTACGTTGTTCCTTCCGTATTTCTCAAAGGCTCAGCTCTGTTTTTCAACCAACTGTTTGAGTGCATCCAATTTGTTCAAGGCTTCGATTGGTGTCAGCGAGTTCGGATCGATCCCTCTTAATTCCTGCCGTAGCGATTGTTCCAGTTC
This sequence comes from Candidatus Zhuqueibacterota bacterium, assembly GCA_016928775.1. Classification (GTDB taxonomy): domain Bacteria; phylum Zhuqueibacterota; class Zhuqueibacteria; order Residuimicrobiales; family Krinioviventaceae; genus Kriniovivens. The sequence goes on along the minus strand of JAFGKD010000054.1, from coordinate 20,111 downwards.
GTCAAACAAGCTCATTTGTGTAACCGGTTCTTTAATTCGGCTGTGGTGCCGGGCGATTTTTGGTTCATCCGATTCGTTGTAAGCCTCCTGTTCCAAATTCTGTAATACTTCTTTAGCCCGTTCAATTACAGCCCTCGGCAAGCCGGCTAATTTTGCCACTTGAATACCGTAACTATGATCACAGCCGCCCGGCACGATTTTTCTTAAAAATACAATATGATCTCCCCATTCGCGCACTGCGACATTGTAATTTCTTACACGCGGCAATATGACTTCGAGTTCCGTTAATTCGTGATAGTGGGTGGCAAAGATGGTTTTGGCCGCCAGTTTCGGCGTATTATGAATATATTCCGCAACAGACCAGGCAATTGACAGCCCATCGAATGTGCTGGTGCCACGTCCAATCTCGTCTAACAATATCAGGCTTTTATCGGTTGCATTATTCAGAATGTTGGCCGTTTCATTCATCTCGGTGAGAAACGTACTCTCTCCGGCTGCCAAATTGTCGGAGGCACCCACGCGCGTAAAAACACGATCGACCAGGCCAATTTTTGCACTGCGAGCCGGCACAAAACTGCCCATTTGCGCCATGATAGTGATAAGTCCGACCTGGCGTAAAAAAGTCGATTTACCCGCCATGTTCGGACCCGTGATGATGTGAATTTGCTCTATTTTATTATCAACCTTGACATCATTGGCGATGAATTGTTCGCCTGGCGGCAACAACTTTTCAACCACCGGGTGGCGTCCTTCATTGATTTCAATGACGTGGCTGTCGTTCATGTCCGGCCGACAGTAATTATTATCAACCGCAACCTGAGCCAGGCTCGCGAGACAATCGCATTCACCGGCAAGATGGGCATTTTTTTGCAGGTCCGCCGTAAAGGTCAGAATAAATTGTCGCAAATCATTGAAGAGCTTAAATTCAATAGAAGCCATTTTTTCTTCGGCGCCGAGGATTTTTTCCTCGTACTCTTTTAATTCTTGCGTGATAAACCGTTCGGCATTCACCAATGTTTGCTTGCGAATATAATGCTGCGGCACCTTGGACAGATTTGGCTTGGTCACTTCAATATAATAGCCAAAGACCTTGTTAAAATTAACCTTTAGTGATGGAATGCCGGTTTTATCGCGTTCCGTTTGCTGCAATCTGGCGATCCAGTCTTTGCCCGAGTAGGCAATATCCCGCAATTTATCCAGCTCCTTATCATAGCCTCGCTTGATGATGCCACCATCTGTGATGGACAGGGGTGGATTCTCGGTAATCGCGTTGTCGATTTTTTGTGCCAATTCCCGCAAGGGATCGAGTCCTTTGGCAATATATGTGAGATGGTGAGCATTACTGTTGTCCAATAATGTTTTCACTTTTTGCACGATATCCAGGGCATGCTGGATTGCCCGCGCGTCCCTGCCATTGGCTCGACCCGTGGCAAATTTCGCCAGCAGACGTTCGATATCGCCGATCTCACGTAGCGTCTCGCGAACCGATTGTCGTATCTCGAGTTGCTCTGCTAATTCCTGAACGGCGGTGTGGCGTGTCCGAATTCGCTGCAGATTATTCAGCGGATAAAGCAACCAGTTGACAAACAAGCGACCGCCCATCGGCGTATTGGTTTGATCAAGAATGTTCAGCAATGTTCCTTGTTTGTTCAGACTGTTCAATGGTTGAACAAGCTCCAAATTCCTGCGGGTTGTGCTGTCAATGAGCATGTAATCGGCATCGGACATACGGCCGAGCTTGTTGACGTGCACAAGTTTTTCGCGCTGATTTTCTTTGAGATAAGCCAGAATAGCACCGGCAGCGGAGATACCACACGTAAAGCTATCGATGCCAAATCCTTTCAAAGAGAGCGTCGCAAAATGGTCTTTCAGTTGGTCATTGGCGTAATCAAAATGAAATGTCCAATCTTCGCGTTGAGTAATGGTGAGATTATTCACCTGCGGATGGTATCGAGCGAAAAGCTGCTCTTGCTTTTCAGATAACAAAATTTCAGCCGGTGCGATCGTTGTAATTTTCTCCTTGAGCTCAGTCAGCTTGAATTCACCAACTTGAAACTCGCCGGTGGAGACATCGACCTTGGCGATGCCAAATTGTTGGGCATTCAGATAAATCGAGACAAGATAGTTATTTCTTTTTGTCTCTAGAATATCATCGGAGACCGCGGTACCGGGTGTAATGATCTCGGTGATATCACGTTTGACGATACCTTTCGCCTGTTTGGGATCTTCGACTTGTTCACAAATCGCGACACGATAGCCGGCTTTGATAAATTTGACGAGATAAGTATCCAGCGCATGGTGAGGAAATCCGGCCAATGGAACATCTGCAGCTTTGCCATGTGCGCGTGATGTCAACGTGATCCCCAGAATTGTGGAGGCAATTTTGGCGTCATCATAAAACATCTCATAAAAATCGCCCATGCGGAAAAACAAAATTGCGTCTTTATGTCGTGCTTTGATGCCGAGATATTGCTCCATGAGCGGCGTTGTGGTCTGGTCGTTGTTCAACTGATTTCGCCATCTCCTTGCGTCAATTCACACCTTTATGATTGACGCCCCAATTCAGTTTGGTTCTTAGTATATGAAAAAAATCACCTTTGCCAATGGATATCCAGCGCACATTATAATCCGATTTGGATATCCGGACTTTTTCATTAAACAAAAGTTTGTAGCGATTTTGTCCATCAATATTGACCTGAACCGGCTCCGCTTCCTTGCGAATTGACAGTTCCACAACAGCATCATCGGACAAGACAATGGGCCGGACGGTCAAAGAATGCGGGCAGATTGGCGTCACGATAAAAGCGTGCAAATCCGGCACAACCAGCGGTCCACCAGCGGACATGGAATAGGCGGTCGAACCGGTTGGTGTGGCGATGATCAATCCATCAGCGCGATAAGAGTTGAGAAACACACCATTTACCCGGGCATCAATGAAAATAAGACGCGAACTGAGCCCTTTGTCCAGAACAACATCGTTCAAAGCAAAATAGGTTTTGGTGAGATAGTCACGTTCGATGTCTATTTTAAATACCATACGTTCAACGATAGCGTATTTTTTTTGCAAGAGATCATCGATGGTCTCTTCCAATTCATCAACCGTTACTTCCGCCAAAAATCCAAGTGTGCCGATGTTGACGCCCAGGATCGGCACTCCGGTTGAACCAACATGTTTTGCGGTCGCCAAAATAGTCCCGTCGCCCCCAAAGGCAACCACAACGGTGCAGTTGTGACCGATTGTACCGATCGATGCAGTTTCCTCATTCGCCGAAAGTGACAAAAAGCGTTGTAAATCATCCGCATAGATGATAGGGATGTGACGTTGCTGTAAAAGCTCGGTGAATGACTTGATCACCGACAAGGCTTTTGGCTTGTGTGTATTGGCAACAATTCCGACTTTCATGAAACCTTTGAGTGCTTGTAAAAATCTGCAAACGTTGTCATGTGGCTTTCCTGAAAATAATTTGATTGGCGAATGGCATTCACAATACCTCCTGTGGAAATGCCGATATGCTCGCGCAGTATAGATGGTTCACCCTGCTCAATAAATCTATCCGGCACACCCAGACGGATGAGCTCGATGTGATTGATGTTATGTCCTTTAAGAAATTCACTGATTTCGCTGCCCATGCCGCCTTTCAGGGCACCATCCTCAAGAGTGACAATGAGCTTATTGACCAGCGCCAAACGGCTGAGCATGTCGTGGTCAATCGGTTTTACAAATCGCGCATTAATGACGCTGATATCGGTATTATCGCTCTCCAAAATTGCCGCTGCTTCAAGCGCATTATACAGCACATGACCGAATGCAATGACTGCAATATCACGCCCCTGGCGTACAATTTCGGCCACGCCGATTGGCAGCTTCTTATAGTCACTGGAAAGCCTGACGCCCTGGGCCAACCCACGAGGATAGCGGATAGCAATTGGCCCTCCACGATAGTTGAGGGCAGTATAGAGCATATGGCGTAATTCTTCCTCATCTTTTGGCGCCATTATCGTCATATGGGGAATTGTTCGCAAAAAAGCTATATCATACACGCCATGATGCGTTGGTCCATCATCGCCTACGAGTCCAGCGCGATCAATAGCAAAGATGACGGGCAATTCTTGCAGTGCGACATCGTGGATGATCATATCATAAGCGCGCTGCAAAAAGCTTGAATAGATCGCACAAACGGGTTTGAATCCCTGTGATGCCAATCCCGCCGCAAATGTAACGGCATGCCCTTCGGCAATGCCCACATCAAAAAAGCGCTCTGGAAATTTTTCGGCAAATTCAGATAACCCGGCACCGAGTTGCATTGCCGCGGTAATCGCCACAATTTTGTCATCGTGTTCCGCTAAATCAACGACTGTTTTGCCAAATACTTTTGTAAAAGTCGGGATATCAGTTTTTTTTAGCGGCGTACCGGTCTTGCGGTCAAACTTGCCGAGGCCATGGAATATGGACGCATTTTTTTCCGCCGGCTCGTAACCTTTGCCTTTTTTTGTGAGCAAGTGAATCAGAATTGGGCCTTTGAATTTTTTCACTTCGTGGAACAGATGGATCAACCCGGCGATATTATGGCCATCCACTGGCCCCAAATATCGGAATCCAAGCCGCTCGAAAAGCATACCCGGCGTCATAAACGCTTTCATACTCTCTTCAATTTTTCTGGCTGTTTTGCGAATCAATGGCCCCATGCTATCAAATTTACCGGTGATATCCCAGATCTCATCCTTGATGCGGTTGTAAAGTGGATTGGAGATAAGGCTGGTCAAATACTTTGATATCGCACCCACATTGGGAGAGATGGACATGCTGTTGTCATTCAGCACCACGATAAAATCTCGTCCGGAAGCACCGGCGTTATTCAAGCCCTCGTACGCCAGACCTCCGGTCAGGGCGCCATCACCAATGATAGCCAGGACTTTATAATCCTCTCGATTCAAATCGCGCGCACACGCCATGCCAAATGCGGCTGAAATAGAGGTGCTGGAATGCCCGACGCCAAAAGCATCATAAGGACTTTCGGATATTTTGGGAAAACCGCTCAAGCCGGCAAATTGTCGGATGGTTGGGAATTGTTCGCGGCGGCCAGTGATAATTTTATGCGCGTAGGTTTGATGACCGACATCCCAGACAATTTTATCTTTCGGTGTGTCAAAAATATAATGCAGCACAAGCGTGAGCTCAATGACGCCGAGAGACGGTGCGAGATGCCCACCAGTATTCGCCACGGTCGCAATGATATATTCGCGCAGCTCCTTGGCCAGATGCGCCAATTGTGGGACGTCAAATCCACGAATATCTTCGGGAGAATTTACTTGAGATAAAAGGCTCTTCATATTGCACAACAACCCTTAACTCAATCTTCTTCTACTCTTAGTTGAAAGGTATCGTCTTTTTTAATCAAAATCCGGAGTTTTTCTTCGGCTTTGTCAATTTTTTCAGTGCAGAATTGCGACAGTGAATGTGCCTCTTCGAAAAGCACCATAGTCTGTTCGAGTCCAAATTCGCCACTTTCCAGCGCATCAGCAATTTCTTCGAGTCTGGCGAGCGCGTGCTCGAGCGTTTTCTCTTCGTTTTTCATGACGTTTCCGTTTCTGTTTCGCTGTCGAAAAAGGATTTTTCTTTTGTCAGCCGCCCGACGGCTCCGGAAAAAGAACCTTGTGCGAGATATACATTTACTTCCTCAAGCGGTGCAAGCTGCTCCGCGCTTCGGATCAACTCGCCACCCGACTTTTGCACGATTGCATATCCGCGGTTCAAAATGTGTTTCGGATGCGCTGACTGGATTCGGGAAATATTATGTCGCACTCTGTGCTGACACGCGGTCAGACGGTGTTGTGTACTTTTATAAATGAGATGAAACAAATCATCTGCTCTTTGTTTATATTGCAGCGTCATATCCATGGGCCGGCGAAAGGCATACCGACTTTGCAGACGTTGTTTTTTTTCGCGCAATAATACAATTTCGCGAGTGGCCGCTGATGCACAGCGATTTCTCAAGGTTGATATCGCATTCTGAAGATCAGCCACATCCGGGGCAATGATTTCAGCCGCAGCAGATGGCGTAGGAGCTCGTCTGTCCGCAACAAAATCACTGATCGTATAATCAATCTCATGCCCGACAGCCGAGATTATCGGGATGACAGATGCATAGATGGCGCGGGCCACCACCTCTTCATTAAAGGCCCACAAATCTTCCAGCGAACCTCCACCCCGTCCGATAATCATTAAATCAACCGCACCAAATTCATTCATTTCATGAATAGCGGCGGCAATATCCATTGCAGCGCCCTCACCTTGAACTCGCGCGGGGCGCAATATTTTTATAGCAGATGGCCATCTTCGATTCAGGACGTGCAAAATATCTCTGATCGCTGCGCCCGTTGGAGACGTAACGATGCCAATACGTTCCGGATAGGGCGGCAGAGGTTTTTTGTGCGCTTCGTCAAATAGTCCTTCACCGTAAAGTTTTTGTTTGAGCGCTTCAAACATCAACTGCAAATCACCGATGCCGACGGGATGCATTTTGACTATATCAAGTTGATAGTTGCCTCGTTTTTCATAAACACGCACTGAACCGTAAACATTCAGTTTCATACCATTCTGAGGCGAAAATGGCAGCGCTGCCGCCCGACTTTTCCACATAACGCAGGCAATTTGTGCATCCTGGTCTTTCAGAGAAAAATAGAGATGACCGGACGTGTGATGAACAAAATTGGACAGTTCTCCCTGCACCCAGATAGTCGGAATATTATACTCCAACAATTCCTTAATTTCCCGGGTAATTTCGGATACAGAATATATGTTTTGTCTGTCTATGTCGTCAAGCATTGATTCTTTGATGTGATTGATCATGCTTTTAACAGCTAAAAGGGTCAAGTTTTCTTCTTGACCCTTTGAAATTATTTATTCTTTTTCTTATGACGATCTTTGCGAAGTCTTTTCTTGCGCTTGTGCGTCGCTATCTTGTGACGTTTGCGCTTTTTTCCGCTTGGCACGAGAGTCACCTCCTCTTGGTTCTTTTTATGTTTTATTTAAAAATTCTTTCAAATCCTTTGACGGCTTGAATATCGCTGCGTTATGCGCGGGCACTTGTACCGGCTCGTTGGTGCTGGGATTGCGTGCTGTTCGAGACTTTCGCCGCACGACTTTGAAATTGCCAAATCCGCGCAGATCGACGCGCTCTCCTTGCTGCAATGCATAGCTGATAGTGGCCAAAAAACCATCGATGACGGCCTGGGTTTCGACTTTTGTAAGCCCGGTACCTTGAGAAATTACATCCACCAAATCTGCTTTCGTCATAACTGTTCCCCGTATTAAAATGACATCAGATATTGAATTCGCGGCCAGGCGCTGAAATAGGTTTCAGCCAGTCTTTTTAAATCGTAAAAAAAGAGCAACTCAAATGGTGTCACCCGGCGTCGCTGCTGACGAACCAATCGGGGCTCACCGGTTATTCCCGCTGCATCTGCTGCCAAATGAATGGCGTCTTCAAATGTACCCAACGTGTCAATGAGAGCCAGCTTGTATGCTTGTTGGCCGGAATAAACCCTGCCATCAGCGAGCCGCTGGACTTTTTCTTTTGGCATCCCTCTTTCTTCAGAGACAGCGCTGAGGAACTGATCATAGCCATCGTTTATCCATGCTTGCAGATATTCCCGATCCGACGGTGTCAAATTACGGTATGGTGTGCCAGTATCTTTAAAGCGTCCGCTCTTGATGATGGTGATTCCAATGCCGAGTTTGTCCATCAACCCGGTGAAATTTGGAAACTCGGCAATGACACCAATGCTGCCAGTGGTCGTCCCGGGATTCGCCATAATCGAGTCCGCACCAAGCGCAACATAATAACCACCGGATGCAGCAACGCTCGCCATGGATGCAATCACCGGCTTGCCGGAATCACGCACTCGCCTGACATGCTCATAAATTTCCTGGGACGCTGCGATGCCGCCACCCGGGCTATTGATGCGAAAAACGATAGCACTTATGCTATTGTCCTTTTGGTAACGCTTGAACTGATTAACAATACTTTGCGATGAGGTAATAATTCCCTCCAATTCGACAATCGCAATTTTATCTCCGATGCCGGCAAACTCAATATTCGACGTTGAACTCACGCTAAAGAGTATGAGCATCACAATGAGAAAAAAGATCACAAAAGCACCGAGGATAAAAAATCCGAGAATTTTATCCTGTTTTTTTACCATAGCGTCACTCAACAAAAAAATATCGCGACAAAAAATGTGCCGTCTGCACGGCATCGCCAAACTGACTATTATATTAGCTAAAAATGGCGCCAAATGCAAGGTAAAATTTATGTTTATGCTTGAGTTATAACATGATGTGCCGATCGATCTATGACATGATATCCCGATAAATTTTAGCGATTTTGTCAGCACAGCATTCAATATTGAAATGGGTGTTGGCATGAAGACGATTTTCTTCAGCGCTCTCGCAGCTCGTTTTGCTATTTTGGATATAATGCTGAATTGCATTGGCTATTTCGTCTATATTGCCAGGCTCGCATAAAAATCCATGTACACCATGAGTTATCATATCCGGAATACCACCGACCCTTGTAGTGACAACTGGCAATCCTGCCGCCAACGCCTCAATCAAAGCAATCGGAAATCCTTCACCATAGGAAGCAAGAATAAAACAATGCGCCCTCTGGAAATAAACATATCGCTTCTCACCAAACTGTGCGCCATGCAGCGTAATATAATCCTCTATTTTCTTTTGTTGAATGAGGGCCGACACCTTGTCCAGCTCTCCTGGACCAACGATATCAAAATGGACTTTAAACTTTTGTCGCTGCAACACCTCTGCGACTTTGAGAATATCATAAATGCCTTTTCTCGCACTCACCTCCCCCATGTGCACTATTGAAAACCGGGCAGGTTTTTTACCGATATTTTTAAACGGTGCCAGGTTAATGCCGTTTTCAACGATATAGAGTTTGTTATCGCAAACAATCTTTGAAAAAAAATCTTTCCAGCTTCGGGATAGAACAAAAATGGCATCGCACCTTCGCAGAAACCGAATGATAAGTTTTTGCGCCGGACGTGAGCTTGTTTTATAAAACTCTTTGAACAGCGCACCATGGATGTGCACAACAATTTTTTTACCAGCCACTTTGCCAGCACAAATGTACGCACACTTTTCCCAAAAAGAAGTGTAGGATGCAGTATGAATATGGATTATGTCTATTTTTCGGCTGAACAGCAGATGGAGATATTTTAGAAAAAACCACCCGGAATAGCCATAACTGAGCATCGTCGAGCCAAATCGTCGCTGAAAAACAGCATAGCCGGTGTCTATCGCATAGGTGCCACTCCTTCTCAATTTGGGCTTTGCGATATCCAGCAAGAGAAGCCGGTACCTGGCTGCCAGCGACGAATTGAGCATATCTCCTATAAATGTCTCCATCCCTCCGACCTGGCGGGGCGATGGACCGATGTGCAATATCGTTGGATACACTTTAAAAATCATTTGGTTTGGCTTGCAGAGCTCTGGTATGATTGTTTTTTCCTACTCTTTCTCCAGTTTGTCATACCAGTTTATTTTTAAAAGAAATGTCATCAATATGATACTTATTAAACAAATCCCCATAGCCAGCCACGCTTTGATGACCAAAAAAATCGGCAAGGCAATAAGCGACACCTGCCAGATGAGGCCGATACCAATATTTGACCAATCCCGCCAAAAGTTCCTATTTTTTTGAAACTCGGGATGCAAGGCAATCACTTTTTTATAAACTGGCCGCCAGAATCCCCAGGGACGCACGCTTTGATAAAAATTCATTAGCACATCATCGGATTCCGGTTTGCTCAACAAACTGCCCAGGACGCAAAACAGGCTCGAGACCGCGAGAATGATCGGGAAACTATTGAGGGCTGACACATTTGGGCAGAGTTTTGGGACAGCTAACGCAGCACAAATGCCGGACACCATACCCCAAAAGTATCCATAACCATTAAAACGCCACCAGTACCATTTTAAAACATTCGCAGCCGCGTATCCGCCCCACAAGGCTGAGACAATCCAGAGCGTGACTGAATTAATGGATTCGACGATCAGCCCGAATCCCATACCAGCAATAACCACCGCAAGCGACGCTACCTTGCTCATCAACACATATTTTGCATTGCCGGCGTCCGGATTGATATATCGCTTGTAAATATCGTTGACTATATAAGCTGGCGCCGCGTTCACAGTTGCAGCAAAGGTGGACATAAACGCCGACAAAAGCCCGGCCAACAACACACCCAAAAGTCCGATTGGGATAAAATTGCGGATGGCATAGGGTAAGACCATCTCAAAATCAACAGCTCCGCCCATGGCACGCAGCTCGGGTAAAAAGAAGACCAGTGCCAACACAGTCAAGCCGGCGATCATCATATAGCGAGGGAAAAACAGCGCCAGGTTGACAAAGCCGCTCATCAGTCCGGCTTCTTTTGGCGATCGTGTCGCCAGGATGCGCTGCATATCAAAATTTGGCGCCGGACCCGCCATACTGACGAGAAGACCTTTGAACATCATCATCATGAACATGATTGTGAACAGCGAGTATCCATCCTGACTTATCTTGGCATTGGCTGCGTTGAGGATACCGCTCCAATCAAGCTCAAGTCGCCAGCCAAAAAAGATATTTGTCCATCCCTCCGGCACTACCCGCGCTAACATGTCCGGCGAGACTTTGTTCATCGCAATGATGCCGACAGCGATGGACGCTGCCGTCATTATGGCAAATTGCAGCACTTCGGTAAAGACAACGCTGAACATACCGCCTGAAATAACATAAATGCTCGTGATTCCCATGAACAAAATTGCGTACATGTTGGCAGAGGACAAGCCCGGAATGATATTTGCCAAATCCCATGGCAAAAACTGTGTGGCGAATTTGCCGATACCCTGAAATGCATATGCCAAAAAGCCAACGACGCTGACCAATGCGAAAATGACCACGCTGATATGCGACAGGTTTGCCCCGCGCCCTGTGCCAAAACGGGTTGTGATCCACTCAGCACCTGTGAGTACATTCGAGCGTCTGAGCCAAATAGACAAATAGACCATAAGAAAAATTTGATTGAACATGGGCCAGAGCCATGATAGCCAGGCGCTTTTCAGGCCATAGACAAAAAGGATATAAACCAGCCACATCGTGCCGGTGATGTCAAACATACCCGAGGCATTTGAAACGCCAAGAATGTACCATGGCATACCCCGCTCACCAAGGAAATACGCATCCAGACCTTTGGACGCGCGTTTGGAAATAATAATACCGATCACAATGGTCGTTAATAGATAAAAGGCGATGATGCCGAGGTCTATTTTTCCAAGTTGCATGCGTCAATCTTCCAGTTTATTCCACCAGTTAAACTTTATAAAAATGCTGGTGACAATAAACACGCCGATCGCTATGGCAAAGTTTGTATAATTTTGAATGACGAGATAGACCGGCATCACCAGCATGGACATTTGCCAGGCGATCCCTGCGAAGACATTGACCATATCGCGGCGAAAGTTTTCATTCGCCTTAAAGTCGGGATATTGCGCCACTGCTTTTTGATGAACCGGTTTCCAAAAACCCCACGGCCGGACGCGAGTGTAAAAATCGACAAGTACATCGTCTTTCTCCGGCTTTGTTGCAAATGTGGCAAAAATAGATCCGAGGAGCGAAATGCCAAAAATGATCGGGAAACTCTCCATGGCATTCAAGGGGGGTATAAGACCATATTTGCTCAAGCCAGGCAAAATAATGGCTCCGAGGATGCCCGAGATCATGCCCCAGAAATATCCGTGTCCGTTAAAACGCCACCAATACCATTTCAAGACATTGGGTGCAGCATAACCACCCCACAGTGCCGAGGTGATCCACAAGGTCACCTGGTTTATAGACTCGGATAAAAAGCCAAACAGAATGCCCAGTCCAACAAATACAGCCGAAATGATATAACTCAGGGTGATGAGTGTTTTGTTGCTGGCGTCCGGTTTGATATAACGTTTGTAGATATCATTCACCACATAAGCTGGCGCGGCATTCACCGTGGCAGCAAAAGTGGACATAAATGCGGATAGCAGTCCTGCCAGCAGAACGCCCATCAAGCCAACCGGAATAAAGTTTTTAATGGCGAACGGCAGCACCTGCTCAAAATCAACATGTGCGCCCATTTGATTCAACTGGGGTGAATAAAAGACGATTGCCAGAACTGTGAGTCCAGCGATCATCATATAGCGCGGGAAAAACAGGGCCACACTGACAAAGCCACTCATTTTGCCCGCTTCTTTTGCGCTTCGGGTCGCGAGGATGCGTTGCATATCATAGTTGGGAGCCGGCCCGGCCAGAGAGACAAGAATGCCTTTGAACAACATCATCATAAAAAAAGCGCCAAACAGTCCGCCAAACAAGGTATAGTCATCCGCGGCAATTTTGTCCATCACAGATGGCATGAGATTGGTCCAATCGATATCCAGCCTCCAGCCAAAAAACAGATTATCCCAACCTTCAGGCACGAGAGTTTGCAGCACATGTGGAGAGACCTGACGCATCGCGATGATACCGACGACGATAGAAGAGATCGTCATGATGATAAATTGCAGCACCTCGGTAAAGACTACGCTAAACATGCCACCGGAGATAACATAGATAGCCGTGACGCACATAAAAATAAGGGCATAAATATGGGCTGTGGAGCTTTGACTGCCAAAAGACCACGGTAAAAGCGTAGCGGCAAATTTGCCGATGCCCTGGAATGCATAAGCCAGAAAGCCAATCACGCTGACCAAAGCAAACACAACGACCGAAATATGGGATAAAGTCGAGCCAATGTTTTTTCCAAACCGGGTCGTAATCCATTCCGCGCCGGTGAGGACATTGGAGCGGCGCAGCCATGCGGCTAAAAACATCATCAGAAAAATCTGGTTGAACGTCGGCCACACCCAGGGCAAAAAGGCACTTTTCAAGCCATAGACAAACATAATGTACACCAGCCACATTGTGCCGGTGATATCAAACATGCCCGAGGCGTTTGACACGCCCAGAACGTACCATGGCATACCCTTATCGCCCAGGAAATAGGAGTCCAGGTTTTTTGCGGCGCGCTTGCGAATGTAAAAACCAATAAAAATCGTTGCGGCAATGTAAACCAGGATGATGAGAATATCAACGATGTGTAGTTCCATATCAGCCTCTTCCGGAAGAATGATAGACCAGAAACAAACTGGATTTTGGCAGTATTTGATGAGGCGAAATGTAAAAGAAATTTTCCGAAAAACAAAATAAAAAGCGGGCAATAAAAACTTGCGTTTTAACAAAGAAATGTTATATTATCAGCCGATTTTTGGGCGATTAGCTCAGTTGGTTAGAGTGCCGGTCTCACATACCGGAGGTCACTGGTTCAATTCCAGTATCGCCCACACGTCAAGTCTATATTTTTAATAGGTTGTTGAATGTTGTTGCTGGACAGCATGTGCGTGAAATAGCTTGAATTTGTGCCACTTTTGTGCACAGTTTGGACACAGTAATGCCACTTTGTTTTGGAGTGGCATTTTCATTTACAGCTATTCGTTTACGATACATCTCATTTTTGCTGTCCCAGCCAATTGAGCATTGAACTAATGCTACCCGTGGCCAATGCAACCGTTGAATCAGCGGCGCCATAATAGAGGTGCAGGGTGTCGCCATCCGCAGCAATGGTATACCCGCAAGGAAAGACGACGTTGTTCACATCGCCATACAGTTCATAAGGTTCTTGCGGCCCGAAAATCCATTCATCGCCGCGTTTCAGGCAGCGCTCTGGTGATTCCAAATCAAACAGCGCCAGTCCCAGACGATACAGAGAACCGGATGCGGTTTGCCGCACGCCGTGATAAATAACCAGCCACCCCTGCGATGTTTCGATAGGCGGAGGCGATAGACCGATCTTGTTAGCATCCCACCACGCCCCTCTCCGGGCTTTCATCATTAACTTGTCGCTCCCCCAATGACGCAGATCATCCGAAAAGGAAATCCACATGTGGGCATGCGTAGAACTGACCGGGCGATGGATGAGCGCCCAAGAACCGTCAATGCGACGTGGCAACAAAGCAGCATCTTTATCATCGGAGGACATGATCAGGCCACAACGCTCAAAATGACGAAAATCTTTTGTCAAGGCTAAAGCCACACCGGGACCGTCGCGAGTGAACGCTGTATAAACGATAGCATATTGTTCCAGTTCGGGGACATAGGTGATGCGCGGATCTTCGATGCCCCATATTTCTTCCGGAAAGTGATCTGGATTGGGTAAAAGTGTGGGCTGTGGATCGATTTGCCAATTATCTACGCCATTATTGGAACGGGCGGCACACAGATGCGAGTGACCTCGCCGGTCTTCTACACGACAAAGGAGCAAGGTTGTTGAGTCAGGCTGCAGCATGGCTGCGGGATTAAAAACGGAATGAATGGGATAGGGCCAGTCGTTAGCGGTGAGGATAGGATTGTTTTTATACCGTTGAAAAAGTTCGGGATATTGTGGATTCATGCTGTTTGGCTTTCCATTAAAAGTAAGGGATTTTCGGCCAGGCGCAACTCTAAAACAGACTGGAGAAAAGCCAGGGTCGACTCTGCACCTTGATTTTGATTCGGCCTGTCTGCATGGAGGCCGTCGCGGCAGCCTCCTGTAGTGGGATCATAAACGGGAAGGTTCAAGTCATTTCGTCCGAGGAACCATTCGAAAGCGCGGCGGGCTTCTTTATACCAGGATTTATCGGTAGTAATCCGGAAAGCTTCGAGACAGGCAGAGACCATAGCTTGCACTTCAACAGGCTGTTGGTCAAATCTGGCGCGCTCTCCACCTCGCTTATAAAAGCCATTGGAGCCGATGGGGACAAAATGCCCTCCAACGGCATCCGTCCTTTGCAGATTGGCCAGCCAACCAAGTGATTGCAACCCGGCTTTGGTCATGTTTGCATCAGGAATCGATTGGCCGCACAGAAGCATGGCCTGAGGCAAGGCCGCGTTACAATAGCTCAGATCGTCTTCATACCAAAGCCAGTCATCGGAGCAGTTATTTTGATATAATCCGAGCAGCCGGTTAGCCAGTTCATCTCGAATCTGGTTGGCACGGCGATCGCCATCAAAGCGTAACAGATACTCGTGAATACCGATAAGAGTAAAGGCCCACGCGCGTGGGCTGTTGGTTTTGAGGACAGCGGGCAAGGCTTGCTCAAACAGCCATCCGGCCATACTTTGAAGGGACGGAGTATTTGTACGGCCCAAGAGCGTACCTAAAGCCCACAACGTGCGTCCGTGACTGTCGTCCGAGCCGCTTTTTTCAAGCCAGTTCCGTTGGTAATTCATAAAATTACGAAAACGACTGGTCTCTGCATTAAAGGCAAAATTGATAAAGGCAAGATAGCGCGTCGACAAGCTCATGGCTTCGCCATTTTCCAACCCTAATTCGGCCAGGTGTGTGCTCACAATGAGGGCGCGGGCGTTGTCGTCGGTGCAATAGCCATCGATATAATTGGGTACGGTGAACGTGGCATGTTGAATCATACCGGTACTATCGGTCATATGGTGAAGATGATCGAGCTTGAGCGGCGGTAGTTCGCCAGGGTACTTGTCGAGGGCTCTGGCGGCAAAGCCTGGAGGAATAAAATGCCGGCGTTCGACACGAGCCTGATTAAAACTTTCCATATAACGGCGGGCGACCTGTTGCCAGACCATAGCGCGACCGAACAGATAAGCTCGCTTACGCATGGCATGTCGTTTGGACTCATCGTCGAGCAGATCGACTACCTGGGCGGCCAACGCCACAGCATCACGAAACGGCACCAGCGCACCTCTTTCATCAGCCAACATCTCTTGCGCATACCAATAGGGAGTTGAAATCACAGCCTTTCCTGCTCCAAGGGTATACGCCAGCGTGCCCGAGGTTATTTGTGCCGCGTCAAGATATGGCGTGATGTAAATGTCTGCCGCGCCGATGAACTGGATGAGCTCTTCCAAACTGACAAAACGGTTGTAAAACACAACATGACTTTCGACATTATTTTTTTGGGCTAGCCATTGCAGAGACAATCGATATGTTTCACCTTCCTGTTGAATAACATGTGGATGTGTGGCCCCGAGGACAATGTAGACCACGTTTGGATAACGGGCGACAATGGCGGGGAGAGCCTCAATTACCGTTTCAATGCCTTTGTTTTTTGATAGTAAGCCAAAGCTCAGCAATACGGTTTTGCCTTCGACGCCAAACAGGTCTTTGTGAAAGCTCGGGTCTACAAACGGTATATCGGGAATGCCGTGCGGGATAAAATCAATCTTTTCGGGCTGTACGCCATAGATATCCTGTAAAAACTCGATGCCTCGTTCACTCATAACCACCAGGCGATCGGACAGCGCGGCCACTTGTTCCAGTACTCGCTTTTGATCCCCATTGGGTTCATGGAGAATGGTATGAAGCGTTGTAACGATGGGCATACGCAATTCTTTCAAGAGCGTCAGAATATGACTTCCGGCGCGCCCACCAAAGATGCCATATTCGAACTGCAGGCATGCAAGATCAACATTATTGATATTTAAAAAGTCGGCGGCACGGCGATACGATTTAACGTCCTTTTCCGACAGCTCAAATCGCACGCGCCGCGGGTAGGCGTAACCGGCCTCGACGTCGTTTACCGGCAGGGCAATGCACGTTATATCGCTGAATTCAGCGGCAATGGCCTCACACAAATCGGTTGTGAACGTGGCTATACCGCATTGGCGCGGAAGGTAATTGCCGATGAAGGCGATGCGATTGATGGATGATACTTTTGATCTTGGCGATATGTCAAGCCTCCGTTCTGAGTACGTCTAACGGCAAAAACGGCAGGCTGCGCTGAATAAATCCGCACTTTTCAATCATTGCGCTTTCTTTCCTGGTTATCTACTATTTTAGAATCGGAAATATTTTTTGTCATTGTGGGTCTCCTGTCCCCGTAACGTGATCTTTGTTAACATGCAAAGTTTGTCCACTCAACTGTTTCCCATTTAAGCCTTGTTATGACTTTAGCGGGACGACTCCCGCCATATCGCCGATTATATTGACCAATTCTGAACCTGTCGGTACAACGATTTTTGTATTTTTCTCTAACGCCGATTCCAGCGCTTGTAATTTTCGCAGTAATTGAGCATTGCCGATAAAGAATTTATTGGCTGCTTCATTTACCAGGCGTATTGCCTCGGCTTCGCCTTCTGCATGCAGTATGCTTGATTGTCTGACACCTTCAGCCTCCTTGATTTTAGAGCGTTTTTCACCATCTGCTTTTGTTTCGGTGGCTGTCGCGTAGTCTATGGCTGCTATTTTTTCATTTTCAGCTTTTACCACTTTGTTCATCGTTTCCTGAACATCCGCGGGCGGATCGATCTCTTTCAGTTCGGTGCGAACAATTTGAATGCCCCAACTTTGCGTTTCTTCGTGCAGGGTTTTATGTAATTCCGAATTAATTTTACCGCGTTCGCTATTGGCGGACTTTAACGTCAGTGTGCCAATGATATTTCTCAGCGTTGTGCGGGCAAGATTAACGATCTGCCACTGATAATTATTGACATTATATTGAGAGCTTTTGACACTGTCCTCATCCAGTTTGACTTTAAAGTACACCTGGGCATCCACACGGGCATTCAAGTTGTCGTTGGTGATAATTTCCTGCGGTTCTGCATCAACCATTTGTTCGGTTGTGTTCACCTGGAACATTCTTTCAATCACCGGGATAATCCAGTGAAATCCCGGATTGGAAAATCGGTTATACTTTCCCAACCGTTCAATCAAGCCTCTGTGAGTCGGTCTCACAATTCTAATCCCGAGCGCAAAGATGAGAATGAGAGCAGCAACAATAATAATTACAGCGTTCATTTTGACCTTCCTTTTTTTAAATGTTAGTTAAACGCAGGATTCATCGCCCCACTTCTTCAAATTCAGCGGATATTTTTGCAAATACCATGTCCGATAGTTGATCCATCGGAATTCTCTCGAACCTCTCTTCCGCATGGCTCTTCAAAACATTAATCTCGCTGGTGATATGTTTGATAATGAATCCGGATTGTTTTTGAAAATGGATAAACATGGCCGCCAGATTAACAGCAGCTTCAATTCCTTTTGGATTTCTCAAGATGACTGTTGTAAACATTCTGATGTAGGGCCACGCGGTAGAGCGGCTTTTTAAAAGTTGGCAGCTCAGATTTACAAAGGCTTTAGCCGTTTTCAGGCTTTTGATAAATCCCGGCTTGTATTTGGGAACACTTTTCAACTGAAGCACGGTATGGGAGACTCTGCTAAAATAATTTTTTGGATTATAAATCTCACGCTCAACACAACGATAGTCTGTCAAAATATCAATCCGCGGTCTATTAGTGAGAAAATTTAAACCGTTTGTTGTTTGATCGATCATTGTCTGGTCCGACTTGAGAAGGGCGCTGTTTTCAAAGAACCGTCCTTCCCTCCTCAACCGTCTTGATAATTGAGTATTTGGCAAAGCATATAACAAACCAAGCATAGCCATAGCAATACCCGAATCCTGGATACAGCGAATCATGTTTTCCGCGATGTGCTCACTCTCCTCATCAAAACCGATGATAAAACCGGCATTCACAATCATGCCATATGAATTGATCTTTTTAACGGTTTCGGCAACAGGTTTATTGACATTTGCTGTTTTGTTTGTTTGAATCAGGGCCGTTTCTTCCGGCGTTTCAATTCCGATGAACACGTATCGAAAATCCACATCTTTCATGAGCTGCATCAGATTATCATCGTCCGCCAGATTGATCGAGCATTCTGTTGAAAAATAAAACGGATATTTGTGCGGCACTGACCACTCTTTGATAGCTGTCAGCAGATTTTTAACGCTCCTTTTGTTGCCGATAAAATTGTCGTCAACAATATCGACATGTCCGCGATAGCCCAAATCAAAAAGCTTCTGGAGTTCCAGCACGATCTGCTCCGGCGTTTTGGTGCGGGGTGTTCTGCCAAAGAGCTCAACGATATTGCAAAACTCACAGCCAAACGGGCAGCCGCGAGAATATTGAATACCCATTTGCAGATAATCCTGGAAGCGGATTAAATCGAACCGCGGCACTACGGCTTGTGTCATGTCGGCCCGTGTATCCGACTGATATACGCCGCTTGTGATACCTTTTTCCAAATCCGCAATGAACATGGGAACGGTCACTTCTCCCTCTCCGAGGACGAGAAAATCAGCAGAGTGATATAATTGAGGTTGGGAGGTCGGATCCGGGCCGCCGACGACAACCGGCAGATCAAACTGATGCGCTCGATTGATAATGGAGAGCATACTGGATTGTTGCGGCAACATGCCGCCAACACAGACGATATCCGCCCACTCAAAATGGTCATCGAGTACCTTTTCAACATTGGCGTCCACCAGTTTAAATGTCCAATGCTGCGGTAGCAAGGCCGCGACGGTCAACAAGCCCAGTGGTGCGGCCGGATATTTTGCTCCGACCAGGCTGCATACATCCGCATAATTCCAATAGCTGAATGCGGAAAACTCGGATTGCACAATAAGGCAATTGGCTTTTTTTAATACATTTTTCACATTTTATCTTTCGTTGTTAAAAACATCACAGGGCCATCCCTGTTTTGCGCATGACAAACTCCTCAAGTTGAATCCAGCACATATCGAATTCACTTGATTTTCATAATTAAACACTCATTCATCAAGATTTTGCTTTTTGCCTTCGCTGAATCGAATAGCTGTGTATAAACCATCCAAGAATAAGCCCGCTCAAAAGAAATGAGAACATGAGTACTGAACGAGACATGGTTAGCGTCCAAAACAAGAAACGAATGTTTACAAGATTGCCATTTTGAGAGATGAAGACTAGTGCAAGACCTGCCAAGAGCATACTTGCGATTACTTTGAATTTCATTTTTAGCTGTCCTTCTGTTTCATCATAATTTATATTTAAAATTATCGGCAATCCGTCTTTCCCGGCGCCAACGATGATCACCTTGGTGTTAAGCTGAACCGGCAGCGCGACGTTGCGCAGTGGTGTCGTCTCAATCGTTATACCGCGCGGAGCAACAATTCTGGCCAGTTCTTCCTGAATGGCCAAACCAAGCTG
>JAFGKD010000053.1 GCA_016928775.1 Candidatus Zhuqueibacterota bacterium | reverse complement strand
CCAGGCAAAAAAAAGCACAGCTTAACGTTCGCTACTGGTTAAGCTGTGCTTTGAGTGAAAAAGATCATGAGCAACCCCTTTCTTGGCCTCTTCATTTTTCTATATCAGTATAGCAAAGAAATTGATTGATAGCAAGCAATTTTTGATGAACTCGTCATAATAGCATTCAACCTTAAAATAAATTACTACCAGCCCAAGACGCATACGAATAATGTGATACCTGTACTTTTTCCGCTTTGTTCAATTCAACCAGTCAATTCGATCCTCTAAACCGAGTGATTTTGCTGTACCATAAGGTAAACGCCAACGCGCCTTTTCCTTGATCCATTTGCCACCAGCAGAACGAATCAGACGCTGCAACCATCTCTCATGCAGTTGGACTTTTAAATAGACATTCTTGTTCATAGGTATATAGTCTTGTCGCGGCGTCCAGGGCTCCTTTGACACAATAATCTCGATGGTTTTGTATTTTATCATCTCGGATTTGTCATATTTGTATCGCACACAAACCAGTCGATCACCATATTCTTGCATATATTTTATCGTACCTGGATTACCAGGTGCCACGCGCCGCTGTATATCCAATGACCTTTCCCCCTATAAACTATCCGCAGGACTTTTGACACCTCGACCACCTTTGTTGATCACATGCGTGTATATCATGGTCGTTTCAATATTGGCGTGACCAAGTAACTCCTGTACAGTGCGTATATCATAACCATCCTGTAAAAGATGCGTCGCAAAACTGTGCCGCAATGAATGACTCGTGGCGCGCTTGCGAATGCCCGCTTTTTCAACAGCATGCTTTAGAACTCGCTGCATGACACTCTCATCAATATGATGCCGGCGAAAATATCGCGACCTCGGATCTTTTGAAATGCGTTGCGATGGAAAAATATATTGCCATTTGAATTCCTTTCCGGCATTCGGATATTTCCTCTCAAGCGCATAGGGTAAATATACAATACCGTATCCGTGCTGCAAATCTTTGTCATGTATTTTTTTGATCCGATTTATCTGCTCCTTTAACGGAACAATGACCCGATCTGGCAATGGAACAACGCGATCTTTCTCTCCCTTGGCATCACGTACTAAAATCTGTTGGTAATGAAAATCAACGTCCTTGACACGCAGTCGAAGACATTCCAGTAAACGCAGGCCGGCACCATACATGAGCATCGCCATTAACCAGTATTCCCCTCTTAAATGCGATAAAAGCTCCCTCACTTCATCACGCGATAAAACAACGGGCAGACGCTTTGGCTTCTGCGCCCAGATGAGGGGGATGTCTCCAATCTCTTTCAGTAACACCTGCTTGTAGAGAAAAACGATCGCACACAAGGCCTGATTCTGCGTTGAAGCAGATACATTTTCACTCACAGCCAGATGCGTGAGAAAAGCGTTGATCTCCTGCTCACCCATTTCTAACGGATGCCGTTTGTTGTGAAAGAGAATGAATTTGTGAACCCATTTTATGTAGCACTCTTCAGTGCGACGACTATAATGGCGAACTCTAATAGCCCCTCGCAAATCTTCCAGCAATTTTGATGCTTTCATTAACATGAACACTATCCCCCGAGCTGTTGTTACTTTAATAATAGAGGGGTAACCTTTGAGATTTTTCTCAAATAATATGCTCGTTTTTCGTATCCAGTATCGATCATGGCCCTGCACCCTTTCCTCGTACCTGGTCTGCCTTTCTCTTCCCCCCAAAAAACAGCAATTTTATACTGAACGGTAGGTAAATTTTGAAACTTTTAGATTCATGAATCGTTATAGACCGAGTGGTTAAAATATACCGACCGGTAAGTACAGTAGATTCAGGTGAGAAATGCACAATCATTTAGAGACAAAAAATAGCCATGATACAAAGGAAAATATTTTTTTAGCTGCGGCACACCTCTTTGCTAAAAGAGGGTACAATGGCGTTTCGATGCGTGAAATTTCCGAAAAATCCGGCGTCACGAAACCAACAATCTACTACTATTTTGGCAGCAAAGAGGGGATTTATCACGAGCTGGTCGATACAGGGATACAGCATGTCTTTTCTTCTTTTGAGACTATTTTAAAGGATAAAATGCCCGCCAAAGACAAGCTTGTTGTCATGACAAAAAAGCTTTTTCAATTTGCCGTGGATTATCCTGAATTTGCTAAATTTTTCATGACCCTTGTCACCCCCTTCACTGATAATGCCGCATTAGTGAAATTCAAAAAAGAGGCTGAAAAACGCGGCAGAATTCTCGTCACTATCATTCGAACCGGAATCGAGTCGGGCGAATTCGGCGCCAGTGCCAATCCGGAGCTGGCAGCAAAAATTATTGGCGGCGTCTGGCAACACTTTATCTGGCAACAGTTGGCGTCACAGAAAAAGATACTGACGGATGAATTAGCTCAAGAGATCATCGAGATACTGTTTAAAGGACTTAATGAATAAAGCCATTTGAAAATGGAGGCTGATATGCTACGAAAAAAATATTGGATCCTGGGAATACTTTTGCTTTTTCCCGTATCCAGTTTATGGTCACAAGATAAACTTTTGCTCACCCTGGAGGGGAGCGTTGACCTGGCATTCCAAAATAATCCGTCATACCAGATTGCCCTGAAGGAAGTTCAAAAAGCCAGGGCATCCGTGACAGAAGCGTATTCAACCATTATGCCACAGTTGAATACCTCGGCTGCCTATCAACACTCATGGGAAATACAGGAGAGCACAATCCCGAACTTTATCAAAATTATGTTCCCGCCAAATTTTCCTGGTTTGGAAGATATGCCGGATTTTGTCCGAATATCTTTTGGCCTGGAGAACACGATTACCCTTGGCGCTTCAGTGACACAACCACTTTTCCTTGGCGGCGCCGGTATTGCTGGTATCAAAATGGCCGGTGCAGGTGCACGCGCGGCTGAACGAAACCTTGAAAAAACCAGGCAAGACTTGATGTACAACACCGTTAGTGCTTTTTACGGCTGTCTCGTCGCTAAAGAGTTGGTTAAAGTTCAGGAGGAGGCGCTGCAGCAATCACAGGAAAACATGGAAATGGTGCGTAAAAAGTTTGAGGCCGGCGCCGCGTCCAAGTTTGATTTAATGCGCGCTGAAGTGAATGTTGCCAATACCAAGCCGGATGCGATCTCGGCCCGCAATCAGTATAAAATTGCTTTGACGCGCCTGAAAATGGTGCTGGCGTTGCCCATGGAAACAGAAATTCAAGTCGATGGTGAATTGTTGTACGAGGACGATGATTTCACAACAAAAACTATCCCGGATTATCAGCAAATGGCGCTGCGATCACGCCCCGAACTCCAGGCGTTAGAGGAACAAAAAGCGATCAGCCGGCATGGAATCTCTCTGGCGCGCAGCAATTTTATGCCAAAATTGTTTTTCACCACGGACTATTCTTACCTCGGCATGACGAACGAACGGAAACTGGTGGGTGTCGATTACAGCCGAGGTTTTAGCTCAGCCGTGAGTCTGCAACTCCCGCTGTTCACTGGATTGAAGAATAACAAACAGTACCATAAAGCCAAACTTGATCATCGCATGATGCTCGATACACAAAAGCAGGTTACAGACGGCATCATCGCCGAAGTTGAGGCAGTTTATAATACATTCCTGGAAGCGACTGAAAAATATGAGGCGGCCAGTGAAAATGCCGATTTGGCTCAGGAAACTTTTCGGCTCGCCACAATGATGTACGAAGAGGGCACCAACACGCAGCTCGATGTGTTCACCGCCCAACTCGGACTAACCAGCGCACGGTTGAATTATTTGTCGTCGATTTACGAATATCAGCTAGCTCGTTATGCCCTGCGTAAAGTCACGGGCAATCTAAAAGAGATTATCTAAGTGGATAGGAGTCAAGAAATGAAACAAATGTGCACATTTATGCTTTTCCTCGCTGTTATCGCCATGCTTGTCGGCTGCAGCCAATCAAATAGCGATGTTGAGGAAGAAACAAAAATTCCGGTGACCGTTGCGCCAATTGAACGAGGGGATGTCGAACAGTCTCTGACCTATCAGGGTGACATCCAGGCCGAGGTGGCTGTCAAGGTTTTTTCAAAAATTCCGGATCGAATTGAACAGTTTTATGTTGATGATGGCGATGTCGTGACTGAAGGTCAACCTGTCGCGAAAATCTTTGCTACAACCATCGAGCAAGGTGTGCGGCAAGCCGAGGCTGGCCTCAATGCCCTGCGCGCTCAGGAAGCCAACCTGCGCGTGGAATATGAACGCGGCCAACGTCTCCATAAGGAAGGCGCGATGAGCACGCAACAGTTCGATACCATTGAGATGCAGTATAAAGCCATACAGGCGCAAGTCACGCAGGCTGAGGCGGCTTTGCGCAGCGCACAAAGCAGCTACCAGGACGCTACTGTCACCGCCCCTATTGATGGTATTATCGGCAAGCGCTATCTTGAAGTGGGTGACATGGCTTCACCAGGCATGCCGCTGGTGGAGATCGTGCAAAAAGAACGCGTTAAAATTATTTTTGACGTGACTGAGACAGATCTGGGTAAAATCAGGTTGGGTCAAACAGCCAAAGTCACGGTGAAGAGTTTTCCTGAAGAAATTTTTGAAGGTACGGTTACAGAAATCAGCCCAATTCTCGATCCAATGACACGTATGGCGACAGTGGAGGTTATCGTTGATAATGCAGAAGATAAGCTGAAACCCGGCATGTTTGCCAATGTCACTGTCATCACTGATGTTCTGGAAAACGTCATTAGTGTTCCCCGTTTTGCGACTCTTGAAAATACATCGCTGCGCCGAGTCGATGGTCGGGACGAGGTTGTCAAAAAATACCTGGTTTATGTGGTTGAAAATGGCAAAGCGTTACAGCGAGAACTTGAGGTCAACTATATAAATCATATGAATATTGCGGTTGACGCCGGTGTCGCTGTCGGTGATTCGCTTGTCATTGAAGGGCAATATAATCTCCGAGATAGTGTGGCCGTTTTGATTATCAAAAAGGAGAATAAAATATGAAAGTAACAGAAACAGCTGTCCGGCGAGGCGTCACCTTTGCGATGATATACCTCATCGCCGTCGGTTTTGGCCTGTTTTCTCTGGCTCGCCTCAAGCTGGATCTTTTTCCTAAATTGGAATTTCCAGTGATCGCTCTGATCACACAATATACCGGCGTCGGTCCTTTTGATATGGAAACCGTTGTAACCCGTCCGATTGAAGAAACCGTCGCCATTGTCGAAAATGTCAAAAAAATCACGTCACAATCTGCTCAGGGCATCTCCCTGGTTAGTCTGGAGTTTGAATGGGGAACGGATATGAACCAGGCGGAAATCGACGTCCGTAATGCAATTGAATGGGTACGGGATGTTTTGCCGGACGATGTATCGGAGCCCCTGGTTTTTGCATTTGATGTGTCCATGCAGCCTATTATCTATTTTTCGGTGACTTCGCAAGTACATGGAGCTGCCGAGCTGCGAAAGATCTCCGAGCATGAAATCGAACCGCGAATAGAACGAATCCCGGGCGTCGCATCAGCGGCAACATCCGGTGGTATGGCGCGTGAAATCAAGATCCTGGTCGATCCGTTGCGGCTCCGTGCCTATAATTTATCCATTCAACAGGTGACTCAGGCGCTGCAAATGAACAATTTGCAGCTTCCATCCGGCTATATTGAAAACGAGCGACAAGAGTTCTCCATTCAAACCTCAGGCGAATATGCCAGTGTGGAAGAAATTGAGAATACCAGCATTATGGCGATGAACGGCGTGAATATTCGCATCAAGGATGTCGCCAATGTCGTTGATGGCTTTAAGGAAGAACGGCAGCGTATTTGGTCCAATGGTGTGCCGTCGGTTATGTTGTGGATACAGCGCCAATCGGATGCCAATACCGTGCAAGTCTGTCGAGATGTTATTGCCGCTGTGCCGAAAATTGAATCCGAACTGCCCAGAGGTGTGACCCTGGAGCTTTTTTATGATTCATCAACTTTTATTGAACGCTCCATGTCAAACCTCGGCACCACAGCGATCCAGGCAATCATTTTGGCGTTCATCGTGCTGCTGTTCTTTTTGGGAAATATACGAACCTCAACGATCGTTGCTTTGTCAATTCCGATTTCAATTATTGTCACTTTTGCTGTCATGGATCAGGCCGGCTTGACATTGAACGTTATCTCCATGGCAGGATTGGCGCTGGCCGTCGGATTGTTGGTCGATAACTCGATTGTTGTGGTGGAAAGTATTTATCGCTTTCGCGAGGATGGTGAAAAACCAGCCGATGCCGCGAATAAAGGGACTGGCGAAGTTGCCATGGCCATCACAGCTTCAACCCTTACGACGCTATCCGTCTTTTTGCCCGTTCTGTTTGTGCCGGGTCTGGCGGGTCAATTGTTCAAGGAGATGGTGATCACGATTTGTTTTTCATTGGCGGTCTCGCTTATCGTAGCCCTTACACTTATTCCCTTGTTAGCATCGCGTTTTCTAAAATTGGCGACAAAAGATGCACCCAAAAACGTTTTCAGAAAACTTGCTGCAAGAACAGGACGAGCCATTGAACGCCTGAAAGACAATTATGCAAAACGCCTCAATTGGTCCCTGCATCACAGGAAAACAGTACTATTTTCCGTGCTGGGCATGTTCATTGTCTCCATCATGCTGATGGGAGCACTTGGCGGCGAATTTATGCCGGAAGGCGATGATGGATTTTTGGCCATCTCGGTTGATCGAACGCCGGGTATCAGCCTCGACCAGATGGAAAAAACCATGCGCGAGATCAACGACATTCTTGATGAGTATGTGCCCGAGGGCGAATATACCTACTCTTCTTTTGGCCAGGGTGAAGGTATATTGGCGTTCTTTTCGTCGCGCTCGGCTGCTGAGGGCGATATCAATGTTCGACTCAAGAGCCTGACGCAACGACAACGCAGCGAAGATGATATAAAGGCAGCACTACGAGACAAATTTACCAGGATTCCCGATGCAACCATAACCTTCTCGGATAGAGGAGAGGCGGCCATGACGGGCAGTGCCGGTGATATTGTTGTGCTGGTCATTGGACATGACCTGGACCTGGCAGAAGCCCTGGCGAACGATATTAAAAACAAGATAGATGAGATAGAAGGCGTGGTGTTCACCGAATTAAGCGTCAAGGAGGCACGCCCGGAACTGCGTATCAATCTCGATCGCAATAGAATTGCTGATCTGGGTTTGAGCACAGCGCAGGTCGGCCAAACCGTCAGTACCAGTATCCTGGGCAGCGTGGTGACGCGCTATCGCGAAGGCGGCGACGAGTATGATGTTCGCGTGCAACTGGATAAGGATTCTCGTGAAAGCAAGGAAGATATCGAGAATATCCTGGTGATGACACCAACTGGCCGCCAAATTCCGCTGCGCGCTATTGCGATGATTGACTATGAAAAATCACCGCAGGAGATTACCCGCGAAGACCAGGAACGTTTTGTCAGCATTAATGTTGATATTGAAAAAAACAGTCAACTGCGGGCCATTACCGCTCAAGTCACTAATATCCTGCAAAATACGCCAATTCCCAGTGACTATCGCTTTGAAATAAGCGGCACCGCCGAAGATATGCAGGAATCGTTCATGTACCTGGGACTGGCTTTTCTCGTAGCCATCATTCTGGTCTATATGGTTATGGCATCGCAATTTGAATCATTTGTGGATCCATTTATCATTATTTTCACCATTCCGCTTGCGCTCATTGGAGTTGTACTCGGTCTCTTTGTCACGGGCACAACACTGAGCGTGATGGCTCTGGTGGGGATTGTGATGCTGGTGGGTATTGTTGTCAACAATGGTATTGTGTTGGTTGATTATATTAATCAACTGCGGGACCGCGGGTATGGCTTGTTTGATGCGATTATCGAAGCCGGACGCGTTCGTATGCGACCGGTGTTGATGACCGCTTCAACCACAATTTTAGCCATGCTGCCATTGGCCCTTGGGCTGGGTGAAAGCGGCGAATCCTGGGCACCCATGGCTCGATCGGTGATGGGCGGTTTGACCGTAGCGACCCTGCTCACCTTGATCGTTGTACCCGTTATTTATGCGTCACTGGAGCTGAGCGCCGAAAAGCGAAAAGCAAAACGAGTGGCTAAAAAACGCGCCAGAATGCAACGCAAGTTGGCGCCGCACCAGGCGTAAGATCAGAGAACGTGTCGAGACGACTATATGGTCGTCTCGACTTTTTTCCCGGCTTTGTGTTTTTTTAGAAGTTTAAAAGCCACGGATGTTCACGGATAAAACACGGATCATAGTAACCTGTGTAACCGTGCACCAATGTCTACGGATTTCACGGATTTACACGGACTAGAAATCATTTCCAATTCATATTGATCCGGATAATCCGCGACATCTTGTATTTTTAGCAAAATTTTGATATAAATACTTTACAACAAGGCTGCGCTATGAAATCCGTGTAATATCCGCGGACCATTTTGGTTGTGGCCTTTGGCCACACCAGGTGAATCTGTGGCTCATATTTTTCGGAAAAACATAATAGTGCAGGATTCTATCACGAAAAATTTTCCCCTTTATCGCTCCTCCACCACCGGCAACTGCACCCGGAAGGTCGATCCCGTGCCCAATGTACTCTCAACTTGAATATCTCCGCCCTCTCTTTTCAACAAGGTATATGACAGATAAAGACCAAGCCCGGTTCCTTCGTTCGGCGCTTTGGTGGTAAAGAAGGGTGTAAAGATGTGTTTTAAATTTTTTTCGGAAATGCCTTGCCCATCGTCGGTGAACTCGACAGTCATCCATTTCTTGTCACGACTTGCATATGTATTAATCTGCAAGTGCCCGCCATGCGGCATGGCATGGATGGCATTTTGAATGATATTGAGAAAAACCTGTTTCAGTGAATCCAGATTGAGATAAACTGAAAGAGTCTCCCCCAAAAAGGTCACTGTCGGTATGATGTTCACTCGCATCATTTCTTTATGAAGCAGCGAGATGGTGCTTTTAACAAGCGCGCTTAAATCAATTTGCTCTTTCTTGAGATCAGAGTGACGCGAAAATTGCAGTAAATTATCTATGATTGCGGATGAGCGTTGCACATTTGATTTGATAACTGACAGTTTTTGCTCGATCTCGGGTGTTTTCTGCTCAAGACTCGTCTCGATTGAATAGCGGGCGGTCTCAATGATGTTCAACGGATTTCTAAGCTCATGCGCAATGCCGGACGAGAGCAAGCCGATGGAAGCTAACTTTTCTGCCTTTATGAGTTGACGTTCCAGCTCTTTATCCTCGGTCACGTCCTTGGCATATTCGACAATGTACTCGGGCCGGCCATCGTGGCTCTGCATCGGAAAAGTCCATATATGGTAAATTCTGTTGTCATGATAAATTTCCACGAAATGAGAATCACCTGTATCGTACGTTTTTAATGCCGGGCAGATATCGCACGGCGTCTGCCGATTGAACAGTGTTTCGTAACATTTTTTATTTGTGATGGATTTGGATGTGTTGCCGGTAAATTCAAGATAACGTTTGTTTCCCATGAGCAGCTTGTAATCTGTCGTCAGGACGCATATCATGTCGGTTATGCCGTTGAATAATGAGAGCAATCGATGTTGACTCAATTGCAGTTGGCGCATCATGGCTAACTTTTCGCGGATATCTGTGACAAACAGCTCTATCAGTCGATGTTCATTGGATTGCAGGTAACTGCCGTTTATATCCGTTGGTATAATTCTCTTTTGCTGGTGAAGCAGGCGGACATTTTCCGCCGTCGCATTGCCATTTTCGCGAATGTTTTTGAATAAATTCTCAATGAGCGTTTGTTGATCGGGAGATACAAGATTAAAAAAAGCTTTTTGCCGTCCCAGTTCATAGGGTAGGCCAAGCAAGTGCTCAGCGCATTTATTCATTTGTTGAATGTGTATCGTCTCGGCATCTATGACAAAAATTGCAATATTGGCATTGTGAAACAATTCATAGTAACGGTGTCGGCTCTCTTCTAACTGCTTTGCCAGACTGTTTTCGCGAATGGCGCGAAGCAGAATACGTGGCATCAACTCAAGGTATTCTCTGGATTTGGTGAGGTAATCTTGCGCCCCTTTACGCATGGCTTCAACCGCTACTTGTTCGTCGCCCTGGCCTGTTACCATGATGATTGGAAGATATGAATACTGTTTCTTGATTTGTACCAACAGCTCGAGACCGGTCATGGAGGGCAGGTGGTAGTCAATGGTGAGGACGTCATACTTTTTCCCGGCCAGCTTGTCAAGCGCCTCGGGCGCATCACTGGCAATATCAACCTCAAATGGAGGATCGTATCGATGCAACAACAATTGGAAATATCGAGCTTGTTGACGGTCATCCTCAACAACAAGAACTTTGGGATTTAGATGCATTTATAATCCTGATGCAGGTCGCAAACAATATCTTGGCTTCAAACGAGGCTTTTAGCCGATGCACTCTAATAAGTAGATCAAAAAGCTGTTCTTGCAGATGAATGGCAGCGAAATTTGCTTCTTCCGGAAAGATGAAAGAAAACGAACTGACGCGCGAGATAATAGGCTGACACCTTTAGCTATATCATGCTGCACGAGTATTGGTCAAAGTAGGATTTTGCGGCGGTTATCACTTTTTCGATGGCTTCTCGCAGAGGCCACTCCAGCGATGCTCCGGCTGCATATTTGTGGCCACCACCACCAAAGTGCTCGGCCAATTTATGAATCGGAATTTTGCCTTTGGAGCGAAAACTGGCTTTGCAGAGTCCATCTTTACTTTCGGAGAACATGATACTCATTTCAACACCTTTGATGGGGCGCGCCAAATCTGAAAATCCTTCGGCCTCCCACAGATGTGCTCCGGTTTTTTTGAGTAATTCCTGCGATAAAACAAACCAGACAAAACGATCATCGCACTCAAATTTCATATCAGCCAACAGATGACCTTTGAGGAGCGTCCGGCTTTTCGAGTCACTTTCATAAAGTTCTGCATAAATTCTTTCAAAGTGTGCTCCCATGCCAAGCAGGTTTGCTGCAATAAAATGTGTCTGCGCGGTGGTGTTCGAAAATTTAAAAGAACCCGTGTCGGTCAGGATGCATGTATACAGCGCATCTACAACACTCTGCGAGAAATTCGCCTTGACTGTTTTTAGAAAATCATAGATCAGCTCGCCGGTCGACGAAGCGTACTCGTCTAAAACCTGAATATCTCCCAATTTCCCGGCCGACAAATGATGATCGATGCAGGCAATTGGTAGCGCTCTCGCCTTGATCAATGTGCTGATCTCACCAAGCCGCTTCCATTCACTGACATCGACGACAATACAGCCATCACAGTGATCTATGATACCGGCATGTCTTTCGCCGCTAAACTGTTCAATGTGTACATCATCAGTAAGAAAATGTAAAAAATGGGGGAGAGGATCCGAATTAATAATGAACACGCGTTTGCCGACCTCCCTCAGATAATGCGCCAGCGCAAGCTCGCTGCCAAGTGCATCGCCATCCGGATTAAGGTGGGTTGTGATCAAAATTGTCGATTTGTTTGCGAGGAACTGTCGAAAAGGTGACCAGCGATGTTCCATAATGCGTTAACCGTTTATTTTGTTGTGGCATGAACGACGGTGACATTTTCAATCGAATCACTTGCTTTGATCGCTACTTCATGCGCCTCGTCATCGGGCAAATCGATCGCAAATGTCTCGCGTGGTGAATCCAGAATGCCGTCAACCGGATAAATCATACGCCACTCTGTCCCATCAATGCTATATTCCACTTTTTTTAGTGGATTCAACTCGTCTCTAATTCTAACAGTTAACACATTTCCTTTATTATTATTCCCCGTTTCAATGATCGGTCCGGTATTATCGATAACAAAGGATTTGCTCACTTTTTCACCTGTCCTGGCCTGATCTTCAGGATTGTTGAGCTTATCATAAGCGACGACTTTGATTTCATACTCGCCGTCCGCCATCTGGGCTGAATCCCAGGTATAAAAATTAAGCTCCAGGTCTTGCACCATGCTGCGCCACAATGTCGATCCCATCCGGCGATAATAAACATTAAAACAGAGACCATCAAAGTTAGGATCTTCGAACAACCAATCGACGGTGCGGTAACCTTTTTTTATGTGCTTGCTTGGCAAGGGCGCCGGAAAAGTGATCCCCCTGGATGACTTTTTATTATTATCCCCTTTGGTTTCATAAGCATCATCTGGCCGATGAATGATGATGGATGATACGCTCGGTGCCAAATTTTTCTGAATGTAGCTGAGCGAAACAGATGTGATACGAGCATCTCTATTTTTAAATTGACATTTCCATTGTACAAATCGTGCATTTGGACTTTTAATTCGAAATGTTTCTTTCTCCTTCTCCACAGCCAGCCAGTTGCTCCAGGTGGAGGAGGGCTGCTCTGTATTGCCGGAACGAGTGAAAAAAGCTGTCGAGGCGGCGGCGTTGTTGCCTTTCCAGGTGATCGTTCCCCATTGGGCGGGCAGACCTGCATCTATTGTCTCGGATATGTACGACGCTGTGTCCGTCACCATGGATTCGACACGAAAACAGTGCCCCAGATTTGAGGTGCCAAAAACAATACGATTTTTGCTATCTTGTAGGAGCGCGGTGATATGCGATGCGTCATTGTCCATTAGAACTGACAATTCTCCTTCTGTATTCATCAGCATCAATTTGCCGCTTTGGCCGCTGCCGACCAGAATGCTGTTCTCATCATACGCATAGATTGATTGTATTTTTTCGTCAACCCCGAGCCAAAGATCTTTGGCGTAGCCTTCCGGAGTTATCCGGAACAATGATGTCGGCGCACCACGTAATTGAAGACGCTCAACATCGAGTGTTTGCTGCGCTATGGCTGACTCATTTTCATCGTCATAATCCTCATCTTGTTCTGCACCATTACTCTTTGACGATTGGCTTTGTACTTGCGGCGAGCGTTGGCTGGGAAACATAAGGGATTCGCCAAAAGCCGATGCGAATATATCACCCTCCAGCCCTGTTACAAGACCGTTGACCTCCTCCATCTGCGTATCATAGATAACAAATGGCTGCTGATTTGGAGACAAGCGATAAATATATCCTGTGCCGCCGGTACCGGCATATATTGTCCCGTCAGCACGCGACACTATAACGCGAACATGATTTTCTTCTGCCTGAAAAAGGCGAAGGCTTTGGCCTTGTGGGGTCACTTTGTAGATGAATGCGCTGTCACCGGTTGCGACTAAAAGATTATTATCGGCGTCTATCTCAAGGTCCCAAATGTACACTGCTTTGGGATCGAATAAGATGTTGATTTTCCCGGTCGCATCGATCTTGTAAACCTTGCCGTTTGGAGATGTCGCGGCGTAAACATTATCCCTCGCATCAACCGTCAACGCAAAAATGCCGAGTTCGTCTGCGTCCATTATAACTGCAGAATCACCAGCGCTGGTCACTTTGAACAATTTGCCGGCATTGCCCGTCCCGAGATAAAGTGTGCCTTTCGAATCTTCTGCCATTGACCAAATGAAAGGTTCACCCGTATCCAGCAAAAGTTTTTTCAATGGCGCCGGTTTGATTGTCCCGTCAGATAATATGGAAACATTCTGCAAAGTTCCTCTTTCAAAATCGGTTTTTGAGTCATGCGTGACTTTTTGCGGCGACGCGGCATAAATTGACAGGGATAATATAAAAATGAAAGGTGCAATTTTAAATCTCATAAGGCGTCCTGTTGATAAATGCTGAATGGTCTAACGCTCGGCTATTGATACCACGCTTTTTGATCGTTGCCGTTGGAAGACGTGGCTTTGGATGGCGATTCAATTGACAGAATCAATCTTTTGGCGCCAATGATCACATCATCCATCGGCACAACTTGTTCATAAACGACGCGATCGGGTACTCTGCTAATGGTGCCGGTGGACGCTCGTGAATTCATCACTTCCGTCACTGACGGCGGCAGATCGAGCATCTCCTGACCTTCGACGATCAGGCCGCTGTCTCTCTCCCGAAGCTGAATGTAAAGGTTTTGCGATTTGCGGCGTTCGGATAATATTTTGAATAAATGATCAAAATCTTTTGGCACAAATTTACCCCGACTCACCTGTACTTCATAGCGTGACAAGGCCGAGCCGCTTGATACAATGATACTGAGCTGACGACCGGAGATATTTTTCGGGATTGGGATGATGCGACTAATTTTTTGGATATTTTCTTTGTTGTCTCTTATGTTGATGGACAACCTCACACTCTCGCCCGGTTTGACCTCGGTTTTATCCTGCCACACGGATTCAATTTTTGAGTACTTTTTGCCCGGCATGGTCGCTAATCGTATATCGACGGAAGCGATGTCCGGCCCATTAAAATCATTGATCATAATATTGCCCATCAGAACGGTGACGAGATCAGCCGCTGAGACGGCGTCGGCGCCAGAGGATAAAAAGCCGAATGTTTGCTGCGAGGTAAATAAATCATTCAGCTCAAGGGTGCGACCATCGGTCAGGTTAATTGCGCCCCTCAGCCGCGATGAGTTTTGCTCACCCGCCAATCGTGCCGAGTAGGCAGCCTGGATGAGCGCCATACGCATGTAAAAAGGCAACATATTATTAAAGGCTGGATCACTGGCTAATTTAAAGTTGAACGATCGGGTTTCGTGAAAAGGCGACTCCATTTCAAAATGGACAGGGATCATATTGGGCTGCAAACTCAAATCGCCAAAAGCACCGGCAAGGCGATCCTGCAAAAATGTACCCACAATACCCGTAGCAGTTGCCATTTTGCTCGATCCCATCAGGCTCGGCAGGGTGGCGTAAACTTGTGTGCCGGCCAATGGCAGAGAGATCGGACCGAAATTGAACAAGTGATGCCCAAAAGACAAGAGTTTGTTCTCACCCACCGCGGTCACTGTTCCCGAAGCTTCAATAGCGAGATCACCCGTTAAAAATACTATGGATACAGCAGAGCCCGGTTGAAAAGACGTTTTTTGCGGCTTGCCCGTACCAGCGCCACCGGCAATCATTGGCGTAAATCCCATGCCACGAAACTGAGAAATAAAATGATTGACAAGTTCGGACTGAAATCCTGAAAACATAAGGGGGCTGGAAATGATATTCAATTGTGGATGCGTCGATTCCATGGGTTCAGGATAATTTAATATAGTTGTCCAAAAAGTGTCATCGGCGCCGACGAGTGCTGCGTGAATAAAGTTTTGCAGATACGGTGTCTGCCGAGACAGGGTGATCTCCCGATCTTTGTTTTTCTTTTCGATTTCCAGCATATATTCGATCGGCATCAGACCGCCGATAGGCTCTTTCATGAATTGGCCAAAGCGATAGGAGAGGGCACCAACCAACTTGCCATCGATATAAACCGGGCTGCCGCTCATGCCGCTCACAATACCGTTTTTTTCGACTTGTTCGCCCAGGAGTTTGACGAGAACAATATCGAGTTTCGGATAAAAATTGTGCATCACATCAATGACTTCAACGCCAAATTCTTCGATTTCCTCTCCATAAAAGACGGTCATTCCTTTACCGACCATCCCCGGCTTGACCTCGGCAACCGGTAAAATTGAATATCCCCACTCCGTTGAAGGAACAAGCGTGGTCAAGAGGAAAAACGTACAAATTATTTTCAAAATATTCTTCATCATGTTTGTCTACTTTTGCAAAAAAAGGGTAGTCATTGCCCAGGTAAGCAGTGCTACCCTGAATTGATCTCTGCAATATATCCAAATATATTTATGGATTCAATAAATATATGAATCGCTGATGTTAACAATTGTACTCTCGCTGACTATAAAAGTTTCCCAAGGGGTTGCGGTCATTCTTTTGTGCCAGCTGGTAATCTTGATATTGCGGCCAAGGCAAAAAGAGAAGATTAAAATGAATCATATTATCCGATTTACATAGCTGCAACATCGTATTGGTTTACGAAAGTTTTCGTAGCATTTATTTCAAGACTATCGAGATCGCCAGGCAACCGAGTTATGATATGATGCTGGCTGGCTTGCATTAGAGATCACCATTTTGTGGACGAAGTATCACCTCTTCAATATGTGCCGAATCGCCGGCCTGGCACACCATAGCAATGGTTTCCGCGACATGCTCTGGTTTAATCATGATTGAATGATCAACATCTGCATCGCCCCAAATATCGGTGCTCGTTGCCCCGGGAAGAATTGATGTGACCTGTATGCCATATTGTCTTGTTTCCAACCGCAATACCTCGGAAAAGCCGTGCAAGCCGAACTTGGAAGCACAATAACCGCCGCAGTTTTCATAGGCGTTTTTGCCGGCCACCGAGACGATGTTGATGATTTTGCCGCGCTGCCGCGCCATCATATCAGGTAAGACGGCCTGGCTGCACAGGAACGCTGACTTGAGGTTGATGTCCATCATGCTATCCCACTCCTCTTCCTCAAGATCGACAATTTTTTTAAAAATGCCAATACCGGCATTATTGACGAGAATGTCGATTGGACCCCACACATCTTTGGTTTGTTTGATGAGATCGAGAATGTCCGCGCG
Organism: Candidatus Zhuqueibacterota bacterium; assembly: GCA_016928775.1. GTDB lineage: Bacteria > Zhuqueibacterota > Zhuqueibacteria > Residuimicrobiales > Krinioviventaceae > Kriniovivens. Next base: position 83,128 of record JAFGKD010000053.1, on the reverse strand, counting down.
ATTATGAACATCACACGTAATGGCTAATGCTGAATTGCCGTTTGCATTAATCTCGCCGGTGACACGCACAATGTCATCTTCGTTTCGGCCAGAGACGACAACCTTGGCGCCGCGGTTTGCAAGCGCATGCGCTGTCGCTTCGCCAATGCCACGACTGCTGCCGGTAATCCATGCTACGCTATTTTTTAATTCCATGTTAATAGGCCTGTGTTTGTATCAAATTCAAAAATTCCAGACGCGTCGCCCGCTCGCTTTTAAAGGACCCTAACATTGCGCTTGACGTGACATAGCTATTTTGCTTCTCCACGCCTCGCATCATCATGCAGAGATGTTTGCCCTCCATCACGACCGCCACCCCATGCGGCTCGAGAATTTCCTGCAGGATTTCGGCGACTTGATTTGTCAATCGCTCCTGCACTTGCAATCTCCGAGCAAACATATCGACAATTCGTGGCACCTTGCTCAAACCGATAATCTTGCCCTTTGGCAGATACGCCACGTGCGCTTTGCCATAAAACGGCAGCATGTGATGTTCGCATAGGCTGTAAAATTCAATATTGCGCACCACGACCATTTCGTTACATTCTTCGTTGAAAATGGCGTTATTGACGATGGTGTTGAGATCTTCACGATAGCCTTTGGTTAAAAATTCATACGCCTTGGCGACGCGATGCGGCGTACGCAGTAATCCTTCCCGACCGGAATCTTCTCCGACAGCAGCCAGAATTGTCGAAACCGCTTCTTCAATTTTTTCTCGCATTCTATTCTCCTCGAAAAGTTGCCATGTTTCGCGGCGTTTCATAAAGCTTGAGCTCATATAGCTCGCCCTGCGGGATTTTATCTTTTAATTGTTGCCAAAATGCTACAACTATATTTTCCGCCGTTGGCACAATGCCGCGCATAAAATCAACATCAAAATTTAAATGCTTGTGATCAACTCGATCGATGATCACCTGTTGCACGATGTCTTTCAACTCTTTTAAATCGATGACCATTCCTGTCACTGGATCAGGCTCACCCTTGATCGTGATTTCAAGTTCATAGTTGTGGCCATGGCCCATTGGATTATTGCACACGCCGTACAGCTGTTCATTTTCCGGATCACTCAACACATCCGAATGCAGCCGATGCGCGGCATTAAAATGCATGTGACGGGTGACATATACCATCGCCATATATCAGCTCCACTTTATCAGCATTATTCATATCAAAAAGCTAAACAATTCTTCGACAGGAAAATTCCATAGTGAAAAAATTTCGTTGCGAGTTCAGCTATCAAGGACTCCAGTTCCCAATGAAAAAGACAAGTTGTTGTGAGTTTGGAATTGCACAAGATCCCAATTTCAGTTAAAAAAACAAGTCATTACGCTGGCGATGATGTCGTCGATAATGTGGTTGAATCCTTTTAGCGTTGATTCATCTAATAGGAAAACAGAAAATAAATACAAGTGGAGCAGATAAATGGCTACAAAGAATCTGAAACTTGATGAATTGGAGAACACACTTCAAAACAGCGATATTGTGCTGATTGATTTTTGGGCGGAATGGTGTGGACCGTGTCGTATGTTTGGGCCGATTTTTGAACGTCTTTCTGAAAAACATCCGGACATCGCTTTTATGAAAGTGAATACAGAAGAAGAGCAGCAATTAGCTGCTGTTTTTGGCATTCAATCGATCCCAACTTTGGCAATTTTTCGCGACAACATTTTGATTTTCAAGCAACCCGGCGCTCTTCCTGAAAAGACTCTCGAAGATGTGATCAGGCAGGTCAAAGAATTGGATATGGATAAAGTGCGCGAAGAAGTGGAAGCACAGCACGCAGAAGCCGAATAGGTCCCAGAGCCCAACCTTTGGGATTTTTTTGCCTAACATCCTCGACATGATCCTGTCCAACGTGTTTTATGCCGCCAGTGGATTTGAGCAACTATTATGGTCTGGATGTGAACGATTAAGTGGCGGTGGCCAATCAGCACGCTAAACCATGCCTCGCCTTTTCCGGATAAACCACTCCGCTGCCAGGAGCAAAAGAATGAGGAGGAGAATATATTTGTTGCTCCACAGCTCGTACTCCTGGGTTATAGGTGTTGTTGTTTTACTCCCCTGAATGGCGGAGACGAGCAGCGCTGTCGAATCCGTTGTTACATAACGACCGCCCGTCACGTGCGCCAGACTTTGCAGCACTGACGGCTGGGCTTGAATATTTGCCAATTCAGCACTGTATTCACCCACTGAAAAAAGGATAGTTTCCTCTCCGATTCGTCGTCCATTGACCTCGGCTCGCACCAGCGCTCGATAGTCGCCGGGTGCAGGCGCTTGCAACCGGGCGATGTATTCACCATTGCCTTGAGATTGTGCAGAAATCTCCTGCGAGCCACCAATTCCTTGAAGCGAGACTGTGACATGCGCATTCTCAACCGGATCCAGGTTTTCATTATAGACATCAATTTTCATTGATATGGGATCGCCATACTTGTAGCGCGTTTTGTCCGTGGTCACCCGAACCAGGCTTTCCGAACGGTTGGTCTCCAGCCAGCGAACTATATTTTGTATGAGATGACTATAGACATCATCAGAGCGGTTTATGCCACGCATCATAAAATCCCATCGCCATAGCTGAGAGGCAAATATTGCGGCTGATTTTTGCAAACCGTTTGTACGAATAGCGATGAGTGGAAAAACATTTTGATTCGATTGTGCTTCCGGCCGTGCGTAGGCCAAAACCTGGGTACCGGGTGACAATTTTCGGACGAGAAGAGGAGCAAACAGCGGCGGAAGCTCGCGCCAGATTGATAGGGATAAACGGGGATCGGAGGAGACTTGCATGATTGGATGCGTGCGGCCGAGAGGCGATGGTTCAACGTAAATGGCGATGTCATTCTCAAGCCTTACACCAGATTGAAGCGGAAGATAATCAGAAAATCGTGCCAGGTTCGCAACTGCAGTATGCGGGCCAGGAATAAAAAGAATGGGCTGCATTTTTGACTCTACCGTTGATAGCAGACTTTGTTCCCATGTCTGTTGTCTTGCAGACATCGGATAATCCAGAAATATAAAAATGTCAATTTTTCCTAGCTCCGCAAGAGAAGGTAACGGTTCATAAAAAATTCCGTTTTTTTTATGAACAAGTGAGCGAATATGATAGCGATCGTTTTCCAGCACCTGTTTGAGAAAGGATATGTCCGGCGAAACAGCGCCGGCAATCAGCAAAATTGAAAGCTTGGATTTATAGACATCCACATAAAGTGAGCGACTGTTGTTGTCAACAAGAAGCTCGTCCGTCTGGTGTGGTACTCTGATGTCGAGTTTTTGGCGTCCGGTTTCCTCGGGAGTATAAATCAGAGATACAGTTTTTTCTGCCGGAGCGGGAGGGAGCTGCACGATCTCTCTGATAATTAATTCACCGTCGTGTAGCACTTCAAGGGGAATGGTCAATTTATCATATCCGTTAGTGCGCAATGTCACCTTCAGCGGCGTCGATTGATTGACATAAGTAAACGGATTGGCGTTAGCTTCGATAATCGCAACGTCCTTGACGGGATCACTCGAGCCAATGCCTATAGTATAAATCGGTATGCCGAGCTCCTCGGCATAGCGAACAGGATTGCCGCCGGCATTATAATTGCCATCCGATATGAGCAAAATATTGGTCAAGTTCTCCGTCACATGCCTCGATTTGATAATTTCAAGGCTTTTTCGGATATCGGTGACATCCCCTAAAAAATCCAATGAATCACCCTGCTGAAGTGAAAATGGCGCGATTTCATTGGCAAAGGAGTAGAATTTTACCTCAAACGTGCGCATCAATTCAGCTATAAAATCTTGAGAAAGGATGTCTTTGATTTTTGTTTGTCGGGAGCCGTCCCTGTCTGTGATCGTCATGCTGGCGGAGTTGTCAATCGCTATGGCCAAAATGGGAGGATTATTTCTGCTATAGCGATACTGCGCTGTTGCTTCATAGATAACAAAAAGGAGGAGCAGGAGCGCTGCCGTTCGTGTCATGATCAGGAGGGTGCGCAACAGTGTCGAAACTATGGGATTTGTCCGGCGGTAGATGACCAGCGAAAATAAAATGATAGCAATGGCAAAAATGAACAAAATTATACTGTTCGAATGAAATGATATATCAAAATTATTCAGGGAAGCACCTATTTGTTTGTCAATTCAGGGACCTGTTGTATTTTCCCCGATAAATGATTCCAACCACTTATATCAAAGCATCAAGCGAGAGGTTGGGAGCAACATCGAGGCTATAGTCGGAGCGTTCTCCTCGCTGTAAACGCAGATGCCCGGCGCGTGCGACCATTCCGGCATTATCAGTGCATAACACAGGAGTCGGGATGTCGAGATGGATATGCTGTTCTTTGCACATATTTTTAAATGCTGTACAGAGTCTTGCATTGCGAATGACACCACCGGCTAATACCAGATGATCACTTTGATAGAGCCCTAGTGCGCGAGAGGACTTTTCTACCAAAACATCAACAACAGCTTTTTGAAAGCTTGCGGCCACGTCTGCAACCGAAAAGGAAACATGCTGCTTTTTTTTCTGAACGTAATAGAGCACGGATGTTTTCAAGCCGCTGAAACTAAAGTCGAGATTGTCCTGATCCATGAGTGCTCTGGGGAAATTGATCGCTGACTCTTTGCCTTCTCGCGCCACTTTTTCAATTATTGGACCGCCAGGGTAGCCAAGTCCCAACATTTTGGCGACCTTGTCAAACGCTTCGCCTGCGGCATCATCGATTGTTTGTCCAACTATTTTATATGAGAATGGTTTTTCGATATAGACAAGAATCGTATGACCGCCCGAAGCAACCAGAGCAATAAATGGGTAGACCATATCCGGATTGTTGGCAGCAACGGCCAGAATGTGTCCTTCAATGTGATTAACGCCAATAAAAGGTATCTTTAGGCTGAGAGACAAACCCTTTGCGACACAGAGTCCGATGAGCAGCGAACCGGCCAGCCCTGGGCCATATGTTACGGCGATGCCATCGATATCTTTTAATGTTACGTTAGCTTTTTCCAGCGCGATTTTGATGATGGGCACAAGCTGTTTCACGTGTGCCCGCGATGCAAACTCTGGAACAACACCGCCATACTCTTCATGAATGACCTGGGTGGTAATGATATTGGATAGAATTTTTTCATCATTCACGATGGCCGCGCTTGTCTCATCGCACGACGTTTCAATTCCTAATACAACCATAAAAAATACGTCCTACTGATCCGGGTTGCGTATGAATGTAATTTTAACCCGTTCCGAGTCTATATCACGGAATTTCACGCCGGGAATGGGTTCGATCTGCACGGGGACATCGGTTAACATGGAATCTAGTCCAGGGCGATATTCTACAAATGCATAAATATCGTTGGCGTCCAATGGGTAAATGCTTTGCTCACCGCCCTGAACTTTTACAGACAAGAACGGCGGTTGAATGGTGGCTTCCAAATTCTGTGGCAAATACTTGACACTGATAGGAACTTGATCAATAACTTTTTCAAGCAGGCGCTGTATCTCGGCGGCAATTGTCACTCGGGTATCCAGCAAGGTAACATGTTTATTCTCGGGTGATTTCAGAGAAAAATCATCTTGAATTGGAAATTTTAAATTTTCGAGTAGCAAGGTTTGTGTATCAATTGAATCCAGCTCGGCTACGGCAGATTCGGGACCCTGAACTCGAACCGATTCAGGCTCCACAATGATGTCGCCGATAATTTTGTAGCCAGCCTGCGGCTTGAGCGAGATATTATTTCGAACGGGAATATTTTTTGTCAGTAATTTTTCTATCTTGATCTGAATCGAATCAGGGCCGAGGAATTGTCGGATAGTCAGCTTTTTTGCGTTGCCTTGGCGATAAATGTCTTCCGCGGTTGGGCGGATTATTTGCGTGCCCGATGACCACTCGACATCGAGTCGCAGGCGACCTTCGCGAAACAGCATATAGCTGAACAAGTTACGCCCTGTGCCTTGCAATATGATATGTGCTTTGGTCGGCACAGAAGAAGTGATCACAAAATTTGGATTTTCTTGGCTTATTTCTATGGGGATGGTCGTTTTATATTCGTATGAGTCCTTCGTAACCACCAGGAACCAAATGAAAACGGCAATCAATGATGATGCGATCTTGATTTTATGCTGCTTCCAAAAATTCTTGTCTTTCTGAATAATATTGCGATTGAGAGCCATACATCATAAACTTTGAGCAAATGAATGAATAGCGCCACCACTGTCTTCGCACACACGCGCGAGCGCCCAGCCATTTTGCCCCTGGTCAATTATTTTGTCGTCATTTTGATCTCATTGCCGCGGCTGATTTCGCCATTATCGATACGAATATTAAAGCCGCAATCGGGATTTGTGCACACCCATGCTTTATAGCGAATGGAAGATCCTTCGCGGCCGTAATCAGATAGCGGGATGAGAACGCCTGTATTACATTTCAAGCAGGTGGGATATAATTTTTCCATGTGTTTTTCCCAGCTTTTATTTTGTCCAGTAGAGAAAGCTACCGTTTAACGTTGTTATTATTGAAAATACAGGTTAATTCCTTGAAAGTCAATCTCTTTTTTTTAATCCTGTTCATATCAACAAACGTACAGCGAATCCGCACAGAGTGCTCACAATAAAGCCAACGACAGCGCTTAAAAAAATGATAGAGCGGTCTGCATCTTTCCATTTTAACACCAGCCTTGGGATAAAAGCCGCAGCCGCTAAGATGAACCACCATCCTCCCCATACAATTCCCAGAGTAGCCAGAAATCGCTCAAAATAGCCGGGCAAACGCTGCAAAAAGCTGGGATACATGATAGTGGTATTCGACCTTAATATCTCAAGAAACCAGAACTTTAGGGCATAGTAGATTATTGGCACGCCGGCAAAGGTTGCAAATATATAGGCCGTCAGTTGTATGACAAGGTCACGGTTCGCGAAAATACCAGTAACCGAGTAGGCATTTCGATCGATAGTATTTGACAACCAGACAGCAATGATCCAGATGGAGAAGACATGCAAGAGTTGATCGATAAAAAACTGAAAAAAATTATCTCGGGCAATTTTCTCTGAAACACTAATTTTCGTTCGATCCAGGATAATATGGACGATGCCCAGGATAAAAATTGCAGTCCACGCATTCATATTGTTCAAGTAGGGCACAAGCACGAGGCAGTTCATGATAGTGCAAATGACGACATGAGGCAGGACGCCCCAGGAATATTTCGTTTTCAGACGAAAGATCGCGTCGGTCTGCAATGGGAAATCGGCAATGACATGCGCTAGCAATAGACTCCAAAAGAACATATTATTTTTGCCCCAGGTAGGTGTTCTGCTCTATTCTCTCACGACCCATACTTTGACGCGGGCTTCAACCTCACTGTGGAGCTTGATCGGAACTTCAAATACACCAAGGGCTTTGAGTGGCTCCTCGAGGATGATTTTTTTTCGATCAATATTAAAATCCTTTTCTTGTAATAAATCGGCGATTGTTTGATTGGTAATTGCACCAAATACTTTGTTTTCTTCACCCACTTGAACTGTGGCGGTGATAGAGACTTTGTTAAGTTTTGCGGCCAAAGCTTCAGCTTCTTGAATTTCCTTTTGCACCTTTCGTTGTTCGGATAATCTTTCTTGTTCATATATTTTCATGTTAGATGGAGATGCTTCAACGGCAAATCCTTTTGGAATGAGATAGTTGCGCGCATAACCGGTTTTGGTCTCGACAATTTCACCCGATTTGCCCAGCTTTTCGAAATCTTTTTTCAATATGATCTTCATTCGTCACTTTCCTATTCTAAAATTACTTGGCCAAGTCCGATATATAAGGTATCAACGCAAGTTCTCGAGCGATTTTTATGGCTCGGACGAGTTGGCGTTGATGTTTTGCACATGTACCGCTGGTGCGACGTGGAATAATTTTGCCCTGTTCGGTTGTGAAACGAGTGAGACGTTTATCATCCTTGTAATCTATAAAGTCAATTTTTTCTTCACAAAATCGACAAATTCTTTTTTTCTTTAACATGCTATGTGCCTCTCGCGTTATAAGTGGTTACAACTTTAGGTTTTGATAGCCGAAATCAAATTCAGTCGGCCCAATTTCTTGAAGTGAATCTTGTTTCGCATCAGTGTGCTGCTCACCGGAATTGGCGCCGGTGATTTCTTCCAGGTCGTGTGTGATACTTGGTTCCAAAAATTGAATGCGACGTGCTCGGATCTCCACAATGCTGCGGCTTGAGCCATCCTCATTTTTCCAATTTCGGCTTTGCAGTTCACCGTCAACCAGCACTGAACTCCCCACGTGTAATACTGCAATGCATTTCTCAGCGAGGGTGTGCCATGCGATAATACCAACATGGCAAACATTTTCGCGCCAAATACCGGAATTGTCTTTGTATTTTCGATTTGACGCGACGCAAAAATTGACAACAGGTGCTCCGTTCGCTGTTTTGCGTAAAACCGGTTCGCTACTGACGTTTCCTGCGATTAAGACATTATTTATATCCGGCATTTTTAAATCAGGCATCGAGTGCTCCTCTTATCCAGATAACGATGATTGTCAAGAATAAATGATAACTTGTAAACAAGAAACCTCAGTCTGTTTTTTCGGTTTCTTCTTCAGATGAGAGAACGGTTGCAGCTTGTTCATCATCTGGTGTGGCCGCGATTGCTTCCTGATCTTCGGTTTTTTCAGGAGGATCTTCGGCTGATGTTATCTCCGGTTTTTTTTCCGCCGGATCGGCAGGTGTTTCTATAGCCGTCTCTTTTGTTTGCTCGTCTTTGTCAGTCTCTGAGAGCATGCGAATTTCATTTTTCTGCAAGAGCAGGGTTTTGTAACGTAGCAATGATTCATTTAGTCGGTATTCGCGTTCCAGAGTTTTTATCATTGTTGGGGGACCATCAAAACGAATAAGAATGTAATAGCCATACTGCCGCTTTTTTATTTCATACGCCAGGCGTTTTTTACCCCAACGTTCGATTGATTCGATCTGGCCACCATTTGCCGAAATAAAGCGTTCGTATTTGTTGATGATACTGTCAATTTCGTCAGCTTTTAAAAGCGAGTCAATGACGACAATGGTTTCATACTTTCTCAAATTATCCTCCATGCTTCAATAATAATAAGTTACGTGATTTTCAAGAATTTATCAACGCTTAATTGCGCGGGATGAGCCTTTTCCCTCGCCAGCACTGGTGAGAATACAAAGAAGAAGGAGAAACGGAGCCCCGAAAACAGCCGGGGATAAAAGTGATGTCACAACTTTATATCGATGCTTTATTGTAAATCGTCATCGTCTTATCCACGCCTTCTCGAACGAAACTGAGAACAGCGTTGACGGACTTTGCAAGCATTTGATCCAGTTTTTGTTGCTCATTTCTGGAAAAGTTGGACAAGACAAATTTAGTCATATCCTTCTTTGCGTATTCAGTCCCAATGCCGATGCGCAAACGAGCAAATTCTTTTGTTTTTATATAATCAATGATGGAATTGATACCATTGTGTCCGCCTGAACCGCCTTTCTTCCGGATGCGAAGACGGCCAAATGGCAGCTCAACTTCATCATAAATAACCAACAATCTTGAAAGGTCAATGTTATAATATTTTAAGAGTCTGGCGACTACAACACCGCTGTTATTCATAAATGCGAGCGGCTTAACGACAAACGCCGAATTGCCGGTGATATCGAGATGCGCAATTTCGCAGTTGCCGCGACCCTTTTTTAAATCCGTATCGAATTGTGAAACCATACGATCAACAACCATGAACCCGATGTTATGACGCGTCTTCTGGTAATGAGCACCGGGATTCCCGAGGCCAACTATCATATATTTATCGGACATGTTTGTTGAAAAAATAGCTTATTCAGTGTCCTCAGTTTTCTGAGAAATAACCTCGGGCTGCGCTTCTTCTTCGCCCTCTTCTTCAACAACTTCTTGTTCAGCAATCACTCGCGGTGCGCTGACAGTTGCAATGACCGTAGACGGGTCTGTAAGCACTGTAACATTTTCGACCATAATATCCGAGACGTGTATGCTGTCGCCAATGCCAAGCTCTGTCACATCAACCTCGATACTGTCCGGAATATCTGTGGGCAGGCACTCGACTTCGAGCTCGCGAATGGTGTGCTGCAGGACACCACCAGCATTCTTTACACCGTCCGGTGTGCCATTGAGCTGAATATGAACATTGACTCTGAGCTTCTCGGTCATTTTTATGCCCATAAGATCTATATGAATGGGTGTTCCTTTCACCGGGTCGAATTGGATGTCGCGAACAACGCATTTTTTGTGCGTCTTGCTATCAAAAATGATCTCCAGCAAGCCACTCTCATGACCCCAGACGGAATGCAACTCGGCACGATCGACAACAAACGGTAAATTTTTACTGCCGTGAAAATAGAAAATACCAGGTATTTTATTCTGTCTGCGCAATTTTTTCACCGCGCCAGTGCCAAGGCCTGTTCGCGTTTCAACATTAAGGGTAACTTCCGACATTTTTATCTCCAATCATCAAGTAAATTTCTAAACCATATCAGTGCATCGGTCCGCTTTTTTGAGGAAACAAATCCGAAATCGATTTCTCATTGTGGATGCGCGTAATTGAATCAGCAAAAAGGGATGCCAAACTCAAAATGTGCATCTTTGGTGTTATGCTCTCCTCAGGAAGATGAATAGAATCAGTAAAAAATATTTTGGTGATCGCCGATTCTTCGATCTTTTGAATGGCATTGTTCGACAAAACAGGATGTGTAGCCGCAACATAAATATCTCGAGCACCCTTATCCTTAAGGACGTGTACTCCTTTTGTGAGTGTTCCGGCGGTGTCGACGAGATCATCGACGACCAGGACATTTTTATCTTTGACGTCACCGATGAATTCCGTAACAGTACATACGTTATGCTCAACTCTTTTTTTATTCAGCAACGCCAGCTCGGTTTTCAAGCGACTGGCGTAGGCTCGTGCCAAATGTACGCCACCGATATCAGGGGACACAACAACCAAATCGCTTAAATTCATTTTAACGATGTGATTGATAAAAATTGCCGCACCGTATAAATGATCAAAAGGGATATCAAAAAAACCCTGTATTTGCGGTGCATGCAAATCGAGTGTTAAAACGCGATCTGCCCCTGCTTCAACGATAAGGTTGGCGATCATTTTTGCTGTTATAGAGACGCGGGGCTGATCTTTGCGATCTTGTCTGGCATAGCCGAAATAAGGAATGACCGCTGTAATACGATGTGCCGAGGCACGACGAGCAGCATCCAGCATGATGAGCAATTCCATCACATTATCCGCCGGCGCGTGTGTCGATTGGATGATGAAAACATCGGTGCCTCTGATGTTTTCCTCATATTTTACCCAGATTTCGCCATCGGAAAAATTCTTGGTGGTCACTTTGCCGAGTGGTTGTCCCAAATACTGAGCTATTTTTTCAGCTAACCAGGGATTTGATCGACCTGAAAATACTTTGGCTTCACCGTTTCGCGGAACACTCATCTCACAATCAATTAAGGTTTGCACAACACTTTTGGCAAAAAAAAGGACGAAAACCAGACAGGCTCTCGTCATTTTGCAATGTGCTGGGGCGGGAGGATTCGAACCTCCGAATACTGGAACCAAAACCCAGTGGCTTGCCGCTTGCCGACGCCCCAGTATTAATAAATGGGCTTAAACATTGCTGTTCGGTAATAACTCCTGAAGAATCTCGCCACGTGCAGCGCCGCTTCGCGATGTTCAAACAATCCAAAAAATGTCGAGCCACTGCCCGACATCTGAGCATAAAATGCGCCGCACTCGTAGCATTTTTCCAGAATGCGCGACAATTCAGGATACTTTGCTAAAACAACCGATGTTAAATCATTTTCCAGCTCTGTTTTCCAAAGAGCTGTTTGATCAAACTTTGGTCTAAAGCTTCCAAATTTAGCGAATTTCTTGTTTTTTGTCAAGTTTAAATTTAAATTGTTGTAAACCCATGCTGTCGATATAGATAAATTGGGATATATCAAAACACCATTGTAGGCCAGATGTAACGGCATTGGTGTTAGTATCTCGCCTTTTTTTTCACCAAGTGCCAGGCCACCTCGAATGAAGAACGGGACGTCCGCTCCCAATGCGCTGCTGTAATCCAACAAGTCGTCCTGATTGTAAAAAGACATCCATAGTTCATTTAATGCGACCAGGGTTGTCGCAGCATTGCTGCTCCCGCCTCCCAAACCAGCGCCCATGGGGATGCGCTTTTGTATATGAATTCGGCACCCCAGTGCTGCGTCGCCTATATTTTTTCTGAGTAAATCAGCCGCCCGATAAGCGAGATTTCTCTCATCCAACGGACAATGCGGATCTGTTGCTGCGATAAGAATATGACCATCAGTTGTCGGTTCTATTTCCAGAATATCATGCAGGTCGATCTGTTGGAAAAATGTTTCGATATCATGATATCCATCCGATCGTTTCCCAAGAACTCGCAATCCCAGATTTATTTTTGCATGTGAAAGAAACTTGTTATGAACGCCAATATGTTGCATTTAATCAGCTTTATTGCTAAGTTAAAAAAATAAATTTAAAACAAAGATCTTTATGAACAAAATATATTTTTTATCTGATGTTCATCTTGGCGCCCATGATGACCGTTTGGAGAAATTAAAAGAGCAACGATTGCTATCATTTTTTCGGATGATCGAAGTAGAAAGCGCTGATCTCGTGATTGTTGGCGATCTTTTTGATTTTTGGTTTGAATATAAGCAGGTTGTTCCTCGAAAACATTTTCGTGTTCTCGGATATTTGGCACTTTTAGCCGCAGAGCGGGAAATACATTATCTCGCCGGCAATCATGATTTCTGGCTCAACTCATTTATGCGCAATGAAATCGGCTTGATTGTGCATGATGATGAGTATGTGCTCAACAGCAGTGGACGGCGAATATATATGAGGCATGGCGATGGACTCTTAAAAAATGATGTCGGATATCGTTTCCTGAAACGGATTTTGCGAAACAAAGTTAATATCTTTTTATATCGGCTGCTGCACCCCGATATTGGAATTCCATTTGCGCTCTTTTTTTCACATCTGAGCCGAAATTCCGGCGAGAAAAAAAGCGATACCTATGCGGACCTTGACTATCGCCATTATGCTTTTGCCATGATTGAAAAAGAGTTTGACATTGTTGTGCTTGGACACACCCACTGGGCAGCGCTCGCCCCGCACAAACATGGCTATTATGTCAATCCAGGTTTTTGGGGGATGAATTTTACCTATGCTGTTGTTGAAAATGGCGTTCCGTTTCTTTTTGCGTGGAACGGGCAAAATGGTGTGCCGTTTTCTCCCGCTATTCCCCCGGGAAATATAAAAAATGTAAAGTGAGGAGGTTTTGTGTATCCTGTTTTATTCAGAATTGGCGCCCTGGAAATCCGAGCCTACGGATTACTCCTGGCCCTCTCTTTTTTACTTGGCATTTATTTTTCTGCAAAACGCGCAAGATCTCGCGGCATTGATCCCAATCACATCATGGACCTCTCCGTTATTTTGATTGTCAGTGCCATTTTTGGTTCGCGGTTACTCTATGTGCTTTTTCATCTCGATGAATTTCGTGGGCATTGGCTTGATACTTTTAATCCTTTTCAAAGCGATGGCCAGATTGGTATCGCCGGTTTGACAGTACTCGGCGGTATTATTTTGTGCGTGATAAGTTCCATTATATATCTTCGCTATCGGAAATTACCTTTTTTCAAATTTGCCGATGTTTTGATGCCGGCGATTGGTTTGGGTATATTTCTGACGAGAATAGGCTGTTTTCTCAACGGCTGTTGTTATGGCATCCCTTGCGAAGGAGATGGGCTTTTTTGCGTTCATTTCCCCTATAACAGCCCAGCCGGCAGCCAGTTCCAGGACGCAGCGTTGGTGCCCGCCCAACTCTATTCATCCCTCTACGGTTTGATCATATTTATCACTTTGCTGGTCGCCGAACGATGGAAAAAATTTGATGGCTTTTTATTTGCACTCTTTTTTATCCTCTACGGTATCGCACGATTTATCATCGATTTTTATCGATATTATGAAGATAGTATGGTAATTTATACCTTTGGTTCACAAGCTATCAGCCTTAATCAAGGGATAAGCTTAGCTATGGTTATAGTTGGAATTATTTTGATTTTAATTGGTTATAATAAAGTAAAAAGAACAGCATCTGGTTGAACCTCCCAGCATTTTTAGAACAAAGTGATCTAAAATATTGATACCACTAATTTTGAGCTAAAAACAACTTGACATTTTAGTGTAACTTTAATATCTTCAACCTGTTAATCAGAAAAGGATCTTTGGTAGAAAGGAAGTACATTGAGAAGAATCGTTTTCATCCTGGTCCTGATCTCCTTCATTTTACAACCGATAATCGCCAACAGAGTATTCGCTGCGGACGACAAGTTTTCCATCGGATTTAAAGCAGGAATTAATAAACTTGAGGGGGATTGGAAGGCGCCGAGATTCAATCCAATGGGATCTCTGGTTTTTTCGTATTCACCTATTCCCTACTTTGGTATTGGGGCTGAAATCAATTATTCGGCGCTCATGACCAAAGACAAGGACGATCTTGAATCTGTCATTGTAGAACCTCCCCCGACGGGCGATCTTAATCCGAACGATTTTCAAACAACTGCAATGCCGGTCGAGTTTGATTTCAAGTTTAGCTTTGCACCTCGCAGCACGGTCAATCCTTTTGCGACACTCGGATTTGGTGGCGTCAATTGGCATTCAAAATACGACGGAACAACGGTAAAATATGTGGATGACGATACTGAACAAAAAGGTTTTGATCTCTTGTTCAAAACATCGGGAGGACTGGAGTTCAATTTTGAAAACGGCCTGGGCTTTGCCTTGGGCGCTGATTTCCGTTATACGGCCACTGATCTGCTCGATCAGCGCGCCACGGGTGACTTGAATGACGGTATCACATCCATCTGGGTGGGAATGAGCTACTCTTTCACGCGCAAAGATCCTCTCGATCTCGACGGCGATAATATCACCAAAAGTCTGGATCTTGATCTCTATCGTCCGGAGGACAGAAATGGGTTTTGGGATCATGACGGAAAACCGGACATGGGAAAACCGGCAAAACCGACCAAGGCTCCGACGGTGATTCATTATCCGGTATTTCGAGCCGAGGAAAGGCGTGATTTAAAACTCAGCGCTGTCATCACATCAGAAGTACCCCTCAGAACAGCGACCGTTCTCTATCGGACAATGGGGACTAAAAAGTGGAAGTTAACCCCGCTCAAGACAACCGGTGCACCAGGGGATGTTTATTACGAAGCCGTCATCGATGGCGCCTATGTAACAACTGCAGGAATTGAGTATTGTGTCGTAGCCGTCGACACTGATCTCAAAGGAATCGGCTATTCAGGTTTGCCAAAACGCCCAATTCAAGTCAAAGTTGAAAGCAGTGGACGAAATTGGCGCATTGTTTCTGGTATTGTTGCATTCTTCGGCTGGGGTGCAGCTACTTACATTGTAATGAGGGAACAAAAAAAGTATTAGGAGATTGAGTATGAAACGCCTGATTTGGATTTTTGCGCTTTTATCCATCGTTGCCATGACAACCTCTCTTTTTGTTGCTTGCGCGGGTAACCAAGCCGGAATGTACAGCGAAGAAGGATTGTACACCGGTGAAGATGTGCCCGACGATCAAGTAGCCGCATCATCAGATGAAGATGAGGTACTCCGACTTTTGGGTATTGCTGATGAAGATCAACCTGCTGTGACGGAGACGACAACTCCCGTTGATGATCAACAAATTTTGCAGGAAGAGATTGGACGTCTTGAAAATGAAGTATCGGTAAAAGATAAAGAATTACAAAACTTGAAATCACAACTTGAAGAAAAAGATGCCAAAATTCAAGAAAAAGAACAACTCCTCGCTCAAACCCGTGTGGGAGGAACCTATACCGCGCCAACTGGAAGCTCCTTCAAAGCTCGCTATGATGAAGCATTACGACTCTATAATAGCCGCCGCTATAACGAAGGTATCGCCGTTTTCAATCAGTTGCTGGCATCGGGCGAGAATAATTCCCTGGTTGATAATTGTCAATACTGGAAGGGCGAGTGTTATTATGGCATGGGGAATTATGAGCAGGCTATTCTGGAGTTCCAAAAAGTCTTTGCATTTCCAAACTCTAATAAATTCGATGATGCACAATTAAAATTGGGACTTTGCTATATGCAGATGAACAATTATGAGCGCGCGCGAGCAGAATTTAACAAGCTGCTCAGAGAGTATCCTTCCAGTGAATACGCCAGCCGAGCACAATCCTATTTAAGCAGACTTTAAATTCCTCACATAAAAAGGGTAACAAATGTTACCCTTTTTTAATTGCTTTTCACAGAAATTTTTCTAAATTTGTATCTCACAATTAGACTTTATGGCAGCAATATCCATGGGGATGTTGATTTAGCATACTTCTATACTTGATTAAGGATTATAGATGAAAAATAGATTGAGAATATTATTCCTTGCCTCGGAAGTTTCCCCCTTTGCAAAAACCGGCGGCTTGGCCGATGTGACCAGTTCTCTCCCCAAAGCACTTTACGAAATGGGACATGATGTCCGTATCATTATGCCCAAGTATGGCTCGATCAGCGAACGAAGATACATTTTGCGCGAAGTGATCCGACTCAAAAAAATTCCTGTCCTGATGGGAAAGACCGAGCATATCACCTGCGCAAAATCAGCATTCATTCCGGATTCTAAAGTGCAGGTCTATTTTTTAGATTATACTCCTTATTTTGGCCACAACGATCTCTATGTTGATTCAAAAACTGGCAAAGATTATCCGGATAACGCCGAACGGTTTATGCTGCTGTGCCGAGCTATCCTGGCAACGACAAAATTATTACACTGGCAACCGCAGGTTATCCACTGTAATGATTGGCAAACTGCCATGATACCCTGGCTCTTGAAACATGAATTTGCCGATGACACTTTTTTTGCAAACACCTCAACATTGTTATCCGTGCATAACCTGGCTTATCAGGGAAGTTTCGAGAAATCAGTACTGCCACATCTTGGCATTAGCAATGCACATGAAACGCCAGACCTTGAAATTTATGGACGGGTGAATTTTCTCAAGGCAGGACTCATGACTGCCGACGCCATATCAACCGTAAGTCCAACTTATGCATCCGAGATTCAGAACGATGATGAGCTGAGCGCTGGTCTCAAGGATGTATTGGTACAGCGTAAAGATGATATTTACGGTATCTTGAATGGTGTTGATTATTCGGTGTGGAGCCCAGAGAACGACGCGTTCGTCTCCCCCTATAATGCCGATAATCTCGATGACAAACTGGCCAATAAGAAAGCTCTGACACAAAAAGCAAAATTGCCGTTCGACGAGATGACACCCTTGATCGGCATTGTCTCGCGTCTTGTTGACCAGAAAGGTTTTGATTTGATTGCCGAGGTTATTGAAAAAATTGTTTCTCTCAAAGCTCAGCTTGTCGTGTTGGGAACCGGTGATAAAAAATACCACAAACTCTTTGACAAAGCAGCCAAGAGTTACCCCGATAACATTGCCGTTTTTCTCAAGTTCGATGAAGAATTGGCTCACCTCATTGAAGCCGGAAGCGATATGTTCCTCATGCCATCAAGATTTGAGCCGTGTGGACTCAACCAGATGTACAGTCTTCGTTATGGCACTGTTCCCATCGTTCGCAAAACGGGTGGCCTCGCTGATACTGTCATTGATTTTGTACAAGAGCCGGACAAGGGGAATGGTTTTGTTTTTGAAGAATATCACAGCAACGCAATGCTGAATGCACTACAAAATGCGGTAAAAGCATTTCATGATCGAAAAAATTGGAGCAAAATCCAGCGACGCGGTATGAAAGTTGACTTTTCATGGCACAACTCCGCAGAAAGCTATGTCAAATTGTACCAAAAATTGGACGTTAAGAAACGCAAATAGTCATCATGACGATGTATTAGAGTGGGACATCTTTGTATCGTGTATTGACAAGATGTCCTTTTTTTTTACCAAAACAGCCCACTGAATTATTGTTGAATAAAAATTCGCTAATTTTATTGTTTGTAAAGTCAATAATTTTATAAAATTATTCATTCTTCCGGGATTCCCCTTCGTTTTTCTTCCACAATCCATCACGCGGTGCCAGTGGCACCAACTTTGCTGATTATCTGCACTCAATAGATTGTGTCATGCAAATCAGTCTATCACAAGCTCTATTGGGTTAATATTAGCTTAAGGATTATATGGAAGGCATCCAGATAGAAGAATACCGAGTTGGTTCTCTAAAAGATATCGCGCTTTTAAAGACACAAGGTTATGTCGATACAAACACTTCTCCCGAATTACAAAAGGTCCTAAATCATACAATTGAACAAGGCATATATCAGTTCATTATTGATATGGGTTCGGTTCAATACGTCAGCAGCGCTGGTTGGGGTGTTTTTGTCGGCGAGATCCGCAGACTACAGGAAAAAGGTGGAGACCTAAAAATCACCCAGATGTCATCGGAAGTCGCAGAAGTATTTGAAATGCTTGAGTTCCACCGCATCCTTTCGAGCTATGATTCCATTGAAGAAGCAATTGAAGATTTTGATTTTTGTCGAGAACTAAACGGCATAGCAAATCACAATCCGCGACCGGTCGGCTACAGACAGTTCGAGTCTGAATTGCCTCAGGGATCGACGGACACTTTGGTTGCAGTGGATAGCCAGAGTCCTGCATCGCTCAGGCCCAGAACGCACACGGCAAAATACAACCGCAACCACCAGGTGCGAGAAGTTGATGAACCCAGTTTGCCTATTAATGAAAAAATAAAAAAGATTGTCCTGGAAAATCCAATTCTTGGCGTGTGGGGGATTAAAAGAATGCTGTATTCGCCTCGATTTGGTTATACTCGGGTTGGATTAATGCAATTGTATAAAATATTGAAAAAGCTGTCATTGCATACAAAAACCAAAAGGTTTCGCTACTTTCGTTCACGGTAAGATTGGGAGATATTAAGTGCGTCGACTATACCTTTTTCTAATCATTTTTCTTCTATTTATCGCAAATGGATATAGCGAGGATAGCGATGAATTTCGTTTTGGCAACGCGGATGGTCTGAGATTGCTCATTTATGAAAATGATATGGCGCCACAAGGTGACCGGATTCTGGCCAACTTTCATAATGTTGACTTTATCATCGATGGTGAAGGGAATATCCAGCTTGGATCATTTGGACTTGTACAAATCGCAAATATGACTGTCGATGAAGTTACGACGACTTTGGAACAAATATTTCGCACCTTTGGCAAAGATCTGAAACTCATTGTTGTTCCGCTCATTCGAGTGGTGTTGAGAGGTGAATTTGGCAATGCCGGCATGTATCGGTTTAGCCCCAATACCTCATTTTGGGATGTGGTCGCGGAAGGCGGGGGAATGACAAACAATCTTGCTGCTGAGAATATGTATGTCATGCGAAAAGGTGAAATCATCTACGCTGATTTCTGGGAATCTCTCCATTCAGGTGTATCACTTCGTGAACTGGGTATTAAATCTGGTGATGAAATAATCGCACCTCGTATAAATCGGATCAGCTTTGATGCACTCATGCGATATGTTAACTTTTTTGCATCGCTGATACTGCTATATTATGCTATTAACCGGCAAAATCGGGATTAGGCGCTTATGGGTATGGAAGAAATTGAATCGTTTGATCAGCCGTTTGAAAAAGAGCCGGCCAATCAATTGGATATTTCCAAATTCTTAAAGGGAATCTGGAAGCGAAAGTGGATTATATTGTTTTTGTGCGGCATTTCAGCTGTACCCTTTTATTTTATCGCCAAAAACCAGATACCGATTTATAAATGCAAGGTGGTCATTCAGTCTAAAAAACTTGGTGAGAATGAGAATCCCATTTTTGATGGGGAAACGCAAGCCGAGATCCGAAGTCAATCGTTCACTGAAAGAGTCGCCTCCGTCCTGGGACTTGCATTTGCAAATTCGGATTCTGTATATACCAATTTTGAAGACGTTTTTCTGGAATATCAAACGACAACAAACCCGGTTGAATCTCGCTACAAAATAGTCATCGATAATCTCGGCAATTACTATTTGTACCAGAAATATGGCACACAAAAAACCATGGTCGATAGCGCCAATGTCTGGGATGCAGTTGATACGCCACGCAATGTAAATGGTATATCGTTCAGGCTCAATCCCGGCTTTTGTGCGACGGCAGGGGAGTTTCATTTTCGCATACGACCCTTTATAAAAGGCTTTAAATTTCTTGAATACGATATTCAAAAGAAATTTAGTAATTCTGGAAAATTTATGGTCCTGGAATTAAGAGGTGAAGATCCGGACTTGATACCCAAACAGCTCAATCGGGTTGCCGAGGTGTATCTTCAGGAAATTAAAAAACTAAAAAATATTGATTCAGAAGACTATCGTACCATGCTCCAAAGAACCCTCTCTGCTGCCGAGGAAAATATGAAGAACAGCGAAGAGGCACTGCGGCGGTTTTATACACAATATCCCCTTTCTTTGGAAACCGAAAAAAATACCATGACAAGTCGATTGTCCGCAAATGAGCAAATTTTACGTGATTTGCCCTACCAGCGCCGACAATTATCCGAGCTCCTTATGAAAGTCGATAATCCCGAAGATGGATATGAAATGGATTATCGCCGCGTTGTGGTGCATAAAATTGCTGATTTTGAGGTGATGGCCGATGAGCCGGAACTGACAATATACAAGCAAAACCTCGAGAATTTGGAGAGACGATATGATGAACTCTATTCGAAATATTCTGCCGAACATGAAGATGTTTTAGAGTGTGCGAATAGAATCAAGGAAACGCAGGATAAAATAATAGAGTTTGCCTCCAATTATCGCAACATTTTGGCAGCAAAAGAAACAAAACACGAGAAAATCAAAACAGAACTAGAAGCACAGCTGCGGGCTTTGCCCGATGAAGAAGGTCGGCTTTTGGAGCTTGAACGGAATAAACGATTTGACGAAGAGTTGTTTAATTCCTTGTACGTTGAAATGAAAAAACTTCAAGTTTCTGATGCCAGTTTAGATCCAGGTATTCGTATCCTGGATCACGCCTCTCGCCCGACTAAACCGATAAATCCAAGTAGAAAAAGCCAGGTGATGATGGGCAGTGCCTTTGGACTGATGCTGGGGTTACTCCTTTCGATTGGCATCGACATTGCCGATCGATCTTTGCATACACTCAAAGATGTTGAGCGACATTTGAACGTCCCGGTACTTGGAACGATTCCGACTGTGCGTTTTAAGGATATCCCGGATTTTCGTGATGACCAAAAAGCATTACAAATCGATCGTCAATTGGTGACACATGACTATTCTCCAACGCCGGTGGGAGAAGCATATCGGGCTCTGCGAACGCAACTTTTATTCGCGCGTGGCGCTGAACAGATTCGCACTTTGCTGATCACCAGTATTAGTCCGGAAGAAGGGAAATCGTTTACCGCCAGCAATCTCGCCATCATCATGGCACAACAGCGAACAAATACGTTGTTGGTGGATGCAGATTTGCGTCGCGGTGTGTTGCATAATACGTTCAGCACGACAAAAGAGCCTGGCTTAACAAATTATTTGAGCAATAATGCTACGCTGGCCAGTTTGATACAGCCAACACATGTGCCGAATTTGTCAGTGCTCAGTTGCGGCTCGCTGATACCCAATCCCTCTGAGCTCCTGGGATCCATGCAAATGCGTCGCTTTATAGCCGAGGTGAAGCGCAAGTACGATTTTATCATTTTTGACGCGCCGCCGCTGGACGCTGCGACAGATTCAGTCGTCATCAGCACTCTCGTTGATGCGGTGGTTGTTGTCGTACGATCAGGCAAAACCAATCGTAATAACGCCAAAGAGCGAATGGACATTTTTAGTACCGTTCCAGCCCGACTCGCGGGTGTGGTGATCAATGGCACTGAAGAAGCGAATATGAAGAATTCATATAGTTATTATCATTATTAAAATCGATAAGGTTTACATGCAGCTACTCGTCACAGGTGGAGCCGGATTCATTGGTTCGCATTTAATTGAAAAGCTCATTGCGGAGGATCATAACGTTGTCTGCCTCGATAGCTTTAATGACTATTATGATCCGGCGCTGAAACGGCGAAATATTCAATCTGCTTTGTCATCACCAAATTACGCACTCGTTGAGTTGGATATTCTCGATGATGCGCGGTTGGAAGCGCTGTTTAATGAACATGCTTTTGATATGGTGATTCATTTAGCCGCTCGCGCTGGCGTTCGGCCATCAATTCAGCAACCTCTGCTTTACGAACAGGTCAATGTACAGGGAACTATACATCTGCTCGAGATGTGCCGAATTCATGGCATAAAAAAGTTCGTGTTTGCGTCCTCCTCTTCGGTATATGGTGCCAACAAAAAAGTACCTTTTGCAGAATCCGATTCGGTGGATAATCCCGTTTCACCTTATGCCGCAACGAAAAAGGCGGGCGAGCTCATCTGCTATACCTACCATAAATTGTATAATATCTCTATCAACTGTTTGCGTTTTTTTACCGTCTACGGCCCACGCCAACGTCCTGATATGGCCATTCACAAGTTCGCTCGCCTCATTTATCAGGGCCGGCCACTTCCCGTCTTCGGATCGGGTAAAAGTCGCCGCGATTATACCTATTACACAGACATCATCCAGGGACTTTTGGGCGCCATCCGCTATTGTGATGGCTATCATATCTACAATCTCGGCGAGTCCAAAACCGTCGAGCTTATGACGCTGATCGAGTTGTTACAAGAGGCGCTCGGAATTGAAGCGATTCTCGATTTTCAGCCCGATCAACCGGGCGACGTTCCCATCACCTTTGCCGACGTGAGCAAGGCCAGAGCAGAGCTAAAATACGATCCGCAAATCAATATCGAGGAGGGTATACGACTTTTTGCAAAGTGGTTTCTCGAGAATACTGAATTGGACAGAACAGAGGACGTGGCGATAGATGCTGTCAGATAAAGAAAAATTTATTCAGAATCTGCTCAAATTTGTGGATTTGATTGTTCTGTACTCGGCATTTCCACTGGCATATTATATCGATGAATTTATTCGCTACATCACATTTTGGAATGTCAAGGCCTACGCAACAAGCGTTGATGTGTCAGGCCTGATGTATTTTGCGTCACAATATTGGTTCATGTTCGTTGGTTTTCCGCTCATTTGGTGGGCACTCTATAATCTCAACAGGATATATCAGGAATATCGAACGCGTTCTTTTAAGAAATTAGCCTGGTTGCTTTTTATTACCTCTATCTGGGCGAGCTTTGTGAGCGGCAGTTTTGTGTTCTTTTTAAAGATAGAATTGGCAAGCCGTTTGTTCTTTCTCGTTTATTCGGGCACAGCTTTCACCTTGATCATTTTTGAAAAGACGATCATTCTTTTTGTATTGGATAGAATCCATGCCAAAGGATATAATCAGGAAAATTTGCTAATCGTCGGCACCGGCAACCGGGCCCGGGAATTCATTCGAAACGTCAAGGCACATGCAAATTGGGGATTGCATATAGTGGGACTCATTGATGATGATCCTCGCTATTTCGGCAAGGAAATCGAAAGTTATCGGGTTTTGGGGCGAATTCAGGATATTGGTTTTATCGTCAATCGATTGGTCATCGATCGAGTCATTTTTGTCGTCCCTCGAATCTGGCTGGATCGAATTGAAAGTGCGATTTTGGAATGTGAAAAAGTTGGTGTGTCTACGTCGCTTTCGCTGGATCTGTATAATCTTCATATCGCCAAAGCCCGGCAAACAGATTTTAACGGTTTCCCTCTGTTGGAATTCCAAACGTTTTACGCCAAAGAGTGGCAGCTTTTTATCAAAAGACTTATGGATATCGTTATTTCTCTCGGTGCGATCATCTTTTTTTCGCCACTCATTTTTTTAGCTGCATCGCTGATCCGTCTTACCTCCAAAGGTCCAATATTTTTCAAACAGGAACGCATCGGCCTCAACGGCCGCAAGTTTATGCTGTACAAGTTCCGTTCCATGGTCAAGGATGCTGAGTCTCAAAAAGATAATCTGCTTGTGCATAATGAGATGGATGGACCCGTCTTTAAAATAAAGCATGATCCGCGAATCACACCCTTTGGCTATATCATCCGCAAAACAAGTATCGACGAGATCCCGCAATTTTTTAATGTTCTAAAAGGCGATATGAGCATTGTTGGCCCCCGTCCGCCATTGCGCAGCGAGGTCGAGCGCTATGAAATTTGGCATCGCCGACGCCTCTCACTTAAACCCGGTATCACCTGCATCTGGCAGGTCAGCGGCCGCAATAAAATTGGTTTTGATGAGTGGATGCGCATGGACCTGGAGTATATCGATCATTGGTCGCTTCTGTTGGATCTAAAGCTCATGTTTCGAACGTTTTGGGTGGTTATCACCGGTTATGGCGCCCAATAACTTTTCCCGGTTCCAAAAGATAAGGTAATAGGCATGAACACGAGCATCTGTAAAAGTGATGAATTGGAAAAACTGCGCATTCTCATGTTGGCACCGCAACCATGGTTTCAGCCACGGGGTACGCCATTTAGCGTCCTGCACCGCATCAAAGCCTTGTCGCTGCTCGGTCACCAGATTGATCTGGTCACGTATCACATTGGTCAGAATGTGGCGATTGATAATTTGACCATTTATCGCGCGAAAAAAGTACCCTTTATCAATAAAATAAAAATCGGACCGTCTGTACCCAAAGTATTTTTAGATAGTGTACTGTACAACAAAGCTGTGCAATTGTTACGAAAAAATAGCTACGATTATTTACACACCCACGAAGAGGCAGCTTTTTTTGGTATTCCGTTAGCTCGAAAATATGGCCTACCGCATCTGTATGATATGCATTCAAGTCTGCCGCAACAACTCGGCAATTTCAGGTTTTCCAAATCCAAAATTCTGAGACATCTTTTTGCGACGCTGGAAAGAAATACGATTGAAAAATCTGCCGCGGTGATTACAATTTGCCCCGAGCTGCAGGACTATGTTGAAAAACACTTTCCCAAACAAGCCAGTTTATTGATCGAAAATGTCGCTGACAATAGTATCGTGTTCCCGCCAACCCAAACAAAAACCAGTAGCTTGAAAAAACAATACAACGTGAACGGCGAAAAGATAATCCTCTATTATGGCACATTCGAACCGTATCAAGGGATTGATATGTTCATCGAGAGCGCCGCGCGACTGACTGAAAGACGACCGCACGATGTCCGATTTTTGATGGTCGGCGGTAATGAACAACAAGTGGCAGCCTGTAAAGCAAAGGCGGCAAAACTGGGCGTGATTTCAAAATTCAACTTTACCGGCTTTGTGCAGCCCGATATGATTCCAAGCTTTGTCTCACTGAGTGATGTGCTCGTATCACCGCGACTTCAAGGGACAAACTCGCCTTTAAAAATTTACTCTTACTTGCGAAGCGGCAAACCAATCGTCGCGACACGGCATATTACGCATACTCAAATTTTGAATGATTCCGTATCGGTCCTGGCCGAGCCAAATCCGGAATCATTTGCGGAAGGTATCCTCTCCATTTTAGACGATAAAGTCAAGCAGCAGCAACTGGTGCAGGCGGCGCAACAATTGGCGGAAAAACATTACAGCTACGACAGCTATTTGCAAAAGACCAAATGGATCATTGAGTATGTGATGAGGACAAAAAACTAATGTGCGGCATCTGTGGCATTATCCACCCCCAAAAAGACCACCCCGTTGAGTGTGCTGATGTAAAAAGGATGTGTGACGTGATGAAACATCGCGGACCGGATGACGAGGGTCAATATATATTCGAAAATGTCGGCCTGGGCATGCGACGATTGAGCATCATTGATTTATCAACCGGCCATCAGCCCATTTACAATGAAGATCGGTCGATGGCGATTGTCTTTAATGGAGAAATCTATAACCATCAATCCATTCGGCAAGAATTACAAAGCAAAGGTCATCATTTTACGACAAAAACAGATACTGAGGCGATCATTCATGCCTATGAAGAGTGGGGCGTCGATTGTGTGCACAAGCTGAACGGTATGTTCGGCTTTGCGATTTGGGATAGCCGAAAGCATCGATTGTTTATGGCTCGTGATCGCATAGGCATCAAACCACTCTATTACTATCGGGATGAACAGCA
Organism: Candidatus Zhuqueibacterota bacterium; assembly: GCA_016928775.1. Classification (GTDB taxonomy): domain Bacteria; phylum Zhuqueibacterota; class Zhuqueibacteria; order Residuimicrobiales; family Krinioviventaceae; genus Kriniovivens. Next base: position 56,961 of record JAFGKD010000053.1, on the reverse strand, counting down.
GTTGGTCTTTGCGTCAGAGCTCAAATCCATTGTGCAACTCCCTTCAGTCCCGAAAGAAATTGAGCCGAAAGCATTGGATACTTTTTTAACTTTTGAATATATTCCAAGTCCTTTTAGCATTTTCAAAAATGTGCATAAAGTGCCGGCTGGTCACTGGCTGTTGTATCAGGATGGTGAAATCAAAATCCATCAATACTGGTGCCTTCAATACCGGCGCTCAACTGCCGATGTGCTCGCACTGGAGCAGCAGTTGCAGGATATCCTTGAAGATGCAGTAAAAATACGGCTGATGAGCGATGTGCCGCTCGGTGCCTTTCTCAGCGGTGGCCTGGATTCAAGCTCTGTAGTGGCCATGATGTCTCGACATAGCAGCGAGCCGGTGAAGAGCTTTTCTATCGGTTTTGATGAATCCACTTATAATGAACTGCCTTATGCTCGCGCCATCGCTGAAAAATATCATACCGATCATTTTGAAGAAATTATCCGACCGGACGCGACCAGTTTGACCGAAAAAATCCTCTGGATGCTGGACGAGCCATTTGGCGACTTTTCGGTATTTCCAACGTTTCTGGTATCGGAAATGGCGCGCAAAAATGTCACCGTCGTCCTGTCCGGCGATGGCGGCGATGAATTGTTAGCCGGCTACGATACGTATATCGCACAGCGCCTGGCGGCTAAATACGAGACTTTGCCGGCTTTTCTGCGAAAAGCAACGATTGAGCCTATAATTAACGCGTTACCACCAACTGAAAAGAAAAAAGGTTTTATAAACAGAGCCAAACGATTTATCGAGGGCGCACGACTACCGGCGCATTTGCAGCATGTCCGATGGATGATCTTTTTACAAAGGGCGGAAAAGGAGCTTTTGTATTCGTATGATTTCCGGAACAGCCTGAACGGATATGATGCATTTGGCTTCATCGAAGAGCATTTTGCGCAGGCAACGTCAGACGATCCGCTGGATCAGCAAGAATATGTTGATATCAAAACATATCTTGTCGATGACATTCTCGTCAAAGTGGATCGTATGAGCATGGCACATTCGCTGGAGGCACGAGTGCCGTTTCTCGACCATCGATTCGTCGAGTTTGCAGCGACGATACCAAGTAATTTTCGCCTGCACGGCAAGCGGACCAAATATATCCTCAAATCAGCATTACGGGATGAATTGCCGCTGACAATCCTTGAACGCGGTAAAGAAGGCTTTAGCATCCCCATTAAAAACTGGATCAAATCTGAACTCAAGCCAATGATGATGTCGGCACTGTCTGAACAGAATATCAAAGAAAAAGGCTTTTTTGATCCATCCTGTGTCAGACGACTCGTGGACGAACATTTAAAAGGACAGGAAAACCATAGTCACCGGCTCTGGGCATTGATTGTTTTTCATATGTGGTATGATCTATATATGAATAACAAGACTCAAAAATAGACACATTAATTCATGGTCTTATATTTGTTGCATGACATAGTATGATGAAACGTGACGTAGAAAAACTGACGCAGGAGGAATTTGACCTGCTGGTTGTCGGCGGTGGGATTTATGGCGCCACCGTGGCCTGGGATGCCGTGCTGCGCGGCCTCAAGGTGGCGCTCATTGAAAAACGTGATTTTGCCGCCGGAACTTCTTCAAATAGCCTCAAGATCATTCACGGTGGCTTGCGATATTTGCAGCATGCGGACTTTGCCAGGATGCGGGAATCAATTGTTGAACGTCGCATTTTGTTAAAAATTGCCCCTCATCTTGTTTTCCCGATGCCATGCATCATGCCAACCTTTGGTCATGCGGTGAAGGGGCCGGAAGTGATGCGTATCGGCTTGTTGATGAACGATCTTTTTAGCGTCGATCGTAATCGCGGATTAGACAAAGATCATCGGCTTCCGAATGGTGCACTCTTATCAAAAAAACAGTTGGCTGATCTCATCCCGCGCGTCAATCGCGATGATGTTAACGGTGGCGCGTTATGGTATGATGCGCATATGCACAATTCCGAGAGATTGCTTTTGTCCTTTGTTCATTCGGCAGTAGAAAAAGGTGCTGTCGTCGCGAATTATGTCAAAGCGAATAATCTGCTGGTGAAAAATGGCCGTGTTTACGGTGTTGAAGCGCGGGATGAAAGAACGCAAAAAACTTTGGCCATCAATGCGAAATTGACGATAAGCACCCAGGGTCCCTGGATTAACGAGTTGTTGGCAGAATTTCGGGATAAGGAAAAACAAAAAATACAATTCTCGACCGCGATTAACCTCGTTCTCAATCGGCAGCTGACCAGAGAATTTGCTTTTGCGGCACCAACAAAAGCCGGGCACAAAGACAAGGATGCGCTCATCAACACAGGCTCTCGCTTGCTGTTTTTTGTGCCGTGGCGCGGCAAGACTTTGGCCGGTACCGCTCACAAACCATACTATGGTGATGCTGAAAATTATCGTGCAGCAGAAGCGGATATTCAGGAGTTTTTAGCTGAGGTGAACAGCGCCTTGCCGGATGAACATATCAAACACGATGAAATTGACCATGTCTACGCCGGCTTGTTGCCCATGGCTGCTGTCGATCCGGCGAGCGGTGATGTCACGCTGGAGAAGCATTTCCGCATTATCGACCATAAAAAAGAAGACAATCTGGATGGATTGCTGTCGATCTTGACGGTAAAGTATACGACGGCTCGCGGTGTTTCAAAGCTGGCGGTGGACAAAGCGATCAAGATACTTGGCTTTGGCTCTCCCTTTTCGAATAGTCACGACATTCCTGTATGGGGTGGCAATATTGGGCATTATCATAAATTTTTCGCTGACGGTATGAACAGCCTTGATGGTGCTTTGACACCCAGCAACAAGAAACATCTGTTGGCAACCTATGGTTCGCGTTATAACGAGATTGTCGCTTTAGCGGACGAGGATGCTTCGCTGCTGGAGCCGGTGAGCAGTGATTCTGATATTTTAAAAGCCGAAGTGATTTACGGCGTACGATACGAAATGGCGCAAACATTGTCCGATATTCTCATGCGACGAACAGACCTTGGCGCTGGCTGCAGGGCGTCAGCAGAGCAAATAAAAAACGTCGTCGAACTCATGGCGAAGGAGCTGGGATGGTCCAGCAGTCGCCAGGAACAAGAAAAGCAGAGCTATCGACAAATATATGAATTCGCTGAACGATGAATAATAATTACAGGTGAGAAAATGGCGGATACCATTGGCACATACTTGTGGAAAGGTAGTGACAATAAAACAATTGAGCAGGTGCAAAAATATTGGACGGATAACGTCAATACAACGCAGTTTTGGACGGGCGATCCGCGCAAAATTGGCACCGCTGAGTTTTTTGAAACAGTGAGTGCTTTTATCAAAAAAAACTACCCGCATCGTTATCAATTGATCGAAAAAGAAGCGGCCAAGTACCCGGGCGGTACTGTGCTTGAAGTCGGCTGTGGCGCCGGATGGGAGCTGTTGCATTGGGCGCGTTGTGGTATGCGTCCGACCGGACTGGATTTGTCTGCCGCGGCACTCGAGTTGGCGCAAAAAAATTTCGAGCACAACAAACTCGAGGCCGATTTCAAGCACGGCAGCGCAGAAGAGCTACCTTTTGATGACAACAGTTTTAATGTTGTCGCGTCTTTGGGCGTACTGCATCAAACCGAAAGCACGCAACAGGCAGTGTCCGAAGTCTATCGCATACTTAAACCCGGCGGAGAAGCAGTGATCACCTTGTATTATAAATATTCGTGGAAGATTTTCCTCACCAAACTCGGCAAGGTAAATTTTGAATTTTCCCATGAAGATGCACCGATCACCCGTTTGTATGACAAGCAAAATCTCCGCGAGCTCTTTGCCGCATTCAAAAATGTTGATATTTTTTTGGACTATATTAAAGCCACCACTACACCGCGTCACGGTTTCTTAGCTGGATTGTTCAATCTTGTATTTGTACCCGCGTATAATTTACTCCCGACTTTTATTCGCAAACATTTTGGCCACGCGATATGCGTGGTGGCACAAAAATAAACTACTGGAATAGCGACAGCATGAAAGCATTGGTGACAGGCGCCTCCGGATTTACCGGCAGCTATATGGTCAAAAACTTGTTGGAACATGGCTACAATGTGCGCGTTTTTGTTCGACCTGATAGTAATATATCTGTTCTGAAAGACCTGCCCGTTGAATATTCTTTTGGTGATCTTCGACACAAAAACCAGGTTCACGAAGCAGTGCAGGGCGTTGATGTTGTTTTTCACATCGCCGCCCTGTATCGAAGCGCGAATGTCCCGGATAACGTGTATTGGGACATCAATGTCAAGGGCACGGAGCATATGCTGCAAGCAGCGGTCGATGCTGGTGTCAAACGCTTTTTGCACTGCAGTACGTGCGGCGTACACGGCCATATTAAAAGTCCACCGGCGAATGAAGATGCGCCAATACAGCCGGAAGATGTTTATCAGCAATCCAAATACGAAGGCGAAAAACTGACGCTCCGTTTTTATCAGGAGAAAGGTCTGCCGGTCACCATCGTTCGTCCCGTTGGTATTTACGGTCCCGGCGATACCCGCATGCTCAAGCTCTACAGTTCTGTGCAAAAACAACGGTTTTTGCTGTTTGGTAGCGGCGAGGTTCTTTATCATCTCACCTTTGTGACGGATACGGTTGAAGGTTTTCGTCTTGCGGCTGAAAATCCGGCGGCCATTGGACAAACTTTTATCATTGCAGGTGAACACTATACAACGCTCAAAGACTTTGCCGCACTTGTGGCCAAAGAGCTTGGCGTACCCGCCCCCAGGTGGAAGTTGCCGGTGTGGCCACTGGAAATAGCCGCATATGTGTGCGAAAAGATCTGTGTTCCACTTCGGGTCGAGCCGCCTATTTTCCCGCGGCGCGTTCATATCTTTACGCACGATCGCGCTTTTGACATTTCAAAAGCAAAAGCTGAACTTGGGTATACGCCTCGGGTGAATATGCAGGATGGAATCCATCACACGGCGGAATGGTACATCGAAAAAGGATTTTTAGACAAGAGAACACCCTCATGAAAAAAATTGCCGTTATTGGAAATAATTCCGGCCGCAATGCCGGTGATGCGGCTATTTTAGGCTGTCTATTGAAGGATATTTCGACGTGCTATAAACGCGTCGAGTTTTATATTCCCACAATCAATCCAAAATTTGTCCGTACGACTTTTGCGCAGTATGGCGTGAACGCCGTTGGCCTTTTGCCCTGGAACATGAGCGTAAAGATCTTGGGTCTACCAACATTAAAAACGATTTTGCAAGCCGATCTTGTCCTGGTGACGGATGCGATTTTATTTGATCGCAAATTATACAATCCACTTTATAACTATTTATGGACACTTGCGCAAATATTGCCGGTCGCGAAAAAACGCGGTATTCCAGTGGTGTTGTACAACAGCAGTCTCGGTCCCGCTCGTACAGAAGCCGGAAAGCGGGCGCTCAAAGCCGTGATCGATAGTGCCGAGGCATTGATTTTGCGCGATAGAGAATCTGTTGAGCTTTTGCAGAATCTGGGCTTTGAGCATCCCAAAATAATCGAGGGTGCGGACTGCGCGCTCAACGCCGAAGCAGCTGGCGAAAAACAGCTGACCCGGATTTCCGAGAAGGAACGTCTTTTTCAGAGCGACAGGCCGGCTATTGGCTTTAATGTGAACAGTTATGTGGACGCATTCGTGAGAAGCGACGGTTTTTCATTTGGCCGGAATAATCTGATTGATCTCTATGCGGAGACCGTTGATGCTGTCATTGACACCCTGGATGTTGATGTCATTTTTGTCGAAACACAACATATGGATATGCGCATTGCCGGCAAAGTCATGGCCAAAATTAAGCACAAAAACAGGATCCGTCTGGTGACAAATAAAAAGTATAATTACCAGGAAATCTGCTCGGTCCTGAAACGTCTCGAGCTGTTTGTTGGCATGCGCACGCACTCTCTCATCCTGTCGTCAGCTATGGGCACGGTGCCGGTCGGTATCATCACCTATCCAAAAAATCGCGGTTACATGCGCACGATCGGCCTGGAGAAAAATTTGTTAGCGTTTCGAGATTTGTCCGTACAAAGATATGTCGATTTAATCGTTCGATCCTATGAGAATCGCGAGGGATTAAAAAATGAAATGGTGCCACTATTGCTTAAAGAAAAGGCCAAAGCTCACCAGGCAGCAGCTCACTTGCGCCCCTATTTGCGCGTTCAATCGGATAAATAAAATATGCGGCTAAATCGCAAAAAAAGGGGATTCAATTTTTATGCGCGCATTGCTGTAAGCCTGACGCTTGTTAGCTATGTCTTTTACAAGGCCGGTTTGAATCAAATATGGGGCACACTCAAGCAAACGGACATACGCTTTCTGCTCATTTCCATTGTGATGACGCCGATCCTCGTTTTTGTCAGTGCCTGGAAGTGGCAAGTAATCCTCAAAGCCCTGGCGATCAGAGTATCAATCCTCAGATGCTTTTGGCTCTATATTGTCGGCTATTTTTTCAACAGCGTATTGCCAACCAATGTGGGGGGCGATGTGGTGCGCGCGTATGCGCTGGGAAAATCGACGGAAAGACCGGCTGAAGCCTTTTCTTCGGTATTTGTTGAACGGTTCACCGGTCTGTCGGTATTGCTGTTTATGGCTATTCTCGCTTTTGGGCTGGCGCTGCGACAATTGTGGAGCGTTTGGCTGACTGTGGCGCTGATGATCTGCCTTGTAGGCTATCTATCGATTCTGATCACGATTTTGAATCCAAAAATATTGCACTGGTTTTCACGTCGTGTCAGGATTAGTGCCGCTCAAAAGGTATTTGTAAAACTCGGAAAATTTCAAAAAGCGACGCTCTCTCTCAAGAACAACACGAGTGCTTTTACGTTCGCCATAGTCAACTCGTTTTTGTTTTATATATTGGCGGTGGTGAATGTTTACGCCAGTGCACTGGCATTCCGGGCTCCGATCACTTTTTTGGATGCTTTGATCATTACTCCGATCGTCATGGTCATCACAATGATTCCCATATCCATCGGTGGCATCGGCCTCGCGGAAGGCGCCTACTTTTTTGTATTCGGGCGTATGGGCATTCCCGGTGCAGTTGGCCTCTCGGTGGCCCTGCTGTTGCGCGCCAAAGCACTTGTTGCCGGTGTTGTCGGCGGATTTTATTATTCAACATTGGGAATTCATGTCAAGAGCGAAATTGTTGGAGATAATATCACACATCACATTGATAAAAATGACGTTAGAGGTGATGTTCAATATTTTAGCAGCTTTGAAGATATCATGCGCCAGCGCAAATCACCATTAAAAAAATATCAGGAGATACAAATCGGTTCGGGCAGCTTGTTCGTGCTTTTAAAAATCGAATTGATCACCCTGTTCTGTGGCTATCTTCCAGGAATTTTGGGGTATTTTTTTCGCAATATGCTTTATCCAGCCCTTTTTAAAAGTGTCGGCAAGGGAACCGTCTTTGGCCGCAGTATCACGCTTCAGCACAGCCCGAAAATTTCGATCGGGAATAAATGTGTTATTGATGAATTTTGCAAACTCAGTGCACAGGGAAATGGTGATTCGGGGATTGCTCTGGGCAATGAAGTGCTCCTTGGGCGCGGCACTGTACTCGGCACGCGCGAGGGGTTTATCGAAATCGGGGATTTTTCCAACATTGGCGCCAATTGCCGTCTGGGCACAACGTCGCAGATCAAAATTGGCCGGCATGTGCTGTTGGCGGCGAACTGCTACGTGGGCGGCGCTCAGCATAACTATGATCGCACCGACGTGCCGATCATGCGGCAGGGCTATGACAGCCGTGGCGGTGTGACAATTGAAGATGATGTCTGGCTCGGTATGGACGTCAAAGTGCTGGATGGCGTCACCATTGGCACGGGCAGCGTCATCGGTGCGGGCTCGGTGGTGACCAAAGATATTCCACCCTATTCCATAGCCATGGGGATTCCAGCCAAAGTGAAAGGCTCACGCAAGGAAATAATGCGCGTCGATGGCGAAGCCGCCTGATGAGGAGGCGGCCAATCTGAGGAGAGTTATTGTAGCTGCCCGGTTTTTACGTTTCTGTTTTTGAGAGTAAAGTTAACATAAAGCGAAATTTTGTGCGCTAACTCTTTTTCCAGCGGCGTAAAATTTGTATTGTCCCCGCTCACATTTTTAAAAGTATAATTGATGCCGACATGTCGAAAAAGCAATACAGAAACCGAAGCATAAGCAGCCTCGTTGATCAAGCCAGCCATAAATGAAGCCGTTGTTTGCCCAATACTGGTGCTGCCGAGGAGGTAAATTGATTGCAGATAGCGATATTTCTTCTCCACCACATCCGTGAAATAGACATTAAAATCCCCATAATCAACCTGAAACCGAACGCCAACGCCGAATTGAAAAACCGTACTCCGGCTTTTATAATAACCGTTCACCCCCACTGATGTTTGTGCAACATCATACTGCTGGTACCACGTGCTATTTTGGGCAGACTTGTACGCGACATCAATGGATGCATACGGCGAATGATGCCAGGTGAGAGAGCCACGATAATACATGTCATCGATTTGATCCCAGTTGGAGGTCGATAAGCTGAGATCAAAGTATTTTTTTAAAATCTTGATATTGTATAGGTCGAGGCCGTAATGAAAAATCTGAGTTGTTTCCGAGGTGTTCGGAAAATAGTCATAGGTTCCTCGGACGGCCAGCGAGCTGTTTTCACGGTCCTTGAGAACAAAGCGGTCGGAAAAATAGTAAGCAGCTTGCATTTTTTCTATTGAGCGCTCTTTGACTTCTCGTTGCATCTGTTCCGAGTGTGGCCGAGATGGTGTCATTGAATAGCTCTGAAAGGATTCGCTGCTTTTTACCTCCTCTGATGGTGGCTTGGATGGCGTGACGGCCGCCTCTGATGAAGAACGAATCTGTTCCTCTATTTGGCGCGGCGCTCTCTCATATACCCGGGATTCGTCATCAACCGGGAGTGGTGGGAGAGGTGTCGCTCGTTGTCTGGTTTGCTCGGCCCGCGCGGGTGGCAAACCGATATCCTGCGGCTCGATCTCCAAGTAGCCGCGCAATTGCACCGGATCAATATTCACTGATTTGACAACAGCCGGATATCCCGCGCTGATGCCGGCGATCAGGAGTGTTGGCGTTGGAGATCGATGTGGTATCACTTCGAGCTCATAATCCTTTTCAGATGTTACCATTTCATTCAAAATGATGCATTTATCAGCAAGAAACGAGAATTCCCTGTTTGTTTTGTTGTCGACAATGATCGTTACGGTTTGATTTGTCGGCGGAATGATATACAGCGTGTCGGTTCCGATAGCGTTTGCCTTGATGATACGGGGTGAGTACAGATTGTCATCACCCGCTTCCGGGGCGACAAGGATGTAATCTTGCGCTAACGAGCTGGTCGGAATAGTGTACGTTCCATCCGCTCCGGGTCTTCTGAGAACATCAGGATTGGATGAGGCACGAATCGTGACATTCTCCGTGATTCCCTTGATCTGGGTGATAAGAGTGCCTTGCACCGCAACAGCGCCGACTATTGTCGAGACTGACGCGATGAACACCAGTGTCAAATATATGTGTCGCATAAGCTTATTGGGTTTCGTTGAGTTTATTGATTTCAGCCACAAGCACATCATACAATGCATCGTTTTGCAGCCACGAGAGGGACGATGTTTGATCAATGACTTTTTTAATGGTCATAAACAAGGCTAATCGTTGTTCGCGATTCGGCCAGTTGTTTTCAGCGCATTTGTGCTCGTTCTCCTTTAGCGCCAGCGACCATTTTATAATCGCGCGTACAACTTCTTGTTCCTGCGCATTGAATTGATTTATCCTCTGCAAGGCATAAGGATCATTTTTCCAAAATTCGGCTAATTCGTTATAAAGTTCGAGACATTGCAGACCGGCAATTTTGGCGAAAAAATCGTCCAGTGTATAGATGATGCTTGTTGCTTGTACTGCGGTGATGCGCACAATTCGATCGCCGATCCGGGTGATTGAATCAACATCCGGTGCCTGGCTGTTGCAGACGCTGATAAAAGCGTTGAGCAAAGGCTCATCAAGTAATCGTGACTGGAAAAATGAATTGTACAAATTGAGATAGGCTTGAATTATCGAAAACACAGATGCCTTTGCAGACAAGATGTCGTTAGCTGTTAGGGGAATATGTCGAATCTCGATCGGCTCGAATTGAAGCGCACCGATGTTGGCAAACGCTGCAACACATTTTGCAAAAACATTGCCTCGGCCGTCTTTGAAAATGTAGGGAACAATGACGATTGAGCTGTTGAGTGTTTTTTGCATATCTTCAGCGTACTGAAAGCGGTCGGAGCGATGCTGATCCGAAAACCAGCTCAATTGATTCAAAACCGGCACATCAATGGAATAGCTGTCGCGTAAAAAGCGACGCTGATCGACAGAAAAGTGACCAACATTGGGACTGTAATTCAGCAGGATTTTGTGCAAAGTTCCCAGAAATGAATGCGACAGTGTTGTGCTATTCTGCAGATTCGCACCTGCGACAACGTCATCGACAAGAATCGATGATTCATCATAGTCGGATAGAAAAAAAAGCAGCGGCTTGCGGAGCCGTGGTTGTCGGTTTGTGAACGTTAATAAACGTATTTTTTCAAAATCCTGATCCGAGACGACGGTGTGATGGATAAAATCCCGAAACAGTGCGGTCGAATAGTGTTTCTGGCCAAACAGATTAAGAGAATCGAGCACCCGCCGTTCATGCCAAAATGTTATCGAGTCAATTGAGCTATTGACATTTTCGATACCGATGATGTGTTGCCCGGTTTTTCTAAATTTTATCGCCATCCCATCGACTAACACTTTTTTTGCCGCCGGCCTGGTACGACCATCAAGATAAATATTGATGCGCTTGAGCTCCGATGCAGGCAGGCGGTTGTTGTTGATATTACGCATCACTGAGATCGTGATGGATGATGGAAAGAAAAAGGGACTCGTGCTATTAAAAACAAATCCGGCGATAAACAGCGTGACAACAGCGATGGACGCAACAGTCAACATCAAAAGCACGAATTTCCAGATCGGACTCTTTTTTTCCTGTCGAATAAGGACTTTGTCCTTCGACTCTAAATTAATCTCATATTTCGGTTCGCTAAAACTGCGCTGGCGTTTCCCCAATGTTCCATGACCTCCCTGTTAATGGTTTCCCCGAATTATAGTGGATTTATTGATCAACGATATGATGCAACGTTGTTTTTGTAAACAGTGCTGCGGGGTTGCATATTCCCCGACGAATAGAGCTCCTGCGGGTGAATTTTGACGCGCACACGTTATTCCCAATGTCCATGCCGGAGATGTCAGTTTCTGTAGCCGCCGACAACTCATTGTGAATGTTTTCCTTTGTTTGGTTCCAGGTTGTGAACCAACTGGCGCAAAAAAGCTCTGTTATCCGCTGCAACATAACGTACCTCGCCACCCATCCGATAAAAACTTTTCAAAAATCGGAGATAGTAATCGGATGCTTCTTTTGGCGGTTCACCGGCAGACCAGTCCCAGGTCGCTTGTTGCAGATCATTGACGACGATAAAATGGTTGTGGATGATCGATTCACTGAGTTGGAGCTTCAGGTTATTGGCGAACGAGAGGGCTTTTTCAAACACCTGTGGTGCCATGATCGCCGAGCCGATCGAAAGAAAAACGCCATGACTCAAGTTCGTCATGGATTTCACAAAAATTTTGTAATCCGTGTGGGCGGCGCGGCCCAATGCAGCGCCGTTGGCGTATGGATTGTTATAGATGATATCATATCCAATCCCCGGGTGAACGGTTAGTGGAAGTCCAAAGCGATACGCGCCAGCAAAGATCGAATATTTTTTAAAAGGATGCGAGATGCGCCAAAGACCGGCTGGCAGGTTAAACTTTCGCACTGTTTGCAACAGTTCTGACCGGGCGGCCAAATAGCTGTTGTCAATTGCCAAAGATGTTTTGATTTCCGCTTCGAGTTGATGCTCTTCTGGCACGTCGAGCTTTTCTTCCTCAATCAAGGCACCGAGCGATTCACCATATCCCATACCCTGCAAGGCGCCAACCTGAACTGCCAGATTAATATATTTGCCGGTTTCTGCCCAGGCGCCAAATGTGCCTGTAGCAACATTGGCGCGGACATCCTCCTCGGAAGATCCGAGCCAGGCAAACTCCCAGTCGTGGATACCTCCGGCACCATTTGTCGCGATGTGCGTCACCCACCCGTCTTGCATCAGTTTCAGGACGACAGGTGCCAGTCCATTTTTGACCAGATGCGCACCAAACGCTAAAATAACCGCAGCACCGCACGCACGCGCATTTTTTATACGCGTTGTTGTCTCCTGCACAACGCTATCGATACTTTTGTCCCGGGGCGGGATATTTTCGGGAGCAATCGCGATGCGCTCGATGTCACTTTTGCTTTGCCGTCGCTCCAGCGGGGTAATCCTGATTTCTTCCGGTTCTATCTTGGGGTATGGCATGGCCGTCCTTTAGTGTTACTATTGTTTTTTCCACACTTTAACTTTTCCAGGGCCGGCACCGACCACCTCGGTCACGTACAAGATGTTCTTAGCGGGCGAAAAGGCCATAGCTTGCGGTGCGACCATAGTCAGGTTTTCGCCGGTAATGTGGCCAACGAGGTTACCGAGCCGGTCATACTCGGCGATAAAGCCATAGCGACTGCTGCAAATATAGAGAAAATCATTACCATTGATATAAATATCGCCGAGACCGATCGTGTGCGGCAAAAAATCTCCGGCTCGCCAATACTGTGAATAGTTTGCTTCGGTGGCGCCGTACCAGCATTGTACGACACCCGATGTACGGTCGGTGACAAAGACCATGGCGCCATTGCTGAGTACGGCAATATCTGATCCCACTTTTTGCGGATCACCGTAGGGCATGCCGATAAATTCTTCCGCTGTCGGAGAAAAAATAAACCAGCGTGCTGATCGATTTTCCAGAACATATATGTTTCCGAGACTATCCGTGGCGAACGCTCGAATGGTATCCGGTGCTCCGGCTTTTAAATTGACATGAATGCCCGGCAGAGCTTCCCCGTCTTTAATGCTAAATCGAAATATCGTCGGAGGATTGGTATTGCAGGCGATGAGCATATTATCATAAACATCCCTGGCAAAACCTACAACCCGAGTCAGGATGAGTGATTCATAATCGCCGTTCATGCCGGTTTGAATCGGTGAAAAAGCCAACTCTTTTCCGGTTGAATCAAAAACCACAACCGGACCATCTTTTTCGGTCGTCACCCAGATCTGATGCAAGGTGTCGACCGCAATGGCGCCGGGTCGCCATAAAATAGGCCCCAATTCGCCGGCGTAGTGATAGGATGAATTGGATTGCAGAACAGGAAAGTGCTGGACATCACTGTGTCCGGCATTTCTTTTTGGATTGTTGAGACTTTCATAATAATCATCATGGGCGTAGATGCGCGCATACAGGATGGTTCCGCCTGCCTGGCCGGGCAGCTCTGTCTCACTGATATACCAATCCTGTGCTCCGGAAATTTTTGAAAGCGTTACTCTTCCTTCTTGTCCAGGCGGCCAAACGGTATCATATTCAACATAAATGCCTTGTCCGTCAGCGCCGGTCATGTCATCATAAACGCCGGAAGGATCGGTGATTTTTGCCGCAATTTTAAAAGGTGTATAGGCGGTGAGAGGCGACGGGATGGTCTGAATTTGCGAAAAAGCAGGACCCAGATTATCCTTGGTATAAATTTTCCATGGCATCTGCGCCGGCCTTGTCGGTTCAGCCCACAACGTGTCGACGGCTGATACAAATTGCTGTTTAATGTCCGCATTTTCAAGCAAATCCTTATAAGAAAAAAGTGCCACGCCGGGCACATCCAGATTCTTGACAATATTCAGCTTGCTGGCCAGACCATCTTTTGTCACATGGATACCAGGATAAATGTGACGACCGTGGCTGTTCATGATATACTCCTCAAGCTCCTGCTGAAACACCTGGTCAATGTGTGAATAGAGCATGGGATAAACGGCATCGAGGAGTCCACGGCCGAGCCAGCCACAACTGTCCTGAAAATATGTATCATTGGCTCTATCGATATCTGAAACAACCGCGGCACTGACGATCACCCTCGGTTTTGCGAATTTGATATCGTGATAAACCGTTTCCAAAAAGGAAGAGATGCTGTTCTGACGCCACAACCGCCAGGCCATTGGCCGTTCGTGTGGTTTGGCGCCGTAGCTTTTTTCAAACAGAGCCACTGATGTCGGATCATAGGAGTAGCTGGAAGCCGGAAAGCGTATGTAATCAAAGTGAATGCCATCAATGTCGTATTTGTTGTACAGTTCGGCACACAATTCCTGCAAATAGCGGCTCACCTGCGGATGGGTGGGAGATAAAAACAGATATCCTCTTTGTAATTCCTGTGGTCTGCCATAAATATCGACCATAAACCAGTCGGGCCGCTGAAGATAGAGTTGTTCCGTGTGGAGTGGCACATCTTCGCCGCTCCATCCCGGCAAGAGGTTTACCCAGGCATGCAGTTGCAAGTCATGGGCATGCGCGCTGTCAATTGCCTTTTGCAATGGATCCCAGCCAAAAGATCGAAAATTTTCAGATTGCAACTCCACATCGGATTGATAAGTAACGGTGCCGTTGCCGCGCACTTGAAACAGAATTGTATTAAAACCCGTTTCATCGGAAAATTGCATGATTTTTTCAATATCTTGCAGAGATTGATAATCCCAGCGCGTCACCCACAGGGCGCGTGTCTGTTGGCCATATAATGGCGTTTGCTGTGCGAACAGTAATAGGGAGAAAAACAGGCAGAGCCGCTTCATGAATTTGGTTTCCAAAGTTTCACCCGACAAATTAGCGTCTTATTCTCTATGTTTCAAGTCTTTTTCTGAAAAATTAGCAAAACTGTATATTTTTGAACCTTGACAATTTGGCATAACAATAGTATATTGCTGTCAAATTTTTTGGAATCAAGTAACTGTCTCAAAACGGGGCGTGTGTGAGTACATTCAGGCTGTCTTCTGATTTTAAATTGCAGGGTGATCAACCGAAAGCGGTCGCGGAACTTACTGAAGGGCTTTTGGCGGACGAAAAGTATCAGACGCTGCTTGGCGTGACCGGCAGCGGCAAAACGTTCACCATGGCCAATGTCATCGCCAATCTGAACAAACCGACGTTGATCATCTCCCATAACAAGACGCTGGCGGCGCAATTGTATGGTGAGATGCGCGGTTTTTTTCCACATAATGCGGTGGAATATTTTATCAGTTATTACGATTATTACCAGCCCGAAGCTTATATGCCGACCACTGATACATATATTGAAAAAGATACCTCGATCAACGATGAAATCGATCGACTTCGATTGAAAGCGGCCAGTTCCTTGCTGTCGCGGCAGGATGTGATCATCGTTGCCTCGGTATCCTGCATTTACGGACTTGGATCGCCGGAAGACTGGCAAAAGATGAATCTGTTACTTGACCGCGGGCAGGTTATTGAGCGCAACAAGATTCTGCAAAAACTGGTGGATATTCTGTACACGCGAAATGATATATCGTTCGAGCGCGGTACATTTCGCGTGCGTGGTGATGTCATTGAGGTGATTCCGGCTTATGAAAAAGAAGCGATCCGCATCGAACTCTGGGGAGATGAGATCGAGCGCATCACCATCGTTGACGTGCTGACCGGTGAAATTACAAATGAGCTCGATCGCGTCGCGATCTATCCGGCCAAGCATTTTGTCACGCCAAGCGAACGCCTGGAAGCGGCGATCGAGGGAATTGAAAAAGAGTTGGCAGAACGAATCGATTATTTTAAATCGCATAACAAGCTGCTGGAAGCGCAGCGTATCGAACAGCGCACCAATTATGATCTTGAAATGATCCGCGAGATCGGCTACTGCTCCGGTGTGGAGAATTATTCGCGGCACATGTCAGGCCGGCAAGCCGGTGAACGCCCGGCGACGTTGATTGATTATTTTCCGCAAGATTTTCTTCTCATCATCGATGAATCACACGCGACCGTTCCGCAGATTGGCGGCATGTACCATGGCGACCGTGCGCGCAAGGAAACCCTGGTCGAATACGGTTTCCGCTTGCCGTCTGCTCTGGACAATCGACCGCTCAATTTTCGTGAATTCGAATCGCTGATTCATAATGTTATTTTTGTCTCGGCGACACCGGCGGATTATGAGCTGCAAAAATGCGGTGGTCTGGTCGTGGAGCAGATTATCCGTCCCACCGGCTTGATGGATCCCGAAATCGAGGTCCGCCCGGTAAAAAATCAGATCGATGATTTGATTGGTGAAATCAATAAACGCGCCGAGCGTGGGGACCGTATTTTGGTGACCACATTGACCAAACGTATGGCTGAAGATTTGACCGACTATCTCGCAGGAGTGGGTATTCGGGTTCGCTATTTACACTCGGAGATCGATGCTTTGGATCGCGTCGCCATACTTCGTGATCTGCGATTGGCTGAATTTGATGTACTGGTTGGCATTAATTTATTGCGCGAGGGTCTCGATCTGCCCGAAGTTTCGCTTGTCGCCATCCTGGACGCCGACAAGGAAGGTTTTTTGCGCTCGGAGCGGTCGCTCATCCAAACCGCGGGACGCGCGGCGCGCAATGTTGCCGGTACGGTCATTTTTTACGCTGACACCGTCACGGATTCCATGCAGCGCGCCATCGATGAGACAAACCGACGCCGCGCTGTACAGCAGCGCTACAATGAGGAGCATGGCATCACACCCACGACAATCTACAAATCCGTGGAACAAGTGATGATGTCCACTCGTGTTGCCGACGCAAAACCTGAGCCTTATGGTGTAAAGAAAAAACCCAAAGATGAGCTTGTCCAGGTCTGGCAACAACTCTCGAATGAAGAAAAGTTAGAGATGTTGACACAGCTTGAACAATCGATGTTAGAAGCAGCGTCCAGGTTAGAGTTCGAGCGCGCGGCTGAAATTCGCGACCGTATTGATTTTCTCAAAGAAGAAGATATACCGGCATTCAAAAACAAATGATTATTCTCAGCGGTATTAAAAATTATCAGGTGAAACTATGAAAGTTTTTGTCATCGGCGGTGGTGGACGTGAGCACACGATCGTCTGGAAAGTCAAAAGAAGTCCATTGGTCAACAAAGTGTATTGTGCACCGGGCAATGCCGGTATCATGCAGGATGCCGAATGTGTTGATATTTCTGTAATGGATAGTGAGACACTGTTGAAATTCGCCATTAAAGAAAAAATTGATTTAACGATCGTTGGGCCAGAAGCGCCTTTGGTGAACGGTATTGTTGATGTTTTTGAGGAGAACGGCATGGCCATCTTCGGCCCGAGCCAGCGAGCAGCGGGGCTCGAAGGCAGTAAAGCATTTTGTAAAAATCTGCTGAGCAAATACGAGATTCCAACTGCTGATTATCGAGTTTTCAAAGAGTACGATGCCGCGCGTTCCTTTTTGCTCAAGCAGAACGGTCCGGTTGTCGTCAAAGCCGATGGATTGGCAGCCGGCAAAGGCGCGCTTGTCTGCAAAAGTCGGGAAGAATCACTCGTTGCTTTGGATAAAATGATGAAAAAGCGGGAGTTCGGTGCTGCCGGAGATAAAGTTGTTATCGAAGAGTGTCTGGTGGGCGATGAAGTTTCAGTTATGGCCATTTCGGATGGTGAGAACTTTGTGACTTTGCTGCCATCTCAGGATCATAAACGAATTTTCGACAACAATCAAGGCCCCAACACCGGCGGCATGGGTGCCTTTGCACCGACACCCCATATTCCGAGCGATATCATGCAGAGAATTGAAAAGGAAATAATCGGCCCAACGATCAAAGCTATGGCGCTCGATGGCTTTCCTTATAAAGGCCTGCTGTACGCCGGTTTGATGATCACGCGGGATGGTCCCAAAGTCATTGAGTACAACGTACGTTTTGGTGATCCGGAAACGCAGGTCGTTTTGCCAATGGCTGAAAGTGATCTGGTTGAAGCTATTTTGGCGGCACGACAAGGGAAATTAGCCGACGTAAAATGGGTGAACAAACCGGGGGGAGCCGTTTGTGTCGTCTTGGCGTCCGGCGGTTATCCCGGACATTTTGAGAAAGGGAAAAAAATTCACGGTCTCGATCATCAATGGGATGATGGCCTCTATGTTTTTCATGCCGGTACCAGGCGCCAGGGACAGGATATCGTCACTAATGGCGGGCGCGTCCTCGGTCTGACTGCGGTGGATACTTCTATTTCAAGAGCGGTTGATAAGGTCTATCATGCAATGAAATGGATCGTATTTGATGGCGCCTATTATCGACGAGACATTGCAGCACGTGTTCTCAAGTAAAGGAAAGGATGGGCAGTGAAGATTTTAGTAACAGGCGGCGCCGGATTCATTGGTTCTCATATCGCTGATGCTTATAGTGCTGCCGGCCATGATGTTGTCATTATCGATAATCTTTCAACCGGCCGAGAAAAAAATATCAATCCACAAGCGACATTCATCAAAATGGATATTCGCGACCGAACGATCACAGATGTGTTTCAACAATTTCACTTTGATATTGTCAATCATCAAGCCGCCCAAATGGACGTGCGATTGTCGGTCAGAGATCCGATCTTTGATGCTGAAAACAATGTTATTGGTTTGTTGAATGTCGTACAAAATGCGGCGGATCATGGGGTGAAAAAAGTCATTTATGCATCGTCCGGCGGTGTTGTTTACGGTGAACAGGATTATTTTCCGGCGGATGAGGAACATCCCCAGCGACCCTATTGCCCTTATGGTGTCACAAAACTTGTCGGTGAAAAATATCTGTATTATTATGCAAAAACGGTCAACCTGACCTATACCGCCTTTCGATATGCGAATGTTTACGGCCCGCGACAAAATCCACATGGCGAAGCCGGTGTGATCGCCATTTTTCTGCAAAAACTGTTTAACCGGGAACAGGCAGTGATCAATGGTGACGGTCGCCAAACACGCGACTACGTTTATGTCGCTGATGTGGTGCAAGCCAACGTGATGGCGCTCACTGGTGGAGATAACGATGTTTTTAATATTGGCACGGGAATCGAATTGGATGTAAATAACATCTATCAGTTATTGAATACATTGACCGGCGCACACATGCCGGAAAAACACGGCCCGGCGAAAGCAGGTGAACAGCGGCGTAGCGTCCTTGATATCAAAAAGGCTTTAACATTATTGCAATGGCAGCCGGAATATGACTTTGAACAGGGTCTCGCTGCAACTGTTGAATATTTTAAAGAATACGAATTGTTTTAGCGATGGAGAAGTATGGTGGCGAAAGCTCAAAATTATATTATCGATGATTATAACGACGATGAGCACTGGCGTGACGTACAACGCCAGGTTGGCATCATTGGAAACTCTGAAAAAGTAAGAGAACTTTTAGAGATCATCGAGCAGGTAGCCCCGACTGATATTTCCGTTCTTATTTCCGGCGAAAGCGGTACCGGCAAAGAGCTGGTCGCCAAGGCTGTCCATATGCGAAGCCGACGTCGGGATGAACCCTTAATTACCGTTAATTGTGCTGCCATTCCCGAAGGTATACTTGAATCCGAGCTGTTTGGCCATGAAAAAGGATCTTTTACCGGCGCGGCCGGGCAGCGCAAAGGCTATTTTGAATTGGCGAACAAGGGCAGCATATTTTTGGATGAAATAGGTGAATTGCCACTTTCGATTCAAGTCAAGTTGCTACGTGTATTGGAAGAGCGGGAATTCATGCGCGTCGGTGGCACCTCCCTGCAGGCTGTGGATGTGCGTTTTATTGCTGCGACAAACCGTGATCTGGAAGAAGAAGTTAAAAAAGAAAACTTTCGACAGGACCTGTATTACCGTCTTAATGCCGTACATATCCATGTGCCGGCGCTGCGAGAACGTCGCGAAGATATCGTTGAACTGGCACAAAAATTCGCAGCGGATTTTAGCCGTGCGAATCTCATCGAGTTCAAAGGATTTTCCGAACGCGCATTTTTTTTATTGCAGGATTACTCCTGGCCCGGCAATATTCGCGAACTCCGAAATCTTGTCGAAAAAATGATTGTGCTCGAAAAAGGCAATTTTATCGATGAAACAGTGCTGCAAAAATACATAAAGCCCAGTGACGAGTTTGATAAAAAATTGCCGATGCGGCTGGAAAAACCCAAGGACGAGTTGGAGCGTGAGTTCCTTTTGCGTGTTTTGCTGGAAATAAAAAGCGAAATTTCTCAGTTACGAGAATTGATGCTGGCCATTGCTCCAAAAAGATACAGTTTGGGGGAATGGCGAGATGAATTGCCAAATGAATACGCAGCGGACGGTGCCTGGTCAGAAAGCGATCGATCTCCGGAGTCTGTTTCAGATATGGAAAAGGAGATGATCCGTGCAACCTTAAAAAAAACAGGCGGTAATAAGAGAAAAACTGCGAAAATATTAGGCTTGAGCGAACGAACATTGTATCGAAAGATCAATAAATACGGTCTCCGAGATCATGAAGAATAAGTTGAGTTTCACACACCTGTCTTTTTTCGGCATGCTTTTTGTTCTCTCTTGTGGCTACTATTCCCTGAAAGGTTCGTTGCCGCCCCATTTGAAAACGGTCGCCATTCCACTATTTGATAATCGAACGGCCGAGTTTGGTATCGCGGAAACATTAACAGATGTTGTCATCGATGAATTTATTCGTGATGGCTCGCTGAAAATTGCCGACCGCGGGGCAGCAGATGTTTTAATTTTAGGGACTATCGTGAGTGTCAGTGATCGCGCCGGCGCATTTGATCAGGATGAAACGGTCCAGGATATCAAAATTTATATGTCCGTGCGCATCGAATGTACGGATGAGGTCAAACGACAACAAATGTGGGAGGAGAGAATCACCCAGTTTGGCAGTTATGACCCCGCGGAAGGCCCCGACGGTCGCATAAATGCATATGAGGAGGCGTTCGAAAAAATAAGCCAGGAAATCCTCAACAAGACAGTATCCAACTGGTAATACGAACCGCAAGACATGCATCAGATTGTACTTGCGATATTTGTTTACAAGTTGTATGTTAACAACAGCTAATAAGGAAAAGCAATAGCAGGGGATATGAAAATATGCAAAGCTATGCAAGCGAAATTGAATGGCTCAAATCAAAAGTAAGTGAAAATCCAGCCTCGATGCTCTACGCACGGCTTGCTGACAGGCATCTAAAGATTAACGAAATTGATCGGGCTACAGAATACGCTGAAAAAAGTGTTTTATTACATCCTCATGACGCAACATCACGATATGTTCTCGCAAAATGCTATTATGCCAATACTGATTATGAGAATGCCGGCAAACATCTTCATGAAGCACTTTTGGCAGAACCCAACCACCTGGCGGCGTTGTTTCTCCAGGGCGACCTGTTTCGAAGCTCGGGTGATCGAGCCAGAGTAGAAGAAAATTATAATCGGATTATTGATCTCGATCCTTTTGATGACACGATTCATCAGGAAATCTACAATCTGAAACATGAATTGTCGCCTCTCGAGGAAACAGCGGAGGAAGAAAGCCGAGCGTTTGAACCCGAGAGTCGCGAGCCGGGCTTTTCTGATACAGAGCCGGAACCACTCGATAGGGCGACAACAGACGAATATGATGTTGATCTCGACCAGCAAGATCGTGAAATTAGTTACGATGAGGATCCCTTTGCCGATTTCGAAGAAACGCCTGCTGCCCGCTCTGAAGAATTTTGGTCAGGCACAGAATCAACATTTGACGAGACGGAAAAAACAACTGCTGCAAATGAAGAATATGCAGACCAGCTTGATCTGGGTGAAAAAGAACAAATCGAGGAAGAACAACAGGCGTTCGAGTACAGAGAGGATGGAGAAACAAAAACCGGGGATACATCTGAATCCGAGTACCGTGGAGAGGAAGTATTAGACGAGTCTCTTGATGATAACTTTGAAATTGATCGCAGCAAATTCAAGGAAGAGGAGAGCAAGTTTACAAAACTTTTGGATGATATTTTTAGTTCCAGCCTGGAGGAAGAAGAACAGGCCGAGAATAAGCGACGAACAACTCTTGAAAAAATGGAAGAAGATAAAGTCGAGCAACCCGAAGACGAATCCGCTAAAGTGTTCGAACCTCTTTTGCCACGCGATGAAGATTTAACTCCGGAAGAAAAAATCTTGCAAAACGATCGCAAGCAATATGACGACTCGTTCAACTACAGAGATGATATCGATTCAATGTTAGACGAATCTGATATATCCGAGGAAATCGTTGCCCCCGATGAAGAAAACAATGGCCGGGAAGATCAAAACGATATAGACGAACCGGCAGCAAAACCCAGGTCAACTGGCAATGATTTCGCTCATTTTTTGAATAGCCTGGATATCAAGGACGATTCCAAAGAAGCCGAAAAAAAGCTGGATCAATTCGACGACTCATTCGTCGGCCTTGAAGATGATTTTTCACTGCCCGAGGACCTGGAGGATACCTTGCCGCCATTGTCGATCGATGATGATTGGATGCAATCCAAGAGCGAAAAACCGGCCGGATTCAATGAAAAAAAAGAGAGCGAGAGCAACAAGGGCAAATTTTTCACCCCAACCCTGGGGGAAATATATGCGGCACAAGGACAATATGCCAAAGCAATTTCGGTTTTTGAAACACTCATTAAAAATGATCCGGAAAATGACTGGTATTTGTCCAAATTGGAATATTTGAAAAAGAAATTGGCCGAACAAAAACGCTAAATGATCCCTGACCTTCCGATATTTTTAGATGGTCCGATGTCAACGCACGACCATCCTGTTTTCTGAACACCCGCTATGCAAAATCCTGAATTTGATATCTCCGTCATCATTGTGACCTACAACAATAGCGGTGTTATTGCGCGCTGCCTGACCAGTTTGTCGCATGCACTCGAATCCTACACCTCTCAAATAGTCGTCATCGACAATGACAGCACAGATAATACTCTATCCATCCTCAAGGATGCAGATTTTTGGAAACCTTTCTCTTTCACTGCTGTTGAACAGATATATAACAATGTAAACCGCGGCTACACCAAAGGTGTCAATCAGGGTTTTCGGCTATCTGCCGGTCGGTTTGTTTTGCTGTTGAATCCTGATGTTATTTTCCCGACAAATCCCTTCGAGCCGCTATTGAGCGAGCTTGAGAACGATGATAAAGTTGGTATCGTGGCGCCGCAACTGCGATTCCTTGATGGCACCATTCAACCCTCGTGCCGCCGGTTTCCAAAGAAACGAGATGTCGTTTTTGAGTTTTTGGGATTGTCAAAACTTTTTCATAAAAATCCCTTTTTTAATGGTTGGAGAATGCCAGATTTTGATCACCAGGTGTCGCGTGATGTTGACCAACCACAAGGCGCCTTCTTGCTCACGCGACACGACGTTCTTGCTGTCGTCGGATACCTGGACGATTCTTTTCCGATGTTTTTTAGTGATGTGGACTGGTGCTATCGCATCAAAAAGCTGGGATGGCGGATTCGTTATATTGCCACAGTTTACGTCTATCATCTTCGAGGTGCGAGTGTGAAGCAAAAACGAGCACACATGATCATCTCTTCACATCGATCATTTGTTGATTATTTTTCCAAACATGATACGAATTGGTATGACAAATGCGCAACACGCATCATTCATTTATTATTGCTGACAGCGACGCCACTGCGTTTGTTGGTCAATGCAAAATATCTGTGAGAACTGATATACATGCCGCTGATAACTAAAACGAAAAACAGTTTTCTCCACCTGCTCACCCTCGCTTGTATTGTGCCGCTCTCCGCTTCGAGCCGTTCTGTGCTGGTCAAGCTTGCCGAATCACCCTCTTTGGCCAAAAACATATCAACGACAATGAAGACCGGCAGCCATGCGGTTGATGCGGTATTGTCTGAATATAAGATGCGCCACATCGCTCCGGTATTTCCGCATGCCTCACTGCGGACTGAAACTGAACTGGCACAGTGGATTGTGGTGGATTTTCCGGAGGCAACTGACACGCATGCTGCTATTGCCTCT
The DNA here is from genome assembly GCA_016928775.1 of Candidatus Zhuqueibacterota bacterium. Classification (GTDB taxonomy): domain Bacteria; phylum Zhuqueibacterota; class Zhuqueibacteria; order Residuimicrobiales; family Krinioviventaceae; genus Kriniovivens. The sequence continues at coordinate 32,982 of JAFGKD010000053.1, read as the reverse complement.
TTACAAGCAGCTGGCGCTCTGGAGGTGAGCCTCAACCGCAGATTCCGGCTGCACTACCGGCCAAACGATGCACTTTATTTTGAGCAATATGCGCTAAAAAAAATCCACGCTGAACAGGCATGGGACCTGCAGCGCGGCACAAAAGAGGTCCTTGTTGCGGTTATCGATACGGGCATCGATTACAGCCACCCGGACATAACCAACAATCTCTGGCTCAATAGGGGTGAGGATATCAACGGCAACGGCCAGGTCGATGAAAGTGACTATAATGGTCTGGATGATGACGGTAACGGATTCATCGACGACATTCGTGGGTGGGATTTTACCGATGCGCCGAACTATCCTGACAGCGGTGATTATTTATTGCGTGACAATGATCCGATGGATGAGCATGGTCACGGCACCGGCGTCGCTGGAATCATCGCGGCGGAAGCGGATAATGAGATCGGCATCGCGGGGCTGGCGTTTAACTGCCGCGTAATGAATCTGCGCGCCTTTAATGGCAGTGGCTATGGCGAAGAAGATGACGCCGCATCGGCAATTCTTTATGCCATCAGCAACGGTGCTCGCGTCATTAATATGAGTTTCGGCGATGTGTTTGTCTCGCGCCTCCTGGAGGATGTTATTCAATATGCCTACCAGCAGGACGTGATTCTGGTGGCATCAGCCGGTAATTCGTCTACTGACGAAATTCATTATCCCTCCGGTTTTGCTGAAACCATTTCCGTGGGTGCGTCGGATGACAACGATGTACTGGCCGGCTTTTCGAATTTTGGCGCAACGGTCGATCTTGTCGCACCAGGCAGTTATGTTCTGAGCCTGGACAGGGATGCGGAATATCATAACTGGAACGGTACGTCATTTTCTGCGCCTTATGTGTCTGCAGCAGCGGCACTGGTGTTGTCAGATCGGCCAGCTTTGAATGCCGATGCTGTGCGTGCGATACTCGTCAATGCCGCCGACGATCTCGGTCATCCTGGCTGGGATGATACCTATGGCGCTGGACGTTTGAACGTCCTTTGGGCACTGGAACAGCAATCACATGTCATTGCCCATATATCAGAACCCGCCCTTGACGCCGGTTTTAGTCACGCTCCGATCCAGATTTATGGCTCCGCCTGGAGTCCGAGTTTTAGACATTATGATCTCTACTACGGCGAGGGTGATAATCCTCAAGAATGGCTAAGCATAAGCACCGGTAAAAAACAACGCCTTATCGATGGCTTGCTGACAACATGGGAGGAGCTGCCGGACCTGGAAGGAGCGTACACTGTTAAATTGACGGTGACGTCCGCCGATCACGCACCCACTCATCACTATACGAGGCTGTTTATTGATCGGTCACCTCCGGTGGTCAATAAATTCGAAATGCTGCCGATGCTGGATGGAGATAAATACTCGGCGCTGGTACAGGCTTATGTCGATGATATGTCCGAAGGCTCCTTGTTTTATCGACGGGGAGGCGAGGAATTTATTGAAACACCTTTAACCTATAGAACCAATTCGTTACGATATAATTTAAGCCAAAATGAAGTAGAAGGTCTTCTGGACGTTTGGCTGAAAGTGAAAAACGGCGCTGGTCTCGAAACACCCGTTGATAACAATGGATCCTTCTATACTGTTGATCTCAGTGCACCGCCTGTTGATGTCACGTCTTTTTCTCCGACTTTGTTATCGCTGCCTTTTGGGCGGACGATCTCCAAGACATCGGATTTTAATGGCAACGGTTTGCCGGAGCTGATCATGTCCATCACCGAAGATGGCGCGATAGGTCCTCTCAAAATATACGAGTTTGACGGGGCATCAATGGCAGAGGTCTATAGCACCGTCAAAGCGCGCATTCCGAGGGATGTGGGAGATTCCGATCAGGACGGCAAACTCGAGGTGTTGTGCGGATTTGGCTTTAACAGTTATATTTATGAAGCCTCACAGCCCGGCAGTTATCCGAATAACGTGACCAAAAGCTGGGAAGGCGACGGCGCCACACAATTTTGGGCCAGTCGCTTTGCGGATCTGGATCGGGATGGCAAGGGTGAGGTTGTTTTACGCGTCGTTCGTCCCCGGGAAAAGGGCAGCACGGATCAATTTGAAATTTTCGAAACAACCGGTGATAACCAATATGAATTGGTCGCCGAATTGCCCAATCCGACCGACGGTGAAAACTTTAATGGCGTTCCTTTAAGTCAAATGGGTGATTTTGACGGCGATGGTGCCTTGGAGATTTTGTTGGGTGACTCGGATGGCGATCTTTATATATATGAAAATGCAGGCGATAATTATTACCTCTTCTCCTGGCAGGATCGGTTGCCCCTCCTTGATAGCATCGGCTTTATTGCAGCGGGCGATTTTGACGGGGATGGTCTGGATGAATTCATCGCCGGCTGTCATTCCGATCCAAATCTGAATACGGAACATGACTATGATGCCCGGCACTGGACTTATCACGTTTACGATCAATTTGGCGATGACGATTATCGACAGGTCGCGGAATGGCGGCTGTTTGGTTATGAATCAACACGGGATTTCCTGAGCAGCGTATCCGCCGCGGATATTGATCATGATGGTGCGGATGAAATTTATATTGCTGCTTATCCTGATTTTTATGTGATCAATTATCAGGACAATTCCTATGACGTGGTCTATCATCATACGCCAGTGCAAACGAGTGCGACGATTGTCGCGGACGCTGATCTCGATGGCGAAAACGAATTATGGATCGGCGATAACCATACAATTTACGCCTTTGAAGCCGTTGGCAGCACGTCCGGACCGGCGACGCCCGTTGGTCTTAAAGCACAACCAATGAATGAATCGACTGTCAGGCTTTTTTGGAGAAACGTGGGAGGCGCTGAACAGTACAACATTTATCGTGGTACTGCTCCGGAGCATTTGTCCATCATCGCCACTGTGGCAGAAAATAGCTACATTGATTCGACCGTCATTGGTATGCCGGTTTTATACTATGCTGTAGAAACAATTGACAGCAAAAAAACACCCTCGTTTAGCCGGCTTTCGCAGATTGTCCAGGCATCTCCCGGCGAAAATCCGCGCCTGTTGTCGGTTATCCAGGAGTCTGTCACCAGTTTACGACTTTTTTTCAGCGCACCGATGAATCACACGGCTCGCCATATCTCCAACTATCTTGTTGATGATGTTGTGCGCCCAACATCTGTTGCGCACGACCGCTCAGGGCAGCAGTTTGTGCTGTCATTGACGCAGCCGTTGTTACCCGGTGAGCATTCGATCCGGTGTCGACATCTGGAAGATGTGTCTGGCATTCCGCTGGACTCGCTGGCGAGCATGCAGATATTTATGGTCGAGCCCGTTTACCCCATGCCCTATATTGTCGACGGTGAGGTAACGAGCCGGGGATCAATAAATATTGTCTTTAGTCAGGCGATGCTGAAAACATCGGTTGAGAATCCGGATAACTATGCGGTCAATAATCAATTTATCGTCACCGAGGCGAGGCTGCAAGACTCGGTCACGGTGGAATTAAAAGCTGATGACATTCGTTTGTTAGCCACGGCGGGAGATACGATTCTGGTGCACGTGCACAATCTCAAAAGTGCGAAGGGGCAAAGCACAAAGCGTGGTCGCGGTGATGCTATTGCCTTGAATATTCCCGCTTTAACTGTCGATGGGGATCAGTTCAAAGTTTATCCCAATCCTTTTGTGTCCAGTTCCGGTGCTAAAGTTATCACGTTTGCGAATTTACAACAAGGGGCGCACGTGCACATCTTGACCTCGCGCGGTCAGATGGTCAGAACACTGGTTAAATATGACAGCAATGGTGACCTGGATTGGGATTTGAAAAATGAGCGGGGCGATTATGTCGCTTCCGGTATTTATATTTACCGTATTTCCAGTGCGGATTTTACCCACATGAACAAGCTGGCCATTGTACGATGAGAAAACTCATAGTTGGATTGACGGGTGTTCTCGGCAGCGGCAAAAGCTCGGCCGCGATGTTATTGGCCAAACAAGGTGCTTGCATCGTCGATATGGATGATGCCGGCCGTTGGGTTGTTGAGCATGATGCTCAGGTTTTAGATAACATTCGCCGGGTTTTTGGTCCGGACGTTTTTGATCATCATCAAAAACTTTTAAGAAAAAAGCTTGGGGATATTATCTTTTCGGATGCCCATGCACTCGCTCAATTGAACAGCATTGTCCATCCCGCCATGTTGAAACGGGTGCGAGCACTTGTAGAAAAAGAGAAAAAGCAGTCTTTGTGCCTCTATATAGTTGTCGACGCGGCTCTCATCTTTGAACTCGGTTTCGAAAAAGAGTGTGATGTATCCGTGACTATCGCTGCACCGCTTGAACAGTGCCTGCAACGCGCTCGTGAGAAGAATCTAACGAGGCTGCAAGCGCTCGATCGAATCAAATCACAACTGTCACAAGATGAGAAAATAGCCCGCGCAGACTATGTCATTTATAATGATGCTTCCTTGGAGGAGTTTCAACAACGCGTGCATGATCTGCATGCGTGGTTATTGAACCAAGCTGAAAAATAATTGCTTTATGCGCTGGCTCGTCAACAAACCGGCAATGACGGCTCTGCTGCCTTTTATGGCAGGATTGATTTTGTCATTTTATTGTGACTTTCCCGTGGTTCCGCTTTGCCTTTTGCTCGTTTTGCTTCTTGTCGGTTCTCTTGTATTTCAGGTAAAATCCAAAGGCTCTTCAATAGCCATTCTTTTTTTGCTTTTTTTTGCTGGATTACTCCGTCTCGAGTTAAAAATGGGCGTGGAGACGGCGAATCATATTGTAAAATTTTGTGATCTACCCCACATCGTCTCAGTCGAGGGAGTTATTTGTCGGCCGGTGGAAATGCACGGCGAGATGCAACGCACGGTTCTCGCTGTGGATAGTGTCTGGATTTTGCATCGTGTTTACCCTGCCCATGGATCGTGTTTATTGCAGCTTTATGCACCCCGCCATGATTTGAAATATGGCGATCGCATTGTTGCACGAGGTCAATTGCGATCTCCGGCAGGTGAAAGAAATCCCGGCGATTTCAACTATCGCAGGTATCTCGCTGCGCAAAATATTTTCGCGATTTTCCGCCTGTATTCAGCAAAACATATCGTGCTTGTTAAAGAAGGGGAGGGGAATCCGATTTTTAGGCATATTCTTTTGCCGGTGCGACATTTTATCCTGCAGGTCATCGACTCCTCACTTTCTGGACAGCCGGCAGCGCTGCTCAAGGCGCTTTTAATTGGAGCGCGGGGCGAGCTTGATGAAAATATTCGCCAGAGCTTTGTCAATGTCGGCGTCATCCATGTCCTGGCGGTCTCCGGTTTGCATGTTGGATTCGTATTGGCGGGCTTGTTGGGCTTTTTTCGATTTGTACGTCTGCCGACACTGTGGCGAATTTTGTTGACCTGTTTGTGCCTGATCTTTTATGCGTTTATCACTGGTTTAAAGCCGTCGATTATTCGCGCCACCATTATGGCGATTGTTTATTTATTCGGCGTGTTGCTGCAGCGACGCTCACACCTGCTCAATACATTGTCCATTGCCGCATTTATCATCCTTTTTATCGCACCGCTGAGTTTGTTTGAAGCCGGCTTTCAACTGAGCTTTGTCGCTGTGCTGGGCATTGTCCTCATCTATGAACTTATAAACCGCCTGCTGCGACCAGTGCTGATGCCTATGCAAGAGCGCGGATGGCTTGTCGTGATGGGGATTATCAAACTTTTTGTCGTCTCGGTTGCGGCGCAAATTGCTACTCTGCCTCTGACGGTTTATTATTTTAATCGTGTTTCGCTGCTCTCTTTTTTCGCCAATCTTGTTGTCGTGCCCACCGTTGCCCTCATTGTTGCTTTGGGTATGGTTGCTGTTTTTATATCTGTTTTTTCAGCCAGCATCGGTGCTCTATATCTGAATGTCGTCTGGCTGCTGCTTTCCGGTCTGATCACTTTTGTGAAGACCGTTCAAACAGTGCCACTGGCCTATGTAACCATGCCGCGCCCATCTCTGCTTTTGATCAGTCTCTATTTTATGAGCCTCCTGCTTTTTGTTGGATGGCCGCATCCAAAAGTGCGCAAAATTTTTATTTTTGCGTTCATTCTCCTGCTGAACTCGCACATATGGTTGAATCTGAAAAATGAAAAAATCCTCAAGGTGACATTTTTTGATGTCGGACAGGGTGATGCGACCCTTTTTGAGCTACCTCGGGGAAAGACCGTACTGGTGGATGCCGGTGATTGCACGCAATACGTTGATTGTGGTGAACGGATCATCTCCCCGTATCTCCTTCGAAACGGCATTACAAAAATTGATCAGCTGATTTTAACGCATGCCCATTCAGATCATATTGGCGGCGCGCTCTATTTGCTCGAAAATATACGGGTTGGGCGCCTTGTCAAAACACATCTTCAAACCGATTCCGAGATAGATCGCAGCATCGAAGAGTTGGCGATCCGCAAAAATATTCCAATCCGATACGTCCAGGCCGGAGATACGCTGCTCGTTGATATTGATGTGCTTGTTTTGATTATGCATCCCACACCATCCTATGTTCAAGGAGCTTTAAATTCTTCGGAACTCAATAACAGTTCGCTCGTTTTTAAATGCATCTACTATACACACACCATTTTGATGACCGGAGATGCTGAAAAAGCAGCAGAATCGTCAATATTATCCTATGGCAGTTTACTTCAATCGACGATTCTCAAATTAGCACACCATGGCAGCAGCACCGCGAGTTCTGAATCATTTCGGCGCGCACTCAAGGCGAAATATGGTATTGTATCAGTAGCAAAGTGGAACCGATTTGACTTGCCTTCGAAAGGATTGTTAACAAAATTTGAAAACGAAAAGACTCATATTTTGACAACATCAGAGCATGGTGCGGTGCAATTTGTCTTTTATCCGGATCGATATGTGCGATCTCGATAAATTTCGCTTGATTGTTTATTTCGCTTCTTTTATCTATATTGTGTAACATCAGAAAAAGCCAAAATGAGTGCTGTGAAGGATTCAATAAAAATACCGGGCTATAAAAATATTGAATGGGTCGGCGCCGGACCTTACTGGACGTTATATGATGCGGTACGCATATACTCGGGAACTCGGCATTTGCTGCAGGTTTTGGACGCGTCGGTGGCGTACGATGAAAAATTTGTCTCCCTTTTCAAAGGGTTGCTTCCGAGAACGTCAATATTGCGGCATGAGAATATCCTGGTGCCGCATGATTATGAAGAGACGTCGGAATACAAATTCTTCATCTATAAATATTTCTACAGTCAATCTCTGCAAAGCGTGCTTGATGCCCATATCCCGCTCCTGGAGCGGCGAGTTATTACGATCATTCAACAAGTGACCGAAACTTTGCAATTCGCCCAGATTCGTGGTCTGCGCCATGGCTGGTTGAGCCCACACGTGGTATTGCTCTCCAGATTCAATGATGAAGTGAAAATTTTTGGCTTTGGCTCCGAACGTCTTTTTACTTATTTAGACGATACGCAGCGGGGGACAACAGCCACGGGGTATGCCTGCATACCCCCGGAAAACCTGGCCTTGGCAGCAAATCCGATTCCCGACGATGCTTACGCTCTGGGCGTCCTCTTTTACCAGCTTTTAATGGGGAGATCACCTTTCTCCAAGCAAAATGTATCGGACCTCAGACAGGAAAAGTTATCCACTATCACCCCTCCGTACAAAGTCAACACGAAATTATCCCGACAAACTTCGGACCTGGCAATGGCGCTGCTTGATCCAAATCCGCACCTTCGTGCCAATTATAGTACGATCCTCAATGTGTTCAGCCCGCAGGAAGATAATATTGTACCGGTGGACACACCTTTTTTTGATACAACATGTGCTATGGACAAAGTTCGGGACTTTTTTTCAACGGTTGCTCCGGTTTCGAAAAAACTTGTTGGTAGTAAAAAAAGAATTGCCTATAGTACGATAACAATTCTTGTCCTTGTGGTGACGCTCATGAGCCTGGCTGCATTCACGCACTTTTCATCTCGTGATGCGCAGCGCTTTCAACGCATTTATGATGAATTCGTTGCCGAGGAACGGTACAACGACAATGACATATCGATGGTGGTCAGTGATAATTTGTCGAGTGAAACACCGCAGCACGAGCAATCGAGAAAAACTGAGAGAATTTCATCTGAAAAGCGCTCTACTAATGATGTGCTCACGATCTCAACACAGCACAATGCCTACACGGCGCTGCATGCGGACAACCAAAAAGTCAGTGATCTGCAAAGCTCAGCGTCAGTAGATTCAAAAGAGCTCTCAAACGATATGAGCGTGAAAAAAGAACAAGGCGAAGAGACTGATGAAAACGGTTCAAATAGCCTATTTAACTTTGCAAGCGTCCCTTTTGCCAACAAAATTCGTATAGGTGAAGAGAATAGAACCAGAAATCTGCCATGTGATATCGAGCTGCCCCTCGGAAGTCTCAAGGTGACCTATATTGAAACAAAGGCGAATTTTTCATGGAGCACGACTGTTGAATTAAGTAAGAGCAAAACAACGATTTTACCATCTTCCGAGCAGGTTGGCACGGGCGACTTGACAGTTATTCTGCAGGAGCCCGCTCAATATGGATATGTATATGTCAAGATAGATGACGAACCGGAACAGGTCGCAACACCATTCCGTCGCACGCTTTCGGTTGGATGGCATCGTGTACAGATCTTTCGGCAAAACTATAATACCTTGCCGGCCGATACATCTGTTTTTGTACGGCCGAGCTCAGAGCATAGCCTGTTTTGTAAAGTTCTATAAGTAAAATGACCAGTTAAAAGGAGTTATGCACAAGTCGTTGTTACAATTTTTTGTCGTCGTTATAATTTCCTTTTTTTTATCCGGCAATATCACTGCTCAGGTAAAGCCTGATTCATTGGAAATTGCAGCCGATGATTCCATATCGATAGAGATGGTGTTGGTACCCCAGGATTCATTGCAGGACGAGAAACAACCTCCGGCAAAAAATAAAATTGCCGAGCCATCCACAGGCCCAAAACGCTCGCCGGTCTCGAGTGATGATAAAGCAGCACCCGGTGCGCCGATGAATCTTCGAGTCAATGGCACAAATCCATCCCCCTGGCAAAACACACCTCAATTTGCGGTCACCTGGGAATCACCCGCCGATTCAAGCGGTATTGCTAAAACATGGTATAAACTCGGTGCAAAACCCGCCCATAACGCCGACACAACGGGTTCGGCAATCGGAGCGCTGCCGCTGAATTTGTTGATGACCCATCAAGATGGAGAGAACCTGTATATTTGGCTCCAGGATAGCGCGGGAAACACAGATTTTCGCGCTTTTGCTTCAGCGATTTTGCGATATGATGCGAGACCGCCGGTGATTGATAGCCTGGTGCTGACAACTCCACAGCCAACGTTTTTTCAAAATGACGTCTCGTGGATTAATCCAAAAGATCAATCTGCTGGATCCTCACTCTGGGTTTATTTCCAGGAACAACATCCTGCAGCGGTACGGCTGGATGCCGAGTTGTTCGAATCAAAAAGTATCGCGCCGGACGCGGATGACGATTCTGTTGAATTTGTTTTGCAATTATCCGAGTTCCCGAAAGATCTGCTCACTTTTGATATCACATTATTTGATAGTGCGGGGAACACCGCGACAGAAAGCATTACCATTGGTCTCGATCGTACATCCCCCACAAACACGTTGGCTCAATCACCCGACACCACAATGCCGGGACCGTTTATGGTATCCTGGGATATCGGCCGCGTGACCGAAGATGGCGCCGGACTCGGCGGTTTTTTTGATGTGCGCGTCAAAGTGGATGATGGTGAATGGCAAGTATGGCAGACGCACTACCAAGGCACCTCACTTTTTTATGATGGCAATGATGGTCATTCCTATGCATTTGAAATTGCTGCTTATGACAACGTTGGAAATCGAGAAGATTTCTCGGAGATTGCTGAAACTGTCACCACAGTTGTAACAAAATTCGAAGATATTACGCCGCCGGAATCGCCAACCAATGCGACAATAAACGGCTCTCCAGCACAGCAGTGGTCGAATGATTCTGAATTTGTTTTGGACTGGGATTCGCCTGATGATCCCAGCGGAATTTCCAAAATATATTATAAATTTTATGAACCTCCGACAAGTCCTGATGATTTTGTTGGATCAGATATTGGTACGCCACCTGTCCGGCTGGAATTTATCGACGTTGGCGAAACAGCCGTATATTTCTGGCTCGAGGACGGTGCCGGTAACTCGGATTTTCGCAATTATGCGACATCTCGCATTAAACATGACAGTTCTCCTCCACGGCTCGATAGCCTCTCGATAAAAAATGCCGTGTATGACGATCTCTGGATTAATCCGGATTCGGTCGCCAACGCTCACATCCGACTTGTTTACACGGAGTATTATCCCGATTCGCTGCGTTTGTATTTCAATAACAACATGATCAGCGAAAAACAAGGCGCTTTATTGCCTGGCGAGGAGCAGGAAATCGATCTTTTTTTCCCTCTTGATAATATCGATGATGGCTGCTATCCTGTCACGGCTCTGTTATCAGATAGTGCCGGAAATGTCGCGGCTGATTCACTGCTTCTCTGCCTGGATCGAACGCCGCCAAGCGGCGCTACAGCAACTGCACCGACGCAGAGTCTATCGAATGAAATCACCATCACCTGGACGGATGAAAGTGCCGGCACGGATGAAGGTTCTGGTTTGTCCGGAGAATATGACCTCAGAATGCGTACCGCTGATGGAGAATGGTACGAACTGCTCAAGCGAATGCCTGCGACATCATATACCTATACAAGTGCTCCACAAGACAGACTTGAATTTGAGGTTGCGGCATGGGATAACGCAGGAAATCGTGAAGTTTTTACCGGTATTCCAGAAGCGATAACTGAGATTGATACCTTTTTTGTAGATCAAACCCCACCACCGGGACCGATTGATGTTGCTGTACGCGGCAATCTTCCCAACGTGTGGCAGAATGAGGCTGAATTCGCACTCGAATGGCAGAATCCATATGATCCAAGTGGTATTCAAAAAGCCTACTATAAATTTAACAGTCCTCCCACTTTTGCAGCGGATTATACTGACAGTGTCGCTGTGCAGGATAGTCTCGGCACCTTATCATTGCAGGCAACCGAGGAAGATGGGCAGGTTGTTTATGTCTGGTTACAGGATGGTCAGGGTAATGCCGATTATACGACCGCAACCACGGCACTCTTACGTTATGACGCAACCAAACCACTCATCTCTTCGATACAGGCTGTCGATTCGATCTCTATGGAGAATCGCTATAATCAGCTGATAAGACCGGAGATTACTTTATCTGTCGCTTTTCAAGAGAAGCACGCCGATTCACTCTTTCTTTTTTCCGATTCATTGGGACAGAAAAAGATAAAGCTCTCTGAGCGAAATACTTTCGCTGATACGGCGCGGGTGACGTTCAACATTGCGAATGCAGAGGACGGTTCTTATTGGCTTTATGCGGCGCTGAGTGATAGCGCTGGACAAGTCAGCAACGTGGACTCGACGGAAATTTTTTTAGATAGCCAGCCACCGCTAATAAGCCACACACCACCGGATACGGTTGTTATGGCAGGGACTCCAATTCCCATTCAGGCAACGGTCAGCGAAACAAATCCATTAAAGTATGTGGACCTGTGGTATTGGCAGGGAGGAGAGCACCTTAGGCAATCCATTGCCATGACATGGATAAGTGATTCCACTTACGAAGCTGAAATCCCGGGCGCTGCGGCAGGAGCGCGTGGCATCGAATATTTGATCGTTGCTCATGACGGCGTGAACGAGAACAGATTCCCTCTCACCGAACAGAATAAAAAAGCATTATCAATTCGAGTTCAACTCGATGATGGAATTGCCATGCCGTCCCCATTGATGGCTGGATCCGATGAAAATGCCTATCGTTTGGTGTCGTTTCCGCTGGTTTTACAACAGCCAACGGGTGCAGCGCTGCTTGAGAATAAATTGGGGACCTATGATCCGACACAATGGCGATTTTTACGCTGGAATCCTGTTGATCTGTTATTCATCGAGTATCCTGATATCAAGGAGATACAGCAGGGTTGTGCCTACTGGATTAAAACGACGAACCAGAATGTCATTCTCGAAACAAATGCTGGCATAACCACAAGTACGACAAAACCCAACAAGCTTGTGCTCAAAAAAGGCTGGAATGATATCGGTGTGCCTTTTAATTTTCCAGTTGCCTGGAATGATATTGTCGCAGCCAGTGCCATTGACACGCAAAAGGTTCAAGGCCCACATACCTATATCGGGCGTTGGCAGTATCCGTTTGAGAACACAATTTTGTACCCGTGGGTAGGTTATAGTATTTATTCCGATGTTGATGATATTTCCATCATCATTCCGGCTCTGGAAGCGCAATTGCCACGTTTCGCAGAAGAACCATTTGTTTCGCATAGTGACTTGTTATGGGCGTTTGAAATCAAGGCGAAAAGCAATGAGATGATCGATGCCGCGAACTATTTTGGATGTGTAAAATCTGCCACCGATGTCTGGGACTATGGATTGGATTTTCTTGAAGCGCCCGAGATCGGCAGTTATGTTTCTCTCTATTTTGAGCACAATGATTGGGCGCCAAACTTTAGCCGTTTCACTTCTGATTTTCGACCCGCGAAAAAAGGTCAAGTGTGGGATTTTCAGATTGTCTCGAATAAAACCGACCATACTGTACGCCTCTCTTTTCGCGCGCTCAAAGAGTTGCCCAAATCATTACAAGTCAAACTTGTCGACAAAGAAGCGTCAGTGGATCTTGATTTGGCCAATGATTCAACCTATGCTTTTCAGTTTTCAAAAAATGAAGACATACGAAATTTTACAATTGTCGCTGGCGATGCTGAATTCATGCAAACACAGGCTGACGAGTTTGAGAACGTGCCAAAACAAACTGAGCCCGTGCGAAATTATCCCAATCCATTCAACAGCTCTACAGTCATTTCATACGAACTGCACAAAGGTACAATCGTGGATCTGGCGATATACAATCTGCTCGCCCAAAAAGTTCGCCAATTACGTTCAGGCTATCAGGAAAAAGGATTTTATCAAGTGAGCTGGGATGCTCATGATGACAATGGGGGAGTGCTCGGTACCGGCGTTTATATTATCAGGCTGGAAACACCGGAATTTACCCATACGCGCAAAATGGTTTACATGAGATAGGTCATGAACCGGCATCTCAAAAAAATGTGGCTCGTTCTCTGCTGCTGGATGTCCCTCGCCTTTTGTCAAAATATCTCACACGAAACAGTGAACAGAGGCATTGAAGCATTCTTTATGGCCAATTTTGATCAAGCCATACAAATATTACAAAGTGCCATCATTGACCACATGTTGAGTGAAGAAGAAAGATTTTACGCTCATCTTTATACTGGATTTTCTCATATACGTCAAGGGGATGATTTTGAAATCGCTCGGTCACATTTTCAACAAGCGATTACACTTGATCCGCGCAAGGACCTGGATCGCACGATAATTCCCCCTGATCTTTGTGATGCTTATGACGCTGTGAGAAATTCGACTCTCGGTTGTTTGTTCATCACATCCGAACCACACAATGCAACCGTTATGCTTATAGAGCCGAAAAAGAATCAAATAGAGCGCCAAAGAACACCAGCCATTTACGCCCATTTGCCGGAAAAATCCTATCAAATTTTAGTTACGCACGAGGGTTATGAAATTTTCTCTTCCCGGATAGAGGTGCTGGCTGGTGTGTCCGATACCATGCATGTGACCCTGACGCCAAAGCGTAAATCGTTACTCGGCAGGTATTGGCCCTATGGTGCCGGTGTGCTGGCGCTCTCGGCTGTTTTCGTCGCTGTCACCGGCGGGAGCGGAGACTAACAATAAATCGATCCCGAAAGCTAAAGATGACGCTTTTGACATTCGAATCCTCCTTGTGGCGTCGCGGATATCGCGCCGTCGCCGGCGTTGATGAAGCCGGACGCGGTCCCCTGGCCGGGCCGGTTGTGGCAGCGGCGGTTATCTTTCCACCCACACAAAAGGATTCGCTCGGTATCTATGATTCAAAAAGTTTGACCGCCAAAAAGCGAGAATTGCTGTTTGGTGTCATCCAGGAAGTGGCACTATCTTATGGTATCGGTATCATCGATCATATGGAAATTGATGCCATCAATATTTTGCGCGCTACCTATAAAGCCATGCAGCAGGCGATACGTTTTTGTCAGCCTCAGCCGGACTATGTCCTGGTCGATGGTCGCGGTGTGCCAGATGTCACGATGCCAATTGAGGCCATTGTGAAAGGGGATTGCCGATCTTTGTCCATTGCCGCCGCATCGATTGTGGCCAAGGTGACGCGTGACCGATTGATGTTTGAGCTGCATAGCCGATACCCCGAATATGGATTTCGGCAGCACAAAGGATATCCGACAAAAAGTCACATGCAGGCTATCCGCGCCTTTGGTTTGTCGCCTGTGCACAGACGCTCATTTCGTCCTCGAGAACTACAAGATGTTTATGAGCACTTTTTCTAAACGCGTCACCGGCGAGCAGGGCGAAGCAGCCGCTGCACGATTTTTACACACAGCCGGCTATAAAATTTTGGCGCGCAATTATTGTACAAGAGACGGTGAGATCGATATTATCGCACGCCATGAGGATACGCTGGTCTTTGTTGAAGTAAAGAGCACCAGGACGAACACCTTTGGAGATCCTCACACCTGGGTAGATGAGCGTAAACAGCGACGTTTGGGATGCGCCGCAGAAAAGTACTTGCTCGACAACGCGATCGAGAACGTCGATTGTCGATTTGATGTCATTACAGTTGATTTTTCCAGGCGCCCGCCGCATATCGAGCACACGCAAGATGCTTTTTGGCTGGAAGAATAGTGTTACTTTTGCACTAAAATTGCGTTTATCATGCTACACAACACTTTGAGTCCACTTATGACCGATCGAGTAAAAAAACTCTTTTCCGTTATTTTTGAGATTGTCAAATGGGGAATCGTCCTCTGGCTGCTCTGGCCTTTGTTATCTTTTCAAGCGGAAAGAATGTCGCTCTGGCGCGTTGTTCTTGGCGTCATGCTCATCGTCATCTATGTAGGCAAAATGTTCTACGATTTTATCCTTGGCAATTTCAAGAGGCAAAAAGAGCGCTATACTGTTGCTGATTTGCTGCTGCTGGTCGGTGCCATCGCGATTATCGCTATCATCATTGGAGGTACAATTTTGCTTGTCGGTTTCTATGTAGTGACGCAACTGCAGGAAGCAACATCTCAGCCTTGAGCATATATCAAAACAATTTGAATAATATTCAAGTTCGTATATTTGTGTAATGAAATGCAAAATTTCCTTGCATCTTTATTAAAAAATTTTATATTCCGATAATCGAAAAACGAAAGGATCATTATCGTAACATGATAAATTTTCTCGGACATAACCAATCCTGGAATAACGATCGCCGGAACATGAGTCTGGTGAAACCAATTTTTACGGCTAATGTTTACGGAATAAATGTGTCCATAGGGTGCGTCGTGTAGCAATTGAACTATATCGTTGGAATTCAAGCCCGCAGCGTCCCCGAGACGCTGCGGGTTTTTTTTTGTTTATAGGGCAGATGCTGCATTTCTTTTGAGCATTTTTAGATAGCTTTGTGCTCTATTAAAAGATGGAGGATTCTTCATGTTCAACGTTCAACCATTCTTCGCGAAAATCGACATGACTGATGTGTATGTGCGACCGTCTATCTCGCATGTAATATCAGTGCGCCAGCGCCCGTTACCGTGGTCGATGACTTTACGTCCAGCTACCTCCATCTTATTTCAGTTAAAAGATTTGTTTTTTCGGTCGATGGATCATTGACATCAAGGTAAAAATTTTTCTGTGATTTACGACTAAAACAAAACGTCAGGAGTATTATGCACGTGCTTGTGCTCAATTAATCAGCCCGGGTGAAGCCGGAGCTATCTGAAAGAGGAGGTCCGTCATGTTGAAAATAGTGGAATTTGCCGGAGTGATTATTTTATTCATGCTTTTCGGCTATTGTCTCTACAAAGGTGCGTGTGATCGATTTAAATTACTTGAAAAGATCTTTGCCACCTTTTCGACAAGTGAATACAAATGTCAAAAAAAGTAATAACACCTTGACTTTTGGCGCTCTAAACTCACTATGAAAGGAGAACGAGTGTACATGCTCGCAGTGCTGTATATTTTATTTCTCGTTGTCTATATTTACCTGACTCGAAAATCTGTTGACCGGGAAATACCAACCAAACAACAACAGGAAAAGCAGATGCAGTACCTGAATAAACTTCGCCATGACCGTATTATCGGCGATTTTGTTTTGACGACTGCAGCTATTCCGGCAATGGAGAATGACATACTTCCGGAAGAGGGTTTTCGAGTCTACACAAATGAAGGATTTTTTAAAGTCAATGACGGCAGCCTGGTTGTTGCCTCTGTATCGGCTGAAAAAATGAAGCATCTTTTTCTGTCCCTCATGCACAAAATTTGACCGGTTTTATCGATATCTGTTGAAGACTATCATTCGGATGCAAAAAATATCATCGACTATCTCTCTTACGACCGCGATGCGTACGCGTTGGAGAGCATTCTCGATCAATATTGGCATATGATTCAAAATAATTACGATGTACAAATAGCACTTTTTTCCGGTCATCCGAAGGTGGAGCTGGTTCTGGCGCGAGCCAAAACCATTCATATCCACGCTGTCGAATCGGCACCTTTTCTTGTGACTCTGATTGACTATGGCTTGTCCGAAAAAGCTCACATGAAGTTTTTTATGGAAGGCAGCTATTTTGTCTACAATGATTATGCCGGCACCGACGTTTTTCATCGTTTCACTTTGGAACTGGAAGTGCATGAAAAGCGCTACTATGATAAACAGATAGTGACACGGTGAGTACCCTGAGGGTGTCGCGCCTGTTGTGACACCCTTATTCTCTTGACAATCCACTTGCTGTTTTCTATATTGACCCATCATGAAAAAAATTGTACTCTCAGCCCTGTTTGTCGCACTCGCCGTTGCCATGGGTTACCTGTTTCTGCTTATACCCAATGTTGAGATGATCAGTGCCACTGTGTTTATCGCCGGCGCCGTCGTCGGAGCACGATGGGGTTTGCTTGTTGGTTTTGTGAGCGAGCTGATTTTTTCACTCTTTAATCCAATGGGCGCTGCCGCACCACCTTTGCTTGTAGCGCAGCTATTTTGCTTTATGATCATTGGATTTTTTGGTGGCCTCATTGGCCTTCCAAAGCAGGTAAAGCTATGGCGATTTTCACTGGTCTGCGGACTGGCAGGATTTTTTCTCACGCTGTTGTATGATGTGCTCACAACACTCAGTTTTGCTCTCTTTATTGCCGGTGATGATCTCCGGAAACTTTTAACGATATTTACAGCCGGAGCCGTTTTTAATGCGACGCATTCGCTAATCAATACAATCATTTTTACAATCATAGTTCCCGCTATCCTCATTGGAATTCAACGCTATCAAACGAGTCATGTTCATGCCTAGACTTTGTACTTTTTTCTATTGCCTCATATTTCTCTCCGCCCTAAAGTCGCAGAGTGTTGATGATTCCTCCAAAGTTATATTAGACAGTGATTCAACTGTCGTTGATTCCACCGCTTTGCGCGCGCCGGTGGATTCGGTCCACATTGACGAGCCGCTGTACGATTTTCGCTCCGCTCCGGATATCTATCTGCGGGGTTTTTATCACGATTCCACGCTGATTATCGGCTCCCGCTATGTTTCTTTTGGTGATGTTTTTGACTGGATGCCGGGGGGCTATTTCTATAATATGGGAGGTGCTGGACAACTGGCATACGGCTCCATGTTTGGCGCTCCCGCCGGTGAAATGATTCTGGAATACGATGGACTTGTTCTGAATAATCCTTTCACTGGTCTCGCTGATTTTAATCTGATTCCCACCGAGAGTATGGGGCATGCCGGACTCGTGCACTCTTTTTTTAAACCCTGCGGCTACATGCCCATTGGTGCTTCTTTTCATTTTCAATCCCGCACCATCGCAAATAATCCCATTCGCTCTCAGGTTGGCTATCGCACCGGCTATTATCAATATGATGATGTGGATGTGCGTCTCGGCATCCAGGCGTCGAAAAAACTCTGGATCGATGCCGGTGGCGTCATTCGCTCCTGGGGCGGCTTGACATCCAACGAAGCATATTCCGGAACCAAAGTGAATGCTAAATTAAATCGTCGTTTCGGCAGCCACTGGTTGGCAAGATATATCCTCCTGTTCAATTTACGCGATACTGAAATTCCTCTTCCCGATCAACTGCGGGATTTACAAGACTTTCTTGATCCCAAGCAAAAGGATGGCCGTATCGACCATGCTCTCATCATTCATTACAAAAAGAAATTCTCCACAATAGTACAATACACAAAATTTGAGTCGGAGCTACGTGCAGCGGACAAGAGTGTTTTTTTTGAACAACATAACGCACATATGATCCGAGGAACGAGCGAATTAAACCTCTTTTTAAGAGAAATTCGCTGGCGAAATGGTCTGCATGCGATGGCGACATTCGCTGAAAGTACGAGTTGGGGCAAACGCCGGGATTGGCAAGCCGATGCGTACAGCTCGTTGCATGGACGAATCAATTCAACGTTACACTGGTATGCCGCGGTGAAAATGGAAAAAAATGAAGATTATGCACCGCAGATTGTGCCGGAAGCGCAACTGTTTTACGCCATTGATTCCACCGCTGCTGTCAGCGTATGGGCAAATCAAGTTGTGAGGTATCCCAGTATGACAGCACGCTATGCCATCGGTCCCTTTGCCTATGGCAATGGCAATTTGACTTTTTCCAGATACAATCAAATCGGCCTGGCGGGTGAAAAGCAGTTTGTAAATCTGTTCCTCCATGCGGCAGGTGCACTCATGCAGCGCAAAAATCAAATAGCGACATATGATCTTGATGACAAGCCAACTTTTACAAATATGCCTGACCTGTCCACATTAACCTTTGATGCGAGTCTTGATTATCATTTTATGCCCAAATGGCGCCTGCTTTTACAGGGCAAATTGTTTTCTGATTTTAATGCCGATCCGGTGGTGACGCAGCGGCCGAGTCTGTATTCAAAATTTTTCCTCCAGTATCATCTGATCGCGTTTAAAGGTGACTTGAATGCGCGATTGCGCGCCGGTGCTTTTGTGCTCGGCGAACGCCAGGGCCCGGTACCGTTTTACGCTGATTTCTCGCGAACGACCGTGAAACTCGAGCCGGCAATATATCCCTATTTTCACGCCGTTTTAAAATATCGTACCGCCGAGATTTTTATCGCTTACGAAAATTATATTGACGCAGATGTGCAATATGTGTACGGCTACTCCATGCCCCAGCTCTGGTTCCGGTATGGGTTTATTTGGCATTTTGTCGATTAGAGGTATTTATGAAAAAAAACACAGGACTCGTTTTTGTCGCCCTGGCGCTTGGGCTTGGCTGGGCCATTCGGGGCCATTTTGGTCACGAGCATGGGGCTGCATGGGCCGGTGCCATCGCGGGATTGGCAGTTATTGTGGTGGCGAAACGGCAGGATTGGGCACAGCGACTGCCGGTGTTGGCCGCATTGGCCGGCATCGGTTGGGGCGTTGGTGGCATGATGAGCTATGGCCTCATTGTCGGGTATGGCCGCGGTGTTGATTTTGCCAACGTGTTTTACGGATTGAGTATGCTCGGTGTTGTCGGCGCTTTATATGGATTTATCGGCGGCGGATTCTTTGGCCTGGGTTTGGAATCGACGGAGGATCAAAAACCGCACTGGCCGTCGTTGCTCACGGAAATGATTGCCGGCGGATTGTTAGCCTGGTATGTCATCATTGCACAATTTGAATGGAAGATGACGCCTCCGCGATCAGAGCTATGGGCCGCTTGTCTTGGCGCCGCCGTGGCTCTGGCATGGTACCTCTATCGTAACCATTACAGAAGAGCCTTGCGCGTCGCCGGTTATGCGGCTCTCGGCGCCGGATTCGGCTTTGGCTTTGGCAATTTTCTGCAAACCATGGGGACAATCAGCGGCGCTTCTTTCAACTGGTGGAATGTTATGGAATTCTCTTTAGGCTTTTTTGGCGGACTCGGTATGGCGTACGCTATTTACACGCGCGAGTGGCCAAAGGGTTTGGCGCCATCAAAAGCGGCAAATTGGCTGGCTTTTGTGTTTCTTTTTTTAGCACTGCCGGTCGTTAATATTATACAAGCGATGCAGGTCGATAAATTCCTTGCCGCCGCCGAGCGAATTGGCATTGAAAACGGCGCTGCTTTTGCCAGGCTCCAGATCAGCATCGCCTATCTCCTCACCGCCATTTTTTTCATTTTTTCGGTTATTTTTTTTCGGCGATGGTCGGAGAATAGACAAAAAATCAATTCTGAGTATTCACCGACGATGTTTTTTTTGTATACCTTTTTCTATCTCGCTTTCAGCCATATCATCAAACTTGTTTTTGTCAAGGGTCAGTCTTTCCAATTAAATCAGGTGTTGTATTGGGTTGTTCTCATTTCCCTGTTCCTGATGTGGCTTTGTAACCGGAAGAAGGTCGATTTTACCTTTGCGGTGACCAAACAGGAATCCTGGCGGCGATGGCTGGTTCTCATCGGTGTGACGATCCTGCTGATAGCGCTCTGCGCCTTTGTTTCCATCATTAGTCACGCTGGTATACCGGGCTACCATAAGAGATTTTAATATTTTCTATTGCTTTTTTACCCGGACACCACTATATTTTGCCTGTAGTTTTAAAAGTAATTCATTATTTTTTATCGCTATTTTTGGTTCCCAACAGGGATGAAAAGGGAAGTCGGTGCAAAGCCGGCGCAGCCCCGCTACTGTGAGTTCGATTCCGCAATGTTTGCGGTCTAAAAAGATTCGGCCACTGATGCCACTGTTCACCATATTTGAATGGGAAGGCGGCCGGATTCGGACAAGCCAGGAGACCTGCCAAAAATGCTCAAGAGCGGCCTTCGCGGGTGAGGTGAGCTTGTCTTTTCTTCGACAATTCCCCCCCAATTGACCACGCGTCGGTTGGGTTTTTTTATGCCCTGCCGCGACGTCGCTCCCAAAAGAAATCCGGGTGTCAATTTGTAACTCGAAATATCAAGATGATAATCCGTGCTACTAGGCAATAAAACTGTTTGAAGCAATACCAAGATAAAAATCCGTGCTTAAATGTCAGCGGATTGCACGGATTTACACGTATTAAAAATCATTTTCAAATCATATTGATCCGGATAATCCGTGACATCTTGTATTTTTAGCAATATTTTGATATAAATTCTTTACAACAAGGCTGCGCTATGCAATCCGTGTCATCCGTGTAATCCGCGGACCATTTTGGTTGCGGCCTTTGGCCGCGCCAGGTCAATCAGTGGCGCATTTATTTTGGTTATGAACTATGGTTGCACCACGTTTTTTTTGATGCTTTTAAGGAGCGCTACTATTAACGTCTTTTTTCAAAAAGTCGTTTGCCTCTCTGTTCTAGTCACCACCCTGGTGACGGCTCAAACCTCGGTCAAGATCACCGGGCGCGTTGTTGATGCTGCAACAAACCAGGCTTTAGCCGGCGCCAATGTGCAGGTTTCAGGTTCGGCACGTGGTGCAGCAACAAATGCTTCCGGGCAATTTGAAATCGAAAATCTGTTAAATGGTCACTATACGCTGAGCGTTACTTTTATGGGTTATACGCCGGTCACCAAACAGGTACACGTGACGGATGGGCCGCCAGCCGAGATTCTCTTTCAGCTTGAGCCCAGAGTACTTGAAACAGACGGCGTACAGGTGACGGCAGAGCGCGACGCCGTCCCGACCGCCCATGTGATTGTGCTGTCCAGGCGGGATGTCGAACGCACCCAGGCGACAACCGTTGGTGACGTGTTAAAACATGTGCCCGGCATTGAAATCCTCGACGCAGGCGCCCAGGGAGAAAAAATCTCCATTCGCGGCAGTCGCAGCAATCAGGTGCTCGTTCTCCTGGATGGTGTCGCACTCAATGATCCCATGACTGGCGACGTCGACCTTTCGGCTGTGCCGGCACATAACGTTCAAAAAATCGAGATACATAAAGGCAGCGCCTCCTCCGAATACGGCAGCGGCGCAATTGGCGGCGTTATCAATATCATTAGTGGCTCTTCCTCGCAAGAGAAGTTCCACGTTGGTGCCAAAAGCGGTTCATACGGTTTTCGCAAAATTGAACCATCGGCTTCGCTGCAGTGGCGGGATTTTTCCATGCTGGTTTCATTGCAGGCACAACATTCTGATGGGGCTTACCCCTTCACTTTGGTACAGGCGGACGAGTCGGCAACGCAACAGCAGCGCTCCAATGCCGACATGTGGTCGCATAATGTTTACAGTCGTCTGGGTTATTCACGAAACCATCACCAGTTTGCCGTTTATTATCAGAGTTTTTCGTCAGAACGCGGCAATCCGGGACGCATTTATTATCTCACGCCATTCGCGCGCTCCACATTGAGCCGACAGATCTGGGGAGGCGATTATTTGTTCTCCCGGCACACATGGGATGTTCGTGCACAGGTGAATGGTGCGAAAAACAGATCGGAAAGCTTGAACCTCAGACCGCCTGTGTCCGATGTGCCATTTGGATCGACGCCGGAATTTCATTTTTATAACACATTCACAACGACGCAATTTCAGACTCAACTGCAGCATCATTCAAACGCGTGGTTGTCGAATAAACTGGCCTGCGAATATAAAACCTTGCATTTTAAAGATCGTAATGCTCTTGCACCGAACAGCAGTCCTGTGGGTGAAGCCGATGACCGAGTGTTTGCCTTCTCATTCAAGCAGGATTATCGAATAATCCAGTCAAAATTCAGACTGCATATCTCCCCGTCACTTCGTTACGATGCAGCAGATGTGCATAGCGGTCCCACCAAACGGTCAGAGCGCCAGTGGAGTCCGCAGCTTGGTCTTTTTATGGCTTACGGTTCCGGGAAACAACTCTATCTGAAAAGCACAATAGGTCGCGCGTTTCGTATGCCAACATTTGCCGATCTGTTCTACCAGGATTTTCGCGTGCAAGGCAAACCCGATCTGCTGCCGGAAAAAAGTCTGAATCGAGAAGCGGGACTTGGCGCACAATTTCATCTGATGGGCGAATGGCGCCTCGAAGCATCCGCTTTTCAAAACACCATCGAAAACATGATCGTCTGGCGGCTCGGCAGCTTTGAATTTTTCCGCCCCTACAACACAAACGTTGAAATTACAGGTGAAGAGTATGTGCTGTCCTGGCGAACAATAGCCGAGCATATCACATTAACCGGCAGCTATACCCATCTCCAACCGCTGAACAAAAATGACAATATCACTGTGTATAATAAAATTCTACCCTATCGCCCGCAGCATTCCGTCAAGGCAGGACTGGATATGGAATTTTCCAAATGGTCTACAAGCCTGTTTTATCGAAATGTGGGTGAGCGCTTTATCACCGAGGCGAACACCAAATCCATGCCGTCTTATGTTGTACTGGACTGGACGATGAGCTGCACTATTACCGTGCGAAAAATAAAGTTCGGCCTGGAGGGGGCGATTTATAATGTGTTGGATACAGAATATCAGGTTTTGCGTGACATGCCACTTCCCGGGCGGGAGTGGCGAATCGGTTTGAGCGCAAGCTATGAGCAGGGAGCACATTGAAAATCTTTTAAAAACTGAAAGTTTTTTGATTCACTTGCATAATTCATCAATTAAGGAGATCCGCATGAAATCCACTCAAAAAATCCTGTTCATCCTGTTTATCCTGTCCACTGTTACATTCGCTGATGTTCCGAGAACCCTCTACACCATCAATGCCTCAGCCGAGACCATATCGAAAATGGATTTGAACAGCAAAATGATCACACAAAACATTGCGACCACCGGGCAGATGCCGAATAAAATTTTGGCGTTTGATGATATGATTTACATCCTGGATTCCGGCACCAGTGATATCAAAATGCTCAATCCCGGGACCGATCAAATCGTCCGAACAATTGTATTAACGCCCGGTGCCAATCCATGGGATATGGAGTTTGTCGGTGTGGACAGGGTTTACGTGTCGAACTGGGTGGCCAATACAGTCTCGGTTGTCGATCTCAGCACAGGCAGCATCATCAAGGACATTACGGTTGGAAAAGGTCCGGAAGATATTTTGATCCTCGACAACCTGGCTTTTGTGACCAACACCGGATATGCCGGTTGGGGCCTGCCATATGAACAGGGCACAGTGATGATCATTGATATTTCAGCGGACAGGATCATTGACACGATCGCCGTTCCAACTAACCCGCAAAAAGTCGTGCTGGCGCCGGACGGACGAGTGCATGTGCTGTGCACCGGGGATTATGTGGAGCATGCCGGACGTGTTGCCGTTATTGATCTGCAATCCGGTCAGATGCAAAACAAACCTGCTGTTATTGATACGATTGAACTGGGTGGCGCACCGGGCGATCTCGATATTACGTCTGATGGCAAGGCGTACGCCATTGATTGGGGCGATGGTCTGAACGGTTTTTTATATGCCTATAATGCTGTGGATGGAACGGTATGGCACGACTCGGACAATCCCCTGAAGGTTGGCCCGAACACTGGCCAGGTGTTGTATGATGAGCATGAAGAGTGTCTCTGGATTCCCTATATGAAAGAATGGGGCGGCGACGGTTATGTGCAGAAATTCGATGTGGCGATGGATTCTGTGGTCTGGATTTCGGATGTCATTGGCAACGGCACGCAAAAGATCACGATTCTCGAATCGGTGACGACAAATGCAGCCGACGGTGCTGATCACTCTGCTCCGAACACTTTTTTGCTTTTACCCAATTATCCCAATCCCTTTAATCCCGCTACGACGATTCGGTTTGACCTGTCGTCATCGAATATTGTTTCCGTTGATATTTTTAATGCCTCGGGTCAATTGATCAAAACGTTGATGAACCAGCCGATGGGTGCCGGACAGCATTCGGTGCAGTGGGATGGTATGGATAAAAGCGGCCAAGCAGCGGCAAGCGGGACTTATCTGGCGCGGGTGAAGGTTGGAGGGGAGATGAAATCATTGCGGATGGTGCTGGCACGATAAGCGTTTTTTGCCCGCACGAATAATCTTGTTTGGCCTGTCGAAAATGTCATTTCGTTGATCTGGAAATACATGGCCCAAAATGCACAATGGAACACGGATTCGAACGGATGCAACGGATAAAACGGATGAGTTTCTTGTTTTTGCTGTAATTTGTTCACGAATGAATCTAATCCGTGCAAATCCGTTTCATCCGTTCAATCCGTGTCCAATGTTTTTTGTCATAAATTTATTTTGCCGCATGTGCTCAAATATTCCTCGTTCCGCCGCTCCTGCGGCGGAATGCGCTCAACGTCCGGTATATTCGGAACTCATTGGACGCAGAGCGTCCCTGCATGCGTTCCCCCGCCGGAGCGAGGGAACGAGATTGTTTGATAACAGAGGAGGATTGATAAAAATTTTCCAATCTTCAACCACCTGCTGCGCGGGAATGAGTTAACTTTTTCCGCAGTTTCGGCATGCATCGCATCAATGGGTGCGATGCATGTCTTGCGGCGGGATAGTTCCTGTGGTGGCGGTGATGCATGACTTTTCCGCGTGCATGAGCCGTTGCTGACTGACGAAATAACATGCCTTAACGGTGATTTGTCATTTTTTCAAACGATATACCATTCCTTCATGACAATATATCACCCCTCATTCGCGATATACTATCCCTTTCGCGCGACAAATCGTTTCTTCATAGCGATATGGTATCCCTTAACCGCGATATGTCGTTGCGCTGTCACGATAGATGATTCCTGTGGTTATGGGAGCCGTTCGATTGAGATTATTGGGTTACATGCTCCCCGCGCAATGTAATCGTCGCTCGCCGCGCTTCGGCGTATTTTTTGTTCAACTCAGCCTCAGTCAAGCCACTCTTGTTTTCAAGTTCTGACACACCTGCGCCGTAAAGCCGATAATCGATTTTATTCATTTTCACCAATTCTTTATATGGATCCGATTGGCTGAACAGCGCCTGCAAATCGTTCATCGTGTACCAGGCGCGCAGTTGCGACAGTTTGGTGTTGTTTATCGTCTCGCCCTGCTGAATAGCGATCTCGTTCACCGGAAAAAAATCATCGGGATTGTTGTGCCGGATACTCTCCTCCACGTATACGGCGTTAATGGTTCGATCGTCGGCGTAACCGACAATGTCGATGTGCAGGATTTTCAGTGTCGAGTCCTGCTCCAGTTGACCAAAGAGCTGGTGCGAGTTGCTGTAAATGGCGCTGATCAAGTTGTCGATCACCAGCGACGAGCGCAGGTCCTGCTCGGTGATGCGCAGGTAGCCCAGTTGCTGTGGATGCTCATCGATCAACCCCTGCAAAACAGGCAGACTCGACGACACATTGTAGCGGTAATAGCCGGTGACAAAAAACGCCAGACTGTCGCTCAAGTATTTTTTGATATCAATAGTGATCTCCCAGTCGGTATCCGACAGTTTGACCGGATCGTTGAACACCGACACCATGTCCTCGGCGATCATCTCTTTTTCGACGGTCACCTCGGTGGGAAAGACGAGAATGTTCTGCTGCAGCGGCGTTGTACCCGCGGTTAAGGCGTACTGTCGCGCCGTATAGCCCGGCAACTGGCAGGTGAGTTCAACGGTGTGTCCATTCGGAAGTTCAAAGGTGAACTGTTTCGTGCCAGGATCGGTAGCCACGGTGCCCAATAGTTCTCCACTTTGCGGATGGCGCCACATCACCTGCTCACAGCGCAGCGTATCGGCCGTGAGGCCGCTGAGCACAAAGCCGCTTACCGGTTTAGCCATAATTTCTACAACTGGCGGCCAGACGATGGGGCCGGGCCGGCTTTGCGCGGTGGATTTGATTTGCTCGGCTGCCAGGGCCGATACTGCAAACAGAACACACAGCAAGATCAAATGGCAGATTTTCGCAGCAATTCTGTCGCGTATTAGAGTTGTTTTCAATTGATGATCATATCGTTGTTTCATTAATATTCTCCATGTTGGGTCAAATTTATTCGTCACAAACGCGCCCGGCGTTGTGATCAGAACAATTAGCGCTACCGCTTTAACACAAACTTTGCAATTCCGCCGCTCACGTAAACATAATTCCACCACCAGCCCGAGAGATGCTTGAAAATGGTCCGTTTGATCTTCCAGGTTTTATAGTGCTTCAAAATGCCAAGATAAGAATTCATGCTGCTTTGAAAAGTCTTCAATTCTTCCCGACTCGGTTTGTGATCGCGCACAATCTGATTTTGCTTTTGAAGTGCTTCGTAAAAATTGCCTTTGGTGCGGTTGGCAATGTAGATGCGGTGTGGTTTGATCACCGCGCCTAGATATTTTACGCCCTTTGTATAATGTTGCAGATAGATTTTGTTGGGATGTAGTTCCAGGCGCAACTGCTGCAAAAGGTAGTTTTTTATGGGCGTTATTAACGATTTCAAATACTCTTTACTGTTATGAATGAGAATGAAATCATCAACATATCGGCCGTAATAGCGGATGCGTAACTCGCGCTTGACAAAATGATCGAATTCGTTCAAATAAATGTTGCCGAACAACTGCGAGGTTAAATTGCCGATGGGCAAGCCGCAATCGGGTTGGGCGGAAAACAGGCTCTTGGTGTTCGGCAACCCGATCCAGTCCAACCGGCTGCCTTTGATGATGCAGTTTGTCGTCGGATCATTAAAAATTGTCTTGTGCACCAGATAAAGAATCAATGCCAGATCAAACGTTATGCTACGACTGTTTTGCAGCAAGACGGTTTTCACCATGTCATAGAGCAGTTTGCGGTTCATGGCCATAAAGTAGCCTTTGATGTCGAGTTTCAGAATGTAACAATCCCTGCTGTAATTGCGCGAGCAGGAGCGAATGAAATGATCCATGCGGCGGATGCCGTAATGTGTGCCCTTGCCGACGCGGCAGCTATAGCTGTCATTTTCCATGCGTTGTTACTATTGTTCTCCGTAGAGGACCAAAAGTTCGCGTTGTTGCCGAGATTGTTGAAATTACCATTATTGTTGTTACGCCACCCGCCAGGCAACGCGGACATGAGTGCAGCCGCTAAAGTGCTCATATCGCCGTTTTCAGGCGATGTGAAAAGGATACCTCGCACATGTGCGCAAGGAGGCTGCCGGATTTATGGGCGCTCGCTTGCCCGGGCCGTGGCCACGGGCAATTCCGGCGAAACAGTCTGATTGAGTTGAAAGTTAGAAAGTTCATAAAGTTTTGATAAAGCCTGATAGTATTTTTGAAATTTCTTCCGACTGGGAACATAACTGATCAGCCTGCCTCTGTTCGATTTTGCCCAGCTCTTTTGCGAGCAGAAGCATTGACCTGACCTCACCGCATGATCCCTTGGCAACATACAAAAAATGCTTGAATTCATTGTTTGTTCTTCTTTCAAAACCCTCGGCGATATTATTCATAACCGAAACAGACGCTCTCAGGATCTGATCCTTAAAACCGTAATCCTTGCTATTGCCAAACAATGAATATATTTTAACTGTTAGAACTTTGGCCTTCTGCCACGCAATAATCTCTTCAAACCTGTTAATCTTCATCCATTACTTTCAACTTTATAACTTTCAACTTTAACCACTTTTAACTGTCTTCTGCCAACCGGTCAATTGCTTTGACACGTTTTCGATATTTTTATTAACCTGCACAAATTTTTCCAGGCTGATCTGGCGCAGGTCTTTTAACAAGCGCACAAACAGCCGGACGACCTCAATGTGCTCCCGCGCGGTTTGCAGCGTCTGCCATTTTTCCTGTTTACTGTTGGCGCGATAGATGAGCGTGATCAACTCCAGCGTCTCTTTTTTCAGGCTCTCGCCAATGGTGTATTTGTATTCTCTGGCAAAGTTTTTGGTAAATTTGAAAATCTCCAGCAATAAATCGTAACTTGCTTTATAGACGGGCAATTCATCGTATAGCGCCATGGCGGCAACCCTCCCTGCACACGATCTCTGCAAAGGATTGAGTGCATAAAATTTAAAATAATTTTCGACCCCGCTTCGCGGGGTACAGTAAAATAGACAAAAAGCCAAATAGCCTAATCCCTGACGCACCGAACTGAAAACCCGTTCCTTATTGTAGTTGTAGCGGTTGACGGTGGAATTGGTGTAGATGAGGTTCCGGTACCATGCGTCAGAACTACTGCTCTCCGTAGAGGACCAAAAGTTCGCGTCGTAGCCGAGATTGTTAAAGGTACCATTGGCGGTACGGTACCCGCCAGGCAACGCGGAGAAGCAGCTTTCGTTGGTGGCGCCGGTGTTGGGAGCATACCATAAGCCGGTGCCGGCCTCGAGCGTACCGGTTGCCTTCATTTTGCCGCCTTCGTCGGTGCCACGCCAGCCGGTGTCATCCGCGTCGTCGCGGCTCATGCCCAGCGCCATTTCCAGTTGTTTCCACTCTTCATCCGTGGGCACGTGCCAGCCCTCCGGCGCAATGGTGCGGCTGTCGTTCACAGCATACCAGTTGTACAGCAGACCGTAGGTATCGGCGTTCACAGGGTCGTTGTCATAGGCGCACCAGGCGCCGGTGGTCAAGTTCACCCACTGGCTGTTGCCGGTCACATGTTCTATGGGGTCGCCATTGCCGTAGCGCGTCACTTTTAAATTTTCCATCATCCACCACTGCTCGCCTATTTTGACGGTTTGGTATACATCACCATCTATATCGGTTACTGTACCAAACTCTTCGCAAAAACTTGAGGTATCTTGTATTTCGATTGTAAAACTAAAAATGGTTGACCAATTTCCCCAATTGCCATTATTATCTTGTGCGCGCACTCGCCAATAGTACGTCGTTTCAGACAATTCTGTCGCTGGAGTATAAGTAGTTGCAGTTAATCCTGTCTGGTGGATTTCTGGTGTAGCAAAACTGTTTTCCTCACCAACCATTAGTTCATAGGTTGAAGGCTCTGAAACTTCACCCCAATCAAAAGTCGGTATGTTGTCTGAAACTGTGGAATTGTTTTCCGGAGATATTAGCGTTGGCGCTTCCGGGCCTTGGGTGTCTATGGCAAAACTGAAGGTATTTGACCAGGCGCCCCAGTTGCCTTGACTGTCGCGCGCACGCACGCGCCAGTAATAACTCCCGTCCGCAAGTTGCGTCACGGCGGTGTAATTTGAGGCGGTCAGGGCGGTTTGGTTAATGTCCGGATTTGCAAAACTGTTGTCATTATCAACCGACAGTTCGTAGGAAGCTGCGTCCGATACATCACTCCAGTCAAAAGCGGGTGTATTTGTCGTCAGCACGGCGTTGTTCTCCGGCGAGATCAGCGTCGGCGCCGGCGGGCCTTGGGTGTCAACAGTAAAGCTGAAAACAGTCGACCACGCGCCCTAGTTGTTCCAGTTGTCGCGCGCCCGCACCCGCCAGACATAAACTCCGTCCGCGAGTTGAGTCGCAGCCGTGAAATGTGATACGGTCAAATCGGTTTTGCTGATGATCGGATCGGTAAAGCTGTTGTTAGTATCAACAACCAGTTCATAAGCCGCCGCATCAGACACATCGCTCCAGCCAAACGCAGGCATATTCGCTGAGATCACGGCGTTGTTTGCCGGCGACAGCAGCGTCGGCGCTGCCGGGCCCTGGGTGTCAATGCTAAAGCTAAAAGTATTCGACCAGCCGCCCCAGTTGCCTTGACTGTCGCCGCGCACGCACGCGCCAGTAATAAGTCCCGTCCGCAATTTGCGTCACGGCGGTGTAATTTGATGCCGTTAGATCGGTCTGACTGATTTCAGCACTGGTAAAGCTGTTGTCGTTATCGACAACCAGTTCATAGGCCGCCGCGCCCGAAACGTCGCTCCAGTCAAAGTCAGGCGTATTCGACGTCAGCACGGCGTTGTCTGCCGGCGAGATCAGCGTCGGCGCTTCCGGACCCTGGGTGTTAACGGTAAAACTGAAAATAGATGACCATGCGCCCCAGTTGTTCTTGTTATCTTGACAGCGCACCTGCCAGTAGTAGGCGCCGTCCTCCCACGTTTGTGAGACGGAGAGACTTGTCGAGTCAGTGATTTGTTGTGATAAAACTGTTGATGAAAAGTTGCTGTTTATTGAAGCTCGCAGCTCGTACGTTTGGACGCTGGCGACACTTGTCCATGAAAACGCAATGGGAAATGAGGTGATGGTTGCGCCGTTAGCCGGGGTTTGCAGGGTGGTGCGAAAGTCGTCCCAGGACATATCAATAAAAGTAACCTGACCCGCGATAACCTGAATATCACTTTTGTAGGAACGCTCGGTCATCTCATTTTCGCTGTTTTTGCCATACAATAAAATGGCATAATCTTTTGCCGGTTCCAGGCTTTTAAACTCTATTTTGAGGGGGCTGCTGCTTTTCCGGTAGCTCTGATCTTGAATGGTTGTGCCGCCCTTTGAGAACACACATTGTACGGTGGCCAACGTATCTTCTGATTGTGTACCTTTAGCAAGCTGTTGCTGTGAGTCAAAATTTATAGCAATTGCGCCACTTTTCTGCTCCGGTTCAAACAGATCACAGGTGAGCAAGGCGGAGAAAAGCGCGGCAAAAAGAACAATTTTTATACACTTTATCATTTTCTCCTCCATGGCTCAGGGTATGTTGATGACAATGGAACCGGTGGTTTCCTCGGCATCGTCGCCGGTCTGTGATGCAAGATAGGCAACGCCCCCCAACAGCGCTGCGCCGCCGCCCAGCAGATAATAGGGCCAAAGACTTTTCTTGTACTCGGCGGTGAGGGTAAAGACAAAATCCTCACCCTGCAAACCATCGGGAAAGTCCTTGGTGAACTGCCAGACAATCTCTTTGTCGGTTCCCGGTCTTACCTTGTCAATATCACCGGACACGGCCTGCGGTACATGTGAAAAGGATGGATTCGAGGCGGATGACAGAATCAGGCTGATCGGATATTTTTTGTTGGCTTTGCCCTGCAGGTCATAGGTAATGAAAACCGTTTCATTCTCCTGGCGGAATGCCACGTTTTGCACCAGCAGGTCTTGCGCTGGGAGACAAGAGACACAAAAAAGGACGATAGAGCAACTTTTGAGTACATTCATGGACGCTTCTCCATGCGGTGAGTATAGGATTGGTTATAAACTGTGCTTTTCACAAAGGTGAGGTGACTGATGAAACATAAACAAGCCTTGTGCCAATTTCAAGAAAAAAGTGAAAACGGTGCTCAAAAAAAACAAGAACTAACGCCGGTGAAATTGAGCCGGTGTTTGCGCTGGAGTGCACATGTTGATTTTTGGCAACCTCGAATGAGGACAATGTTGCCGATGATAAACGATGGGCTGAAATGGCGTTAGAGCGCTCGTTCCCCCGCTCCTGTGTAAAACAAACCCTGTCAGGGCTCCCAAGCCCTGACAGGGTTCAAGTTGCGCAAATCCTCGTTCCGCGGCGGCATGCGTGGGAGGGCGCTCAGCGTCCGGTATATTCGGAGCTATTTGGACGCGGAGCGTCCGACCAGGCGTCCCGCCGCCGGAGCGGCGGGACGATTGGTACAAAAGGTGGCGCTGCACGTGTGATTATTTCTGTTTGTCGCGCCCCTTGAGCCATGCGGCAAATGATCGCTGTCCCTCCCCCGATGGTTTGCCGGCTAACAGATTTTCCACGCTAATGTCTTCATCCAGGTCCGGCCAGTGAATACCCTCGCCTCGGCCAATGAGTCGCCAGTTGTTTCTTTCACTGTCCGTTGCATGATAGAGTCGAGGATACCAGGCCAGCGGCGCCGCGATCGTCCGACCGTCCGATAAATCGACAAACAACGAATCGTCCTCAAATTTTATATGCTCAGCCTGGATAGTGTTGATGTTATTCGAATTATTCATGCCATTTCTTTAGCCCGGACAATCCTTATCCTAAAATGAACAATGGAACACGGATCCGAACGGATTTAACGGATAAAGACGGATGATATCCTTATTTTTGCTGCAATTCGTTCACGAACGAATCTGATCCGTGCACATCCGT